>NZ_JBIVKJ010000014.1:0-145286 GCF_044750705.1 Kitasatospora sp. NPDC088783
CGCCGATGGTACTGCAGGGGGGACCCTGTGGGAGAGTAGGACGCCGCCGAACAATCTTTGTGGGAAAGCCCCCTGACGGGATGTCAGGGGGCTTTTTCGCGTTCCCGGGAACGGGCGGGTAGCCTTCGCCAATGCAGAACCTGACGTTGACGTGGCAAACCTCGGCCGGTGCCTCCGCGGCGCTGTACGCTGCGGCGTTCGCGGTCAGGCAAGGGGTGGCTCGGCGGGCCGACGGGGAGGTGCGGCGGCGTCGGGCGGGGGTGGCGGCGGACGCGCTGCGGGAGGCGGGGACGCTGCTGGCGTTGTTCGCGCTGTGGCAGGTGGTGGGGCACCTGTCGTTGGTGGGCACCGGCCACGCGTTGGAGCGGGCGGAGTGGATCCACCGGACGGAGGGGGAGTTCGGGCTGCCGGACGAGGCGTCGTGGCAGCGGGCGGTGGTGGGGCATCCGTGGCTGGTGCAGGGGGCGAACTACTACTACGCGACGATGCACTTCGGCGTGATGCTGGTGGTGCTGCTCTGGCTGTTCCTGCGGCACCGGGCGCGGTACGCGTGGGTGCGGACCACGGTGGTGGCGACCACGGCGGTGTGCCTGCTGATCCAGTTCATCCCGGTGGCGCCGCCGCGGATGCTGCCGGGCAACGGGTTCGTCGACCTGGCGGAGCAGTACGGGCAGTCGGTGTACGGCAGCGCGGTCGCGGGGGTGGTGGCGGACCAGCTGTCGGCGATGCCCTCGGTGCACGTGGCGTGGTGCGTGATCGCGGCGGTGGCGGTGGTCTCGGCGGCGCGCGGGCCGTGGCGGTGGCTGATGGTGCTGCACCCGGTGGTGACGGTGTGGGTGGTCGTGGTGACGGCGAACCACTTCTGGGCGGACGGCCTGGTGGCGGTGGTGATCCTGCTGACCGTGTACCTGGTGCAGGCGGCGGTCTCGGGGTGGCGCCAGAAGGAGGAGGACGGGCCGCAGGCCGCGACGGCGGGGCCGGGGGAGCGGGAGCCCAGCGCGGCCCGGTAGGGCCGGAGGTCAGCCGGGCTGGGCGGAGAGCAGGGCTTCGGCGAGGGCGGTGCGGTAGTAGCGGCCGGTGGTGGTGCCGGCGATCAGGCGGGCGTCGAGCAGGACGGTGAGGTGGTCGTCGACGGCGGCCGGGCCGAGGCCGGTGAGGGCGGCCAGCTGGGTGGTGTCGCGCGGGCGGTCGAGGCCGGCCAGGAGTTCGGCGCGGGCGCTGCCGAGCAGGCGGCCCAGGCTGGCGGGCGGGGTGCGCGGGCCGGGGACGGGGGCGGCCGAGGTCGGGTAGACGAGGGCGAGCCGGTTGCGCGTCTCGTCCGGGCAGAGCCAGCCGTGGCGGGCGCTGGTGGGGACGAGCAGCAGTTCGGGGGAGGGGTGCGGGGGCGGCGGGAGGTCGGGGGCGGTGAGGCGCAGGCGGCCGTCGGGGAGCCAGCGGTGGTGCGGGCCGGGGTGGGGGAGGGCGGCGGGCCAGCCGTGGCGTTCGGCGCGTTCGCGGCGGGCGGCGAGGTCGGCGCGGAAGGCGCGCAGGCGGGCGGGCCATTCGGGGCGGACGACGTGCTGCCACGTCCAGTCGAGGAGTTCGGTGAGGTCCGGTGGCAGGTCGGCGCCGGTGAGGTCGAGCAGCCGGGGGTCGGCGTCCGGGTCGGGGACGGGCAGGCGCAGTTCGCCGGGCCAGTCGGAGGCTTGGCGGGCGCTGGGCCGGGGGGCGGGCTGCCGGGTGGCCGCGAGGTGGGCCCGGAAGGCGGGTTGGTGGGTGGCGAGCCAGCCGCGGCGCCACGGCTCGGGGCGGATCTCGGCGAGGATGCCGACCGCGGCGACCGTCTCGACCAGGGGTGAGAGCGCGAAACGGCATGCGGCGAGGGACTCCGTGCCCACCAGCCAATGACCCATCCGTTCCCCTCCGCACGCAGACAGTAGCAACCCGAGGTGAACGGGTCAGGCGATTGCGGGAGGTGCGGGGCGGACGGGAGCGGCGGCCGGAGCGGACTGGCCGGTCCGGCCGCCGCGAGTACGGGCGGGCAGGCGGGTGCGGGCGGGTGGTGCGTCAGCCGCGGCGGCGCAGACCCCACGCAGTGAGGGCGGCGAGGGCGGCGGCCAGGACGAGGTACAGCCCGGTCTCGGCGAGTTGGAACGTCCAGTAGCGGTCGGCCGGCTGGTAGTCGACGGCGACGTACAGGTCGGACTTCTTCAGGCATCCGAGGTCCGGGGGGAGGCCGGCGGAGCCCGCGCAGGGCTGGGTGCCGAGGGTGAGGACGCGGCCCGTCGCGTCGCGGACCGGCTGCGGGGCGGCGCCGGTGAGCACCCAGCCGTCGGGGATGTCGAGGACGGCGATCATCCGGGAGTCGGGGGCGAGGGTGGAGCCTTCGAAGCCCGCCATCCGGGCGCTGCCGACCGGGACGGCGCCCAGCGAGGTGAGTACGTGGACGGGCTGCTGGAGGTGCGGGCGGACGGCCAGCGGCACCAGGACCTGGACGGCGGCGAAGACGGCCAGGGTGACGGCCGCCGCGGCGAGGGTGCGGCGCAGGAACAGGCCGGCGCAGGCCCCGAGCGCGACGGCGAACGCGGCGTAGCCGAGCGGGACGAGGCCGCGCAGGTCGAACAGCAGCGGGTGGAAGCGGTCGTGGTCGCGTTGGTCGAAGGGGACGGCGTACCAGGTGACCAGCAGGCTGAGCAGTCCGGTGACGAGGACGGCTGCCGCGGTGGTGATCAGCAGCCTGCCGGCCAGCCAGCGGCCGCGGTGGACGCTCTGGGTCCAGGCCAGCCGGTGGGTGCCGGTCTCCAGTTCGCGGGCGATCAGCGGGGCGCCCCAGAACGCGCCGATCAGCGCGGGGGCGAGCAGGACGAGCGCGCCGGCGGCCAGGTACGCGCTCTGGTGGCTCTGGAGCAGCCGGTCCGCGTCGACGCACCGGCCGTCCGCGCAGCCGACGGGCAGCCCGCGGAGGCCGTCGCGCAGCCGGAGCCCGCTCACCACCAGGTAGCCGGAGGTGACGGCGAGCAGGGCGGCGGCGGTCAGGAACTGGGCGCGGTACTGGCGCCAGGTCAGCCAGGTCATCGTTGCGGCTCCGGGACGGGGCGGGGGGCGGCGGGTTCGGGTTCGGGTTCGGACGGGTGGGACAGCAGGTGCAGGACCAGGTCCTCCAGGCCGAGCGGTTCCATCACCCAGGACGGGTCGTCGACGGGGCTCTCGGCGCGGACGGTGAAGGTGCTCTGGCGCCCGGTGTGTTCGGCCCGCAGGACGTGCATCCCGGCGGGCAGGGTGTCGGCGCCGCGGCGGGTGGTGGTGAGTCGGAAGTGGGTGGCGAGCAGGTCGTCGGTGCCGCCCTCGGCGCGGACCCGGGAGTCGGCGAGCACGACCAGGCGGTCGCAGACCCGTTCCAGGTCGGAGAGCAGGTGGGAGGAGAGCACCACGGTGGTCTGCGGTTCGGACTCGGCGACGAACTCCATCAGACCCTGCAGGAAGACGCGCCGGGCCAGCGGGTCGAGGGCGGCCACCGGTTCGTCCAGGAGCAGGAGTGCGGGCCGCTTGGCGACGGCCAGGGTGAGGGCGAGCTGGGCGCGCCCGCCGCCGGAGAGGCGGCCGGCCTTCTGCGCGGGGTCGAGGCCGAACTGCCGGACGCGGCGGGCGGCGAGGGCGGCGTCCCAGCGGGGGTTGAGCTTCGCGCCCATCCGCAGGTGGTCGGCGACGGAGAGCCCGGCGTACACGGGGGTGTCCTGGGCGACGAAGCCGACCCGGGCGAGTCGGCCGGGCGGGGCGCCGAACACCTCGATGCTGCCGCTGGTGGGGGTGAGCAGGCCGCAGGCGAGTTGCAGCAGGGTGGACTTGCCGGCGCCGTTCGGGCCGACCAGGCCGACGACGCTCCCGGCGGGGACGCTCAGCGTGCAGTCGGTGAGGGCCGGGCGGCGGCCGTAGCGCTTGTGCAGCGCCCGGGCTTCGACGATCGCGGTCATCGTTCCTCTTCGGTGGGGCTTCGGACGGTCTGGCGGAACAGTGCCTCGATGGACTCCTCGTCCAGCCCGGCGGCCCGGGCGGCGGTCAGCCAGCGGCGCAACTCCCTTCGCAACGGATCGTGTTCGGACACGGCGGGGGTGCCGAGGGTGCCGGTGACAAAGGTGCCGACGCCCGGTTTGGGGGAGACCAGTCCTTCGTTCTCCAGCTGGCGGTACGCCTTGAGCACGGTGTTGGGGTTGATCGCGACCTTCGCCGCGACCTCCTTGACCTTGGGCAGCCGGTCCCCCTCGGACAGCAGGCCCAGCCGCAGCGCCTGCCGCACCTGGTGGACCAGTTGCAGGTAGGGGGCGACGCCGGACCGGGGCTCGATGTGGAACTCGATCACCGCAACCTCATTTATCTAGGTTCCTAGCACTATGGAACTGGCGGTCTGTCGGACTGTCAAGTCCTTTCTTCGGAGAGGCAGTTGACCTGCGGACATGCCGGAGCCCGGGCGCCGTGGGGGTGGCGTCCGGGCTCCGGGGTGAACGGCGGTGCGGTGGTGCGCGGTGCGGTGGTTACCTGACCGGGAGGGCGACCCGGCCCCAGCGGCCGTCGGTCAGGGCGGCGGTGGCCGAGTACCAGGCGGCGAGGCCGGCGACGGCGGCGACCCAGCCGCCGACCTTGGCCCAGCCGGAGGCGTCGGCGAAGGCTCCGATGGCGCTGAGCACCAGGGAGACCGTCAGCAGGCCGTACACCGCGCGGGTGAGCAGGCCGGCGCCCCAGGAGGCGGCGGTCAGGGTGAGCGCCAGCAGCGCCCACAGCAGCAGGAACAGGCCCGCGGTGTTCTTGCCGGCCGGGCCGGCGGCGGCCCAGGTCGCCCAGAAGGCGCCCAGGGCGGTGAACGCGGTGCCGCTGAAGCGGTCGCCGCCGCGGAACTGCCAGAGGCCGGCGACGAACAGCGTCACGCCGCCGACCAGGTTGGCCAGCGTGGCGGCGCCGCCGGCCGAGGTGTCGCTGAGGACACCCGTGCCGAGCAGGCCGTACGCCAGCAGGGTCAGACCGAGGGCCAGGTAACCGAGCGGACCCGCGTCAGCGGATCGGATGTTCGCCCCGGGGGCTTCGTTGCTCACCGGAGGCTCCTTTCACTCTGCGCCAGGGCATGGCGGGATCACGGTGAAAAGTGGGGTGTGCGGAAGGTGGTGCCGAGTGCCGGGTCGTGGGCGCACCGAAGAGAGGGTGCGGCGGCTGCGGCGAGTGAGAGAACCGGCGGCCGAGCCGCTGGTCGTGCCCTCCGGGGTGGAAGCCCCCGGTGCTTGCGGTGTACCCGGCCGCCGGGTTCCGTACCCGCGCGCCTCACGCAGGATGAGCAAGTGTGAGCAAACCGTGACCGGTTCTGACACCGGCCCGTAACCGGTTCGAAAACCGGTGATCGGTCAGCTCTGCCGCTGGGTCGGGATGCGCAGGGTCAGGATGGCCATGTCGTCGGACGGCGGCTCGGGCGCGAACCGCTCCACCGCCCGGTGCACCCGGGCCGCGACGGCGCCCGCGGTCAGGCCCGCGCAGCCGGTCAGCACCTCGGCCAGGCCGTCGTCGCCGAGCATCCGGCGGCCCTCCCGGCGCTCGGTCACGCCGTCCGTCACGCACAGCAGCACCTCGCCCGGGGCGAGGATCAACTCCTCGGCGACGAGGTCGAGTTCGTCCATCACGCCGAGCAGCGGCTGCGGCGAGGCGGCCTGGTCGACCTGCCCGTCGGTGCGCAGCCGCAGCGGCAGCGGGTGGCCGGCGCAGACCAGCGACAGGACGGTCGAGCCGTCCTCGCGGGGCGTCAGCTCGCCGTAGAGCAGGGTGAGGAAGCGGGCCCGGCTGCCCTCGTCCAGGATCGCGGCGTTCAGCCGGGTGAGCACCTGCGGGGCGTCGAGGCCCTCGCGGGCCAGCAGGCGCAGCGAGTTGCGGGCCAGGCCGGTGACCGAGGCGGCCTCGGGGCCGGTGCCGCAGACGTCGCCGATGGCGAAGCCGTAGGTGCCCTCGCGGATCGGGAACAGGTCGTAGAAGTCGCCGCCGACCTCGTTGCCCTCGCCCGCGGCCTGGTAGAAGACCTCCACCTCGACGCCGGGGATCTTCGGCAGCTCCGGCGGCAGCAGGGCGCGCTGGAACGCCTGGCTGATCGCGGTGCGCTCCGAGTACAGGCGCGAGTTGTCCAGCGCCAGGGCGGCCCGGCGGGAGAGGTCCTCGCCGAGCTCCAGGATCTCCTGGCGGAACCGGACGCCGTGCCGGGTGCCGAGCACCAGCAGGCCGATCACGCGGTTGCGGGCGGACAGCGGCATCACCACCGTCTCGCCCAGCTCCGGCCCGACCGGGTGGCCGAGGGCCCGGGCGGTCTCGGCGGGCGCGGACCACGGGCGGGCGCCCGGGCTGGGCACCGCCTCCGGGGCGGGGGACTTGTCGAGCAGGGCGCGCAGCGCGTCGATCCGGTCCTCGTCCTCGTGCAGCACGAAGGCGAGTTCGGCGCCGGCCGCGGCGTCCGTGCCGGTGGTGTAGACGGCGCACCAGGAGGAGAGGGTGGGGACGGCCATCTGCGCCATCAGGGCGAGCGTCTGCTCGTGCTCCAGGGTGCCCGCGAGCAGGTCGGAGGCCTCCACCAGGAAGGACAGCGAGCCGCGCCGCAGCCGCTCCAGCTCGCCGAGCCGGGCGCTCTCCAGGGCCAGCGCGATCCGGTCGGCGGCGAACTGCAGGCGCAGTGCGTCCTCGTTGTCGTAGCGGCCGGGGGCGGCCGCGGCCACCCCGAGCGAACCGGTCAGTCGGCCCTCGACCTTGAGCGGGACGGTGATCAGCGAGCGCAGGTCGGTGCCGTCGAGCAGCGGGGCGGCGCCGGTGGGGCGGACCGCGAGGTCCTCGTGGACGGCGGGCAGCCGGGCCGAGTCGAAGCGGCCGGCCCCGGCGTCGATCGGCAGCCGGGAGAAGCGGCGGGCCGGGCCGGCCAGGCCGGTGGCGGCGCGCAGTTCGAACTCGGTCTCGTCCTCGCTGGTGAGCAGCAGGTAGGAGGCGTCGGCGTCGAGCAGGTCGCGGGCCCGCTCGACGATCCGCTGCAGCAGGCTGGACAGGTCGTCGGGGGAGACCGGGCCGACCAGCAGGTCCAGCGGCTCGACGGCGGTGCCGGCGCTCTCCACGGCGGCCCCGGGGGTGCCGGGGCTGCGCAGCACCGCGCGGTCGGCCTCCCGGACCAGCACGCACAGCACGGTCGGGGTGCCCTGGCTGTCGCGCAGCCGCACGTGGGTGCCGTACACCTCCTGCACCGCGCCGTCGCCGCCGCGCACCGCGTACGAGCCCTCCCAGCGGGCCAGCCGCAGGGTGTCGCCAAGGCCGAGGCCGGGGGTCTGCGGCCAGACGGCCAGTTCGGCCCAGGGGCGGCCGAACACGGCGTCCGCCGGCCGGTGGAAGAGCGTCTCGGCGTCGGCGTTCCAGTGCCGGACCCGCCCGTGGTCGTCGAGCTGCACCACGGCGACCCGGACCGGGCCGTCCGTGGTCGGCAGCTCGCCGCCGGGCAGGCTGGGCAGCGCGTACCGGGTGCCGGGCCGCTGCTCGGGCAGGGCGAGCCGGAACCAGACGGTCTTGCGGCCGGCCGCGTACTCCACACCCCAGCTGCTGGACAGCGCCGAGCACATCAGCAGGCCGCGGCCGCCCTCGCCGTCCGGGTCGGCGTAGCGCTGCGAGTTCATCGTCACATTGGCGAAGGAGGGCAGGCCGCGCTCCGGGTGCCGGTCGCTGACCTCGATCCGGACGGTGTCCTCCTCGCGCAGGCAGGCCACCTCGGCGGCCGTCCCGGCGTGCACCACGGCGTTCGTGACCAGCTCGCTGACCAGCACCACGGCGTCGTCCACCACCTCGGGCACGCCCCAGCCGAGCAGGGCGTCCCGGACGAAGCCGCGGGCCGCGGCGGCCGACCGGTCGACCGGTTCGAAGGTGGCGGCTGCGCGCGCGGTGACCACGGCCACGGCTCCTCTGCTGCTGGTCCGGCGGACGGTCCGGGCGGACGGTTCGGGCGGTACTGCGGGCGCGGGGCGGCGTCGCCTCGGCCCGGTGCGGCCCTCCACCCTACTTTCCGGTTGGTACCCAGCGGGGCCGGGGCGTCGAAACAGGCACCTGGGGGTGATTTCGTTCACCACTTTCCCTGCTCGCCGGGAAAACCCCGGGCAACCGGTCCGACACCGGCTGCCGGTGCTGCCACACTGGGGGGTCCGCGTGCCGTCACCGCCGCAGTACGGTCGACAGGGACGGCGCGGGAGCCGACCGGCCGGACGCCGATCCTCCCGCGGCGGTGAACCGAGTCAGGACCTGGGAGGGCCCCGTTGAGTTCGGCGACCAAGGACGTGTCCGGTACGACGACCGCCGCTGCGCGCGGCGCCCGCCCGGTGCCGCCGTCGCGGGCCGGCGGCGGGCGGCGCCCGGGGCCGGGGCGCGGCGCGGAGCCCGCGGAGCTGCGCAAGCTGCTGACCGCGCTGACCGCGATGCGCGACGGCAACTTCCGGCGCCGGCTGACCTTCCCGGGCGACGGCCTGCTGGCCGAGATCGCCGCGGTGTTCAACGAGGTCGCCGAGCGCAACCAGCACCTCACCGGTGAACTGGCCCGGGTGCGGCGGGCGGTGGGCCGCGAGGGCCGGCTCTCGGAGCGGCTGGAGACCGGGGTCGGCGAGGGCGCCTGGATGGCGGCCGTGGACAACTGCAACGCGCTGATCGACGACCTGGCCCGGCCGATGGCCGAGGTCGGCCGGGTGCTGTCCTCGATCGCCGAGGGCGACTTGACCCAGACCATGGAGCTGCGCTCGCTGCACACCACCGGGGCGAGCTACCCGCTGCGCGGCGAGTTCCTGAAGGTCGGCCGGACGGTCAACGGCCTGGTCGACCAGCTGTCGGAGTTCACCGACGAGGTGACCCGGGTGGCGATCGAGGTCGGCACCGAGGGCAAGCTCGGCGGCCAGGCCCGGGTGCGCAGCGTCTCCGGCTCCTGGAAGGACCTGTCGGACTCGGTCAACACCATGGCGGGCCGGCTGACCGCGCAGGTGCGCAACATCGCCGAGGTGACCACCGCGGTGGCCCGCGGCGACCTGTCGCGCAAGGTCACCGTCGACGTCGACGGCGAGATGCTGGAGCTGAAGAACACCGTCAACACCATGGTGGACCAGCTCAACTCGTTCGCCGCGCAGGTCACCACGGTGGCCCGCGACGTGGGCACCGAGGGCCGGCTCGGCGGCCAGGCGCAGGTGTCGGGCGTGGCCGGCGTGTGGCGCGACCTCACCGACTCGGTGAACTTCATGGCCGCCAACCTGACCGCGCAGGTCCGCAACATCGCCGAGGTGACCACCGCGGTCGCCAAGGGCGACCTGTCGCGCAAGATCGAGGTCGACGCCCGGGGCGAGATCCTGGAGCTGAAGAACACCATCAACACGATGGTCGACCAGCTGTCCGGGTTCGCCGAGCAGGTGACCCGGGTGGCGCGCGCGGTGGGCACCGAGGGCATCCTCGGCGGGCAGGCCCAGGTGCCGGGGGTGGCCGGCGTCTGGAAGGACCTGACCGAGAACGTCAACTCGATGGCGAACAACCTGACCAGCCAGGTCCGCAACATCGCGCAGGTCACCACCGCGGTCGCCAGGGGCGACCTGTCGCAGAAGATCCAGGTGGACGCCCGGGGCGAGATCCTGGAGCTGACGAACACCATCAACACCATGGTCGACCAGCTCTCCTCGTTCGCCGACGAGGTGACCCGGGTCGCCCGGGACGTCGGCACCGAGGGCATCCTGGGCGGCCAGGCCAGCGTGCCCGGGGTCTCCGGCACCTGGAAGGACCTCACCAACTCGGTGAACCTGATGGCCAACAACCTGACCAGCCAGGTGCGTTCGATCGCCGAGGTGACCACCGCGGTGGCCCGCGGCGACGTCTCCAAGAAGATCACCGTCGACGCGAAGGGCGAGATCCGCGAGCTCGTCACCACCGTCAACACCATGGTCGAGCAGCTGTCCGCGTTCGCCGACGAGGTCACCCGCGTCGCCCGCGAGGTCGGCACCGACGGCATCCTGGGCGGCCAGGCCCGGGTCTCCGGCGTCTCCGGCATCTGGCGCGACCTGACCGACAACGTCAACCTGATGGCGTCCAACCTGACCAGCCAGGTCCGCAACATCGCCGAGGTCGCCTCCGCGGTGGCCCGCGGCGACCTGTCCAAGAAGATCGCCATCGACGCGGCCGGCGAGGTCGCCGCGCTGGCCGGCACCCTGAACACCATGGTCGACCAGCTGTCGGCCTTCGCCGTCGAAGTCACCCGCGTCGCCCGCGAGGTGGGCACCGACGGCATCCTGGGCGGCCAGGCCGGCGTCCCGGGCGTGGCCGGGATCTGGAAGGACCTGACCGAGAACGTCAACCTGATGGCCAACAACCTCACCGGCCAGGTCCGCAACATCGCCCTGGTGATCACCGCGGTGGCCCGCGGCGACCTCTCGCAGAAGATCGACGTCGACGCCCGCGGCGAGATCCTGGAGCTCAAGACCAGCATCAACACCATGGTCGACCAGCTCGGCGCGTTCGCCGACGAGGTCACCCGGGTGGCCCGCGAGGTCGGCACCGACGGCCGGCTCGGCGGCCAGGCCCGCGTCCCCGGCGTGGCCGGCACCTGGCAGGACCTCACCGAGTCGGTGAACGAGCTGGCCAACAACCTGACCCGGCAGGTGCGCGCGATCGCCCAGGTCGCCACCGCCGTCACCCGGGGCGACCTGTCGCCCCGGATCAACGTGGACGCGTCCGGCGAGCTCGACGAGCTCAAGGACAACATCAACCAGATGATCGCCAACCTGCGCGAGACCACCCGGACCAACAAGGAGCAGGACTGGCTCAAGTCCAACCTGGCCCGGATGTCCGGCCTGCTCCAGGGCCGCCGCGACCTGTCCGCCGTCGCCTCGCTGATCATGAGCGAGCTGACCCCGGTGGTCTCCGCCCAGCACGGCGCCTTCTTCCTCGCCCAGCCCGCCGGGCGCACCGCCGAACTCGTCACCGAGGACGACGACGAGAACGACATCGTGCTGCGCCTGATCGGCTCCTACGGCTACCACCGGCGCACCATGCCCACCACCTTCCGGCTCGGCGAGGGCCTGATCGGGCAGGCCGCCGTGGAGAAGCGGCCGATCGTGCTCAAGGAGACCCCGCCCGGCTACCTGAAGATCTCCTCCGGCCTCGGCGAGTCCTCCCCGGCGCACGTGGTGGTGATGCCGGTGCTGTTCGAGGGCCGGCTGCTCGGCGTGATCGAACTGGCCACCTTCTCCAGCTTCACCACCGTCGCGCTGGACTTCCTGAACCAGATCGCCGACCAGATCGGCGTCACCGTCAACACCATCTCGGTCAACACCAAGACCGAGGGCCTGCTGCTGGAGTCCCAGCGGCTGACCGCCGAACTCTCGATGCGATCCGCCGAGTTGGAGGCCCGCCAAGAGGAACTGGAGCGCACCAACGAGGAGTTGCAGGAGAAGGCCGAGCAACTCGCCCAGCAGAACCGCGACATCGAGATCAAGAACAGCGAGATCGAGGAGGCCCGGCAGATCCTGGAGGAGCGCGCCGAGCAGCTCGCCCTGGCCTCCCGCTACAAGAGCGAGTTCCTCGCCAACATGTCGCACGAGCTGCGCACCCCGCTCAACTCGCTGCTGATCCTGGCCAAGCTGCTCTCCGACAACAACGAGGGCAACCTGTCGGCCAAGCAGGTCGAGTTCGCCGAGACCATCCACGGCGCGGGCAGCGACCTGCTCCAGCTGATCAACGACATCCTCGACCTGTCCAAGGTCGAGGCGGGCAAGATGGACGTCCGCCCGGCCCGGATCGCGCTCGTCCAGCTGGTCGACTACGTGGAGGCCGCGTTCCGGCCGCTGGCCGCCGAGAAGAACCTGGACTTCGCGGTCCGGGTCTCCCCGGACCTGCCGGTCACCCTGCACACCGACGAGCAGCGCCTCCAGCAGGTGCTGCGCAACCTGCTGTCCAACGCGGTGAAGTTCACCGACGCCGGCGCGGTCGAGCTGATGATCCGCCCGGTGGCCGGCCAGGAGATCCCGCAGCACGTGCGCGAGCAGCTGCTGGAGTCCGGCACCATGGCCGACCCGGACGAGCCGCTGATCGCCTTCTCGGTCTCCGACACCGGCATCGGCATCCCCGGCAACAAGCTCCGGGAGATCTTCGAGGCGTTCAAGCAGGCCGACGGCGGCACCAGCCGCAAGTACGGCGGCACCGGCCTGGGCCTGTCGATCAGCCGGGAGATCGCCCGGCTGCTCGGCGGCGAGATCCACGTCGAGAGCGAGCTGGGCCGCGGCTCCGCCTTCACCCTCTACCTGCCGCTGCGCAGCGAGGGCCCCGAGCCGGTCACCCTGGAGCGCGGCGGCGCCCCGCGCGCCCTCGAAGCCCCCCGCACCCCCGCCGAGCAGTGGACCCAGGAGGCTCGCGGCCTGGTCGAGGAGCGCCGCCGCTCCACCGTCGAGCGCCGACGCCCCGCCGACGCCCCCCGCCCCGCCGAGGAGACCGTCCCGCGCCAGGGCGAGCCGTCCCGCCCCGCCGCCGCCCCGCCGCGCTTCGACGGCGAGCGGGTGCTGATCGTCGACGACGACATCCGCAACGTGTTCGCCCTCACCAGCGTGCTGGAGCAGTACGGCCTGACCGTGCTGTACGCCGAGAACGGCCGCGAGGGCATCGAGATGCTGGAGCAGCACGAGGACGTCGCCCTGGTGCTGATGGACATCATGATGCCCGAGCTGGACGGCTACGCGACCACCGAGCAGATCCGCCGGATGCCCCGGTTCTCCGGTCTGCCGATCATCGCGCTGACCGCCAAGGCGATGAAGGGCGACCGCGAGAAGAGCCTCCAGGCGGGCGCCACCGACCACATCACCAAGCCGGTGGAGACCGACCACCTGCTGGCGGTGATGCGCCAGCACCTGCCTGTCAGGTGACCGCCGCCCGCGGGGGCCGCTCCGGCTGGCCCCCGCGGGCGGGAACCCGGTAGGGTCACCCGTCGTTGCCAACAGTGACCGTACGGTGACGCCCGGCACCGGGCCTGTGGCAGGCGAGGGGGTACGGCTAGCATGACCGGGGCAGTGATGGGCGGCACGAAGGTGCCGGCCCACGGGAAACAACCGGCAGGAGGGCGGGTCCTGGTGCAGAAGGCGAAGATCCTCCTGGTCGACGACCGTCCGGAGAACCTGCTCGCCCTGGAGGCGATCCTCTCCGCGCTCGACCAGACCCTGGTGCGCGCCTCCTCCGGCGAGGAAGCGCTCAAAGCTCTGCTCACCGACGACTTCGCGGTGATCCTGCTGGACGTCCAGATGCCCGGCATGGACGGGTTCGAGACCGCGGCGCACATCAAGCGCCGCGAGCGGACCAGGGACATCCCGATCATCTTCCTGACCGCGATCAACCACGGACCGCACCACACCTTCCGGGGCTACGCGGCCGGCGCGGTCGACTACATCTCCAAGCCCTTCGACCCGTGGGTGCTGCGGGCCAAGGTCTCCGTCTTCGTCGACCTGTACCAGAAGAACACCCAGCTCAAGGAGCAGGCCGCGCTGCTGCGCCTGCAACTGGAGGCAGGCGGGGAGCCGGCCATCGGCGGGGCGCTGCTCGGCGAGCTGTCGGCCCGGCTGGCCGCCGTCGAGGAGCAGGCCGAGGCGCTCACCAAGCAGCTCGACGCGGGCCCGGACGGCGGCGCCGCCGCCACCGCCGCGCACCTGGAGCGGAAGATCGCCGGCCTGCGCGGGGCGCTCGACGCGCTGCGCCCCGGCTCCCCCTGACGGGACGTCGGCGTCGCCCGTCCGGGTGGTTCCCGGGCGGCTGACGGCGCGTCGGCGACACAACCCGCCGAAGTGCGCCCGCGCATGTCCCCGGCCCGGGCGCGCCGGTAGGCTGCCCCCCATGGCCACACGAACGCCCGGAAGCGCCGCACGCACCAGCAAGCCCGGGCCGGCCAAGGGCGCGCCGGCCAAGAAGGCGCCCGCCAAGGCCGCCGCGGCCAAGGCGCCCGCCAGGAAGTCCCCGGCGAAGAAGGCCGCCCCGGCCCGGCGGGCCCCGGCCGCGCCGCCGCCCCCGCCGGCCCCGCCGAGGCGGCCGATACTCTTCCGCGCCCTCCGCGCCCTCTGGCTGGGCCTGGCGCACCCGGTGGGCGCGCTGTTCCGCGGCTTCGGCCACGGCGCCCGAAACCTGCACCCCGAGCACCGCAAGGACGGCGTGGCGCTGCTGCTGCTGGCGCTGGCCCTGGTGACCGCCGCCGGGACGTGGTTCAGCCCGCAGGGCTGGCTCGGGGAGGCCGCCACCAACGTGGTCTCCGGCCTGTTCGGCCGGCTCGACGTGCTGGTGCCGTTCCTGTTCGGCGCGCTCGCCGTCCGGCTGATGCGCCACCCCGAGCTCCCCGAGGCCAACGGCCGGATCGCGATCGGCCTGAGCACCCTGGTGGTCGGCGTCCTGGGCCTGGTGCACATCGGCTGCGGCGCGCCCGCGATGGGCGCCGGAGCCACGAGGATCCGGCAGGCCGGCGGGCTGATCGGCTGGGCCGCGTCCACCCCGATGATGGCCGCGGCCGGCCCGCCGCTGGCCGTCCCGCTGCTGCTGCTGGTCGCCTTCTTCGGCCTGCTGGTGGTCACCGCCACGCCCGTCAACCGCATCCCCGAGCGGCTGCGGCTGCTCGGCGTGCGCCTGGGCGTGGTCGAGCCGCTGCCCGGCGACCCGGAGGAGGCCGGGGCGTCCGACGCCGAGCGGGCCTACTCCACCGCCCCGCCCGAGGACGCCGACCCGGACGCGCTGCCGATCACCGTCGAGAGCGACGAGCTCTCCGCCCGCCGCCGGCGCCGCCGCCGCAAGGGCGAGGGCGACGGTGGCCTGGAGCCCACCGAGCCGCTCCCGCTGGAGAAGGACCCGTACCAGACCCGGGACATCGCGGCCGGGGTCGCCGCCGACCTGGACGGCGCGCTGCTGTACGGGGTGCCCGGCTCGCCCGCGGTGGCCAGCATGATCGGCCAGGTCAAGGACAACACCGCGCCCCCGGAGGAGCCCTGGACGCCCGAGGTGCCCGCCGCCCGGGCCGCGGACGCCCCGGCGGCCGCCCCCGGCGCCCCGGCCGCCCCCGAGGGCCACGGCGCCGCCCCGGCCCGGATGGAGCAGCTCCGGCTCTCCGGCGACGTCACCTACGCGCTGCCCCCGCTGGACCTGCTGGAGCGCGGCGCCCCGGCCAAGGCCCGGTCCCAGACCAACGACGACGTGGTGGCCCAACTCAGCGGCGTGTTCGCCGAGTTCAAGGTCGACGCGCGGGTCACCGGCTTCACCCGCGGCCCGACGGTGACCCGCTACGAGGTCGAGCTCGGCCCCGCCGTGAAGGTCGAGCGGATCACCGCGCTGGCGAAGAACATCGCCTACGCGGTGGCCACCCCCGACGTGCGGATCATCTCGCCGATCCCCGGCAAGTCCGCGGTCGGCGTGGAGATCCCGAACCGGGACCGGGAGATGGTCACCCTCGGCGACCTGCTGCGCTCGCGCACCGCCGCCGAGGACACCCACCCGATGGTGGTCGGCATGGGCAAGGACGTCGAGGGCCACACCGTGATGGCCAACCTGGCGAAGATGCCGCACGTCCTGGTGGCCGGCGCCACCGGCGCGGGCAAGTCCTCCTGCATCAACTGCCTGATCACCTCGGTGCTGGTGCGCGCCACCCCCGACGAGGTCCGGATGGTGCTGGTCGACCCCAAGCGGGTCGAGCTGACCGCGTACGAGGGCATCCCGCACCTGATCACGCCGATCATCACCAACCCGAAGAAGGCCGCCGAGGCGCTCCAGTGGGTGGTGCGCGAGATGGACATGCGCTACGACGACCTGGCGGCCTACGGCTTCCGGCACGTCGACGACTTCAACGCCGCCGTCCGGGCCGGCACCGTGCAGCCGCCGCTCGGCAGCGAGCGCGAGCTGTCGCCCTACCCGTACCTGCTGGTGATCGTCGACGAGCTGGCCGACCTGATGATGGTCGCCCCGCGCGACGTCGAGGACTCGGTGGTCCGGATCACCCAGCTCGCCCGCGCCGCCGGCATCCACCTGGTGCTGGCCACCCAGCGCCCCTCGGTGGACGTGGTCACCGGCCTGATCAAGGCCAACGTGCCGTCCCGGCTGGCCTTCGCCACCTCGGCGATGGCCGACTCCCGGGTCATCCTCGACCAGCCCGGCGCGGAGAAGCTGATCGGCAAGGGCGACGCGCTGTTCCTGCCGATGGGCGCCTCCAAGCCGGTCCGGATGCAGGGCGCCTTCGTCACCGAGGCGGAGATCGCCAAGATCGTCCAGCACTGCAAGGACCAGCTGGCCGCCCGCTACCGCGACGACGTGGTGGTCGGCGGCGGCCCCAAGAAGGAGATCGACGAGGAGATCGGCGACGACCTCGACCTGCTGATCCAGGCCGCCGAGCTGGTCGTCACCACCCAGTTCGGCTCGACCTCGATGCTCCAGCGCAAGCTGCGGGTCGGCTTCGCCAAGGCGGGCCGGCTGATGGACCTGATGGAGTCCCGCGGCATCGTCGGCCCCAGCGAGGGCTCCAAGGCCCGCGACGTGCTGGTCAAGCCGGACGAACTGGACGGTGTACTGGTGACCCTCCGGGGGTAGGCGGCGGGCGGCCGCACGACCGGAGACCGCGGTGACCGCCCGTCAAGTTCTGCTGCGAGACTGTGGCACGTTCGGGCCCCCTCCGGTTGAGAAACGTTCCGCCCCCACCCCTAGACTGGTGCTTCAGCAGGTGGCCTCCGCTCGAAAGGCGTGCCCAGTGACCATCGGCAAGTCCCCCCGCAGTTCCGCCCCCGACGCCTCCGCGCCCGCCGCCGCCGAGGAGCCGAGCCGTACCGCCGGCGGGCCGAGCATCGGGCGGCTGCTCGCCAGGGCCCGGATCGACGCGGGCCTGACGGTCGACCAGGTCAGCACCCGGACCAGGATCCGGGTGCCGATCGTGCACGCCATCGAGTCCGACGACTTCGACCGCTGCGGCGGCGCCTTCTACGCCCGCGGCCACCTGCGGCTGCTGGCCCGCGAGGTCGGCCTGGACGGCGAGGCGCTGGTCGCCCGCTACGACGCCGAGCACGGCGGGGCGCCCGCGCCGACCGCCGGCCAGCTGATCGACTCCGGCCCGATCAAGGTCAAGGACCACAACCGGCCGAACTGGACCGCCGCGATGGTGGTGGCGATCCTCGCCGTGGTCATGCTGATCGGCTACAACCTGGTCGGCTCCTCGTCCTCCGCCGGCGACCAGCCCGGCGCGGCCAGCGCCCCGCTGCCCTCCGGCGTCCCCGCCCCGGCCACCGCCTCCCCGTCCGCGCAGCCGCCGGCCCCCGAGAGCAGCGTCGCCGCGATCGCCGCCGCGCCCGCCGACAAGGTCACCGTCAAGCTGGTCGCCGGGTCGGACAAGAGCTGGGTCACCGCCAAGGACGGCAACGGCAAGTCGCTCTACTCCAACAACCTGGAAGCCGGCCAGGACCAGACCTTCACCGACGCCAAGAAGATCACCCTGGTGATCGGCAACGCCGGGGCCGTCCACCTGTTCGTCAACGGCAAGGACCTCGGCCCGGCCGGTCAGGACGGCCAGGTCGTGCACCTCACCTACACCCCGGGCGACCCGCAGGCGGGCTGAACCGGGACGATCCGCCCGCCGAAGCGAACCGCGCGCCCTCCGGAGGGAACTCCACCGGGGGGCGCGCGTTAATCTTGGCGTCATGCCTGAAACCCGCACTGTCGCCCTGGTCACGCTCGGATGCGCCCGCAACGAGGTCGACTCCGAGGAACTCGCCGGGCGACTGGAGGCCGACGGCTGGCGGCTGGTGGACGACGCCAGCGAGGCCGACGTCGCCGTCGTCAACACCTGCGGGTTCGTCGAGGCCGCCAAGAAGGACTCCGTCGACGCCCTGCTGGAGGCCAACGACCTCAAGGGGCACGGCCGCACCCAGGCCGTGGTCGCCGTCGGCTGCATGGCCGAGCGCTACGGCAAGGAACTCGCCGACGCCCTCCCCGAAGCCGACGGCGTGCTCGGCTTCGACGACTACGCCGACATCTCCACCCGCCTGAACACCATCCTCTCCGGCGGCCACGTCGAGGCCCACACCCCCCGCGACCGCCGCAAGCTGCTCCCGCTCACCCCGGTCGAGCGGCAGGCCGCCGCCGCCGAGATCGCGCTGCCCGGCCACGGCGCCCCCGCGGACCTCCCCGACGGCCTGGCCCCCGCCTCCGGCCCGCGCACCCTGCGCAAGCGGCTGGACGACGCCCCGGTCGCCTCGATCAAGCTCGCCTCCGGGTGCGACCGCCGCTGCTCGTTCTGCGCCATCCCGGCCTTCCGCGGCTCCTTCATCTCCCGCCGCCCCGGCGACGTGCTGGGCGAGGCCGTCTGGCTGGCCGGACAGGGCGTGCGCGAGGTGGTCCTGGTCTCCGAGAACAACACCTCCTACGGCAAGGACCTCGGCGACATCCGCCTGCTGGAGACCCTGCTGAGCGAGATCGCCGCCGTCGAGGGCATCGAGCGGGTCCGGGTCAGCTACCTCCAGCCCGCCGAGATGCGCCCCGGCCTGATCGACGTGATGACCGGGACCGACAAGGTCGTGCCCTACTTCGACCTGTCCTTCCAGCACTCCGCGCCCGCCGTGCTGCGCCGGATGCGCCGCTTCGGCTCCACCGAGCAGTTCCTCGGCCTGCTGGAGACGATCCGGGCCAAGGCCCCCGGGGCCGGCGCCCGCTCCAACTTCATCGTGGGCTTCCCCGGCGAGACCGAGGAGGACTTCGCGGAGCTGGAACGGTTCGTCACCCACGCCGGCCTCGACGCCATCGGCGTCTTCGGCTACTCCGACGAGGACGGCACCGAGGCGGCCGGCTACGACGGCAAGCTCGACCAGGACGTCGTCGATGACCGCGTCGCCCGGCTCTCCAAGCTCGCCGAGGAGCTCACCGCGCAGCGCGCCGAACAGCGGGTCGGCAGCGAGGTGACCGTGCTGGTCGAGTCGGTCGAGGACGGGGTGGTCGAGGGCCGGGCCGCCCACCAGGCCCCGGAGACCGACGGCCTGACCACCCTGCTCGGCGTCCAGGACGCGGTGGTCGGCCGGTTCTACCGGGCCACGGTGACCGGCACCGAGGGCGTCGACCTGGTCGCCGAGGCCGCCGAGGCCGTCGGGGCCGTCGAGGTCCAGCAGCTCGCCGGAGCCGACGTATGACGAAGGGGCCGGGCGCCCCGGCCGCCACCCGGCCGACCCCGGCGGCCGTCCCGCCGCAGCCCGGCGTGTGGAACATCGCCAACGTGCTGACCATGTTCCGGCTGGTGCTCGTCCCGGTCTTCGCCGCGCTGCTGTTCGCCGACGGCGGCCACGACCCGAAGTGGCGGGCCCTCGCCTGGGCGGCCTTCGCCATCGCGATGATCACCGACGTCTTCGACGGCGCGCTGGCCCGCAGCAAGGGCCTGGTCACCGACTTCGGCCGGATCGCCGACCCGATCGCCGACAAGGCGATCATGGGCACCGGCCTGATCGGCCTGTCCCTGCTCGGCGACCTGCCCTGGTGGATCACCGTGGTCATCCTGGCCCGGGAGATCGGCATCACCCTGATGCGGTTCTGGGTGATCCGCTACGCCGTCATCCCGGCCAGCCGCGGCGGCAAGGTCAAGACGCTCGCCCAGGGCACCGCGGTCGGCATGTACGTCCTGGTGCTCACCGGGCCGCTGGCCACCGCCCGGGCCGTGATGATGGGCGTCGCGGTCCTCCTCACCCTGGCCACCGGCCTCGACTACCTGCTCCAGGCCGTCCGGCTGCGCCGCGAGGGCATCGCCCGGGAGCGCCGCGGTGGGTGAGCCCGGCACCGCGGTGGGTGAGCCCGGTACCGCGGCGGCGGCCCGGGCGCTGGCCGCGCTGCGGGCCGACGGCGCCACCCTGGCCGTCGCCGAGTCCCTCACCGGCGGGCTGCTGGCCGCCGCCCTGGTCGGCGTCCCCGGGGCCTCCGCGGTCTTCCGGGGCTCGGTCACCGCGTACGCCACCGACCTCAAGTCCGCCCTGCTCGGCGTCGACGAGGGCCTGCTGGACGTGTACGGCCCGGTCCACCCCGTGGTGGCCCGGCAGATGGCCGAGGGCGTCCGCCGGCTGCTCGGCGCCGACTGGGCGCTGGCCACCACCGGCGTGGCCGGGCCCGAGCCGCAGGACGGGCAGCCGGTCGGCACCGTGTACGTGGCCCTGGCCGGACCGCCGGGAACAGAAGCGCTCCCGCTCCGGTTGTCGGGTGGGCGTGACACGATCCGGCAGGGGTCGGTGGACGCCGCGCTGGAGCTGCTGCTGCGGCGCCTGGCGTCCCGCCCCGGCTGAGCTTCGCCGAAAGACCCGGTGCGGCGGGCCGAAAACCCGGGAACCCACCGCACCCGCCGGGGGAACGTGTTACACCGGATGCTCCGGCCGGGCGGGGCCCCGCCGGGAGGCACGTCCGTCGACCCGGCGTCGACCGCGCGTCCGGAGCCGGACATCTGCCCGTCACGGGTGGTTCGACGGCCCCGGCGGGGAAGAAACAGGGAGGGGGCGCCTTGCAGCCCAGAGTGAACACGACCCCGGTCCCGGCACGGGATGCTGGCAAGGCGGTACGGTGGGGTCGTGACATCTCGATCCGCAGTCCGAGGAGGGAGGCACCGATGATTCTGCTCCGTCGCCTGCTGGGCGATGTGCTGCGTCGGCAGCGCCAGCGCCAGGGCCGCACACTCCGCGAGGTGTCGGCAGCCGCCAGGGTTTCGCTCGGGTACCTCTCCGAGGTCGAGCGGGGTCAGAAGGAGGCGTCCTCCGAGCTGCTCTCCGCCATCTGCGACGCGCTCGACGTGCGGATGTCGGAGGTCATGCGGGAGGTCAGCGACGAACTGTCGCTCGCCGAACTTGCGGCGATGGCGACACTCTCGGAGGGTGATCTGCTGAGGCCGGTGCTCGAACCGGTTCCGCTGCCGGCACCCGGCGTCGACCGGTCCGGGTCCATCTCGCCCAAGGCGGCGATGGACGTGGTGGCGGCCTGACCGGACCTCGTCCGCCCCGCCACCGCGGGGCGCCGGGTGAAGGAGGGCCACGATGCGGAGTGCGCGCAGTGCGCTGCTGCTCGGTGCGACGGCACTGGTCGGTCTGGGCCTGATACTGCTGCTGAGGGGCGGCACCGCGATACACGGCGGTGCCGCCCTCGGCATGCTCGCGGCCGGATGGTGGGGGGCCGGGCTGATCCCGGTGCACACCAGACTGGTGCCGGAACCCGGGAAACGGGGGGAGACCCCGGACGCCGGGAACCCCCCGCCGCCGGGGCCGCCCGGGGCGGGGAGCCCTCCCTCGGACGGGTGAACCGCCCGCACCCCGCCCCCGCTACCTGAGCCGGTAGCCCTTCGGGGTGGGGTGGAAACCGGCCGTTTCCAGGTGCCCGCCCAGTGGGCTGGTGAGGGCCGGATGGCCGTTGACGCGCTCGATGGTGAGCGGCCCGGCCAGCCCGGCCAGCGCCGCGGCCAACGCGGGGCCGTCGGCGGACCAGGCGAGCAGGGACTTGCCGCCGCGCTCCAGGTAGAGCACCAGCTCGCCGTCGACCAGGGCGACCAGCGAGCCCGCCTTGCGGCCGGGGCGGTGCGCGGCGGCGGTGTCCGCGGGCGGCTCGGGCCAGGGCAGGGCCGCGCCGTACGCGTTGGCCGGGTCGGCGGCGGCCAGCACCACGGCCTGCGGGGCCTGGTCGGGGGCGGCGGCCGTCCACTCGGTGGCCGCCGCCCGCTCCAGCCGGGAGCTGACCGAGCGCAGCCGGTCGGCGGCGCCGGCCATGGCGAACTGGGCGCCGCCCAGGCCCTCGACGAAGTAGCCGCGGCGGGCCTTGCCGCGCTCCTCGAACGCGGACAGCACCCGGTAGACGCCCGCGAAGCCGCCGGGCACCCGCTCGGCGGCCACGGTGCCGCGGGTCAGCACGCCGTGCCGGTCGAGCAGGGCCTGCGCCCGGGCGGCGGCCCGCACCGTCGGGTCCCCGTCGAGGGCGGGCAGCAGCGACCAGCGGCCCACGGTGGTCGGCGGGCCGGTGCGGGCCGCGGGGCGGGCCGGGCCGCGCCCCGCGCCGCCGTAGCGGCCGCGCGGGGTGGTGCGCGGTGCGCGGTGCGCGGTGGCCCCGGCGGTGCGGCCGGAGCCGAGCAGGCCGCGCAGCGGGGCCAGGGTGTCGTTGGTGACGTACCCGGCCCAGACCAAGTCCCACAGGGCGTCGGCGATCTCGGCGTCCGGGGTGCCGGGGACGCGCTCGGCGAGCTGGCGGAAGAACGCGCCGTAGCCGCCGGTGAGCGCCTCCAGCAGGGCGGTGTGCACCTGGCCCGGGGTGAGCGGCAGCGGCTCGGGGCGCAGCAGGTGGGCGTTCTCCGGCAGGTGCAGGCTGATCCAGCCGTCCTTGCCGGGCAGCGCGCCCGCGCCGGACCAGCCGATCTCGCCGGCCGCCGTCAGCTCGTCCAGCAGGGCGGGGGAGTAGTCGGCGAGCCGGGCGGGCAGCACGAGCTTCTCCAGGGCGGAGGCGGGCAGCGCGGTGCCCTGGAGCTGCTCGACCACCCGGTAGAGGCCGTCGGCGCCGCGCAGCCGGTGGCCGGCCAGGTGCTGCCACTGGGGGAGGAACGCGGCCAGCGCCCTGGCCGGGACGGCCTCCACCTCGTGGCGCAGGGCGGCCAGCGAGCGGCGGCGCAGGCGGCGCAGCACCTCGGTGTCGCACCACTCGGGGGCGGCGGCCGAGCCGTCCGGCCTGAACTCGCCCTGGACCAGGCGGCCGGCGGCGGTGAGGCGGTGCAGGGTGCCGGTGACCACGGCGGTGCCGAGGCCGAAGCGCTCGGCGGCGTCCTGTGCGGTGAACGGGCCGTGGGTGCGGGCGTGCCGGGCCAGCAGGTCGCCCAGCGGGTCCTTGACCGGCTCGGTGAACGCCTCGGGGACGCCGACCGGCAGCGGGGTGCCGAGGGCGTCGCGCAGCCGCCCGGCGTCCTCGATCGCGGCCCAGCGCAGCGCGCCGCCGATCCGGACCTGGATCGCCCGGCGGGCGGCCTCCAGCTCCAGCGCCCACAGCGGTTCGGCGCCGCGCAGGCCCAGTTCGGCCTCGGAGAGCGGGCCGAGCAGGCGCAGCGCGTCGGCGACGCCCTCGGCGTCCTTGATCCGGCGCTCGGGGGTGAGCCGCTGGAGCTCGGCCTCCAGGTCGGCGAGGACCTGCGGGTCGAGCAGTTCGCGCAGCTCGGCCTGGCCGAGCAGCTCGGACAGCAGCCGGGAGTCCAGCGCCAGGGCGGCGGCGCGGCGCTCGGCGATCGGGGAGTCGCCCTCGTACAGGAACTGGGCGACGTAGCCGAACAGCAGGGAGCGGGCGAACGGGGACGGCTCGGGGGTGGTGACCTCGACCAGCCGCACCGCGCGGGACTCCAGGTCTCCCATCAGCTCGACCAGGCCGGGCACGTCGAACACGTCCTGCAGGCACTCGCGGACGGCCTCCAGGACGATCGGGAAGGAGCCGTACTCGGCGGCCACCTCAAGGAGTTGGGAGGCGCGCTGGCGCTGCTGCCACAGCGGGGTGCGCTTGCCGGGGCTGCGGCGGGGCAGCAGCAGGGCGCGGCCGGCGCACTCGCGGAAGCGGGCGGCGAACAGGGCGGAGCCGCCGACCTGGTCGGTGACCAGCTGCTCGATCTCGGCGGCGTCGAAGACCGCGGCGTCGGCGCCGACCGGGGCCTCGTCGGCGGGCGGGGCCGCACCGGGGGGCGGGGTGGCCGAGGGGAAGTCGCCCAGCAGGTCGGCGTCCGGCAGCCGCAGCACGATGCCGTCGTCGGCGTGCATCACCTGCGGGTCCAGGCCGTGCTTCTCGCGCAGCCGGGCGCCGATGGCCAGCGCCCACGGGGCGTGCACCTGGGCGCCGAACGGGGAGTGCACGACGATCCGCCAGTCGCCGAGCTCGTCGCGGAAGCGCTCGACCACGATGGTGCGGTCGTCGGGCAGGTGGCCGCAGGCTTCGCGCTGCTCGGCGAGGTAGGCGAGCAGGTTGGCGGCGGCCCAGTCGTCCAGGCCGGCCGCGCGCAGCCGGGCGGTGGCCGCCGCCGGCTCCAGGGCGCCGAGCTCGCGGACGAACGCGCCCAGGGCGCGGCCGAGTTCGAGCGGGCGGCCGAGGGTGTCGCCCTTCCAGAACGGGAGCCGGCCGGGGACGCCGGGGGCGGGGGTGACCAGCACCTTGTCGTGGGTGATCTCCTGGATGCGCCAGGAGGTGGTGCCCAGGGTGAAGACGTCCCCCACCCGGGACTCGTAGACCATCTCCTCGTCCAGCTCCCCGACCCGGCCGCCGCCCTTCTTGCCCGCCTTCGAATCGGACCCGGCCGCGCCCGCGATGAAGACGCCGAACAGGCCGCGGTCGGGGATGGTGCCGCCGGAGGTGACGGCCAGCCGCTGGGCGCCGGGGCGGCCGGTGACGGTGCCCGCGACGCGGTCCCAGACCAGGCGGGGGCGCAGCTCGGCGAAGGCGTCGGACGGGTAGCGGCCGGCCAGCATGTCCAGGACGCCGTCGAACGCGGACCGCGGGAGGGTGGCGAACGGGGCGGCCCGGCGGCACAGCGCGAGCAGCTCGTCGACGTCCCAGACGTCCAGCGCGGTGATCGCGACCAGCTGCTGGGCCAGCACGTCCAGCGGGTTGCGCGGGACCCGCAGGGCCTCGATGGCGCCCGCCCGCATCCGCTCGGTGACCACGGCGGACTGCACCAGGTCGCCCCGGTACTTGGGGAAGAACACGCCGCTGGAGACCGCGCCGACCTGGTGCCCGGCCCGGCCGACCCGCTGCAGGCCGGAGGCCACCGAGGGCGGGGACTCGACCTGCACCACCAGGTCGACGGCGCCCATGTCGATGCCCAGCTCCAGGCTGGAGGTGGCCACCACGGCGGGCAGCCGGCCGGCCTTCAGCTCCTCCTCCACCAGCGAGCGCTGCTCCTTGGACACCGAGCCGTGGTGGGCCCGGGCCAGCAGCGGCGGGGCGCCCGCGGCCGCCCCCGAGCCGCCCATCAGCTCGGCGGGGGAGTGCGCCTCGGGCAGCGGGGCACCGGTGGCCCGCTCGTAGGCGATCTCGTTCAGCCGGTTGCACAGCCGCTCGGCCAGGCGGCGGGAGTTGGCGAACACGATGGTCGAGCGGTGCGCCTGCACCAGGTCGACGATCCGCTCCTCGACGTGCGGCCAGATCGAGCCCTGCCGCTGCTGGTCGGTCTCCTCGGCCGGGGCGGCGGGCAGGTCGGCCAGGTCCGGGACGGGGACCACCACGGACAGGTCGAAGCGCTTGTCGCCGTCGGGCTGGACGATCGCCGCGCCGCGCTGCGGGCTGAGGTAGCGGGCGACCTCCTCGACCGGGCGGACGGTGGCGGACAGGCCGATCCGGCGGGCCGGGCGCTCCAGCAGCTCGTCCAGGCGCTCCAGGCTGAGCGCCAGGTGCGCGCCGCGCTTGGTGCCGGCCACCGCGTGCACCTCGTCCAGGATCACCGTGTCGACGCCGCGCAGGGCCTCCCGGGCGGCGGAGGTGAGCAGCAGGAACAGCGACTCGGGGGTGGTGATCAGGATGTCCGGCGGCTGGGTGGCGAAGCGGCGGCGGTCGGCGGCCGGGGTGTCGCCGGAGCGGATGCCGACCCGGACCTCGGGCTCGGGCAGGCCGAGCCGGACGCTGGCCTGCCGCAGGCCGGCCAGCGGGGCCCGCAGGTTGCGCTCGACGTCGACCGCGAGTGCCTTCAGCGGGGAGACGTAGAGCACCCGGCAGCGGCGCTTCGGGTCGGCCGGGGGCGGGGTGGCGGCCAGCCGGTCCAGCGCGGAGAGGAAGGCCGCCAGCGTCTTGCCGGAGCCGGTCGGGGCGACCACCAGCACGTCCGTCCCGAGCCCGATCGCCGACCAGGCCCGGGACTGCGCCTCGGTGGGCGCGGCGAACGCTCCCGTGAACCAGGCCCGGGTGGCCGGGGCGAAGCCGTGCAGCGGGTCAGCGTCTGAGGAGGCCATGACCCCATGGTGCCCCGACACGCTGACAGGTCACGGAACGGTCACCGTCTGACCCAACCCCGTGAAGCAAATCGTACAAATCGCTCATATGGTGAGGAACCGGACCCGATCCCGGTGTCCGGCCCTGCCTGACGAGCGGAGAGCGTGCGATGGAGCAGGTGAGCCAGGCCCCCGGCAGCACCCCCGCCCCCCGTCGGCGCCGCAGCGTCCGGGTGCTCGGCGCGACGCTGCTCACCGGACTGCTGCTCGGCGGCGCCGTCCCCTACGTCACCGGCACCGGCGACACCTACCTCAGCTACCTGGTGCTGGACGAGCGCACCGACGCCCGGGGCGCCGAGCACGCCGGCGACCAGGCCCGGGCGGTCGGCGGCAAGGTCGTCCAGGACTACCCGCAGATCGGCGCGGTGCTCGCCTACGCCGGGCCCCGGTTCGCCGAGAAGCTGCGCGGACGGCCCGGGATAGCCGCCGTCGGCGCCACCCGCACCGTCCCGGTGCCCTCCCCGCCCCGGCCGCTGGCCGGCGCCGCCTTCGACACCGGCACCGGCACCGCCGCCGGCGCCCGGCCCGGCGCGCTGCCGCTCGGGGACGCGGAGCGGGCCGCCGCGCGCGGCACGACGGGCCCGGGGGCGGCCGTCGAGACGGTCGAGGGGGCCGACGACTCCACCGCCACCGTGCCCGACCCCGGCGAGCAGTCCGACTGGAACCTCGCCATGATCGGCGCCCTCGACCGCCCCGCCGGGCGGGGCGCCGCCCTGCTGCGCCCGCCGGTCGCCGACCGGGCCGGCCCGGCCTCCGCCGACCGGGCCGGCGCGCTGCCCACCGCCCAGCAGCTGTCCAAGGTCACCGTCGCCGTCCTGGACTCCGGCGTCGACGACACCCACCCCGACCTGCGGGCCGCCGTCGACCCGGCCGCCTCCGCGTCCTGCGCCGACGGCCGCCCCGACTCCCGCAGCGGCGCCTGGCGGCCCGACGACGCGATCAACGAGAGCGGCCACGGCACCCACGTCGCCGGGATCGTCGGCGCCGCCCGCGACGGCCACGGCGTCACCGGCGTCGCCCCCGGCGTGCGGATCGCCGCCGTCCGGCTGCTCGGACCGCTCGGGCAGTACTACACCGAGAACATCGTCTGCGGCATGCTCTGGGCCGCCGACCACGGCGCCCGCGCGATCAACGACAGCTACTTCGCCGACCCGTGGAAGTACAACTGCCCCGAGGACGCCGACCAGGCCGCGCTGGCCGCCGCCGTCGGCCGGGCCGTCGCCTACGCCCAGCGCAAGGGCGCCGTGGTGGTCGCCTCGGCCGGCAACGACGGCCAGGACCTGAACGCCGGACGCACCGACCAGCGCAGCCCCAACGACCGCACCACCGGCCCCCCGGACGACCGGCAGCTCGGCACCGAGTGCATCCGGCTGCCCGGCGAACTGCCCGGCGTGGTCACCGTCACCGCCGTCGACCGCAACGGCCTGCCCGCCGGGTACAGCAACTACGGGCGCGGCAAGGTCTCCGTCGCCGCCCCCGGCGGCGACCCCGACGGCGGCACCCAGGGCGCGATCGTCTCCGACTGGCCCGGCGGCCGGTACGCCGCGCTGGCCGGCACCTCGATGTCCGCCGCGCACGTCACCGGCGCGGTCGCCGTGGTCGCCGCCCAGCACCCCGACTGGAGCCCCGACCGGATCGCCGCCGCGCTGGCCCTGGCCGCCGACCGGGGCTGCACCACGACCCTGCCGCTCGGCTGCCAGGACCGCGACTTCTACGGCGCCGGCCTGCTCACCCTGCCGACGGGCTGACCACCGCCCGGGGCGGGCGGCCGGTGCCCGATACTGGGGCGCATGAGGCTGACCGAGTTCTGGCGACGGATGCACGAGCACTTCGGCGAGGCGTACGCGGAGTCCTTCGCCCAGGACCACGTGATGGGCGAGCTCGGCGGCCGCACCGTCCGGCAGGCGCTGGACGCCGGGTGGGAGGCCAAGGACGTCTGGCGGGTGGTCTGCGCCACGCAGGGGGTGTCGCCGCAACTGAGGTGAGATTATTCGCGCCGGAGTGGGTGAGACTGTCCCGGTGGCGAGCAGCGCAGAGAACCCCGACCCGACCGGCGACCCGGCCCCCGACACCGCGCCCGGCACCACGGCCCGGGCGGCCGACGCGGTGGAAGCCGCCGACACCGCGAGGGCGGGCACCGGGAGCCCGGGCGCCGAGGGGGCGGACACGGTGGCCGCCCGGCTGCTGCGCCGGGCCGAGCTCGGCGGCGGCGCGATGCCCCGCTGGCTGCCCAGGGCACTGCTGCTGGCGCTGCTCGGGGTCGGGCTGTTCCAGCTCGCCGACTGGGCCTTCCACCAGCTGATCGACCTGTTCGTGATGCTGCTGGTGGCGTTCTTCCTGTCGCTGGCGATGGAGCCCGCCGTCGACCGGATGGCCGCCCGGGGGGTGCGCCGGGGCCTCGGCACCTTCCTGGTGTTCATCGGCCTGTTCATCGCCGCCGCCGGCTTCCTGGCCTCGCTCGGCACCCTGCTGGTCGACCAGATCACCCAGATCGCCGGGAAGCTCCCGCAGCTGCTCCAGGACCTGATCAACTGGATCAACCACACCTTCCACACCGACCTGTCGCTCGACCAGCTCCAGCACCAGGTGCTCAAGGACTCCGGGACCATCGAGAAGTACGCCCAGCAGGCCGCCGACAACGTCTGGGGCGTCACCGGCACCGTCATCGGCGGGCTGTTCCAGGCGTTCACCGTCGGCCTGTTCACCTTCTACTTCACCGCCGAGGGCCCCCGGGTGCGGCGCACCGTCTGCTCGCTGCTGCCGCCCTCCAAGCAGGGCGAGGTGCTGCGGGCCTGGGAGATCGCGCTCGCCAAGACCGGCGGCTACCTCTACTCCCGGGCGCTGCTCGCGCTGATCTCCGCGCTCGCGCACTGGGCGTTCTTCGCGATCATCGGGCTGCCGTACGCCGCCGCGCTGGCCGTCTGGGTCGGCGTCATGTCGCAGTTCGTGCCGACCATCGGCACCTACCTGGCCG
Organism: Kitasatospora sp. NPDC088783; assembly: GCF_044750705.1. Classification (NCBI taxonomy): domain Bacteria; kingdom Bacillati; phylum Actinomycetota; class Actinomycetes; order Kitasatosporales; family Streptomycetaceae; genus Kitasatospora; species Kitasatospora sp. NPDC088783. The sequence goes on from NZ_JBIVKJ010000014.1 coordinate 28,960, forward strand.
GCGCGCTGCCGGTCCTGGTCGGGCTGACCGTGCGGCCGGTGGACGCGCTGTGGGTACTGGCCTTCGTGACCGTCTACCAGCAGATCGAGAACTACCTGCTGCACCCGCGGATCACCGCGAAGACGGTCGACGTGCACCCCGCCGTCGCGTTCGGCGCGGTGATCGCCGGGGCCGCGCTGCTCGGCGCGGTCGGCGCGCTGATCGCCATCCCGGTCGCGGCCACCCTGCAGGGCTTCGTCGGGACGTACGTGCGCCGCTACGAGGTCGAGGACGACCCGCGGATCGACCACGGCGAGGAGCGGCGCGAACGGCGGCGGCACACCGTGCGGCGGCTGCGGCGGATGGTGTCGGGCGGCACGGGGCGCTCGGGCGGCTCCGGCGGCGCGGGTGGCTCCGACGGCGCGGGTGGTTCGGGTGCGGACGGTGCCGGTGGGGGCCGGTCGGACGGGGAGCGGCGGGAGGAACCGCCGGGGGAGTGACCGGGCGGGTGAGCGTTTCGCACCTCCTCCGGGCTCCGGACGGGTGAGGAGGTGTTCATGGGAGAAGAGACGCGGAGCGGCCCGGAGCAGGATTTCCGGGCGTTCATCGTGGGGGCGTGGCCCTGGCTGCTGCGGACGGCGTACCTGCTGACCGGCGACCGGCGACCGGCGACCGGCACGCGGCGGAGGACCTCGCGCAGTCCGCCGCGGAGCGGACCTGCGCGGCCTGGACGAAGGTCCGCCGGGCCGAGGACCCGCACAGCCACGTGCGCCGGATCATGGTCAACCAGCACGCCCGCCGCTGGCGCCGCCGGCCCCCGGAGGTGCTGGTGGAGGCCGTGCCGGACACGGCCGGGCCCGAGGACGGGTACGTCAGGTCGGACCAGCGCCGGGAGCTGATGGCGGCCCTCGCGACGCTGCCGACCCGGCAGCGGCAGGCCGTGGTGCTGCGGCACCGGGAGGACCTGAGCGACAGCCAGGCGGCAGCGGCGATGGGGTGCTCGGCCGGGGCCGTGCGCAGCCACGCCGCCAAGGGGACAGCCCGGCTGCGGGAGACCGCGGGCCTGGGGCAGTCGAAGGACATGACACGGATCGGGGGTGCGGTGTGACCGCGGGTGGCGACGGAACGCGGGGGGACGGCGAGATGTGGGTCGAGCTCCGGCTCGCCGGGGCCGCGGCGCAGGTGCCGATCGGGCCGGTCCCGGTCGAGGGCGTCGAGGCCGGGGGACGGCGGATCCGCCGGCGCCGCCGGACCGCGGTCGGCGCGCTCGCGCTGGCCTCGGTGGTGGTCCTGGGCGGCGGCGCGGCGGCCGGACTGCACGCCGGACCGGCCGGTGCGCGCACCCCGCAGTCGACCGGCCCGGCCGGCGCCGGGGGCGACGGCGGCCCGGCCGCCGCGTCCCCGTCGGCCGTGTCCTCGTCCGCGGCCCCCCGGGACCCGCTCACGCCCGTCCGGGCGGTGATCGGGCAGGGCGGTCGTCGACGGCAAGGAGTGGAAGCCCTGGGAGGCGCTCTGGCCGGTCGCCCCGCAGGAGCGGGCGTACGAGCAGGCGGTCGCGGTCTGGCAGGAGCGCAGCGCCGTCGACCCCTCGCTGGACCGGCCCACGGAGGCGTACGTCCAGCAGTACTGGCAGCCGAACGAGGACGTCGTCAACACCTACGCGACCCCGGTCGGGGTCCGGCAGAAGTACGACGAGCAGGGCGGCTACCCGGCCCCCGGGCACCTGGAGCCGGGGACGGGCACGACTTTCAGCGGCGGCATGATGGCGGCCCGGACCAAGGGCGACCACCCCGGGCCGCTGCCGGTCGCGCTCGCCGTGATGGCGTTCGGCCCGGACATCGCCAAGGTGGTGGTGACCTGGGACGACGGCACCGCCTCCGAACCGCCGCTGGTCACCGTCGGGGACTCCCCGTACCGGCGGACGGTGGTGCCGGAGCAGGGCGGGAAGCGGGCCGTGTCCTGGCAGTTCTTCGACAGGTCCGGCACCGAGGTGCCGAACGCCGGGGAGGACATGCTGAGTTGACCCCCCGCGGCCGGTGCCCCGCGGAGGCCGGGCGCCGGCCGTGCGCGGGTGGGCGGTCAGGGCAGCAGGACGGTGCGCACGCCCGGGGCCTCGGGGGCGGTCCACACCGTCTCCACGTCGGCGAGCGGCGCGGTCCGGGCGGGGACGGTGAGTCGGCCGTGGTCGATCTCCTCGATCAGGGAGGGCAGTTCGGCCAGGTAGGCGCGGGTGGAGACGGCGCCCTGGCCGTTGCCCTGGAGGCGCAGGTCGGCCGAGCGCAGCAGGACCGAGGGCAGGTCGAGCGAGGGGCCCGCCACCGAGCCGATCTGCACCCAGTCCAGCGCCCGGCTCCGGTCCGACCTGGCCCGCAGCAGGGCCGACATCGCGGCGGCGGCCGGCTCGCCCCACAGGTAGTCGAGCACCACGTCCACCTCGGCGGCGGCCTCCGCCAGGGCCGCTGCGGTGGCGTCGGCGTCGGCGGTGAGCGCGACGGTCGCGTCCGCCCCCAGGCCGGGCAGGGCCGCCAGCCGCTCCGGATCGCGGCCGGCGCCCACCACCCGGCCGGCCCCGAGGCGCCCGGCGACCTGGACCGCCATCCGCCCGGCGTTGCCGGTCGCGCCCAGCACCAGGACCGACTGCCCCGGTCGGAGCGGGACGCGGCGGCGCAGCGCCACCCAGGACGACATCGCGGGGTTCATCGCGGCCGCGATCCGCACCGGGTCCGTGCCCTCGGGCAGCGGGATGCTGCGGCGGGTGTCGATGACGGTGCGGGTGGCCATCGGGCCGACCAGGTCGTCGTCGGCGACGAAGTACACCGCGGTGCCGTCCGCGCGGCGGCCGACGCCGTCGACGCCGGGGACCAGCGGGAGCCGCCCGGTGCTGGTGTAGTGCCGCCCGGACGCGCCGGTGCGCACCCGGGGGTGCAGGCCGACGGCGAGGACGTCGACCAGCGCGTGGTCCTCGTCGGTCGGCGCCGGGAGGTCGAAGGGGCGGTAGCGGGGCGGGCGGTCGAACGAGTCGACGACGGCGGCGCGGATCTCCACGGGGTTCCTCCAGAGGTTGGTTTGTGCCACGTACCAAAAGTAGTACGTGGAGCAAACCTTTTCAACTATGATCGGGCCCATGACTTCCTCCGAGGCCGCCCGGCCCGACTCCGCCTCCGCCCCTGTTTCCGTTGCCGCCTCCGCCTCCGCCTCCGTGGCGGACCTCGGCCTGGTCGACGGGCTGGCCCAGCTCACCTTCCTCGTCCACGGCGCCCTGGCCGAGATCGCGGCCCGGCAGGAGCTGTCGATGATCCAGGTCCGGCTGCTCGGCGTGCTCCGCGACCGCGAGCCCGCCATGCGGGAGCTGGGCCGGCTGCTGGGTCTGGACAAGTCCTCGGTCACCGGCCTGGTCGACCGGGCGCAGCGCCGCGGCCTGGTGGTCCGCGAGGCCAGCGCCACCGACCGCCGCTCCTACCGGGTCTCCGCCACCCCCGCGGGGCGGGAGCTCGCGGAGCGGGTCGCGGCGGAGTTCGCCGAGCGGATCGACGCCTTCGCGGCGGCGCTGACCGGGGACGAGCGGCGCCTGCTGGCCGGACTGGCCACCCGGGTCGTCGCGGCGGACGCCCACCGGCACGGCGTCGACCTGCGGACCGGGGGGAGCTGAGCGGTCCGGCGGGTGGCGGTGGCGGTGGCGGTGGTGGGGCTCGGGCCTGGGTCAGGGGCTGCGCCTCGGTGGACGTCGAGGCGGGGCCGGGCTCCGGCGGGCGCTGAAGCGGGGCCCGGGGTCGGGCTGTCGGGCGGGGTCCGCGGCCGGGCGGGGGGTGCCGGGCGGGTCAGGCGAAGGGGCCCTCGGTGGTGAAGCGGCGCAGCTGGCGGGCGAAGTCCTCGGCCTCGCCCGGCGGCCAGTCGGCGAGGCCCTCGGTGATGCGTTCGGTCAGGCGGCGGCGGAGTTCCGCGACGGCCCGTTCGCCCTGCGGGGTCAGGACCAGCAGGTGGGCGCGGCGGTCGGCCGGGTCCGGCTCGCGGCGGATCAGGCCCGCCTCCTCCAGGCGGGAGGCCCGGCGGGTGGTGCCGGAGCGGTCCAGCCCGATCTCGGGCGCCAGGTCGGCGGCGCTGTGCGGGCCGGTGCGGGCCAGTGCGCTGAGGACCGGGTAGGTCAGCTCGTCCAGGGCCGGCCCCAGGCCCTCGGTCAGCTGCCGGTGCAGCCGGACCCGGGTGGTGCGGCGGAGCAGGACGCCGAGTGCTTCGGCGATGGCGGTGCCCGTGTCGTTCTCCATGCCCACCAGATTAGCGTGCGCGGCGCACGCTTTTTCGGCCCAGATGCGTGCGCCGCGCACGCATCTGGGCTAGAGTCCTGGAAGAAGCGTGCGCCGCGCACGCATTTCGATCCGCATCGACGGAAGGACCCCGCCATGACCCGCACCGGCATCGAGGCCGCGCTCACCGACCTCCTGCTCGACCGCGACCTCACCGTCGCCGAGGCCGCCGACCGCCACTTCACCCCCGACTACCGCCAGCGCACCGACGGCGAGTGGGCCGACCGCGCGCAGTTCGTCGACCACATCGCGCACCTGCGCGGCGTCGTCGCCGGGGGCCGGTTCGAGGTCCACGAGGAGCTGCGCGACGGCGACCGCTACGCGGACCGGCACACCGCGCACCTGGTCAAGACCGACGGCTCCACCGTGAGCATGGAGGTCTACGTGTTCGCCGACCTGGCGGCGGACGGCCGGTTCCGCCGGATCGAGGAGACCACCCTGCTGCTGGAGGGGGCCGAGGCCGACCGGGGCATGGGCAGCGCCCGCTGAGTCGGTGCGGGTCCGCGCCGCGCCGCACCGGGCGGCGCGGCCCCGGAACGGGCGGGTGAGGTGCGACACTGGAATCGAACAGATGTTCTTTGTACTCTTCGGCGCGGAGTTTTCCACAGGCCGAGCCCGTCCGGGGCCGATTGTCGGTGGGACGCGCTAGCGTCGGTGACGATGAAGCGCACAGGACAGAACCCGAGGGTGGAAGCCATGGCAGGAACGGACCGCGAGAAGGCCCTTGAGGCCGCACTCGCCCAAATCGAGCGACAGTTCGGCAAGGGCTCGGTGATGCGCCTCGGCGAGAAGGCGAACGAGCCGGTCGAGGTGATCTCCACCGGATCCACCGCCCTCGACGTGGCGCTCGGCGTGGGCGGCATCCCGCGCGGCCGGGTGGTCGAGATCTACGGCCCCGAGTCCTCCGGCAAGACCACCCTGACCCTGCACATCGCCGCCAACGCGCAGCGGGCCGGCGGCACCGTCGCCTTCGTCGACGCCGAGCACGCGCTCGACCCCGAGTACGCCAAGAAGCTCGGCGTGGACACCGACGCCCTGCTGGTCAGCCAGCCGGACACCGGCGAGCAGGCGCTGGAGATCACCGACATGCTGATCCGCTCCGGCGCGATCGACCTGGTGATCATCGACTCGGTGGCCGCGCTGGTGCCGCGCGCCGAGATCGAGGGCGAGATGGGCGACTCGCACGTCGGCCTCCAGGCCCGGCTGATGAGCCAGGCGCTGCGGAAGATCGCCGGTGCGCTGAACCAGTCGAACACCACCGCGATCTTCATCAACCAGTTGCGCGAGAAGATCGGCGTGATGTTCGGCTCGCCGGAGACCACCACCGGTGGGCGCGCGCTCAAGTTCTACGCCTCGGTCCGCCTCGACATCCGGCGGATCGAGACCCTGAAGGACGGCACCGACGCGGTCGGCAACCGCACCCGCGTCAAGGTGGTCAAGAACAAGGTCGCCGCGCCGTTCAAGCAGGCCGAGTTCGACATCCTCTACGGCGTCGGCATCAGCCGCGAGGGCGGCCTGATCGACATGGGCGTGGAGCACGGCTTCATCCGGAAGTCCGGCGCCTGGTACACCTACGAGGGCGACCAGCTCGGCCAGGGCAAGGAGAACGCCCGCAACTTCCTGCGCGACAACCCGCAGCTGGCCGACGAGATCGAGGCCAAGATCAAGGGCAAGCTGGGCATCGGCCCGAAGCCGCCCGTCGCCGAGGGCGAGGGCGAGGCTCCCGCGGCGGAGGTCCCGGCCGTGGTCCCGGCCGCGGCGGCCCCCGCGAAGGCCGCGGCCAAGAAGACGGCGGCCGCTGCCAAGAGCTGATCCGTTGACACGCCACCAGCAGCACGACCACCCGGCACCGGGTCCGTCCGAGGACGGGCCCGGTGCGGGCGTTCCCGGGGACGCCGGCGACCACGGGAGCGGGGACGGCCCGCCGGACTGGTTCGCGGCCGTCGCGGGGGAAGAGGAGGAGCCGGCGCCGGAGTCGGACGGCCCGCCGGACTGGTTCGCGGCGGCGGCCGGGGAACCGGCCGCTCCGGTGGGGGAGTTGCCCGGGCTGGTGCGGGCGTCCGAGCTGCCCGGGGGCAGGCGGCGACGGCGCAGCGCGCTGGGGGAGCTGCCGGCCGCGGAGCCGGTGGCGGCGGAGCGGCCGCGGGCCCGGCGGCGCACCAAGGCCGAACGCGGGGAGACCGGGCGCGGCGAGACCGAACGCGCGGAGACCGGGCGCGGGGAGGGCGAACGGACCGGCGGCGACGGGGAGTCGCGGTCGGGACGGCGCGGGCGGGCGCGGGCCGTCGAGCCGGTCGGCGATCCGGCGGACCGGGCCCGGGACATCTGCCTACGGCTGCTCACCGGGGCCGCCAAGTCCCGCAAGCAGCTGGCCGACGCGCTGCGCCGCAAGGAGATCCCGGACGAGGTGGCCGAGCAGGTGCTGTCCCGGTTGGAGGAGGTCGGGCTGATCGACGACGCCGCCTTCGCCGAAGCCTGGGTGGAGTCCCGGCACGCGGTGCGCGGGCTGTCCCGGCGGGCGCTGGCCCAGGAGTTGCGGACCAAGGGCGTCGTCGGGGAGGCCGCCGAGCGGGCCCTGCTCCAGGTGGACGCCGAGGACGAGTCGGAGGCCGCCCGGGCGCTGGTGGCCCGGAAGTTGCGCTCCACCGCCGGGCTGGACCGGGGCGTCCGGACCCGGCGGCTGGTCGGGGTGCTGGCCCGGCGCGGCTACGCCGAGGGCCTGGCGTTCCGGGTGGTCCGGGAGGCGCTGGACGCGGAAGGCGCCGACGGTGCGGAGGAGGGTGCGGAGGACTGGGCGGACGCGGACGACTGACCACGGGCGCGGGGCGCGGGACGCGGGGCGAGATGTGGTGCGGTGCGATGTGATGACCGGTGATCAGATCGCCGGAGCCAATTCTCGATCGCATCTTGACCGTTTCGTAACCTCGGCCTAGCCTCACACTCAGTGGCAGGACGATCGCGGAGGTCGCCTCGGCGGTAGCGTGAGCAGGACGGGGAGTGGCCGGATGGGCATCGCTCAGGGCACCGAAACGGGTTCCTCCCTGCTGCTGGCGGCCGGAGTGCTGATCGGCGCCCTGGTGCTGGTGCTGGCCGCCGGGTTCCTGATGCTCCGGCAGCGCCGGGCCGAACTCGACCGCCGCGAGGAGCGGTTGACCTCCGAACTGCACCGCCTGCACGCGCACGAGGACGAACTCGCCGCCCGCGCCGCCGACGCCGAGCGGGTGCGCGACGAACTCGCCGGCCAGGCGGTGGAGAACCGCCTGCTGCTGGAGCGCACCGCCGGGCTGACCGCCGCCCAGGCCCGCGAGGAGATCGTCCGGGCCGCCGAGTCGGAGGCCCGCCGGGAAGCCGCGCTGAGCGTCCGGGAGATCGAGCGGCGGGCGGTCACCGAGGGCGAGGGCCGGGCCCGGGAGATCATCGCCTCGTCCGTCCAGCGGCTGGCCGCCGAGCACACCGCCGACACCGTGGTCACCACCCTGCGGCTGCCCAGCGAGGACATGAAGGGCCGGGTGATCGGGCGCGAGGGCCGCAACATCCGCGCCTTCGAGGCCGTCACCGGCGTCAACCTGATCGTCGACGACACCCCCGGCCTGGTGCAGCTCTCCTGCTTCGACCCGGTCCGCCGGGAGAGCGCCCGGCTCACCCTGGAGGCGCTGCTGGTCGACGGGCGGATCCACCCGGCGCGGATCGAGGAGGCGCACGAGCGCAGCCGGGTCGAGGTCGAGCGGCTCTGCGTCCGGGCCGGGGAGGACGCGCTGCTCACCGTCGGGATCGGCGCGAGCGGCGAGATGTCGCCCGAACTGGTCCGCACGCTGGGCACGTTGCGCTACCGCACCTCGTACGGGCAGAACGTGCTCGGGCACCTGGTGGAGTCCGCGCACCTGGCCGGGATGATGGCCGCGGAGCTCGGCGTCGACCCCGAACAGGTGCGCCGGGCCGCGCTGCTGCACGACATCGGCAAGGCGCTCAGCCACCGGGTGCCGGGCAGCCACGCCGCGATCGGCGCGGAGTTCGCCCGGCGGCACGGCGAGGCGGAGGAGGTCGTGCACGCGATAGCGGCGCACCACGGCGAGATCGAGGCGAAGACCGTCGAGGCGGTGCTCACCCAGGCCGCCGACGCCTGCTCGGCCGGGCGGCCGGGCGCGCGCAAGGAGTCGGTGGAGGCGTACGTCCGCCGGCTGGAGCGGCTGGAGGAGATCGCCCGGGCGCACGAGGGCGTCACCAAGGTCTACGCGATGCAGGCCGGCCGGGAGGTCCGGGTCATGGTGCAGCCGGAGGCGGTGGACGACCTGCGGGCGCAGGAGATCGCCAAGGAGGTCGCCCGGCAGGTCCGGGAGGAACTGACCTACCCGGGGCAGATCCGGATCACGGTGGTGCGGGAGTCGCGGGCGACCGAGGTCGCCCGCTAGGACCCGTCTTCGAACCCCCCGTCTTCGAACCCCCGCGGTCGGACCCCGGCGCGGGGGAGGCCGGTCAGCCCTTGGTCGGTTCCTGCTCCAGGCCCGGCTTGGGGGTGAGCGGGGCGGTCAGGGCGTGCAGGGTCTCGGGCTGGAGGCCGGGGGTGGTGCCCAGCAGGTGGCCGTCGGGGCGGATCAGCAGGACGGTGTGCGGGGTGGCGCCGGGGTAGCCGTCGGTGACCAGGACCTCGGTGGGGACGGGGAGGGCGGCGGCGAGTTCGGCCAGGCGGGGCATCAGGCCGGCGCCGAGCCAGTGCTCGGCGGACCAGACGGTGGTGCCGGGGGCGACCAGGACCAGCAGGAACGGGCCGCCGAGGCGGGCCCGGAGGGTGTCCGCGGCGCCGTCGGCGGTGACCACCGGGAGGTCGGGGACCAGGACGCCGGGGGCGGTGGCCGGGAGCTGCTCGGTGAGCGCGGTGCCGCGGCCGGCGCCGCGCTGCTCGGGGACGCGGGGGGCGACGCCGGAGGGCGCGGCCGGGTAGGCGGGGGCGCCGCCGAAGCGGCCGGTGCCGAGCTGGCCGTCGGCGAGCAGCGGAGCGTGCTTGCGGAAGGAGCCGGAGATCAGCGCGCGCCGGGTCTCGGCCCAGCCGCGCAGCGGGCGCAGCAGCGGCATGCTCTGGTCGACGGCGCGCAGCCGGGCGCCGACCGCGCCGCGGCGCTCGGCCTCGTAGCCGTCCAGCAGGGCGCGGTCGGCGCGCTCGGTGCCGGGGGGCAGGTGCCAGGCGAGGGCGAGCCGCCAGGCGAGGTTGTCGGCGTCGCGCAGGCCGTCGGCGAGGTTCTGCATGCCGAGGGCGCCGTGCAGGTGGGCGGCGTCGCCGGCGAGGAAGCAGCGGCCGGTGCGGAACCGGCCGGCCAGCCGCTGCTGGTAGGTGTGGTCGGCGGCGGCCAGCAGCTGGTGGGGCGGGAGTTCGCCGCACCAGCCGGTGAGCGCGGCGGTGACCCGGGTGAGCAGGGTGTCGCCGGTGACGATGCCGGGCCAGGTGGCGTGCGGGTCGACGGGCTCGGTGGGCTGGGGGCGGCCGGGGGGCAGCCGCCAGTCGAGCCGCCACAGGCCGTCGGGCAGCGGGCGGGCGGAGGCCTCGCGGTCGCCGCGCCACGGGGGTTCGCGGTGCAGCCGGGCCTCGCCGGGGAAGGGCAGGTCGACCCGGACGGTGGCGACGGCGTGCCGGTCGACGGCGGGCCGGCCGGGGAAGCGGACCTTGAGCAGCTTGCGGACGGTGGAGCGGGCGCCGTCGCAGCCGACCAGGTGGCTGCCGTGCCACCAGGCCTCCTCCCCGGCGGAGGTGGTGCGGACCGTCACCCCGTCGCGGTCCTGGGCGAGTTCGACCACCCGGTGGCGCGGCAGCAGGCGGATCAGCGGGGTGGCGGCGACGGCGTCGCGCAGGCCGCGCTGGAGGCGGTGCTGGGCGAGGTGCAGCACGGGTTCGGCGTCCAGCGGCAGGCGCAGCACCTCGGCGCGGCGGCGCCAGACGGTGAAGGCGTCCCAGCGGGCGGCGTCGGAGACCACCCGGGTGTAGCCGATCCGGGCCAGGAAGGCGGCGGTGTCGCCGCCGAGCACGACGGTGCGGGGGCTCTCCGGGCTCACGCCGGTGCCCTCGTCCAGGACGGTGCTGGGCACGTCGTTGCGGGCCAGGGCGAGGGCCAGGGCGAGACCGACCGGCCCGGCCCCGACGATGATCACCGCGTCCATGTCGGGGCCTTCGGGCGGGCGGCCGCGGCCGCCGGTGCGTCATATGCCGGGTGGGAGGTCCCAGGTGGTGTCACGAAGAGCAATGCAACAGATCACCTGGGTGTCCGTCAAGCAGCGGACGTGCGGCGGGGCTTCGCGCCGCGACGGCCGCGGGACTCGATCCAGCGGGCCAGGCCGCCGAGGGCGAGGCACATGGCGATGTAGATCGGGGTGATCACCAGGACGACCGGGATGTACGGGTAGCCGTCGGAGTTGGAGGCGATCAGCTTGCCCACGTACAGCAGCTCGGGGTAGGTGATGATGTAGCCGAGCGAGGTGTCCTTGAGGGTGACGACCAGCTGGCCGATGATCGCGGGCAGCATGGTCCGGACCGCCTGCGGGACGAGCACCAGGCTCATCACCTGGGTCTTGCGCAGGCCCAGGGCGTGGGCCGCCTCGGACTGGCCGCGCGGGACGGCGTTGATGCCGGAGCGGATGATCTCGGCCTGCACGGCGCCGTTGTAGAGGACCAGGCCGATGACCAGGCCCCACATCGGCCGGGCGGTGAACACCGCCTGGTAGAGCGCGAAGATCATGATCACCAGCGGCATGGCCCGGAAGAACTGGACCACCGCGGTGCACACCGCCCGCACCGGGCGGTGGTCGGACAGCCGCCCGACCGCGAGCAGGGAGCCGAGCACCAGCGAGCCGACCGCGGCCAGGCCGAAGGCCTTCAGGGTGGCCAGGACGCCGTCGAGGATGCGCTGCTGGACGGCGGTGTACTGGAAGGAGTCCCACAGCCAGCCGTCGAACTGGCCCTGGTCGGCCAGGGTGGAGACGACCCACCAGAGCAGGGCGGCGATGCCGAGCGCGCCGAGCGCGCCGAGCAGCAGGTAGCGCCGCCGGGCCCGCGGGCCGGGGACGTCGTACAGGACGGAGGCGGTGCGGGTGCTCATCGGGTCACCGCCGTGCGCCGCTCCAGGGCGGAGACGACCGTGCCGATCGCGAAGCTGATCACCAGGTAGGCCAGGGCCACCCAGAAGAAGATGGCGAAGATGGCGTACCCCTTCTCGGTCAGGGTCTTCTGCACGCTGAACAGCTCGAACACGTTGAAGGCGCCGGCGATGGCCGAGTTGCGGGGCAGCGCGATGAACACCGAGCCCATCGGCGCGGTCACCGCCCGGGCCGCCTGCGGCAGCACCACCAGGCCGAGGGTCTGGCCGAAGCCCATGCCCAGCGAGCGGGCGGCCTCGGCCTGGCCCAGCGGCACCGTGTTGATGCCCGCGCGCAGCACCTCGCAGACGAAGCTGCCGGTGTAGACGCTGAGCGCGGCCACGGCGGCGGTGAAGCTGCTGATGTGCACGTCCAGCCGCGGCAGCACGAAGGTCACCGCGAAGAACAGCAGGGTCAGCGGGGTGTTGCGGAAGATCGTCACCCAGGTGCCGCCGAAGGCCCGCAGCACCGGGACCGGCGAGACGCGGAAGGCCGCCAGCATGAAGCCCAGCAGCAGGGCGAACAGGGCACTGAGCGCGCTCAGTTCGAGCGTTCCCAGGAACCCGCGGACGAACAGCGAGAAGTTGCCGTCCTCGAACGGTATGCCCATGCCGGCGGCCCTCCTTTCTCGGTATCGGTCGGGTCGGGCGTCAGGCGGTCGGGTCCAGCGCGGGGACGGACGGCGCGGCCGAGCCGGACAGGCCCAGGGTGGCGTCGTACGCCTTCTTCCAGTCGCCGTTGTCCTCGTGCTTCTTGAGGGCGTCGTTGATCGCCTTCTGCAGCACCGCGTCGCCCTTCTTCAGGCCGACGCCGTAGCGCTCGGTGGAGAACGGCTCGCCGACGACCTTGAGCTTGCCCTGGTTCTTCGCGGCGTAGCCCTTGAGGATCGCGTCGTCGGTGGTGACCGCGTCGACCTCCTTGGTGAGCAGCTTCTCCACGCAGAGCGAGTAGCTCTCGAAGGTGGTGACCTTGGCGCCGTACTTGTTGATGTTGTCGACCGAGGTCGAACCGGTGACGGTGCAGACCGCCTTGCCGCTGGTCGACTTCGCGTCGGTGATGGAGGTGTCGTCCTTGTTCACCAGCAGCGACTGGCCGGCGATGTAGTACGGGCCGGCGAAGTCGATCTGCTTCTTGCGGTTGTCGTTGATCGAGTAGGTGCCGACGTAGTAGTCGATCTGGTCGCCGGCGATCGAGGTCTCGCGGGCGCTGGAGTTGATCGTGGTGAACTCGACCTGGTCCGCGGAGAAGCCGAGGTCGGCGGCGATCATCTTGGCGATCTCGATGTCGAAGCCGTTGCGCTTGCCGGTCTGCACGTCCTCGAAGCCGAGGAACGGCTGGTCCGACTTGGCGCCGATGCGGAGCTTGCCGCTCGCCTTGGCCTTGGTCCACACCGGCGAGCCGTCCAGCTTGGCGTCGGCGTTCACCTGGTAGGTCGGCAGCTGGGGGGCGGCCGAGCCGCCCTTCCCGCCGGCGTCCGAGTTCGGGGTGCCGTCCTTGCCGCAGGCCGCGACCGCGGTCAGGGCGAGCACGGACAGGGCGGCGGCTACGGTACGACGGGCCTTCATGCGGTCGTTCTCTCCTCGGTAGGGGCCATCGCTGGCTCCGGGCAAATGCGAACTGACGCTAGATCAATGTCGGACTCAGTGGTGCAGGATCTTCGAGAGGAAGTCCTTGGCGCGGTCGCTGCGCGGCGCGGTGAAGAACGCCTCCGGGGTGTTCTCCTCCACGATCCGGCCGTCCGCCATGAACAGGACGCGGTTGGCGGCCGAGCGCGCGAAGCCCATCTCGTGGGTCACCACCACCATGGTCATGCCCTTGGCGGCGAGCGAACGCATCACCTCCAGCACCTCGTTGACCATCTCCGGGTCGAGGGCCGAGGTCGGCTCGTCGAACAGCATCACCTTCGGGTCCATCGCCAGCGCGCGGGCGATCGCCACCCGCTGCTGCTGGCCGCCGGACAGCTGGGCGGGGTACTTGTCGGCCTGCGCGCCGACGCCGACCCGCTCCAGCAGCTCGCGGGCGGTCCGCTCGGCCTGCGCCTTCGGCACCCGGCCGACCTTCACCTGGGCGAGCACCACGTTCTGCAGCACCGTCTTGTGCGCGAACAGGTTGAAGGACTGGAACACCATGCCGACCTGGGCGCGCAGCCGGGCCAGCTCGCGGCCCTCGGCGGGCAGCGGGCGGCCGTCCACCTCGATCGTGCCGGAGTCGATGGTCTCCAGCCGGTTGATGGTGCGGCACAGCGTGGACTTGCCGGAACCGGACGGGCCGATCAGCACCACGACCTCGCCCTGGGCGATCTCCAGGTCGACGTCCTGCAGCACGTGCAGCGCGCCGAAGTGCTTGTTCACCCCGCGCAGCGCCACCAGCGGGGCGGCCCCGCCGCCTTCCGGCTCGGGCAGCCCGGCACTGTTCTCGGTCATCGCGGCTCGCTCCCTCGTCCTCCGAACCCGGGCCAACTCGCAAGGGCCGCAGAGCCGGTGATGGTCCGTCTGATGTCCGGGGGCCGGAGCCGGCGGAGCCCACGACCCCCGGACGGGGTGACTTTAGGCAGGTACACGACCCCTCGTCAGCCGATCTGAGCTGAACTTGAGGATCACGGTTCGGCTACGCCGGGTAGTCGACGGGTAGCGGATACCGGCTGGGTAACGGACCGGGCAACCCGGTTGACCGGGTGACGCCGGATGGGCATGGATGCCAGGATGGCCCGGTCCCGCCGCGGGCCCGGCCATGACAACGCGCTGCCGCGGGCCGTGCCCCGACCCGGGCGCGGGCCGCGGCACCGAACGCCCGCACGTGTCCGAACCAGCCCGAACGAACCCCACGGAAAGGAAACCCGATGCGCCTGCTCCTGGTCGAGGACGACGACCGCGTGGCTTCCGCCCTGGTGGCGGTGCTCGGCCGGCACGGCTTCCAGGTCCGGCACGCCCGCAGCGGCCACGAGGCGCTGGACGCGCTCGTCCCGGACGGCAGCGACCCCTACCGGGTGGTGCTGCTCGACCTCGGCCTGCCCGACCGCGACGGCTTCGAGGTGTGCAGCCGGATCCGGGCCGGCAGCGGCGTCCCGGTGATCATGGTGACCGCGCGGGCCGACATCCGCTCCCGAATCCACGGCCTCAACCTCGGCGCCGACGACTACGTGGTCAAGCCCTACGACATGGGCGAGCTGCTGGCCCGGATCCACGCCGTGGCCCGCCGCGGCACCCCCCGCAGCACCGAGGAGAACGGCCCCGAGCCGTCCGGGCCGCTGGCCTCCCGCGGCGTCGAGATCGACCGCGAGCGCCGCCGGGTCTCCGTCGAGGGCCGCGACGTCCCGCTCACCCGCAAGGAGTTCGACCTGCTGGCGCTGCTCGCCCAGAGCCCCGGCGTGGTCTACCGCCGCGAACAGATCTTCAGCGAGGTCTGGCGCTCCGGCTGGGAGGGCAACGGCCGCACCCTGGAGGTGCACATCGGCTCGCTGCGCACCAAGCTCGGCCTGCCCGGCCTGGTCGAGGCCGTCCGCGGGGTCGGCTACCGGCTGATCCCCGACCAGCCCGACAGCGGCCCCGAGCAGCCCGACAGCGGCCCCGGGCACGGCACCACCGGTCCCGGGCACGGCCCCGGCTCCCAGGACGGCACCGGCTCCCGCGACGGCGCGGCGGGGCGCTGACCGCACGTGCGCAACCGCCTGCTCGGCATCCTGATCGCCCTGATGGCCTGCGTGCTGGCCGCGCTCGGGGTGCCCCTGGCCTACCTGATCGCCGCCTCCGAGCAGTCCAAGGTGGTCGTCGACCGGATCGACGACGCCGCCCGCTTCGCCCAGGACCTGCCCACCCAGGGCCGCCTCACCACCGCCGTCAAGGGCGACCCGCAGCCCGGCCCCGGCGACAACGGCCGACTGCACGCCCTGGCCACCGAGGCCGACCGCTACCAGGAGCTGTACGGCGCCCGGATCGGCCTCTTCCAGCGCGACGGCAGCGCCATCGCGGTCTCCCCCGGCGGCTGGCGGCCCCCCGCCGCCGGGCCCGGCCGGCAGGCGTACCAGGAGGCCCTGGCCGGCCGCCGCAGCCACAACCCGCCGCAGGTCTGGCCCTGGACCCCCGACCGCACCCTGGCCGTCGCCCTGCCGGTGGTCCGGGACGGCGACGTGATCGCCGTGGTGCTCACCGAGTCGCCCACCGACGGGCTGCGCTCGCGCGTCCTGCACCGCTGGATGGTGCTGGCCGGCGGCGAGGCGCTCGCCATGATCGTCGCCATCCTGCTCGCCGTCCGGCTCACCGGCTGGGTGCTGCGCCCCGTCCGCACCCTGGACCGGGCCACCCACGACATCGCCACCGGACGGCTCGGCGCCCGGGTCGCCCCCAGCGGCGGACCGCCCGAACTGCGCCGGCTGGCCCGCTCCTTCAACGACATGGCCGACCACGTGGTGCTCGCCATCGACCAGCAGCGGGCCTTCGTCGCCGACGCCTCCCACCAGCTGCGCAACCCGCTCGCCGCGCTGCTGCTGCGGGTCGAGCTGATCGGCCTGGACCTGCCCGAGGGCCACGAGGAGGAACTCGTCGCGGTCCGCGAGGAGGGCGCCCGGCTGGCCCGGGTCCTGGACGACCTGCTCGGCCTGGCCACCGCCGAGGGCTCCCGGCCCGAACCCGAGCCGGTCGACCTGGTCGACCTGGTCCGCACCCGGGCCGACGCCTGGCGCCCGCTCGCCGAGCAGCGCGGCGTCGCCCTGCACTGGGAGGGTCCGCCGATGGCGCACGCCTGGGCCGACCCGATCGGCTTCGGCAGCGCGCTGGACGCCGTGCTGGACAACGCGCTGAAGTTCACCCCGGCCGGCAGCACCGTCCGGGTCGGCCTGCTGATCGGCAAGGACGAGGTCACCGCCACCGTCACCGACGCCGGACCGGGCCTCACCGAGGAGGAGCTGGACCGGGTCGGCGACCGGTTCTGGCGCTCCTCCCGGCACCAGAACATCGACGGCTCCGGCCTCGGCCTGTCCATCGCCCGCACCCTGCTGCTGGCCGGCGGCGGCGGCCTCGGCTTCGAGCCCGCCGAGCCGCACGGCCTGACCGTGCGGCTCAGCGTGCCCCGGCGGCGGCGCTGACCGGCCCGCGCCGGGCTCCGCGGCGGCGGCCGGGGCGGCGGCTCAGGGCTTGACGGACTGGTAGTAGCGCCGGGCGCCCTCGTGCAGCGGCAGCGGGTCGGTGTACACCGCGGTGCGCAGGTCCACCAGCTGGGCGGCGTGCACCTGGCGGCCGATGTCGTCCCGGCTGTCGATCACCGCCCGGGTCAGCGCCTCCACCAGCGCCGGGTCCACGTCCGCCCGGGTCACCAGCAGGTTCGGCACCGCGACCGTCGGCACCGCCGTCCGCTCCGGCTCCACGTCCGGGTAGGCGTCCGCCGGGATGGTCGCCGCCCGGTACGCGTCCATGCCGGGGCCCGCCAGCTGGTGCAGCGGGTCGGACAGGTCGCCCATCGGGACGATCCGGATCGGGGTCCGCTCCGACAGGTCGGACAGCGCCGCGGTCGGCAGGCCGCCCGACCAGAAGAACGCGTCCAGCCGGTCGCGCTGCAGCTCGTCCGCGGCCTGGACGACGCTGACCGGCGACGGCCGCACGTCCCGGTCCGGGTTCAGGCCCGCCGCCTCCAGCAGCCGCCGGGTCACCAGGTTCACGCCCGACTTCGCCTGCCCCACCCCGACCCGCAGCCCGCGCAGGTCCGCCACCGAGTGCACCGGCGAGTCGGCCGGCACCACCAGCTGCATGTAGTCGTCGTACAGCCGGGCGATCGCCCGCAGCCCCGGCTTGTCCGGACTGCCGAAGCTGGCCACCGCGTCCGCCGTGGCCACCGCGAAGTCGTCCTGGTGCGTCACCAGCCGCTCCAGGTTGTCCAGCGAGCCCTCGGAGTTGTCCAGCTGCACCTTCAGCCCCGGCATGTGGTCGCCCAGGTACTGCTGCAGCAGCACCCCGTAGCGGTCGTACACCCCGCCGTCCACCCCGGTGGCGAACGCCACCCGCCCGTGCGGGCCGGACGAGGAGCGCGCCGAGGACACCCACCAGCCGCCCGCGCCCCCCGCCACCAGCAGCAGCACCGCGGCGACCCGCACCAGCCGGCCGCGCAGCACGGAACGGGCCGCGGACCGCAGCGCGGCGCCGGGGCGGAGGAGCGGGTTCGCAGCAGCCATGCCGTGGATACTGCCAGCCCCCACCGCCCGGCGGGAGCCCCCTCCCCGCCGCCCGCACCCCGGCGGGAGGCCCGCGCCGCTGCCCTTACCCTTGGCTCTGTGGGTATGGAGGAGAGCTTGCGAACTTACAAGGTCGTCACGTACGGCTGCCAGATGAACGTCCACGACTCCGAGCGCCTGTCCGGGCTGCTGGAGGAGGCCGGCTACGCCAAGGCGGCCGGCGACGGCGACCCCGACCTGGTGGTCTTCAACACCTGCGCGGTCCGCGAGAACGCCGACAACAAGCTGTACGGCAACCTCGGCCGGCTCGCCCCCGCCAAGCAGGCCAACCGCGGCATGCAGATCGCCGTCGGCGGCTGCCTGGCGCAGAAGGACCGCGAGACCATCGTCCGCAAGGCCCCCTGGGTCGACGTGGTCTTCGGCACCCACAACATCGGCCACCTGCCCGCCCTGCTGGAGCGCGCCGCCGTCGAGCGCAAGGCCCAGGTCGAGATCCTCGAATCGCTGGAGACCTTCCCCTCCACCCTGCCCACCCGGCGCGAGTCCGCGTACGCCGCCTGGGTCGCGATCTCGGTCGGCTGCAACAACACCTGCACCTTCTGCATCGTCCCCGCCCTGCGCGGCAAGGAGGAGGACCGCCGGCCCGGCGACGTCCTCGCCGAGGTCGAGGCGCTGGTCGCCGAGGGCGTCGTCGAGGTCACCCTGCTCGGGCAGAACGTCAACGCGTACGGTTCCGACCTCGGCGACCGGGAGGCGTTCGGCAAGCTGCTGCGCGCCTGCGGCCAGGTCGAGGGCCTGGAGCGGGTCCGGTTCACCTCCCCGCACCCGCGCGACTTCACCGACGACGTCATCGCCGCGATGGCCGAGACGCCCAACGTGATGCACCAGCTGCACATGCCGCTGCAGTCCGGCTCCGACACCGTCCTCAAGGCGATGCGGCGCTCCTACCGGCAGGAACGCTTCCTCGGCATCATCGAGAAGGTCCGGGCCGCGATGCCGGACGCGGCGATCTCCACCGACATCATCGTCGGCTTCCCCGGCGAGACGGACGAGGACTTCGAGCAGACCCTGCACGTGGTGCGCGAGGCCCGGTTCGCCAACGCCTTCACCTTCCAGTACTCCAAGCGCCCGGGGACGCCGGCCGCCGACATGGCGGACCAGGTGCCCAAGGCCGTGGTGCAGGAGCGCTACGACCGGCTGATCGCCCTCCAGGAGGAGATCTCCTGGGAGGAGAACAAGAAGCAGGTCGGCCGCACGCTGGAGATCCTGGTCGCCGAGGGCGAGGGCAAGAAGGACGACCGCACCGACCGGCTCTCCGGCCGCGCCCCCGACAACCGGCTGGTCCACTTCTCCCGGAGCTTGCGAGGGGAGAACGAAGAGCACGGCACGCGGCCCGAGGGCGGCGTGCGGCCCGGCGACATGGTCACCGTCGAGATCACCTACGCCGCCCCGCACCACCTCCTCGCGGAGGGCCCCGCGCTCGCCGTCCGCCGCACCAGGGCGGGCGACGCCTGGGAGAAGCGGCAGGCGGCCCCGCCGACCGCGAAGCCGGCCGGCGTGATGCTGGGGCTGCCGACGATCGGCGCGCCCAAGCAGCCGGCGACCGCGCCGAGCGGCGACGGGTGCGGCTGCTAGCGGAGGCGGACGCGCATCCGGGGGCGCGGGGAACCGCGCGCGGCGAGAGTCGCACGTCGGTGGGGTCGCGGGAGGGTGCGAGGCGCTGTCCTGCGTCGCGATCCGCCGGTGCGCGCCCGCTGGGCCGCGCAGTTCCCCGCGCCCCTGTCCGCAACCGTCTGCCACGCCCGGCGCAGCGGTTCGCCCAGCGTCCCCGGTTCCGTCCGGTCGGTGGCGCGTAGAGTGATCGACATGCTTGCTGCCGCCGCCGTGTGCCCCTGCCCGCCGTTGCTCGTGCCGGAGGTGGCGGCGGGGGCCGCCGGTGAGGTGGCGGGGCTGCGGGAGGCGTGCCTGGCGGCGGTGGGGGAGCTGGCCGGGGTCGATCTGGTGGTGGTGGTCGGGACCGGTGAGCGGGCCGGGGTGTGGACGGAGGGCGGCGCGGGGTCGCTGCGCCGGTACGGGGTGGCGAAGGCGGTGCGGCTGCCGCTGGGCGGGGTGGACGGTCCGGAGCTGTCGCCCGCGTTGACGGTGGGGGCGTGGCTGCTGGAGGAGGCGGGCGTGCGGGTGCCGACGCACGCCGTCGCGGTGCGGCCGGACACGGTGCCGGAGCGGCTGCTGGGCCTGGGCCGGGGGCTGGCCGAACTCGCGGACCGGGTGGGCCTGTTGGTGCTGGGGGACGGCAGCGCCCGGCGCTCGGTGAAGGCTCCCGGGTACCTGGACGGGCGGGCCGAGGGGTACGACCGCGCGGTGGCGCTCGCGCTGGCCGGGGCGGACGCGGCGGCGCTGGCCGGGCTGGACGCGGAGCTGTCGGCGGAGCTGATGGCCGAGGGGCGTGCCCCGTGGCAGGTGCTGGCGGGCGCCGCGGAGGGCGCCGCGCTCGGCGGTGAACTGCGCTACGAGGACGCCCCGTACGGCGTCGGCTACCTGGTGGCCTCCTGGCGCTGACGCGCCGGTTCAGCCGTTGGCGGGCGGGACCGGCGGGGTCGGGCCGGTCGGCGGCGTCGGGCCGCCTGCGGGCGTCGGGCCGGTCGCGGTCGGCGGCAGGTCGTCCGTGGGCTTGGCCGCGAAGTCGTCCCGGGCGTGCTTGGTCGCCGAGGTGCCCTTCACGATCTTGTCGGAGTACTTGTGCTTGGTGGCCTTGTCGATCGTCTCACCGGCCTTGTCCACCATGCCGTCGATCTTGTCGCCGTGCTTCCCGGCCAGCTCGCTGGCCTTCTCCTTCAGTTCCTCGGCCTTGCCCTTGAGGTTGTCCATCAGGCCCATGGGTGCACTCCTCGCATTTCGGGTCATTCCCGCACCAGACATAGCTGATCCTCCCCGGTCAACGACGCAGTGACACGGGAGGTGCTCGGCTTTTGCGAGACTGGTGGGGTGAGCGGTTCCTCTTCTTCCCCTTCCACGCGTCCCGACACCCCGCCCCGGGTGGTCTCGGTGGTCGGCCCGACGGCGGCCGGCAAGTCCGACCTGGCGGTGGCGATCGCCCGCGAGCTCGGCGGGGAGGTGGTGAACACCGACTCGATGCAGCTGTACCGGGGCATGGACATCGGCACCGCCAAGCTGACGGCGGCGGAGCGCGGCGGCGTCCCGCACCACCTGCTGGACGTGTGGGAGGTGACCGAGGCCGCCTCGGTGGCCGAGTACCAGGGCCTGGCGCGGGCGGAGATGGACCGGCAGCTGGCGGCCGGGCAGGTGCCGGTGCTGGTCGGCGGCTCGGGCCTGTACGTGCGGGCGGCGATCGACGAGATGGAGTTCCCCGGGACGGACCCGGCGGTCCGGGCCCGGCTGGAGGAGGAGCTGGAGCGGGTCGGCCCCGGCGCCCTGCACCGGCGCCTCGCGGAGCTGGACCCGGCGGCGGCGGAGGCGATCCTGACCAGCAACGGGCGGCGGATCGTCCGGGCGCTGGAGGTCATCGAGATCACCGGCCGGCCGTTCACGGCCAGCCTGCCGACCCAGCGGGCGGTGTACCCGGCGGTGCAGATCGGCGTCCGGGTGCCGCGCCCGGAGCTGGACCGGCGGATCGAGCTGCGGGTGGACCGGATGTGGGAGGCCGGGCTGCTGGACGAGGTGCGGGAGTTGGAGGAGGCCGGGCTGCGCGAGGGGCTGACCGCGAGCCGGGCGCTCGGTTACCAGCAGGTGCTGGCGTTCTTCGCGGGGGAGTGCACCGAGGACGAGGCGCGGGCGGAGACCGTGCGGGCCACCCGGCGGTTCGCCCGGCGCCAGGAGTCCTGGTTCCGCCGGGACCCGCGGATCCACTGGCTGGAGCGGCCGGAGGGCGCCGATCCGGTCGAGCTGCTGGGCCGCGCACTGGAACTGATCCACCGTCCGGAAGCGTCCCACCGGGCGGGCTGACCGGCGGTTTCCGGCTGCCCGGCGGAGGTATTCGGCCAGGCTCGCGGCGTCTGCACCGGCAGACGCAGGTGCAGGAGGTACCGGCGGTCACGGCGGGATCACGTCCTGGCATCGGATCACCCGATCAAGCCGTGCGACCCCCTGCGGGCGTGTTGGTACGTGCCATCATCGGTACCACCGAGGCCCGGCACGCGGGCCGGCCTCACCGCCCGCGAGCTCCGGAGCTCGTGTCGAGCCGTCAGGGGAGGCCGCGTGTCAACGGGTACCGGCCCCGAAACCGATGAGCTGCTCGGCGACGTCTCCGACGGGTCCGAGACCCTCCCCGAGCTCGCCGTCCCCACCACCTCGTACGCGGTGGCACTGCCCGCGATCGACGACCTGGCCGCCGCGCCGGGCGTGGTCCACGAGCGGGACATCCGGCCGCGCCGCCGGCTGCGCTGGTGGCAGATCCTGCCGATCGCCGCGACCGTGATGTTCGGCTCGCTGATGTTCGCCTTCCCGCTGGCCTTCGGCAGCGAGGGCGCGACCGCGATGATCGGCATGCTCGGCCTGCTGATCACCGCCGCCTCGGTCGGCTGGGGCGCGATGGCCGCCCGCCGGGCCGGGTACAAGTGGCCGGGCGTGCCGCGCCGCGGCAGCACCGAGCGGGCCGGGTGGAAGGCCATCGTGCTGTACACCCTGCTGGCCGCCGTGGCCGTGGCCCTCGCCGTCTGGCGGGTCGTCCACCTGCGCGGCTAGGCCCCGCCCGGCAGGATCGGCCGGACAGGGGCCAGGCCCCGTCCGCCGGGTCCGTCCCGTCTCACGGGCCGTCCGCCCCCGTCTCACGGGCCGTCCGCCCGAGGTCGGAGCGGCCCGGTTTCGTTACCATCGGCGGTGTGAGCGAGCGCAGCGGTACCAGCGGAACGGCCTTCCTCAAGGGGCACGGCACCCAGAACGACTTCGTGATCCTCCCCGACCCGGACGGCCGGATCGACCTGTCGGCGGCCACCGTCGCCGAGCTGTGCGACCGGCGGGCCGGGATCGGCGCGGACGGCGTGCTGCGGGTGGTCCGCTCGGCGGCCGAGCCCGCGGCGGCGGGGGCGGCCGGGCAGGCCGAGTGGTTCATGGACTACCGCAACGCGGACGGCTCGATCGCCGAGATGTGCGGCAACGGGGTGCGGGTGTTCGCCCGCTACCTGGTGCACGCCGGGCACGCCAAGCCGGGCGAGCTGGCGGTGGCCACCCGCGGCGGGGTCAAGCGGGTGCGGATCGCCGAGGACGGCCCGGACGGCACCCCGGGCGAGGTCACCGTGGACATGGGCCGCGCCGTGCTGCCCGGCCCGGACGGCATCACCGTCACCGTGGACGGGCGCAGCTGGCCCGCGCTGAACGTCAACATGGGCAACCCGCACGCCGTCGCCTTCGTCGAGGACCTGGCGCACGCGGGCACCCTGCTGGACGCCCCGGCCACCGCCCCCGCGGACGCGTACCCGCAGGGCGTGAACGTGGAGTTCGTGGTGGACCGCGGCGAGCGGCACGTGGCGATGCGGGTGCACGAGCGCGGCTCCGGCGAGACCCGCTCCTGCGGCACCGGCGCCTGCGCCGTCGCGGTGGCGGCGATCCGGCGGGACGGCGCCGACCCGGCGGTCACCGGCGAGGCGGTGCGCTACACCGTGGACGTGCCCGGCGGGCGGCTGGTGATCGAGGAGTTCCCGGACGGCCGGATCGAGATGACCGGCCCCGCGGTGATCGTCGCCGAGGGCGTCCTGGTCTGACCGCAGGTCAGCGCGACGGAGCGTCAGCTCCCGCTTCCCACCCGGCCCTCCGGCTAATCCGCCCGTTCGAGTGATCCGAGTGACAGAGGGGAAGCGGGGGCTCGCGGAACGTGCTCTGCTCGGTAGCATGGACCACCGGGTCGGCCGTCGCTCCGGTGTTGCTGCCGGAGGTGCAGATGACCATCCGCTCCGAGTTGGCGGGTTCGCCGTCCAAGCAGCAGGCGAGCCGGTTCAGCCGCGCGGCACTCGGCCGGGCCGGCCGGGCGGCGCTGCTCGCCACCGGGCGGACGCCCGTCCCCGACGCCATCGAGCCGATCGTCCAGGCCCACCGGGTGCACCACCCGCAGGCCGACGTACCGCTGCTGACCAGGGCGTACCGGGTCGCCGAGGAGAGCCACCGCGGGCAGACCCGCAAGAGCGGCGAGCCCTACATCACCCACCCGCTCGCGGTGACGATGATCCTCGCCCAGCTCGGCGCGGACACCACCGCGCTGGTCGCCTCGCTGCTGCACGACACCGTCGAGGACACCGAGGTGACGCTCGATCAGGTCGCCGAGGACTTCGGGCCCGAGGTGGCGTACCTGGTCGACGGCGTCACCAAGCTGGAGAAGGTCGACTTCGGGGCCGCCGCCGAGCCGGAGACCTTCCGCAAGATGCTGGTCGCCACCGGCGACGACGTCCGGGTGATGGTGATCAAGCTCGCCGACCGGCTGCACAACATGCGCACCATCCGGCACATGAAGCCCGCCAGCCGGGTGCGGATCGCCAAGGTCACCCGGGACGTGCTGATCCCGCTGGCCGAACGGCTCGGCATCCAGGTGGTCAAGGCGGAGCTGGAGGACATCGTCTTCGCCACCCTGCACCCCGAGGAGTACGAGCGCACCGGCGCGGTGGCCGAGGGCTGGGCGGACGGCGTGCTCGCCCCGTTCGCCGCCGAGCTCGGCCGCCAGCTCGGCGAGGCCGGCATCCCCGCCGCGGTCACCGTCCGCCCCCGGCACCTGGTCTCGCTGCACCGGGTGATGATCAAGCGCGGGGCCGGGCCGGACGGCGCCGGACTGCGGCCCGCCGACTTCGGGCGGCTGCTGGTGGTGGTCGAGGAGAACGCCGACTGCTACGCCGTGCTCGGCGAGCTGCACACCTGCTGGACGCCGCTGCCCGGCGAGTTCAAGGACTTCGTCGCCGCCCCCAAGTTCAACCTGTACCAGTCGCTGCACACCGCCGTCGCGCTGCCCGGCGGCGAGGTGGTCGAGGTGCTGGTCCGCACCCGGCGGATGCACGAGGTCGCCGAGACCGGCGTGGTCGCCCTCGGCGACCCGCGCACCGCGCAGCAGGGCGCCGCCGACGACCCCGAGGACCGCACCGACCCGGCCCGCCCCGGCTGGCTGGCCCGGCTGCTCGACTGGCAGCAGGACACCCCCGACCCGGACGCCTTCTGGTCCGCGCTCACCGCCGACCTGCGCGACGACCGCGAGATCACCGCCGTCACCGAGGACGGCGCCACCCTGCACCTGCCCGCCGGGTCCAGCTGCCTGGACGCCGCCTACCTGCTCGGCGAGGAGACCGGCCACCGATGTATCGGCGCGCGGGTCAACGGCCGGCTCGCCGCGCTCTCCACCGAACTGCGCGACGGCGACATGCTCGGCCTGCTGCTCGCCCCCGACGGCGAGGACAGCGGGCCCGACCCGCAGTGGCTGGAGTACGTCCGCACCCCCGGCGCCCGGCTCGCCGTCGAACGCCGGCTGGCCGCCCGTCCGGCCGCCCCCGCCGCCGAGGTGCCCGAGCAGACCGGGGCCCCGGCCGTCCCCGCCGCCGGGGCCCCGGTCGCGCCGCCCGCCGCCGTCGCCCCGGCCGAGGTGCCCGGCCTGCCCGGCGCCGCCGTCCGGCTGGCCCGCTGCTGCACGCCCGTCCCGCCCGACGAGGTGACCGGCATCGTGCTGCGCGGCGGGGCCGTCGCGGTGCACCGGGCGGGCTGCCCGACCGGCACCCGGATGCTGCACGGCGGCCGCCGCCCGGTCGAGGTCCGCTGGCTGCCCGGCGGCGCCCCGCAGTGGGGCTACCGGGCCACCCTGCACGCCGAGGCGCTCAACCGCCCCCGGCTGCTCGCCGACCTCACCGCGGCGATCTCCGGCGAGGGCGTCTCCATCTTCTCCGCCGAGGTCGAGCCGCCCCGCCAGCTGCGGGTCCGGCACAGCTACACCCTGGAGCTGCCCGACGCCGCCGCGCTGCCCGCCGTGATGCGCGCGGTGCTCCGGGTCTCCGGCGTGTACGACGTCTACCGGCCCGGCGGTCCCGAGACGGCGGCGGACGGGGCGGCGGGGGACGGGACGGCGGGGGCGGGTGCCGACCCGGACGGGGCGGCTGGTAAAAGGGATGACTCGGGCACGGCGGACGTGCAACCATCGTGGGGAATTCACGGCGGCTCCGCCGTGTTGTCCGAGAGCACGATCCGATCAACCCAAGGATGAAATGACCTCCACGTTCGACA
Source organism: Kitasatospora sp. NPDC088783 (assembly GCF_044750705.1). Lineage (NCBI taxonomy): Bacteria > Bacillati > Actinomycetota > Actinomycetes > Kitasatosporales > Streptomycetaceae > Kitasatospora > Kitasatospora sp. NPDC088783. The sequence continues at coordinate 54,721 of NZ_JBIVKJ010000014.1, forward strand.
GCCGCACCCGATCGAGCGAGTCCGCCAGCCGGCTCGCCGACCTCAAGGCGGAAGCCCTGATGGACGAGGACCTCGCGGCGATCGACGAGGGCCTCGGCAACTACGACGGAGAGCAGTACGACCGCTCCGAGCGCGCCGCGCTCCGGCGCGTGGCCGGCCTCTCCACCGAACTGCAGGACGTCACCGAAGTCGAGTACCGCCAGCTCCGCCTGGAGCGCGTGGTGCTCGTCGGCGTGTGGACGGACGGCACGCTGGAGGAGGCGGAGAACTCGATGGCCGAGCTCGCCGCCCTCGCCGAGACGGCCGGCTCCGAAGTCCTGGACGGCGTGATCCAGCGCCGCGACAAGCCCGACGCGGCCACCTACATCGGCTCCGGCAAGGCCAAGGAGCTGCGCGACATCGTCGCCTCCACCGGCGCCGACACCGTGGTCTGCGACGGCGAGCTGACGCCCGGCCAGCTGATCCACCTGGAGGACGTGGTCAAGGTCAAGGTGGTCGACCGCACCGCCCTGATCCTGGACATCTTCGCCCAGCACGCCAAGTCCCGGGAGGGCAAGGCGCAGGTCTCGCTCGCCCAGATGCAGTACATGCTGCCGCGGCTGCGCGGCTGGGGCCAGTCGCTGTCCCGGCAGATGGGTGGCGGTGGCTCCGGCTCCTCGGGCGGCGGCATGGCCACCCGCGGTCCCGGTGAGACCAAGATCGAGACCGACCGGCGGCGGATCCGCGAGAAGATGGCGAAGCTCCGCAAGGAGATCGTCGAGATGAAGAAGGGCCGCGACACCAAGCGGCAGGAGCGGCGGCGCAACCACGTCCCCTCGGTGGCCATCGCCGGGTACACCAACGCGGGCAAGTCCTCGCTGCTCAACCGGCTCACCGGCGCCGGCGTCCTGGTGGAGAACGCCCTGTTCGCCACCCTGGACCCGACGGTCCGCCGGGCCGAGACCCCGAGCGGCCGGCTCTACACCCTGGCCGACACCGTCGGCTTCGTCCGGCACCTGCCGCACCACCTGGTCGAGGCGTTCCGCTCCACCATGGAGGAGGTCGCCGACGCCGACCTCATCCTGCACGTGGTGGACGGCTCGCACCCCGAGCCGGAGACCCAGCTCGCCGCCGTCCGCGAGGTGATCGTCTCGGTCGACGCGCAGAACGTGCCGGAGATCGTGGTGATCAACAAGGCCGACGCGGCGGACCCGCTGGTCCTCCAGCGCCTGCTGCGCCGCGAGCCGCACGCCCTGGTGGTGTCGGCCCGCAGCGGTCAGGGCATCGAGGAGCTGCTCGCCCTGATCGACCAGGAACTGCCCCGCCCCGCGGTGGAGGTCAGGGCCCTGGTCCCCTACACCCGCGGCGACCTGGTCTCCCGGGTGCACGCGGAGGGCGAGCTGATCTCCACCGAGCACACCGCGGACGGCACCCTGCTGCACGCCAAGGTGGCGACGGCGCTGGCCGCCGAGCTGGAGCGGTACGCGGTCGTCACGGCCTGACCGACCCGGCACCGGCACCGGCCGTCCCGGCGGCGGAGGAACGGGCGGGTGGCGCACCCCGGGGTGCGCCACCCGCCCGTTCGTCGTCGCGGCTACTTCACCAGGAAGGCGTCGAACATCTTCTTGGCGTCCGGGCCGAGGGTCGGCCCGGCCTGCCAGCGGTTGGCGTTGTCGCCGATCGAGACGTTGGAGAACAGCATCGTCCGGCCGCCCTGCTTGGTCAGCCAGCCGCCGCCGGAGGAGCCGCCGGTCATGGTGCAGCCGATGGCCAGCATCGGCGGGCGCGAGCGGTCGAAGACGAACGGGGTCAGCTTGGCGCCGGAGTCGCAGTGCTCCAACTCCTCGCCGTCGTAGGGCTTGCCGGCCGGGTAGCCGTACGCCCTGGGCGCGGTGATGTCCTCCGGCTCGGCGTTGAACAGGATCGGCACCGAACCGCCGACGGTCTCCTCCAGCGAGACGTCCGAGCCGTCCAGCGAGGCCACCCGGATCACCGCGAAGTCGAACTGGTTGGCCGCGGTGCCCACCATGCTGCCCTCCTGGGTCCACTGCGGCATCACCAGCATGCCGGTGGCCAGCCAGCGGCCCAGCGGGGCGACCTGCTCCCAGGTGGCGTCCCGGCCCTTGCCGTTGCTGGTGACGCCGGTGCGGTTGTAGCCGGGCGCGAACATCACCTTGGTGAAGTAGCCCTTGCCCTTGCCCCCGTGGGCGCAGTGCGCGGCCGTCCAGACCAGGTTGCTCTTCCCCGGGTTGTTCGGGTCGGAGACCACGGTGCCCGAGCAGACCGCCTGGCCCTCGTCCGTCTCGAAGAAGATCTTGCCGATCACGGCGGTGTCCGCGGCGTACGGGTGCGGCTGGGCCTTGGCCGGTACGGTCGGCGGGAAGACCACGTCCCGGATGCTGGGGGCCTTCTCGTCCGGCGTGATCACGGTGGTCTTCTTGGGGTCTGAGGGCTTCTTGGTGTCCCAGAAGCTCCTGATCGCCTCGATGTCCTCCGGCTTGAAGCCGTTCTTGGAGGCCCACTCCTTCCAGTCGTCGGAGCTCCAGTTCGGCACCCGGGACAGGAAGTTCTGCAGTGCGCCGATGTCGACGGCCTCCTTCGACGCGGAGGAGGACTCGGCGGGCGGCGGCGAGGGGAGCGCCTTCTGGGTGCAGCCGGCGGTGGTGACGGCGAGTACCGTCACCAGGGCGGCCGCGGCCGCGTTCCGGACTCGGCGCGCTGTGCGGTGCTGGTCGGTCATTGGGTGTTCCCCCGGGGTCGGGTCGGGTCGGATCGGGCGGAGGCGACGGGCGGTCGTCACTTCCGGGAGATGTAGTCGAGCGCCTGGCGGGCCACGTCCTCCAGGTAGGGGCCGTTGAGCGCGGTGTGCGCCTGGGTGCCGATCGAGGTGTTGCTGACCAGCCGCTGGCGGCCGTCCGGGCCGTCGGCGAACCAGCCGCCGCCCGACGCGCCGGCCGTCATGGTGCAGCCGATCACCAGCATCGGGGGCCGGGCCGGGTCAAAGCCGCGCGAACCCGGGCGGCCGGAGTCGCAGAGCTCCAACTCCTGCCCGTCGAACGGGGCCAGCGCCGGGTACCCCCAGGCCTGGATCGCGAGCTGCTCGCGCGGGGCGTCGAACCAGACCGGCACGGCGGTGCCGATGACCTCCTCCAGCGAGCGGGTCTCGCTCTCCGGGCCGCGCACCTTGATCACCGCGAAGTCGTACTGGTTGGCGGCGCCCCCGCCCTTGGTGCCCTCGGTGGTCCACAGCGGCGAGGTGATCACCTTGTCGGCCCACCACTGCCCGAGCGGGGCGACCTCGGCCAGCGCCGCCCGGCGGTGGTCGCTGGCCGCGCCGGAGCTGTTGTACGCCGGGACGAACACCAGGTTCCGGTACCAGTCGCCGCCCTTGCCCTCGTGCACGCAGTGCGCGGCCGTCCACACCAGGTTGCTCCTCCCCGGGTGGTTCGGGTCGGCGACCACGGTGGCCGAGCACTGGCCGGTGCCGCCGTTCGGCGCGGTCGTGAAGACCTTCCCGGACGCCGGGTAGCTGGTGTACGGGCGCGGCACCGGCCGGGCGGCCACCGGCGGCGGCGCGGACGGCGAGCCCGTGGTGGCGGACGCGGTGGTGCCGGCGGACGCGGCGGCCGGGGCGTCCACGGAGGGCGACGGCGACGGTGACGGCGACGGCGTGGCGGGCGGCGGGGCGGACGGCCCGTCCGCGGCGGGGGCGGGCTGCCGGGGCGGGGCCTGGTCCATCCGGTCGGCGCTCCACAGGCCCGGCACCGCCGGGTTGCGGAAGCCGTGGCGCTGCGCCCAGCCGTCCCACTCGGCGTACCCCCAGCGCTTCAACTCGGCGAAGCTGCGCGGCTCCCCGTCGCCCCCGCGACCGCCGGTCGAGGTGCAGGCGCTCGTCCCGCCCGCCACCACGGCGACCGCGGACAGCAGGGCCACCACCCCCCGTGCCCTCACCATCAACCCCCCAGAACGGACCGACTCCCGGGACAGTCTTCCACCCGGGCCCGGAGCGGCGGGCGCGCGGTGCCCCTCCGTTGACGTCCGGTCATCGAACCGTGATGGTGACGGTCCGTCAGGGTGCCGTCCGCTCACACCTGCGGGTGAGGGATCGCCCGAAACTCACCGGAACGAGTGATCCGTCCTTGTGCCCGGTGGTGGTGGACAGGCAACCCTTACCCGTAGGCAGTCACGCGGCTACAAGGAGCGGATTTGGCCAGCACCCTCACCGGCGTCCCCCCGGCCGCCCGGCCCGCGGCCGGGCACCCCACCCCGGACCCGCTGCTCGACCCCGACCCGGCCGTGGCCGCCGAACACGCCGCCACCGAGAGCCTGTTGCGCTGCTGGGCCCGGGAGACCGCGGCCGAGCGCCCCGACGGCGACCTGCTGCGGATCCCGGTGCTCGGCGGCGCCGCCCAGCTGTCCGCGCCGGTGCGGCACTGGTCGGCCTGCGGCTGGCACCGGTTCGGCCCGGCCACCGTCTCCACCGGCGCCGCCGAGCACCCGGTCGACGCGGTCACCGTCGCCGCCCTGGTGGCCGGTGCCACCGGCCGCCCCGAACCCGGTCAACTCGCCGACCTGACCGCCCGGGTGGCCGACTCCTCGGCCCGCACCGCGGAGATCCTCACCCACCGCCGGGCCGCCCCCGCCGCGCCCGCCGACGCGTTCCTGCGCGCCGAGCAGTCGCTGCTGCTCGGCCACCCGCTGCACCCCACCCCGAAGAGCCGCGACGGCCTCGGCCCCGCCCAGTCCGCCGCCTACTCCCCGGAGCTGCACGGCTCGTTCCGGCTGCACTGGTGGGCCGTGCACCGCTCGCTGCTGGCCGGCGACAGCGCCACCGGCACCCCCGCCGAGCAGCTCACCGCCGACCTGTACGGCCGCCCGCTGCCCGCGGGGACGGCCGCCCTGCCGCTGCACCCCTGGCAGGCCCGCGAGCTGGCGCTGCGCCCGGCCGTCGCCGACCTGCTGGAGCAGGGCCTGCTGACCGACCTCGGGCAGCACGGCGAGCCCTGGCACCCCACCAGCTCGGTGCGCACCGTCTGCCGCCCCGGCACCCCGTGGATGCTCAAGCTGTCGCTGGGCCTGCGGATCACCAACTCCCGCCGGGAGAACCTCCGCAAGGAGCTGCACCGGGGCACCGAGGTGCACCGCCTGCTGGAGTCCGGCCTGGCCGCCCAGTGGCGGGCCGCCCACCCCGGCTTCGACATCGTCCGCGACCCGGCCTGGATCGGCGTCGACCACCCCGCGCTCGGCGACCCCAACGGCCTGGACACCGTGCTGCGCCGGCTGCCGTTCGGGCCCGCCGACCGGGCGCTGTGCGTGGCCGGGCTGGTCGCCGAGCAGCCCCTGGACCGGCTCGGCTCGCACCTGGCCGACGTGCTGGCCGAGTTGGCCGTCCGCACCGGCCGCCCGGTGCCGACCGTCGCCACCGAGTGGTTCCTGCGCTACCTGGACACCGTCGTGCTGCCGATCCTCTGGCTGGACGGGCGGGCCGGCATCGCCCTGGAGGCCCACCAGCAGAACAGCCTGGTCCTGCTGGACGCCCAGGGCTGGCCCGCCGGCGGCCGCTACCGCGACAACCAGGGCTACTACTTCCGCGCCTCGCACGCCGACCGGCTGCGCGCCCGGCTGCCCGGACTCGGCGCGCACAGCGACACCTTCGTGCCCGACGCGGTCGCCGACGAGCGCTTCGCCTACTACCTCGGCATCAACCACGTGCTCGGCCTGATCGGCGCCTTCGGCTCCCAGGGCCTCGCCGACGAGCAGCTGCTGCTGGCCGCGCTGCGCCGCTTCCTGTCCGGCCCCGCCGCCACCGCCACCGGCTCCGCGCTCCCCGCCCACCTGCTGGACGCCCCCACCCTGCGCTGCAAGGCCAACCTGCTCACCCGGCTGCACGGCCTGGACGAACTGGTCGGCCCGGTCGAGACCCAGTCGGTGTACGTCGAGATCGACAACCCGGTGGCCCGGGCGTGATGCCCGAGACCGGCACGATACCCACCGCGGTCGGCGAACTCGTCCTGCGCACCGTGCGGCCGGCCACCGACCTGGACCTGCTCACCGGCTGGATGAACGACCCGGACACCGACCGCTGGTGGGCCCTGGCCGGCCCGCCGCGGACCACCGCGGAGCACCTCGCCGCCCAGCTCGACGGCGACGGCCGCAGCCGCCCCGCGCTGGCCCTGCTCGACACCGTGCCCACCGGCTACTTCGAGCTGTACCGGGCCGACCTCGACCCGCTGGCCGCGCACTACCCCGCCCGCCCGCACGACCTGGGCGTGCACCTGCTGCTGGCCCCCGCCGCCCGCGGCCGGGGCCTGGCCGCCCCGCTCCTCGACGCGATCGCCACCCGGCTGCTGGAGCGCGAACCGCGCTGCACCCGGGTGCTCGCCGAACCCGACGTCCGCAACACGCCCTCCGTCCGGGCGTTCGCGCGCGCCGGGTTCGACCGCGTCGCCGACCTCGACCTGCCCGACAAGCGCGCCGCCCTGATGGTCCGCCGGCGCGCCGACACCACCGCCGATACCTAGGACGACATGACTCCCCATGACGACACGGCGGGCCAGCAGCCCGAGCCGTACGACCTGATCGGCGTCGGCATCGGCCCGTTCAACCTCTCGCTGGCCGCGCTCGCCGACCGGGCCGAGACCGTCGGCGCGCTGTTCCTCGACGCCCGGCCCGAGTTCCGCTGGCACCCCGGCATGCTCGTCGACGGCGCCCGGATGCAGGTGCCGTTCCTGGCCGACCTGGTCACCCTGGTCGACCCCACCAACCCCTGGTCGTTCCTCAACTACCTGCGCGACCAGCAGCGGCTGTTCCCGTTCTACTTCAGCGAGCGCTTCCAGCTGCCCCGCCGCGAGTACGACCACTACTGCCGCTGGGCCGCCGAACGGCTCCCCAACTGCCGCTTCGGGCAGCCCGTCACCGCCGTGCACTGGGACGCCGCCGACCAGCTCTACCTGGTGCACGCCGCGGGCGCCGTGCACCGGGCCCGCAACCTGGTCCTCGGCACCGGCACCGAACCCGCCCGCCCCGAGGCCTTCGCCCCGCTGCGCCGGCACCCCGCCGTCCTGCACTCCGCCGACTACCTGGAACGCCGCCGCTCCCTCGACGCGGCGCGGGACGTCACGGTGGTCGGATCGGGCCAGTCCGGCGCCGAGGTCTTCCTCGACCTGCTCCGGCACCGGGCCGGCGACGGCACCCGGCTGCGCTGGCTCACCCGCACCCGGGCACTGGCCCCGATGGAGTACTCCAAGCTCGGCCTGGAGCAGTTCACCCCCGACTACACCCGCTACTTCCACGGCCTGCCCGCCGACGTCCGGGACGCCCTCGTCCCCGCCCAGTGGCAGCTGCACAAGGCCGCCAGCGCCGAGACGCTCGCCGAGATCCACGACCACCTGTACGAGCGCACCGTCGGCCGCCCGATCGACGCCGAACCGGTCGAGATCCTGCCCGGCACCGCCGTCACCGAAGCCGCCCAGGGCCCCTGCGGCGGGCTCGAACTGCACTGCCGGCACGGCGACTCCGGCCGCCGCCACCTGGTCCGCACCGACGCCGTGGTGCTGGCCACCGGCTACCGGGCGGTGCGCCCCGCCGCCCTCGACCCGATCGCCGAGCTGATCGACTGGGACGGGCAGGGCCGCTACCGGGTCGACCTCGACCACCGGGTCGCCACCCGGCCGGAACTCACCGGCGGTCTGTACGTCCAGAACGCGGAGCTGCACACTCACGGAGTCGGCACCCCGGACCTCGGGCTCGGCGCCCACCGCGCCGCCGTGATCCTCAACGCCGTCGCGGGCAAGACGCTCCACCCGCTGCCCCACCGCACCGCCTGGACCACGTTCCTCCCGGCATCCGCCCCGCCGCCGTCGGCGACACTCCCACGACCCCAGGAAGGGACCGAGCGTGCAGCAGCCAGCCGCTGACTCCGTACTCCACCTGCCACCCCAGCTCACCACCGGGCACTGGCAGGCCGCCGGACGGGACATGCTCGCCAAACTGCTCGGCGAATTCGCCTACGAGGAACTGCTCCACCCGCGGCCCGACGGCGACGGCCGCCACCTGGTGCGGCTCCCGGACGCCGACTACCGGTTCGCCGCCCGCCGGGGCGCGTACGGGAGCTGGCGGGTCGATCCGGCGTCGATCGAGGGCGGCGACGACCCGCTGCGCTTCCTCCAGCAGGCCCGGCACGTCCTCGGGATGAGCGGCGACACCACCGGCCACCTGGTCCGCGAACTCACCGCCACCCTGATCGCCGACGCCCACCTGCGGGCCACCGCGCTGAGCGCCGCCGAACTCGCCGACCTCGACCACGTCGCCCTGGAGGGCCGGCAGACCGGCCACCCGTGGATCGTCGCCAACAAGGGCCGGATCGGCTTCTCCGCCACCGACGCGGCCGGCTGGACCCCGGAGGCCCGGCTGCCCCGCACCCTGCCCTGGCTCGCCGTGCACAAGAGCCTGGCCGAGTTCCGCGGCGACCCGGCCATCTACCGCACCGAACTCGACCCCGCCTTCCGCACCCAACTGGGCGAGCGCGCCGACGAGTTCTGGCTGCTCCCGGTGCACCCCTGGCAGTGGGACGAGACCGTGGTCGGCCTGTTCGCGCCGTGGATCGCCGACGGCCGGATCGTCCCGCTGCCCAGCGACGGCGACCTGCGGCTGCCCCAGCAGTCCATCCGCTCCTTCTTCAACCTCAGCCGCCCCGACCGCTGCACCGTCAAACTGCCGCTCGCCATCCTCAACACCCTGGTCTGGCGCGGCCTGCCCACCGAACGCGCCCTCGCCGCGCCCGCCGTCACCGCCTGGATCCACCGCCTGCGCGACCAGGACCCGTACCTGCGCGACGAGTGCCGGGTGGTGCTGCTCGGCGAGATCGCCTCGGTCACCGTCGAGCACCCGCTGTACCGGGACCTGCCCGACGCGCCCTACCAGTACAAGGAACTGCTCGGCGCGATCTGGCGCGAACCGCTCGGCCGCCACCTGGAGCCGGGCGAGCGGGCCCGCACGCTGGCCGCGCTGCTGCAGACCGGCTCGGACGGGCGGGCGCTGACCGCCGAACTCGTCGCCCGCTCCGGCCTGGCGCCCCGGGAGTGGGTGAGCCGGCTGTTCGCCGCGATGCTGCCGCCGCTGCTGCACTTCCTGTACCGCTACGGGCTGGTCTTCTCCCCGCACGGCGAGAACGCCATCGTGGTCTTCGACCGGGACGACGTCCCGGTCCGGCTCGCGGTCAAGGACTTCGTCGACGACGTCAACCTCAGCGACCGGCCGCTGCCCGAACTCGCCGACCTGCCCGTCGACATCGCCGGGGTGCTCAACCGGGAGGACCCGGACTACCTCTGCCAGTTCCTGCACTCCGGCCTGTTCATCGGCGTCTACCGCTACCTCGCCCCGCTGCTGGAGGAGCAACTCGACCTGCCGGAGCCGGAGTTCTGGGAGCTGCTGCGCGCGGAGATCCTGGGCTGCCAGCGGCGCTTCCCCGAACTCGCGGACCGCCACCGGCTGTTCGACCTGTTCAAGCCCCGGATCGACCGGCTCTGCCTGAACCGCAACCGCCTCCTGCTCGACGGCTACCGGGACCGCCCCGACCGCCCGCACGCCGCCGTCCACGGCCAGGTCGACAACCCGCTGCACAGCACCGCGCAGCTCCCCGTCCAGCGGGTCAGGATTGTCAGTCCCGCCCCGTAGGCTGGGGGCGTCATGACGAACGACACCATCGAACCCCTGCCCGGCGGCCCGGAGACGGCCGAACCCGCCGCGCCGGTCCCCGCCTCCCGCCTGCCCGAGCTGCTGCACGCCGCCGTCGCCGCCGTCGGCGGCGTGGAGCGGCCCGGGCAGGTCCGGATGGCCGAAGCCGTCTCCGCCGCCGTCGACGAGGGCGAGCACCTGCTCGTCCAGGCCGGCACCGGCACCGGCAAGTCCCTCGCCTACCTGGTGCCCGCCCTCGCCCACGGCGACCGGGTGGTGGTCGCCACCGCGACGCTGGCCCTCCAGCGCCAGCTCGTCGAACGCGACCTGCCGCGCACCGTCGAGGCACTGCACCCGGTGCTGCGCCGCCGCCCGCTGTTCGCCATGCTCAAGGGCCGCTCCAACTACCTGTGCCTGCACCGCGCCAACGAGGGCACCCCGAGCGACGAGGGCGAGGGCCTGTTCGACCCGGTCGACGCGCTCGGCGGCCCCACCGGCAAGCTCGGCCAGGACGTGCTCCGGCTGCGCGAGTGGGCCGAGGAGACCGAGACCGGCGACCGCGACGACCTCACCCCCGGCGTTTCCGACCGGGCCTGGGCCCAGCTCGCCGTGACCTCCAAGGAGTGCCTGGGCGCCTCCCGCTGCGCCTACGGCGAGGAGTGCTTCGCCGAGCTGGCCCGCGAGCGCGCCAAACTGGCCGACGTGGTGGTCACCAACCACGCCATGCTCGCGATCGACGCGATCGAGGGCGCCCCCGTGCTGCCCGAGCACGGCCTGCTGATCATCGACGAGGCCCACGAGCTGGTGAACCGGGTCACCGGCGCGGCCACCGCCGAACTCACCGTCGGCGCGGTCAACCGGGCCGTCAAGCGCGCCGCGAAGCTCGCCAACGAGAAGGCGGTGGACGCGCTCCAGGCCGCCGCCGAGAACTTCCACGGCCTGATGGAGACCGCCCAGCCCGGCCAGGTCGACGAACTCCCCGAGTACCTCGGCTACGCGGTGGCCGGCATCCGGGACGCCTGCCGCCAGGTCATCACCTCGCTCGGCGAGACCCGCGACAAGGGCCTCACCGACGAGGACGCCGTCCGCAAGCAGGCGATGGCCTCCGCCGAGACGCTGCACGAGACCGCGGACCGACTGCTCACCGGCTCCGAGTACGACGTCATCTGGATCGAGCGCTCCGACCGCTACGGCCTGGGCACCGCCTCGCTGCGGGTCGCCCCGCTCTCCGTCTCCGGCCTGCTGCGGGAGAACCTGTACCGGGACCGCTCGGTCGTCCTCACCTCCGCCACCCTCAAGCTCGGCGGCGACTTCAACGGCGTCGCCGCCTCGCTCGGCCTGCCCGGCGAGACCAGGCTCCCCGACCACCGCACCCCCGACGGCCCCGCCGCCGAGACCGGGGAGGACGCCCCGCCGTACTGGCGCGGCCTGGACGTGGGCTCCCCGTTCACCTACCCCAAGCAGGGCATCCTCTACGTCGCCAAGCACCTCCCGCCGCCCGGCCGGGAGCCCGACCGGCCGGAGATGCTGGACGAGCTCGCCGAGCTGATCGGCGCGGCCGGCGGCCGCACCCTGGGCCTGTTCTCCTCGATGCGGGCCGCCCAGACCGCCGCCGAGAAGCTCCGCGAACGGCTGGACGTGCCGATCCTGCTCCAGGGCGAGGACACCCTGGGCGAGCTGATCCGGGCCTTCGCCTCCGACGCCGGGACCTGCCTGTTCGGCACCCTCTCGCTCTGGCAGGGCGTCGACGTGCCCGGCTCCGCCTGCCAGCTCGTCGTGATGGACCGCATCCCCTTCCCGCGGCCCGACGACCCGCTGATGAGCGCCCGGCAGAAGGACGTCGAGGCGCGCGGCGGCAACGGCTTCATGGCCGTCGCCGCCACCCACGCCGCGCTGCTGATGGCCCAGGGCGCCGGCCGGCTGGTCCGGGCCGCCGACGACAAGGGCATCGTCGCCGTCCTCGACCCGCGGCTGGCCACCGCCCGCTACGGCGGCTTCTTCCGCTCCTCCATGCCGGACTTCTGGTACACCACCGACCGCAACCAGGTCCGCCGCTCGCTCGCCGCGATCGACGCCTCGGCCCCGCCGGTCAGGCCGCGCTAGCCGCTGACCGGCCGGTCGCCGGTCCGCCGTGCGCCGTGCGCCGTGCGCACCGAAACGACCGCCACGTGCGAGGGCCGGCCCGAACTGTTCGGGCCGGCCCTCGCACGTGGCGGTCGTTCGCCGGTGGTGCCGCGCGCTCGTCGTGCCGCGCGCTCGTCGTGCCGTGCGCTCAGAGGCGGCGCAGCACCGCCACCACCTTGCCGAGGATGGTCGCGTTGTCGCCCGGGATCGGCTCGTACGCCGCGTTGTGCGGCATCAGCCAGATCTTCCCGTCCTCGCGCTTGAGCCGCTTGACCGTCGCCTCGCCGTCGATCATCGCGGCCACGATGTCCCCGTTCTCGGCGACCGGCTGCTTGCGGACCGTCACCCAGTCGCCGTCGCAGATCGCGGCGTCGATCATCGAGTCGCCCTTGACCGTCAGCGCGAACAGCTCGCCCTCGCCGACCAGTTGGCGGGGCAGCGGGAAGACGTCCTCGACGGTCTGCTCGGCCAGGATCGGGCCGCCGGCCGCGATCCGGCCGACCAGCGGCACGTAGGAGGTGGACGGCCGGCCGGAGGTCTCGGCCGCGGCCGGGCGGGCCACCTCGACGCCGCGGACCTCGTAGGCGCGCGGGCGGTGCGGGTCGCGCCGCAGGAAGCCCTTGCGCTCCAGCGCCATCAGCTGGTGCGCGACGGAGGAGGTGGAGGACAGGCCGACGGCCTGGCCGATCTCGCGCATGGACGGCGGGTAGCCGCGCCGCTGGACGGAGTCCCGGATCACCTCGATGACCCGGCGCTGGCGCTCGGTCAGCCCGGCCTCGTCGGTGCGGATGCCGGGCGGGCGGCCGGGGAGGGAGCGGGCGACGGGGACGGACGCACCGAGCGGGGGTTCCTCGATCGACTGACTGCGGCTCATGGTCTGGTCCATGCTCTCCTGGTCAGCGGTGCGCGCGGGACGCTCCTGCACCGGGATGGCGGTCTTGGCTTCGGCGGTGTGCATGACGCTGGTGGCGCTGGGGGTGGACATCGCGGCGACCCTCTCGTCGGGCTGGTGCTCCATCTGCCCAGCTCAACTGGCCCCTCTATCGAAAGGTTGCGCCAAACACACGTTCGAGTGAACTTATTCGAGGTTGGCTGACTTGATCAAGCCTCCGGGTGTAAGTCGATTGCTTGTTCGACTCGAACAGTCTATGGCGCGGCCCCGGAGGCTGTCTCCGGAACCGCCCGTTCACTCGGCGTGGTGAAGTGTCCCGCACTACATCTAGTGGTCTAGTCTCTGGTTGGGCACAGGTGTTGTGTCTAGCGGGTAGAGTGATGACTGTTGTATGCCGTTGGACGGGTAGGGAGGGAGTTCCAGGTGCACTGCCCCTTCTGCCGGCATCAGGACAGCCGAGTCGTGGACAGTCGGGCCAGCGACGACGGGAGTTCCATCCGTCGCCGCCGCCAGTGCCCCGACTGCGGTCGGCGGTTCACCACCGTCGAGACCGCCACCCTGATGGTGATCAAGCGCAGCGGCGTCACCGAGCCCTTCTCCCGCGAGAAGGTGATCTCCGGCGTCCGCAAGGCATGCCAGGGCCGCCCGGTCACCGAGGACGCGCTGGCCCAGCTCGGCCAGCGGGTCGAGGAGTGCGTGCGGGCCAGCGGCAGCGCCGAGCTCTCCACCCACGACGTGGGCCTGGCCATACTCGGTCCGCTGAAGGACCTGGACGTGGTGGCGTACCTCCGGTTCGCCTCGGTCTACCGCGCGTTCGACAACCTCGAGGACTTCGAGGCGGCGATCGCGGAGCTGCGGGCCGAGCGGCCGGCCGCCCCCGAACCGGTGCCCGTCCCCTAGGACGGCCGTCGGCGCCTTCGCGCGCCCTTTTCCGCGCATGCAGCGCAGTACCCGTAGTACCCCGCAGTACCCGTGTGCCGTGGTGGGGTTCCGCCCTGCCCGCGTGCGGACGGAACGAACCAGTCGTGCCCGGACTTTTCCGGGCACTTCGGGCGTTTGCCCAGGAGGAGGAGCAGGAGCAGTGACAGACACCACGAGCGGGTCCGCACGAGGGTCGAAGTCGGACAAGGCCGCCAAGGGAGCCAAGGCCCCCAAGGCCGGGCTGCGGCTGGAGCGCATCTACACCACCCCTGGGGTCCACCCGTACGACGCGGTCACCTGGGAGCGCCGCGACGTGGTGATGACCAACTGGCGCGACGGGTCGATCAACTTCGAGCAGCGCGGCGTCGAGTTCCCCGACTTCTGGTCGGTCAACGCGGTCAACATCGTCACCAGCAAGTACTTCCGCGGCGCGGTCGGCACCCCGCAGCGCGAGTGGAGCCTCAAGCAGATCATCGACCGGGTGGTGCTGACCTACCGCGCCGCCGGCGAGAAGCACGGCTACTTCGCCTCCCCGGACGACGCCGAGGTCTTCGAGCACGAGCTGACCCACGCCCTCCTCCACCAGGTGTTCAGCTTCAACTCGCCGGTCTGGTTCAACGTCGGCACCCAGCAGCCGCAGCAGGTCTCGGCCTGCTTCATCCTGTCCGTCGACGACTCCATGGAGTCGATCCTCGACTGGTACAAGGAAGAGGGCATGATCTTCAAGGGCGGCTCCGGCGCCGGCCTGAACCTGTCCCGGATCCGCTCCTCCAAGGAACTGCTCTCCTCCGGCGGCAACGCCTCCGGCCCGGTCTCCTTCATGCGCGGCGCCGACGCCTCGGCCGGCACCATCAAGTCCGGCGGCGCGACCCGCCGGGCCGCCAAGATGGTCGTGCTGGACGTCGACCACCCGGACGTCGAGGCCTTCATCGAGACCAAGGTGAAGGAGGAGGAGAAGATCCGCGCGCTGCGCGACGCCGGGTTCGACATGGACCTGGGCGGCGACGACATCACCTCCGTCCAGTACCAGAACGCCAACAACTCGGTCCGGGTGAACGACGAGTTCATGACCGCGGTGGAGAACGGCACCACCTTCGGCCTGCGCGGCCGCAAGACCGGCGAGGTCATCGAGACCGTCGACGCCAAGGGCCTGTTCCGCAAGATGGCCGAGGCCGCGTGGGCCTGCGCCGACCCGGGCATCCAGTACGACTCGGTGATCAACCACTGGCACACCTGCCCCGAGTCCGGCCGGATCAACGCCTCCAACCCGTGCTCCGAGTACATGCACCTGGACAACTCCAGCTGCAACCTGGCCTCGCTGAACCTGATGAAGTTCCTCCGCGACGACGACTCGTTCGACGCGGTCAACTTCGCCAAGGTGGTCGAGCTGGTCATCACCGCGATGGACATCTCCATCTGCTTCGCCGACTTCCCGACCGAGAAGATCGGCGAGACCACCCGCGCCTACCGCCAGCTCGGCATCGGCTACGCCAACCTCGGCGCCCTGCTGATGGCCACCGGCCACGCCTACGACTCGGCCGGCGGCCGCGCCCTGGCCGGCGCGGTCACCTCGCTGATGACCGGCACCGCCTACCGCCGCTCCGCCGAACTGGCCGCCGTGGTCGGCCCGTACGACGGCTACGCCCGCAACGCCGCCCCGCACCGCCGGGTCATGAAGCAGCACGCGGACGCCTCGGCCGCCGTTGCCCCGCTGGACGACCTGGACACCCCGGTCTGGTCGGTCGCCAACGAGACCTGGGCCGACGTGCTCCGGCTCGGCGAGCGCAACGGGTTCCGCAACGCGCAGGCCTCGGTGCTCGCCCCGACCGGCACCATCGGCCTGATGATGGACTGCGACACCACCGGCGTCGAACCCGACCTGGCCCTGGTCAAGTTCAAGAAGCTGGTCGGCGGCGGCTCGATGCAGATCGTCAACGGCACCGTCCCGCGCGCCCTCAAGCGCCTGGGCTACCAGGACGAGCAGGTCGAGGCGGTCGTCGCGCACATCGCCGAGCACGGCAACGTCATCGACGCGCCCGGCCTGAAGCCCGCCCACTACGAGGTGTTCGACTGCGCGATGGGCGAGCGGTCGATCTCCCCGATGGGCCACGTCCGGATGATGGCCGCGATCCAGCCGTGGATCTCCGGCGCCATCTCCAAGACGGTCAACATGCCGGAGAACGCCACCGTCGAGGACGTCGAGGAGATCTACTTCGAGGCGTGGAAGCTCGGCGTCAAGGCGCTGGCGATCTACCGCGACAACTGCAAGGTCGGCCAGCCGCTCTCGGCCAAGACCAAGGCCCCGGCCGCGGTTCCGGCCCCCGCCCAGGCCGCCGCCCCGGCCCCGGCCGTCCAGAAGGTCGTCGAGTACCGGCCGACCCGCAAGCGCCTGCCCAAGGGCCGCCCCGGCATCACCACCTCCTTCACGGTCGGCGGCGCCGAGGGCTACATGACCGCCAACTCCTACCCGGACGACGGCCTCGGCGAGGTCTTCCTCAAGATGTCCAAGCAGGGCTCGACCCTCGCGGGCATGATGGACGCCTTCTCCATCGCCGTCTCGGTCGGCCTCCAGTACGGCGTCCCGCTGGAGACGTACGTCGCCAAGTTCACCAACATGCGCTTCGAGCCGGCCGGCCTGACCGACGACCCGGACGTGCGGATGGCGCAGTCCATCGTGGACTACATCTTCCGCCGGCTGGCCCTCGACTTCCTGCCCTTCGAGACCCGCTCCGCGCTGGGCATCCACTCCGTCGAGGAGCGCACCCGGCACCTGGAGACCGGCTCCTACGAGCCGGCCGAGGACGACGTCGACATCGAGTCGCTGGCCCAGTCCGCCCCGCTCGCCCCCGAGAAGCCGCACGTCGCGCTCCCGCTGGTCGAGCAGCCCAAGGCCGCCCCGGCCGCGCACAACTCGACCGAGCTCGCCGAGATCCGGCTCGGCCTGAACGCCGACGCCCCGCTCTGCTTCTCCTGCGGCACCAAGATGCGCCGCGCGGGCAGCTGCTACCTCTGCGAGGGCTGCGGCTCCACCAGCGGCTGCAGCTGACCGTCCGGGGCCCCGCCCCGACCCGTTTCGGCCGCCGTCCCCCCGAAGCCTCCGGGCTCCGGGGGGACTCGGCGTTTCCGGGCGGCGCCGGCCCCGGCGGGTGCCGCGTTCCCCCGGGTGCGTGGGCCGGGCTGCCGGAGGCGGTGGTCGCGGGCAGGCTGGGGGCAGTGGCTGAGCTGAGGGGTGAGCGCGATGCGGCCGATACTCGTGACGGGCGGGACGGGGACCCTGGGGCGCGCGGTGGTGCGCCGGCTGCTGTCGCGGGGCTGCCCGGTGCGGGTGCTCAGCCGGCAGGCGCACACGCCGGGGGAGCACGGCTGGGCGGTGGGCGACCTGGTGACCGGCCGGGGGCTGGAGCCGGCACTGGCCGGCGTCGGGACGGTGGTGCACTGCGCGACCACCAACGGCGGGCGGGACGTCGCGGCCACCCGCCGCCTGGTGGAGGCGGCCCGCGCCGCCGGGGTGTCGCACCTGCTGTACGTGTCGATCGTCGGGGTGGACCGGGTGCCGCTCGGCCACTACCGGACGAAGGCGGAGTGCGAGCGGCTGGTCGCGGAGTCCGGCCTGGGCTGGACGGTGCTGCGGGCCACCCGGTTCCACGACCTGCTGCTGCGGCTGCTGGAGGGGCTGTCGAAGGCCCCGGTGCTGCTGCTGCCGCGCGGGGTGGCGTTCCAGCCGGTGGACGTGCGGGACGTCGCGGAGCGGCTGGCGCAGCTCGCGGAGGCCGGTCCGGCCGGGCGGGCGGACGACTTCGGCGGGCCCGAGGCGCGTCCGGTGGAGGCGTGGGCGGCGGAGTTCCTGCGGGCCCGGGGGCGGCGGCGGCCGGTGCTGCGGGTGCCGGTGCCGGGCGGGACGGTGCGGGCGCTGCGGGCGGGCGGGAACCTGGTGCCGGGGCGTCCGGCGGGCCGGTCGGCGGATGGTGCGGTGGGTCAGGCTGCGGGCCGTGCGGCGATGGGTGGGGAGGCGGGCCGGATCACCTTCGCGGAGTTCCTGGCGGAGCGGTACCCGGCCTGATCCGGCCGCGCCGCGTGTCAACCGGGGTTGACGCACCCCCCGGTGTCAACCTATGTTGACGTCATGAGCGAGACGACACGGCTCGCGGCCGACGCGAGCAGCAGTGACCCGGCGGCCGGCCTGCGCGCCGTCCGGGCCCTGCGGGACCTGGCCGACCGGCTGGAGGACCTCCAGGTCGGCAACGCCCGCAGCCGGGGCTGGTCCTGGCACGAGATCGCGGTCTGCCTGGGCGTCACCCGGCAGGCCGTCCACAAGAAGCACGCCCGACGGGCGGCCGGACAGGGAGGGGACTGACATGTTCGAACGGTTCGCGGCGGAGGCCCGCCGGGCGGTGGAACTGGCCGCCCAGGAGGCCCGCCGGATGCACCACGACCACCTGGGCACCGAGCACCTGCTGCTCGGCCTGCTCGCCCAGCCGCAGGACCCGGCCGCCCGGGTGCTCGGCGGCTTCGGCCTCGACCTGGAAGGCGGGCGGCGCGCGGTGCTCCGCGCCCTGGGCGGCTCCGGCCCGGAGCGGGACGCCGCCGCGCTGGCCGCGATCGGCATCGACCTGGCGGCGGTCCGCGAGGCCGTCGAGTCCGACTTCGGGGCGGGCGCGCTGGACGCCCCGCCGCCGGCCCGCCGCCCCCGCCGGGGCGGCCCCCGGTTCACCGACCGGGGGCGGCAGGTGATGGCGCTGGCGCTGCGCGCCGCCACCGGGCAGCGCGCCCGCCGGATCGAGACCGGCCACCTGCTGCTCGGCCTGCTGCGGGAGGGCGGCGGGGTGGCCGTCCGGGTGCTCCGCGAGCAGGGCGTCGACCTGGCCGATCTGGAGCGCGGGACGGAAGCCGCGCTGGTGAGCGGCGCGCGGGCGGCCTCTTAACACGGTGCGGTTACAACTGGGGCGCTGCCCGATGAAGGTCGAACGCACTCCTTGGCGTGGAAGTACCGGTGGGTTAACGTCTTTGAGCCAGCGACCGCTGGGTACAGATCCACATCTCCGGTACAGCGCAGTGTTGTTCTGTCTGACGGCTGGCATGTCCATGCCCTGGCAAGGAGGACCGCATTGACCACCCCCGTGACCACTGGACGCCGTCGGCTGCTCGCCGTACCGGCCGTCCTGGCACTGGCCCTGACCGCCGCCTGCTCGAACAGCTCCTCCGACGGCGGTGGCGGCGGAGGAGGGGGTGGCTCCGCCTCCGCGCTGGCGGGTGACTGCGCCAAGTACCAGGCGTACGCGGGCCACTCCGGCACCAAGGTGTCGATGTACGCCTCGATCCTCTCGCCGGAGTCGGACTCGCTGGAGAAGTCCTGGGCCGAGTTCAGCACCTGTACCGGCATCAAGATCGTCTACGAGGGCTCCAACGACTTCGAGTCGCAGCTCCCGGTCCGGGTGGCCGGCGGCAACGCCCCCGACCTGGCGATCATCCCGCAGCCCGGCCTGCTCGCCCAGATGGTCAAGAGCGGCAAGGTGGTCAAGCCGCCGCAGCAGACCGTCGAGAACGAGAACAAGTGGTCGCCGGTCTGGAAGCAGTACGGCTCGGTCAACGGCACCTTCTACGCGGCGCCGATGAGCGCCAACATGAAGTCGCTGGTCTGGTACTCGCCCAAGGCGTTCAAGGCCGCCGGGTACGAGGTCCCGAAGACCTGGGCCGACCTGATCGCGCTCAGCGACAAGATCGCCCGGGCCGGCGGCGAGACCAAGCCCTGGTGCGGCGGCATCGGCTCCGGCACCGCCACCGGCTGGCCGGCCACCGACTGGCTGGAGGAGATCGTCCTCGGCTCGTACGGCGGCGACGTCTACGACCAGTGGATCAGCCACCAGGTGAAGTTCTCCGACGAGAAGATCACCACCGCGATGCAGACCGTCGCCGGCTGGATGCAGAACCCGGCCTGGATCAACGGCGGCTTCGGCGACGTCAAGACGATCGCCACCACCACCTTCCAGGACGCCGGCACCCCGATCCTCAGCAACAAGTGCGCGATGCTCCAGCAGGCGTCCTTCTACAGCGCGCAGTGGCCCAAGGGCACCAAGGTCGGGCCGGACGGCGACGTCTTCGCCTTCCCGCTGCCCGCGGTGAACCCGCAGGTCACCAGCCCGGTCGAGGGCGGCGGCGAGTTCCTGGCCGCGTTCTCCGACCGGCCCGAGGTGCAGGCCGTGCAGAACTACCTGTCCACCTCCGAGTGGGCCAGCAGCCGGGTCAAGGTCTCCCCGGGCTGGGTCTCCGCCAACCAGGGCGTGGACAAGAGCCTGTACACCGACCCGATCGACCAGCTCTCCGCCGCGTCGCTCACCGACCCCGCGGCCACCTTCCGGTTCGACGCCTCCGACCTGATGCCCGCCGCCGTCGGCGCGGGCGCCGAGTGGAAGGCGCTGACCGCCTGGTTCGCCGAGGGCCAGTCCATCCAGAAGACGGCGGGCGACATCGACGCGGCCTGGCCGCAGTAACCGGACGCCAACGGGCAGCGCGGGCCGGCCCGCGCTGCCCTTCCCGTGCCCCGAGGAAGGACCCTCCGCATGCCCACCGACCCCCGGCTCGCCGGGCCGGCGCTCCACCTCGCCGACTCGCTGTGGCAGGACGCGGCGATCAAGTTCGGCAACACCGGGGGCGCCGTGCTGGGCTTCCTCGGCGTGCTGCTCGCCGTGTTCTTCGCGGCCGGCCGCGCCACCGGACGCTTCTCCCGGCCGCTGGCGGTCGCCCTGATGCTCGGCCCGGCGGCCGTCCTGCTGCTCGTCGGACTGGTGGTGCCGCTGCTGCGCACCGTCTACCTGAGCTTCTACGACGCCGACTCCGCGAAGTTCGTCGGCGGGAAGAACTACGGCTGGGCGGCGACCAGTTCGCAGATCCACGACGTGCTGCTGAACACCCTGCTCTGGCTGGTGGTCGCCCCGATCGCGGCCACCGGGCTCGGCCTGCTGCTGGCCCTGCTGGTCGACCGGATGCGCGGCCAGGCGGTCTACAAGTCGCTGATCTTCATGCCGATGGCGGTCTCGCTGGTGGCCGCCTCGCTGATCTTCAAGCTGCTGTACGAGTCGCGCGGCAACGGGCAGAACCAGGTCGGCCTGCTCAGCCAACTCGCCGTCGCGGTCGGCTGGGACGACCCGCCGAACTGGATCCTGTCCCAGCCGCTGAACAACTTCCTGCTGATGTCCGCCATGGTCTGGGTGCAGACCGGTTTCGCCATGGTGGTGCTGTCCGCCGCGATCAAGGCCATCCCGGACGAGATCACCGAGGCCGCCCGGCTCGACGGCGCCACCGGCCTGCGGCTGTTCCTGCACGTCACCGTGCCGATGATCCGCACCACCCTGGTGGTGGTGCTCACCACCATCATGATCATCACGCTGAAGGCCTTCGACATCGTCCGCACCATGACAGGCGGCAACTTCGGCACCCAGGTGCTGGCCAACGAGATGTACTCGCAGAGCTTCGAGCAGTACAACTACGGCCGCGGCAGCGCCCTCGCGGTGATCCTCTTCCTCGCGGTGGCCCCCCTGGTGGTCTACAACATCGCCCTGCTGCGCAAGGAGCGTGCGACCCGATGAGCGCCAAGCCCGCCCTCGACACGGCCTCCGGGCCCGAGCCCGAGCCCGGCGCCGCCACCGGTGCCGGTGCCGGTACTGCTGCCGGTGTCGGCACCGACTCCGGGACCGCCGCGCGGGCCGCCGCGGCCAAGGCGGCCCGGCCCGACCTGCCGCCGGCCAAGGCCGTCCGCCGGGCGTTCAGCTCCCCGCTGGCCAGCGCCCTGGTGATCGCCGTCACGGTGCTGTGGACCGTCCCGACCATCGGCCTGCTGGTCACCTCGCTGCGGCCCAAGGGCGACGTCGCCTCCAGCGGCTGGTGGGAGGCGTTCGTCCACCCCGACTTCGGGCTGGAGAACTACCGCTCGGTGCTGTTCGACAACTCCTTCGGCACCTCCGGCGGTCTGATGCCGTACCTGGTCAACTCGGTGGCGATCGCCGTCCCGGCCACGGTCTTCCCGCTGGTGCTGGCCGCGATGGCCGCGTACGTGCTGGCCTGGGTGCGGTTCAAGGGCAGCGACACGCTCTTCTTCGTGGTCTTCGCGCTCCAGGTGGTGCCGCTCCAGATGTCGCTGATCCCGCTGCTGCGGCTGTTCTCCGGCGGCGCGCACCTCGGGTCGGTGACGATCATCCCGGCGCTCAACCTGAAGGACAGCTACCTGCCGGTCTGGCTGACGCACACCATGTTCGCGCTGCCGCTGGCGATCTTCCTGCTGCACAACTTCATCGCCCAGCTGCCGCGCGACCTGATGGAGGCGGCGGTGGTGGACGGGGCCTCGCACTTCAAGATCTTCCGGTCGATCGTACTGCCGCTGAGCGCCCCGGCGCTGGCCTCGTTCACCATCTTCCAGTTCCTGTGGGTGTGGAACGACCTGCTGGTGGCGCTCACCTTCGCCGGCGGCAACCCGACCGTCGCGCCGATCACCTCCCGGCTGGCCCAGCTCTCCGGCTCCAACGGCAGCCGCTGGGAGCTGCTCAGCGCGGGCGCCTTCCTGTCGATGCTCGTCCCGCTGGCGGTGTTCTTCGCCCTCCAGCGGTACTTCGTCCGCGGTCTGCTGGCGGGGTCGGTCAAGGGCTGAGCCGCCCGGGTGCGGACAAGTGTTGAACGGACGGAGCGGGCTCCCGGGTACGCCGGGGGCCCGCCGCCGTCTCCCCGGGTGTTCCCTCGGGCCGCCGCCGGTGCCGCTTCCCGGGCCGCCGCCGGTGCCGCTTTCCGCCCCGCCGCCTGTCCCGCCGTCCGTGCCGCCGTCCGTGCCGTCGCGGCGGAAGGTGCGCGGACGGACCGGTCGGATGCGGAGGGTCGGGCCGTCGGATGGCCGGAACTCGTGGCTGTGATGTGAGGGTTCTGCGGACGCGCCGGGTGCGGAGCCGGTAGGACGGAGGACGGCACTTCTGCCGTTCATCCGGTCATCCGACCTTGGGGGGTTGGCGTGAGGATCAGAAAACGAATCGCCGGGCTGCTCGTGGGCCTGCTCGCAGCCAGCGGACTGATGGTGGCGCCCGCGGCACGCGCGGACACCACCGCCGTCCTCGGCAACAACACCGTCGGCACCGCCACCGACTCCGGCGACTCCAACTACATCAACACCTCCCGCTTCGTGACGGGCGCCGGCGGCGGCACCGTCAGCAGCGTCAGCGTGTACGTCGGCGCCGTCGGCGCCACGCCCAACGACCAGTACCAGGTGGCGGTGTACGGCGACGTCGCCGGCAAGCCCGGACCGCTGCTCGGGTCCTCCGCCTCCGGCACGCTCACCGCGCACGCCTGGAACACCCTGCCGGTCGCCGCGACGCTCGCGCCGAACACGCCGTACTGGCTGGCGTACAACTCCAACGGCGTCTCCGCGGCGGTCAACAACCTGAACTACTCCACCGGCGGCCAGAGCGGCTACTCCACCGGCGGCACCGCCTTCGGCACCTGGCCCAGCAGCTTCGGCGCCGTCTTCACCGGCACGCTGAACTACTCCATCTACGCCACCTACACGCCCTCCGGCGGCGGCACCGGCACCCCCGGCAGCGGACCCGGCAACGAGGGCCCGATCCTGCTGGTCACCGATTCCGCCAACCCGTACACCACGTACTACGGCGAGATCCTCAAGTCCGAGGGCCTGAACTACTACAAGACCGCCGACCTGAGCACCGTCACCTCCACCCTGCTCAACTCGTACGACGTGGTGCTGCTGGCGGAGCACCAGCTGACGGCCGCCCAGACCACCATGTTCACCAGCTGGGTGAACACCGGCGGACGGCTGGTGGCGATGCGGCCCGACAAGCAGCTCGCCGGACTGCTCGGCCTCACCGCGACCACCGACACGCTGGCCGACAGCTACCTGAAGATCAACACCACCGCGGCGCCCGGCGCCGGGCTGACCTCCGACACCATCGGCTTCCACGGCACCGCCGACAAGTACGCGCTCAACGGCGCCACCGCCGTCGCCACCCTGTACAGCGACACCGCGGTGGCCACCACCAACCCGGCCGTCACGCTGCGCACCGTCGGCACCGGCCAGGCCGCCGCGTTCACCTACGACCTCGCCAAGTCCGTCGTGCAGACCCGGCAGGGCAACGCCGCCTGGGGCGGCCAGCAGCGCGACAACGTGGACGGCATCCAGGCCAGCGAGATGTTCTTCGGCACCGGCGGACAGCTCAACTGGAACAACCTCGACAAGGCGCAGATCCCGGTCGCCGACGAGCAGCAGCGGCTGCTCGCCAACCTGATCACCACCATGGACGCGGCCAAGAAGCCGCTGCCGAAGTTCTGGTACTTCCCGCGGGACGCCAAGGCCGTCGTGGTGATGACCGGCGACGACCACGGCATCGGCGGCACCGCCGGCCGCTTCGACGGCTACGTCGCGCAGAGCCCGGTCGGCTGCAACGTGGCCAACTGGGAGTGCGTGCGCGCCTCGTCGTACATCTACACCGACGACCCGATCACCGACGCCCAGGCCAAGGCCTACTCCGACCAGGGCTTCGAGATCGGGGTGCACGTCACCACCAACTGCACCCCGTGGGGCACCCCGGCCGACCTGCAGAACATCTACACCACCCAGATCGGCGCCTGGCGGGCCAAGTACCCCTCGCTGCCCAACCCGGACAGCACCCGCACCCACTGCGTCGAGTGGGACGACTGGGCGACCCAGGCCAAGACCAAGCTCGCCAACGGCATCCGGCTGGACACCGATTACTACTACTACCCGGCCAGCTTCGTGCAGGACCGGCCCGGTTACTTCAACGGCACCGGCCTGCCGATGAAGTACGCGGACAGCGACGGCAGCACCATCAACGAGTACCAGGCCACCACCGAACTCACCGACGAGTCCGGGCAGTCCATGCCGGGCACCGTCAACACGCTGCTGGACAACGCCTACAACTCCAAGGGCTACTACACCGTCCTGACCGCCAACATCCACACCGACTACGCCGCCTCCACCGCCTCCGACCAGGTCATCGCCTCGGCCAAGGCGCACGGCACCCCGGTGGTCTCCGGCCGCCAGCTGCTGACCTGGCTGGACGCCCGCAACGGCTCCGCCTTCTCCGGGATGGCCTGGACCAGCAACACGCTGAGCTTCAGCATCACCGGCGGTGCCAACGGCCTGCGCGCCATGGTCCCGGTCAACTCGTCGGTCGGCACGCTCACCGGCGTCAAGCAGGGCACCACCAACGTCAGCTACCGCATCGAGACCATCCACGGCATCTCCTACGCCTTCTTCGACGGCAACGTCGGCTCCTACACGGCGACCTACGGCATGGACACCACCGCGCCGACCGTCACCGGCTCGGTGCCGGCCAACGGCGCCACCGGCGTCTCGGCCACCGCCCCGGTCAGGGCCTCCTTCAGCGAGCCCGTCCAGGCGAGCACCGTCAACGGCACCAACGTCACGCTGAAGACCACCGCGGGCTCCGTCGCGGTGCCCGGCGCCGTCGCCCTGGACGCGGCCACCAACACCGTCACCTTCACCCCGAGCGCCGCGCTCTCGCTCAGCACCGGCTACACGCTGAGCGTCGCCAACGTGAAGGACCTGGCGGGCAACACCCAGACCGCGGCCTACACCGCGGCCTTCACCACCGCCGGCGCGCCGCCGCAGACCATCGGCAACAGCGCGGTCGGCACCCTGCTCGACGACACCGACTCCAACCACCTCAACGGCTCCAAGATCACGACCGGGGCCTCCGCCATCGCGTTGACCTCGCTCAACGTGCACACCGGGCAGATCAGCGCGGCGCCCAACAACCAGTTCCAGATCGCCGTCTACAGCGACAACGCCGGCTCGCCCGACGCCCTGCTGGCCACCAGCTCGGTCGGCACGCTGAGCGCCAACGCCTGGAACAGCGCGCCGATCACCTACACCCTGGCGGCCAACACCACCTACTGGGTGGTCTACAACTCCAACGGAACCAGCTCCACCGTCAACAACATGCACTACAGCTCGGGCCCGGCCGGCTCGGGCGCCTACAGCAGCACGTCCGTCCCGTTCGGGACCTTCCCGGCCGCCTTCGGCACCGCCGTGAAGGACAACCTCGTGTACTCGCTCTACGGCACCTACTGACCTCCTGGTCCGTCGAGAACGCCGAGGGACCGCCGGGGCGACTCTGGCCACGACTCCGTGTCCGTGGCCGGGGCCGCCCCGGCGGCCGTACGGGCGCTGCCACCCGTCACCGAGGTTCCCGACCTCGGCTCCGTCCGGGCCGAGTCGTGGCACGTCACCGAGACCCGCGCCGGAGCGACGGGCTCGCCGATCGGCGCCGCCATCCGCACCCTGACGGGCGAACTCGACCAGGAGCGCGCCGACTCCTCCAAGGACTTCCCGCAGGACCGGGTGATCGCGCCGACCACCGGGGTGATCCTCGGCGTCCTCCGCCGGGGCGCGGCCCGCGGCGACGTCCGCCGGGGCGCGGTGGTGCCCGCGGTCGCCGACGTGCTCCCGGCGGTGCTGCTCCACCGGGCCGAGCTCTGCGGCGGCGCGGTCGGCGGGGCGTTCGGCGTCGAGCTGCTGGAGCAGGTCCTGCTGCCGACGGTCCGGCCGGAGCGGCGGGGGCGTCGGCGCGGCGGCGTACGCTGATGGGGGCGGGGAGCACCGGCGCGCCCCGCCCCGGTCCCGTCCGGTCCGCCCCACTCCAGTGAACGGAACCCCGATGCCGTACGACCCCCCGACCCACGCGGTCGAGCGCTCCCTGCGCCAGGCCGGCGCCCGTGTGGTGGTCGGGCTGGACGAGGTCGGCCGGGGCGCCTGGGCCGGTCCGGTCATGGTCGGCGCGGCCGTCACCGGGCTGCGCCGCCCGCCCGAGGGGCTGACCGACTCCAAGCTGCTGACCGAGCGGCGCCGGGTCGCGCTCGCCCCGCTCCTGGAGGAGTGGGTGACGGCGTACGCGATCGGGTCCGCCTCGGCCCGGGAGTGCGACGACCTCGGGATGACGGCCGCGCTCCGACTGGCCGCCGTCCGCGCCCTGGAGGAGCTCCCGGTGCGGCCCGACGCGGTGATCCTGGACGGCAAGCACGACTACCTGGGCGGCCCCTGGAAGGTCCGCACGGTGATCAAGGGCGACCAGTCCTGCGTCTGCGTGTCCGCCGCCTCGGTGCTGGCGAAGGTCCGGCGGGACGCGCTGATGGCCGAAATCGGCACGGACCACCCGCGGTTCGCCTTCGGGGAGAACGCCGGCTACCCGTCGCCCACCCACCGCGCCGCACTGGAGGAGCTCGGCCCCACCGAGCACCACCGCCTGTCCTGGGCCTACCTGGACGGGCTGCCGCGCTGGAGCCACCTCAAGCGGCAGCGCGTCCCGGTCGACGCCGGCGAGCAGCTCTCGCTTGGTTTCTGAGCCCGGTTCTCCGGAATTTCCCCCGACGTTCGGAGCGGGTCGACAGCCGTTCTCCGGAGCCCGGCGGTCCTGTTTCCTGACGGTTCGTCAGGGTTCATCCACCGGTCATCCGAGCGTTGCCGCCGGTGCGCGCACAGTGCGCCACACTTCCAAGTGGTGGGGTGCCCGTGCGCATCCGACCGGCATTTGATAGGAATCCGGGTATGCCTGTCTTCCCCGAGGAGCCGGAGATTCACGAGACGATCCCGGGCCCCGGCGTTCCCCTTCCCCACAAGTCGGACGCACCTGCCCCCCGTATGCCTTCCTCCACCGCCATCGCCGCTCCGGTCCCGGGCCCCCGCCCCGGTCCGCCGCGCCCCGCCCCGCCCCGTGCCGACCGTCCGGTCCCCGGCCCGCGGCCCCCGGCCCGTCCCAGGCCCGGCTCCGCGCCGCGCCCCGGTCGGCCGGACGTCCAACTCCTGCCCGCCGCCGCAGCCGAGGCGATCGACCGTGCCGACGAGGCCGTCGACGCCCTGCTGGAGTCCGGCCGCCGCCCCGGCGACGTGCTGGTCCTGACGGTCGGCGAGGCGCACCCCTGGCAGGAGCACGAGCTCAGCTTCGGCGAGGAGCGCTACTGGGCGCAGCTCGCCGACGGCGGCGACGTGTTCTACGCCGACGCCGCCACGACGCGCCCGCTCCGCCGGGACGTGGTGGTGCTGGTGGTCAACGAGGGCCGCTCGGAGCGGGTGGCCGCTGCGGCGCGCAAGGCGCTGGAGCGGGCCGCGAAGCTCCTGGTGGTCTGCGGCGAGACGGACACCGTCGCCCCGCTGTTCGCCTGAGCACCGCTCCGTCCCTTCCGCCTCGTTCCGTCCCGTCCTGTCTGTCCCGTCTGTCCTGTCTGTCCTGTCTGCTCTCCCATTCGTTCTGCGCTGCCCGTCCGGCGGTGTTCGTCCGTGGTGCCGTCCTCCGGCACGGCGGGCGGGCCCGGCGGGGCGGCGGTGGACGGGTAGGCGGGCCGGTTCGTCGACCCTTGGTCGGCGTTTGGGTTCCCCGCGCTCGGCGCGCGCCGTCCGCTCAGCGGGCGGCGGTGCGGCGGGCGCTCCGGCCGTCGTGGGACTCCTCCAGCGCGCGGATCGCGCTCAGCGAGGTGACCGGGGCGATCGGCGGCTGCTGGGGGAGCGGTGGCTCGGGCGGCGCGGCGGGCACCCCGAGCGGGACGCGCGGCGGCAGTTCGGTGACGGTGTGGACCGGGCCGCGCGCCCACGACCCGGAGTGCGGGTTGCGTCCGCGCCGGCCGTCGCCGAGCGACTGCCAGCCGGCCGGAGTGAGCGTCAGGTACGAGCCGCAGCGCAGCCCGTGCAGTTCGGCGGCGGCGCGCAGCGCCCACATCCAGGCGCCGTCCTGCTCGGTCCAGTCCGGGCCGCCTTCGCGGCAGCGCAGTAGGACGGCCGTCCGGCTGGGGCTGGACCGCTTCAGGTCGTGCGGGGTGACCCGGCGGAGATGGCCGAGCAGCGCGTTGCGGTGGTCCCACCCGTCGCTGAACTGCGGTCGGACGCCGAACGAGGCGGAGGCAGTCACCCGGTTCTCGGCGCTCAGCACCGCGACCACCGTGGTGCCCGGCTGCGGGAGGTGCCGCCGGTGCAGCTCGGTGACGAACTCCCGTGGGGCCCGCAGGAGCGGCACGCCGTAGCTCTTCCACTCCGGCAGGCTGATGGTCCGGTGGCTGTCGTGGTGGGAAGGACCTCGGTCGATGCCGTTGATCACGATCCTCCTTCCCGAGCCCGCGCCCCTGGAGCGCGCGAGCGTACGCCGAAGACCGGGTCCGGAGGACCGGGTACTGGATACCTTCCAATTCTCGGGCGAGAGCAGTCCGAGCGGCAATGATGAAATGACGATCGCAGCCCGAAATCCGCGCTTCTGCCGGGTATGTTCCACGCCCCCGACGGGGCCATTCGGCTGACCTTCCGGTGAGCGCAGGGTGTACGGCCCGAAACGTTCCGGTGTACGCCGCTCCCCGCGGTCGGGCGCACCGCCCCGCCCGGCCGCCGGCGCGCACGCCTTCCGGCCGCCGGCGCACACGCCTTCCGGCCGCCGGCGGTCCCGGGACGGTCGCGGAGCCCGGCCTCACCCCCGGACGGCGAGGACGAGCGGGAGCACCGCGGTGGCACCGGCCTGGCGGAGCAGCCGGGCGGCCACCGTCAGCGTCCAGCCCGAGTCCACCAGGTCGTCGACCAGCAGGACCGGGCCCGGCGCGGCGGCCAGCGCGTCGGCCAGGCCCGGCGCGAGGGTGAGCGCACCGGCGACCGAGCGCAGCCGCTGGGCGCTGTTGCTGCGCGGGCCGTGCGGCGGCTCCCCGGTGGCGTACTCGACCCGCCCGAGCAGCGGCATCCGCCCGATCGAGGCCAGGCCGCCGGCCAGGTCGGACACCAGTCGGGGACGGGTGGACGAGTCGAGCGCGACCACCCCGACCGGACGGGCGAGCTGCTGGCCGTCCGGACCGGCCGGCCCGGCCCAGCCGCCGGGGCCCCTGGCCCAGTCCGCGACCACCCCGACCATCGCGTCCAGCACCTCGCGCGGCAGCGGCCCGTCCGGGGAGCGCTCGTCCAGCAGCGAGCGCAGCCGGCTGCCCCAGCCGATGTCGGACAGCCGGCCCAGGGCGCGCCCCGGCTCGGCCTGCTGGGTCGCCGGGATCCGGCCCTTCAGCGGGATGCCGAGGGACTCCATGCCGGTGGGCCACATCCGCCGGGTCTCGAAGGAGACACCGGGGCGGCCGAGGGCGGCCCGGGCCGCGTCCAGCGCCCCGGTGGAGGCCTCGGCGGAGTGCCGGGCCGGGGTGCAGCGGTCGCACCGGCCGCACGGGGCCGCCTCGGGGTCGTCGAGCTGGCGGCGCAGGAACTCCATCCGGCAGCCCTCGGTGGCCACGTACTCGCGCATCGCCTGCTGTTCGGCCTCGCGGGCCCGGGCGACCTTGGCGTACCGCGCGGCGTCGTACTGCCACGCCTGCCCGGTGGCCTCCCAACCGCCGCGCACCCGGCGGACCGCGCCGTCCACGTCGAGCACCTTGAGCATCGTCTCCAGCCTGGTGCGGCGGAGGTCGACCGAGGTCTCCAGCGCGGCGGTGGAGAGCGGGCGGCCCGCCTCGGACAGCGCGTCCAGCGTGCGGCGGACCTGCTCCTCGGCGGGGAAGCCGATCGAGGCGAAGTACCGCCAGATCGCCTCGTCCTCCCGGCCGGGGAGCAGCAGCACCTCGGCCCGGTCCACGCCGCGGCCGGCCCGGCCGACCTGCTGGTAGTAGGCGATCGGGGAGCTCGGCGACCCGAGGTGCACCACGAAGCCCAGGTCCGGCTTGTCGAAGCCCATGCCGAGCGCGGAGGTGGCGACCAGCGCCTTGACCCGGTTGTCCAGCAGCGCCGCCTCGGCCTCGCGGCGCTCCGCGTCCTCGGTCCGCCCGGAGTAGGAGGCGACCTGGTACCCGCGCCCGCGCAGGAACTCGGTGACCTCCTCGGCGGCGGCCACCGTGAGGGTGTACACGATGCCGGAGCCGGGGAGGTCGGGCAGGTGGTCGGCCAGCCAGGCCAGCCGGTGCGCCGGGTCGGGCAGCGCCAGCACCGCCAGGCTGAGGCTCTCCCGGTCCAGCGGCCCGCGCAGCACCAGCGCCTGCTCGTCACCGGCCCCGGTGCCGAGCTGCTCCGCGACGTCCGCGGTGACCCGGGCGTTCGCGGTCGCCGTGGTCGCCAGCACCGGGACGCCGGGGGAGAGCTCGGCGAGCATGGTGCGCAGCCGCCGGTAGTCGGGCCGGAAGTCGTGGCCCCAGTCGGAGATGCAGTGGGCCTCGTCCACCACCAGCAGGCCGGTGGAGGCGGCGAGCTTGGGCAGCACGTGGTCCCGGAAGTCGGGGTTGTTCAGCCGCTCCGGGCTGACCAGGAGGACGTCGACCTGGCCGTCGGCGACCTCCTGCTGGATCTCCGACCACTCCTCCGGGTTGGCCGAGTTGATCGTCCGGGCGCGGATGCCCGCCCGGGCGGCCGAGTCGACCTGGTTGCGCATCAGGGCGAGGAGCGGGGAGACGATCACCGTCGGTCCGGCGCCGCGTTCGCGGAGCAGCGCCGTGGCGATGAAGTAGACGGCGGACTTGCCCCAGCCGGTGCGCTGGACGACCAGGGCGCGCCGACTGTCCACCACCAGCGCCTCGATGGCCTTCCACTGGTCCTCGCGCAGGGCCGCGCCCGGGCCGGCGAGGTCGCGCAGCACGGCTTCCGCGGCGGCCCGGACGGCGTCGCGGTCGGCGGGGGTGGTCGGGGGGAGTTCGCGCGTCTGCATGAGGTCATGGATACCGTGCGGCACGGACGGACCGCGAATGCCGGGCTGTGGACAGAGTGGCGTTCATCGGTTGAGCTGCTGTGAAATCGCCGTAATCGCCGAAAATCCGGGTGATTCAGGGAG
Organism: Kitasatospora sp. NPDC088783; assembly: GCF_044750705.1. Classification (NCBI taxonomy): domain Bacteria; kingdom Bacillati; phylum Actinomycetota; class Actinomycetes; order Kitasatosporales; family Streptomycetaceae; genus Kitasatospora; species Kitasatospora sp. NPDC088783. The sequence goes on from NZ_JBIVKJ010000014.1 coordinate 86,107, forward strand.
CAGAGATGCTGAACCCCCCGACTTATCCACAGGCTGGGGCGAATTGTCCGCAGCCGACCGCGATCCGGTCCAAGCTTTCCGCCATGACCGCAGACGACCGCACCACCACCCCCGTCCCGCGCCCCGGCCACCTCCCGGTCCGGCTGCGCGGCCCCGCCGACATGGCGGAGATGCTCCCGTACCTGCTGGGCTTCTTCCCCGACGACAGCATCGTCGCGGTGGGTCTGCAGGGCACCGCGCTCGACCAGGGCGGCGTGATCCGGATCGACATCCCGGAGGACCCGGCCTGCTGGGAGCGCACCGCGGCGGAATCCGCCCGGCTGCTGGTCGAGCTGTCCGAGCAGCGAGCCCACCGCCCCGTCCAAGTCCTGCTGTACCTGTGCCGGGATCCCGCCGGGGACGACCGCGCGCCCGGCGGCGGCGGGCACGCCGTGCTGACCCGGCTCCGCCCGCTGGCCGACGCGCTCGCCCGGGCCTTCCAGGAGGAACGGGTGGTCGTCAAGGAGTCGCTGTGCGTCTCCGCCGGCCGCTGGTGGTCCTTTCTGTGCACCGGAGTCGACTGCTGTCCGCCGGACGGCACTCCGGTCCGGGCGGCCCACCAGCCCAGCCCGCTCGCCGCGGCGGCCACCTACGCGGGCCTCGCCCCGCGGGGCAGCCGCAAGGCGATCGTGGCGGGGCTGGCCCCGGTCGGCCCACCGCTCTCCGAGGTGCAGCGCCGCGCCCTGGAGGACGCCGGGCCGCCCTTCATCCGCGAACTGGCCGGCCCCGGCGGCCGGGCCGCGGCCGTCGAGCGCACCGCCGGGGTGCTCGCCGAGGCGATGGCCGAATTCTCTGCCGGAGCAAGCGAGTTGGATGCCGCCCGCACCGCCAGGCTGCTGATCGGCATGCAGGACAAACTCGGCCGGGACCGCGCCGCCGAGTACGCCGAACCGGACGAACTCGCCACCGCCCAGCGGTTGTGGCGGTTCCTGGTCCAGCGCTGCGTCGACCCGTTCGAACACCTCGCCGTCCCGCCGATGACCCTGCTGGCCTGGACGTCCTGGCTGGCCGGAGACTCGGCCACGGCACGGATCGTGCTGGCCAGAGCACTGGAACTGGAACCCGGCTACACCCTGGCCCAACTCCTCTACGAATCACTGAACTCCGGCATCGCCCCGGAAGCCCTGCTCCGGGTGGTCCGCCGCGAGCGCACCACCCGGCTGCGCGACGCACCGGCCCCGCAGTCCGCGGAACCCGCAGGGCCCGGCGGAGAAGCGGTCGACGGCGGCAGCACCCCTCCGCACGGACCGGACGACTGCTTCGACCACCGAGGCCCGGACCGGCCCCAGGCCGGTCCCGGTCCCGGAGCTGATGCGGCCGAGCCCGCACCGAGGTGCCCCGCACCCGCACCCGCGCCGGGGCCGGATTCGGCACCGGCACCGGCCCCGGACCTGGCACCGGGCAACGAGCCGGACGGGCCCGGGCCGGGAGGAAGCGAGAGCCCGGGCGACGGCCGTCCCCCCGCCCCGCCCGCCCCGCCCGCCCCGCCCGCCGTGACCGACGGGCCGTCCGCCGCGGCCTGCCGACCCGACCCGGGGCGCCGTCCGCGTCCGCACCGCTTCCTTCCGGCGGGAGTCCGCGTCCGGCACGTCCGGGTGCACCGAAACCGACACGTGATCGGAGACTGACATGCGAACCCTCGACCCGCGGTTGCGGAGCAGTCGGCTAGACCTCGCCGCGCGCCATCCGGATCAGCCGGTCCAGCACCGTCCGCCCACTGGTGCGCACGCCGTCGTGCTCCCACTCGTTGGTGACCCAGACCCGGGTACCGGCCACCGTGTCCGCCGTCTCCAGCGAATGCGCCGTGTCCACGTACATGTCGTCGTGGTACACCGCCGCGTACACCGGTACCTGGTTCGACGCCAGGCGCGGCAGGTCGTACAGGTCGGGCCAGTCGGTGCGCTCCGCCAGCAGCTGCGCCGTCTCGCGCAGCGGCCGCAGCGCCGGGTCGGTCTCGAACATCCAGGGGTGGATCATCTCGCCGGTCAGCAGCACCGGCCCGTCCCCGGCCAGCGCCGCCTCCGCGTCGAACTCGGGGAACTCCTCGCGCACCCGCTCCGCCGACCAGTCGGTGGCCCCGGCGTCGACCGAGCGCTGCCCGTAGATCGACTCGTGCAGGACGGCGTACAGGGGGTTCTGGGCGAAGGACAGGTGCGACTGCGCCCCGGCCAGGAAGGTGTCGGAGAGCTCGGGTCCGTCCGCGCCCTCCACCCAGGCCTCCTCCAGCAGGTAGTGCAGGACGTAGGAGCCCGAGCCGCCGCCCAGCAGGATGCCCAGCGCCTGGAACGCCTGGACGGTCAGCGTGCCGCCGTCGGGAAGGGTCGCGGGCCGCTCGACCAGGTGCGCCGCGATTCGCCGTACCGCCGCCACGTCCTGGGGGAAGCGCGCGTAGTGACCGGCGTTCTTGCGGGCGACGCGGGGGTAGGCCGCGCGGTAGACCTCGTCCGCCGAGCGGCGCAGACCGGCCAGGCCGCCGGTGACGAAGGCCTCGCGCAGGTGCTCCGGGGCCAGCGAGAGGTACGTCAGGGTGCAGAAGCCGCCGAAGCTCTGCCCCAGCAGGCTCCACCGGGCGTCGTCGCCGAGCAGCCGGCGGCGGATCAGTTCGGCGTCCCGGACGATCGAGTCGGCGCGGAAGTGCGCCAGGTACTCGGCCTGTTGCCGGGCGTCGCCGCGCCGGGCCAGGGTCTGCCGGTTGGCGGGGGTGGAGCGGCCGGTGCCGCGCTGGTCCAGCAGCAGCACCCGGTAGTCGTCGAGCGCCCGGTCCAGCCAACCGTCCCGGCCCATCGGCCGGTTGGCCTTCCCACCCGGGCCGCCCTGCAGGTACACCAGCCACGGCAGCTCGTCGTGCTCGCGTCCGGCGGCCACCACCTCACGGGCGTAGACCTCGATCGACTCACCGCCGGGGGCACTGTGGTCCAGCGGCACCCGGAAGACGTGGTCGGTGGTGACGATTCCGGGGATGCGGCTGAGGGAGGACATGCAACTCCTAGGTGCGAGCTGGTCACAGGCTGGTCGCGGCGCCGATCACCGGGGTCACCGGTGCGTCCGCTGTCGTCCTCGCACCGTATCCTGACGGCGGACAGGAGCCGCCGGGGGGCGTCCGCCACATGCGGAGAACCTCGAACGGCACCACGACACAGCGGGCGCCCCGGGCGCCGGTCGCGGAGCGCCGAACCACCCTCGGCCCACGGCCGCCTCCGACCGGACGTCCGCCGGGCGGGCGTGACCTGGGGCAGGTGTGGTGCGTTCAATCTGCAGAACACCACCACCCGAACCGGCACCTCCGGGTCCACCCCGGCCGGGCCGACCGCGTCGGGTGCCGGCCACGCGTCGTTCGACCCGGCGCAGCCGGCTCCCGGGCGGCCCCGGCGTCCGGTCCGGGACACCACCCCGACCGGGGCGGAGCACCGGTGGTCCGGTCCGACCAGAGTCAGAGCCGCGTGTTCCGGCGGCAGAGCAGCACAGTCCGCGATCGAGCACGCTCGCGGCCGACCGGGCCCGCAGCCCTCGGCCGGTCGAGGGGAGGAGAACCCGGTGACCGACTCAAGGCCACCCCACGCAGCACCCCAGTCGCTGCCCCCTGCCACCCCACCGGTCCCCGGTGACGCCCCCGCGCCACCCGCCCGGCCGGTCGGCCCTCCGCCTCCCCGCCAGGCCACGCCCCCGTACGGCACCGGCATGCCCGGCGCTCCCGCCCCTGGGACGCCCGGAGCCGGCCCGGCGGTTCCCGGCACCCCGGCCTACGGCACCCCCCTGCACGGCACCCCGGCCTACGGGACGCCCTCGCACGGCGGCGTGCCCCCGCACGGCACGCCGCCGCCCGGGCCGCCCTCGGGTGCCCCTCACCCGGCAGCAGCCCACCCCTACGCGGCCCCGGCGGGCACGCCCCCCTACGGCACCCCCGCCGGCGGTGCGCCGTACGGGGGCGGCACCCCGCCGTACGGCACCGTGACGCGGCAGGCCCCGGGCCATCCGATGGCCGGACGGGGCGGGCCGGTCCCGCGCGCCGACCAGTCGCCGGTTCCGGGCGGAGCGCCGGTGGGCCGGTCCGAGCAGGTGGCGGGCGCGCCCGCCGCCGGGGCGGCCCGGCAGCCCGGTCCGGCGGCGCCGCCCAGACCGCAGCCCTCCGCCGCGCACGACGTGCTGTGCGTCAACGCCCCCGGCATGGCGTCATCCGGGCCGGACGGCCAGCTGCGGGGCCAGGGCCTGCACGGCTTCTTCCGGCACGGGGTGCGCACCCTGGCCCGGATGGAGCTGCGGCTGGGCGGCATGGAGCCGCTCCCGCTCCAGGGCACCCTGACGTCCACGGCGGCGGCCCGGTTCGTCGGCTCGGTCCGGGTACCGGGCGACCTCGACCCGGACCCGGCACTGACGGTCGAGCGGCTGCGGCACGCCGACGGCGCCGAGACGGTGACGGTCCGCAACACGGGCGCCCGCCCGGCCCGGCTCCCGCTGGAGATCGCGCTCGGCACCGACCTCGGCCTGCTCACCGACATCGCGGCGGGCCGCCGTTCGGCCGACCTGCCGGGCCAGGTCCAGTCGTCCGGCCTGCGCTGGGTCGGCCAGGGCCGGGCGGCCACCGTCAGCGCACGGCCCTCGCCGCACGCGGTGCTGGCCGGTGCGGGCGTGCTGCGCTGGGACTTGGAGATCCAGCCCGGCGCCCGCTGGTCGGTCGACCTCCGGGCCGAGCTGGAGACCCCGTCGACGGGCCGGCCGCCGACCGGGCGCGGTCCCGGGGTGCCGCTGCCCTGGTCCGAGCCCGAGGTCCGGGCCGACGACCGCCGGGCCGCCCGGCTGGTCTCCCGGGCCCTGGATTCGCTGGGCGGCCTGCTGCTCGCCGACGCGGACCGGCCCACCGACCTGTACACCGCCTCGGGCGCGCCCTGGCGCTTCGGCCTCACCGCCGCCGACGCGCTCTGGGCCGCCAGGATGACCCTGCCGCTGGGCACCCGGCTCGCCGCCGGCACCCTGCGGGCGGTCGCCCGCCGTCAGCACCAGGCGGCCCCGCAGGCCACCACCGCCCCCGCCGCTCCCGTTGCCGTTCCCGCCCCCGCAGTCCGACCGGCCGACTCCGCTCCGGGTGACGGCGGGTCGGCCCCGGAGGGCGGTGCGGCCGGGCCGGTGCCGGGGAGCGCCCCCGGCCCGGTCGGCGGGCCGAACCCGCCCGGTGGCGAGGCCGGTGCGGCGGCCCAGGCGATGGACGGGGTGATCCCCGGTCCGCTGCGGCACGGCGGCCCCGAGCTGCCGGCCAGTTGCACCGCGACGGAGGCGACCCTGCTGTTCGTCACGGTGCTGGCGGAAGCCTGGCGCTGGGGCATGCCCCGGGCCGAGGTCGCCGAACTGCTGCCGGCGGCGGAGCGGGCCCTCGGCGCGCTGCGGTCCGCGGTGGTGGAGGGTCCGGACGGCCCGGTCGGGTTCGTCGCCGACTTCGGGCGCCCGGCGGAGGAGCGCGCCGCGCGCCCCGGCCCGGCCAGGTGCGAGGTCCAGGCGCAGGCCCACCGGGCGGCCCTCCAGGGCGCGGACCTGCTCGACGCCTTCGACCGGCCGGGCGCCGCCCAATGGCGTTCCTGGGCAGCCGAGTTGCGGGAACGGTTCCGGGAGCAGTTCTGGATCGACGACCTGTCCGGCGGCCGTCCGGCAGCCGCCCTGCTGGCCCCGGACCGGCCGGTGCCGGCCGTCGCCTCCACCCTGGTCCACCTCTTCGACCTTGGCCTGGCCGCCGAGGGCGAACTGCACGAAGGTCTGCTCGACCGCGAGCAGACCAGGCTGCTGGCCCAGCGCCTGGTGACCCCGGAGTTCGACTGCGGCTGGGGCCTGCGCACCCTGAGCGCGAAGTCCCCCCGGTTCAACCCGCTCGGCCACCGCAGCGGCGCGGTGCGGGTCCAGGAGACCGCGCTCGCGGTGAGCGGGCTGGTGGACGCCGGGTTCGAGCGGGAGGCCGAAATCCTGCTGGAGGGCCTGCTGGAGGCGTCCGCGCACTTCGAGGGCCGCCTGCCGGAGATGTACGCCGGTGAGCAGAAGGTCGCCGACTGCCCGCCCGTCCCGCACCCGGCGGCCTGCCGTCCGGCCGCGGTCTCCGCGGCGGCGGCCGTGCACCTGGTCCTCTCGCTGGCGGGCGTCCGGCCCGACGTCCCGTCCGGGCGGGTGGCCACCCGCCCGGCGAGCACCGCCCCCTTGGGCGCACTGGAACTGACCGGCCTGCGGGTGGCCGGCGAGCCGTTCTCGGTCCGGGTCAGCCGGATCGGCGTCGCGGTCGTGGAGGAGGCGCCGTCGTTCCTGCAACTCGCCGCCAGCTGAGCGCCCCACCGCGACGGGGTGGGGCGAAGAGAGGGGAAAGGCACTGTGGTCTGTGATTATCGTCAGAGAGACGACTAAGATCGACGCCATGTCGCGTTATGACCCGTCGGCCTTCCCCCCGTTCGCAGTCACGGTTGACCTCGTGGTGCTGACGGTGCGCGACCATGAGCTGTGCGCCCTGCTGGTGAAGCGCGGCGAGGCGCCGTTCAAGGAGTACTGGGCACTGCCCGGCGGCTTCGTGCGGCTGGACGAGGGCCTGGCCGAGGCGGCGTCCCGCGAGTTGGCGGAGGAGACCGGGCTGCGGGCGCAGTCGCTGCCGGGCAGCCTCCCGGGCGGACAGACCCCCGCGGGCGCGCACCTGGAGCAGCTCGCCACCTACGGGCACCCGCAGCGGGACCCGCGGATGCGGGTGGTGAGCGTCGCGTACCTGGTCCTCGCCCCGGACCTTCCCTCGCCGCGTGCGGGCGGCGACGCCAGCAGCGCCCGGTGGGCACCGGTGAGCGAACTGCTCGGCGAGGAGCGCAACGACGGCGTGCTGCTCGCATTCGACCACGGCCAGATCCTGACGGACGGGGTGGAGCGGGCCCGCTCCAAGATCGAGTACTCCTCGCTGGCCACCGCCTTCTGCCCCCCGGAGTTCACCGTCGGCGAGCTGCGCCGGGTCTACGAGGCGGTCTGGGGCGTGGTGCTCGACCCGCGCAACTTCCACCGCAAGGTGACCGGCACCCCGGGCTTCCTGCTGCCCTCCGGCGGCACCACGACCCGTCAGGGCGGCCGCCCCGCCCAGCTGTTCACCGCCGGCGGCGCCACCGTCCTCAACCCCCCGATGCTGCGCCCCGAGTCCTGACCCGCGCTCCCCGGAGCCCGTGGCGGGGGTGCTGATCGACGCGGTACGGCCGGTGCCGGTGTCGAAACCGTTGCTGCCGACGGGTGGTGACGGTCCGTGAGGAAAGCGTCAGCCCGGCGGGAGGGCTGTCCCCTGTACGGGTGAGGTCGGCGCTAACACCGCCCACGACCCATCCGGAATGCCTGGTTTCACCGCTTCCGCGTCCTACTGTGCAGGCTCGGGCCAGGTGGACATCCCCGGTCTGTCGGCGGGCGAGGGAGCGGGCGGCGATGATCCAGATCACCGGACTGACCAAGGCGTACCGGCGGGGGCGTCCTCCCGCGGTGCTGGACCTGACCTTCGACGCCCGTCCCGGGATGGTCACCGCGCTGCTCGGGGACGAGGGCGCGGGCAAGTCGACCGCGCTCCGGCTGATGGTGGGGTTGGAGCGCGGCCACGGCCTCACCCTGTTCGACGGCCGGACGTACCGGCGGATGCGGCGTCCGGAGCGGGAGATCGGCGTCCTGCTGCCCTCCGGCCGCCCGGAGGCCGGGCACCCCGGACAGCGGGCCCGGTCCCACCTGCGGATGCTGGCCGGTGCGATCGGCGTCCCGGCGCGCCGCGCCGACGACCTGCTGGAGCAGACCCGGCTCGCCGCCGTCGCCGGCCACCGGATCGGCACCTTCTCGCCCGGCATGCACCGCCGCCTCGCGCTGGCCGCGGCCCTGCTCGGAAACCCCTCGACGCTGCTGCTGGACGCCCCCACCGAGGGCCTGTCCCCGAACGGCGAGGAGTGGTTCGGGGCCTTCCTGCGCTCCTTCGCGCTCTCGGGCGGCACCGTGCTGACGACCACCCGCTCCCCGGAGCAGGCCGCTGCCCTCGCCGACCGGGTGGTCACCCTGGACGCGGGCCGACTGGCCGCCGACCAGCCGGTGGTGGAGTTCCGCCGCACCAGGCTGCACCCCGAAGTCCTGGTCCGGGGGCCGCAGATGGCCCGCCTCGCGGACCTGCTGGTCGCCCAGGGCGGCCAGGTCCGGCGGGACGGCGGCGCCGGTCTCGCGGTGAGCGGCATCGACCGCACCGAGGTCGGCGAACTCGCCTACCGCAACGGCATCCTGCTGCACGAGCTGGCCGACCGCGTGGTCCGGCGCCCGGTCTCCTACCCCTCCGCCCTGCCGAGCAGTTCGGGCCGCTCCGGCCAGGTGTCGATCCGGACGGTCCGCCAGGGCGCGGCCCCCGAGGTGAAGGCCCGTCAGGACGCGGGCGGGCAGCCGCAACCCGACCGCACCGGGCAGCCCGCCGCGGTCGGCCCCGGCGAGCACCGGCCCGCGACCGTCGGCCGCCCCGCCGGGCCGGAGTCCGAGCGCCCGCTCGACCACCGCGGCCTACAGGCCGGCCGTTGGGCCGCGGCCGCCCTCGCGCCGAACCCGCCGGCTCGGGGAAAGGGAGCGGGAGCGGGAGCGGCCGAGGGCGAGGGCAAGGGCAGGGGAGAAGGGCGCGGGCCGGGGTCGGCTCAGGTCCGGGTGCAGGACCACGCCGTGTCCGTGCCCGCGCCGACCGCCCCCGTTCAGGCGCCGCAGGCCCCCGGCGTCGACCTGACCAGGCGGACGCCCCGCGGTGCCTCCGCGCTCGGCCGGTCGGCGGGGGCGGCGAGGACGGCAGGGGCGGCGCGGGAGACGGAACGAGTGGTGGGGGAGCCGGTGGCGGGCCCCGCCGCGATCGACACCGAGCACCTGGCCGCCAACCCGACCGACGCGGAGCTGCTGACTCCCGCCCGGATCAGGGGAGTCGGCCCCCGTTCCGCCGACCCCGTCCGCCCCTTCCCGGGACGCCCCTGGTCGGCCGACGCCACCGAACTGCGCCCGGCCGAGCGAGGCGAACCGACCGAACGGACAGGACGAGCCGAACGAGCCGAACGGGTCGAACCTGCCGGGCGGCCGCAGGAGTCGGGGGAGGTCCGGCCGGGCGGAACGGGTGCGGTGGACCCGCAAGGGACGGTGCGGCGGAGTGCCGTCGGCGACGAGAACGGGAGTGAGTGACCGTGCGAGTGGTGGCGAGTGAGGTGCGTCGGCTGCGCGGGGTGCGCTCCACGTGGGTGGTGGTCGTGGGGGCACTGCTGGTGAACGCGGCGGTGGCGGCGTTCTCGGCGCACCGGCTGCCCGCCGGGGAGTTGGCGGTGCCGGACGCGGTGCGGTCGGTCGCGGCGGTGGTGCCGGTCCTGCCGCTGCCGCTGACCGCGCTCGCGGCGGCGGTGCTCGGCGCGCTGGCCTACGGCAACGAGGCGCGCTGGCCCGGCCTGTCCGCCTCGCGGGTCACCCTGGGGCGCCGACTGGGCGCGCTGCTCGCGAAGTCGCTGGTGGTGGGCGCGGCGGCGGTCCTGCTGGCGGTGGTGGCCCTCGGGGTGAATGCCCTCGCGGTGCGGCTCGCGCTGCCCGGCGGAGTGGACGCGTCGGCGGTGCTCGACCTGTCGGGCCTGCCCGCCGGTCCGTTCGCGGCGGGCGGGGTCGGCCGCCCGCTGGCGGCGTTCGTGGTGCTGGCGGTGGCGGGCGGCTGGGCCGGTCTGCTGATCACCTCGCTGGTGCGCAGCGCCGTCGTCGGCGTCCTGCTGACCGGTGCGCTGCCCGCCCTGCTGGAGCCCACCACCGGTCTGCTGCTGCACCGCACGGGCCGCAACTGGCCGGTCTGGGTGCGGGAGTTGATGCCCTTCCAGTACGGCCTGGACTGGGTCCGCGACGCCGCCGACCGGACCGCCGGCGCGCTGGACGGCGTGGTGGTCGCCGCGCTGCTGGTCCCGGCCGCCCTGCTGGTGCTGGTGGCAGTGCTGGCACAACTGCGCCGCCGGAGCCTCTGACCGGGCACCTGTCGGCCCCGCGCTACGGGGAGAGCGCGGGAGAGTCCGGGGGAGTGCTGGCGGAAGGAGCCCTGACGGTGTGACAGCCGGGGCGGGCGTGGTGCATGGGAAATCCGTGCCTGATGACCGGTATGCGCATTTCCGGCTGATAAGAAGTCAATTATCCAGACACGGCCGATCACCCTTTCGTGTGCTTTTCACGAGAATGCTCAAGGCGACTCCGCCGATCGCCGACAAAGGATGGCGTGAGTACCCTTGCGCACCCCACCGTGACCGCCGCTCGCCAGGCCGAGTCGATCTCCGCCTCCGAGTTGGACCGTTTCCCGTACGCCGACCGCCCGACTCCGCCCGCCCCCCGCTGGGAGGGTGCGGAGAGCGACCTCTCCCGGGTCGGTCGGAAGACCACCAGCAGCCGCGGCCGCGGTCTGCACGGCCAGCTGGTCCAGCAGCTCGGCCAGATGATCGTCTCCGGAGACCTGGGCGCCGACCGTCCGCTGGTGCCGGAGGAGATCGGCCAGCGCTTCGAGGTCTCCCGCACCGTGGTGCGCGAGTCGCTCCGGGTGCTGGAGGCCAAGGGCCTGGTCTCGGCCCGGCCGAACGTCGGCACCCGGGTCCGCCCGGTGAGCGACTGGAACCTGCTGGACCCCGACATCATCGAGTGGCGCGCCTTCGGCCCGCAGCGCGACGAGCAGCGCCGCGAGCTGTTCGAGCTGCGCTGGGCGATCGAGCCGCTGGCCGCGCGCCTGGCGGCCGGGCACGGGCGGGAGGACGTCCAGCACCGGCTGGTCGAGCTGACCGAGATCATGGGCCAGGCCGGGAGCCAGGGCGACCTGGTCAGCTACTCCCGGGCCGACGCCGAACTGCACGGCCTGGTGCTGCAGATGGCCGGGAACCGGATGCTGGAGCACCTGTCCGGGATCGTGGCCAACGCGCTCCAGGTCTCCGGCGGCTCCGGCACCACCTGCGAGCGCCCGTCCGATTCGGCGGTCAGCCTGCACGCCCGGCTGGTCGACGCGCTCGGCACCGGCGACGGCACCGCGGCCGAGGCCGCCGTCCGCGCGCTGCTCACCGTCCACCCGGACATCGAGCACGCCGTCCCCGCGCCGCGCGAGCACTGAGCGGCCGCCCCCGACCGCCGCTCCGACCTCCGACCGGATGGCCCTTCTGCTGCCCCACCCGCGCAGCCGAGGGGCCATCGGCACATCGGCGCGGCGGCGCATCGGCACGTCGGAGCCCGGCCGTCCGACCGACCGTCCCCGGGCCGGTGCGACGCCGCCCACGAGGCCGCTCCGACCCTGCGGATAGGCCGCTCGGGGGCTGCCCGCACCGGCCCTCGGGTGGTGTGACGGGCGCCACGACGGGCATGCGTAACACTTGAGGGGCGGCAGCGATGTGTACGGAGCGGAAGCAGCTCCGGAATATCACCACAAGCCAGCTGGCTGTGATGGTCCGCGGCGCTGCTGCCGTCCTGCAGACCCCGGTCACCGTCCACCCGTCCGAGCCCGAGCAGTCGGGCCGGTCGGCGCGGGTTCGTGTCCACTCATCGTCCGAGAGGTTGTTCGTGTCGGCCAGCACATCCCGTTCCCTTCCCCCCGAGATCGCCGAGTCCGCGGCACTGCTGGCGCTCATCGAGCGGGGCAAGGCCCAGGGGCAGATCGCCGGTGACGACGTGCGCCACGCGTTCGAGGCGGACCAGATCCCGGTCACCAAGTGGAAGAACGTCATGCGCAGCCTCAACCAGGTGCTGATTGAGGAGGGGGTGGAGCTGATGGTCAGCGCGGCCGAGCCGGCCGGCGCCAAGCGCAAGAGCGTCGCGGCCAAGAGCACCACCAAGCGCACCGCGACCAAGGCGGTCACCACCCGCACGCCGGTCGCCCAGACCAAGCCCCCGGTCCGGATCGCCCCCGCGGCGACCGTGGCCCCGTCGGTCTCGGTGGCCGCGGTGGCCGGCGCCGAGGTCGGCGTCGAGACCATCGAGGTCGCCGAGGCGAAGGCCGCGGTCAAGAAGGCCGCCGCCCCGGCGAAGAAGGCGGTGGCCAAGAAGGCCGCCCCCGCGAAGAAGACCGCTGCCAAGAAGACCGCCGCGGCCGCCAAGCCCGGTGCCAAGGCCGGCGAAGAGGACGTCATCGGCGAGGAGGAGCTCCTCGAGGACGTGGCCCTGCCCGGCGACGGCAAGGAGGGCGAGGCCGAGGAGGAGACCGACCAGGGCTTCGTGCTCTCGGACGACGACGAGGACGACGCCCCGGCCCAGCAGGTCGCGGTGGCCGGCGCCACCGCCGACCCGGTCAAGGACTACCTCAAGCAGATCGGCAAGGTCCCGCTGCTCAACGCCGAGCAGGAGGTCGAGCTCGCCAAGCGGATCGAGGCCGGCCTGTTCGCCGAGGACAAGCTGAGCCAGGCCGACAAGCTCGCCCCGAAGCTCAAGCGCGAGCTGGAGATCATCGCCGAGGACGGCCGCCGCGCCAAGAACCACCTGCTGGAGGCCAACCTCCGCCTGGTGGTCTCGCTGGCCAAGCGCTACACCGGCCGCGGCATGCTCTTCCTGGACCTGATCCAGGAGGGCAACCTCGGTCTGATCCGCGCGGTCGAGAAGTTCGACTACACCAAGGGCTACAAGTTCTCCACCTATGCCACCTGGTGGATCCGGCAGGCGATCACCCGCGCCATGGCCGACCAGGCCCGCACCATCCGCATCCCGGTGCACATGGTCGAGGTCATCAACAAGCTCGCCCGCGTGCAGCGCCAGATGCTCCAGGACCTGGGCCGCGAGCCCACCCCGGAGGAGCTGGCCAAGGAACTCGACATGACCCCCGAGAAGGTCATCGAGGTCCAGAAGTACGGCCGCGAGCCGATCTCGCTGCACACCCCGCTCGGCGAGGACGGCGACAGCGAGTTCGGTGACCTGATCGAGGACTCCGAGGCGGTCGTCCCGGCCGACGCGGTCTCCTTCACCCTGCTCCAGGAGCAGCTGCACTCGGTGCTGGACACGCTGTCCGAGCGCGAGGCGGGCGTGGTCTCGATGCGCTTCGGCCTGACCGACGGCCAGCCGAAGACGCTGGACGAGATCGGCAAGGTCTACGGCGTGACGCGCGAGCGCATCCGGCAGATCGAGTCGAAGACCATGTCGAAGCTGCGCCACCCGTCGCGCTCCCAGGTGCTGCGCGACTACCTGGACTGACCCCGGTCGGCCCGCGTCACCTGGACGGGCCCCTCCGCCACCGGCGGAGGGGCCCGTTCGCGTGTCCGGGGGTCGCCTGATGGAGTGGTGGGCGGGCCCGGTGCGGGCACGGCGGGTCAGGGGGTGACTACGCTGGGCAGGTTGTCGCAGCTCCGTCCGGACCGGCTCGGACCCGTTCGGAGCGCCTCCCCAGCTCGCCGAACCCCCTGGAGAACCGGTGCCCATCCTGGACACGTTCGCGCCTCGGCTCCGCCGCCGGGCGGTCGCGCTCGTCGCCCTGGCCGCCCTGCCCGCCCCGCTGGTCGCGCTGGGCGCGGCCGGGCCGGCCGTCGCGCAGCGGCGGATCATCGGCGGTACCGGCGCCAGCACCGGGGACCACCCGTGGATGGTGGCGCTGGCCAGCCGGCAGCAGTTCGGCTCGGCCCGCTCCGGGCAGTTCTGCGGCGGGGCGCTGATCAGCCCGACCAAGGTGGTCACGGCGGCGCACTGCTTCTACGACGAGACCACGGCCCGGCCGACCGACCGGCCCGGGCTGCGGGTGATCGTCGGGCGGGACGACCTGCGGGGCAGCGCGGGGCGGGAGGTGGCGGTGCGCGGGGTGTGGATCGACCCGGGCTACAGCTTCACCGCGAACACCCGGGACGTGGCGGTGCTCACCCTGGCCGAGCCGCAGGACGGCCGGCCGGTGCTGGAGATGGTGGGCCCGGGCGAGACCGAGCCGTACGCGGCGGGCACCCCGGCCACGGTGTTCGGCTGGGGCGACACCCGGGGCAACGGCAGCTACTCGAACACGCTGCGCCAGGTCACCGTGCCGGTCATCTCGGACGAGGTCTGCGGCCGCGCCTACCCGGGCGGCTCGGACAGCGCGTACGACGCCCGCAGCATGGTGTGCGCGGGCGAGGAGCGGGGCGGCAAGGACGCCTGCCAGGGCGACAGCGGCGGGCCGCTGCTGGTGGCCGGGCGGCTGGCCGGGCTGGTCTCCTGGGGCGCGGGCTGCGCGGAGGCCGAGCACCCCGGGGTGTACACCCGGATCGCGGCCGTCTCGGAGGCCGTGCACGAGGTGCTGTGAGCGCGGACCGGGCCGGGGCCCGGGAACGCCACGGCCGGGTGGCCCGCCCCTGGGAGGGGTGGGCCACCCGGCCGTTTCAGGCAGCTCGGTGGAGCGGGAGCGTCAGCGCTCCCCCTCCTCGGCCGCCGCCGGCGTACCGGAGAGGCGGTCGCTCTCGTCGTGTATCTCCACGGCGATCTTCTTGAGCTCGGGCTCGAACTTGCGCCCGTGGTGGGCGCAGAACAGCAGCTCTCCGCCGCTGGAGAGGACGACGCGCAGGTAAGCCTGAGCGCCGCAACGGTCGCAGCGGTCTGCCGCGGTCAGCGGGCTCGCAGGGGTCAGAACAGTAGTCACGTCGCCTCTTCTCTAGCTCGACGAGCTGTGTACCAGGATCAACATCCAACCAGGTCGAATTCGTTCCCGCTCGTGGCTTTTCTCTTGGAGGATTCTGCCGTCGTCTTGATGAGGACGTGCCCCGGGCAACGATGGTTCATGCGTACCGATTCCCGTGGCCGGCCGATCACCTCGAACTCCCGACCGGGCCGGGGGGCGAGGTCCGCGTAGCATAATCCTCCGCTGGGTTGGAGCATAAGCCCCGTCCTGGAACCCGTTGCACCGCATCGCAGCAGCTCCGCAGCCCTCCCCGGCCGCCCCGATCCGCCAGGACCCGTGGTGTCGGCAGGAGATGGCAGGCTGGTAACCGCCTCCGAGGCGGGAATCGTGTTCGCGCAGCGCGTACAGAGCGCGCGGGCCCCAGCGGCCCGGATCTCAGTTGCTGAGAGCATGCGGGGGTGTCCGTCAACGTCATGGAGGAGTGCAGAGCGTGAGTGGAGAAAAGACCGGCCCGTCCTCTCTGGTGACCGGTGAGGGCGGGTCCGACTACACCGCGCGGCATCTGCTCGTCCTCGAGGGGCTCGAGGCGGTCCGCAAGCGGCCGGGCATGTACATCGGGTCGACCGACAGCCGCGGCCTGATGCACTGCCTGTGGGAGATCATCGACAACTCGGTGGACGAGGCCCTGGGCGGCTTCTGCGACCGGATCGAGGTGCTGCTGCACCAGGACGGCTCGGTCGAGGTCCGCGACAACGGGCGCGGCATCCCGGTGGACGTGGAGCCCAAGACCGGGCTGTCCGGCGTCGAGGTGGTGATGACCAAGCTGCACGCGGGCGGCAAGTTCGGCGGCGGCTCGTACGCGGCCTCCGGCGGTCTGCACGGCGTCGGCGCCTCGGTGGTCAACGCGCTCTCCGCCCGGCTGGACGTCGAGGTGGACCGCTCCGGCGCCACCCACGCGATCAGCTTCCGGCGCGGCACCCCCGGCCGGTACGCCGGGGACGGGCCGGACGCGGCGTTCGAGGCCGGCAGCGGGATGACCAGGAGGGGCAAGTTCGCCCGCACCCGCACCGGCACCCGGATCCGCTACTGGGCGGACCGGCAGATCTTCCTCAAGGACGCCAGGCTCTCGCTGGAGTCGCTGCACAGCCGGGCCCGGCAGACCGCCTTCCTGGTGCCCGGCCTGACCATCGTGGTGCGCGACGAGCGGCTCACCGAGAGCGAGCAGGTCGCCGAGGAGACCTTCCGCTACGACGGCGGGATCAGCGAGTTCTGCGAGTTCCTGGCCCCCGACCGACCGATCTCCGACGTGCTGCGGCTGCGCGGCGAGGGCACCTTCAAGGAGACCGTCCCGGTGCTCGACGAGCTCGGGCACATGACCCCCACCGAGGTCACCCGCGAGCTCGGGGTGGACATCGCGCTGCGCTGGGGCGCCGGCTACGACACCACCCAGCGCTCCTTCGTCAACATCATCTCCACCCCCAAGGGCGGCACCCACGTCACCGGCTTCGAGCGGCAGCTCGCCAAGTCCGTCAACGAGGCGCTGCGGGCCGCCAAGCTGCTGCGGGTCGCCGAGGACGACATCACCAAGGACGACGCGCAGGAGGGCCTGACCGCGGTCATCACCGTCCGGCTGGCCGAGCCGCAGTTCGAGGGGCAGACCAAGGAGGTGCTCGGCACCTCGGCGGCCAACCGGATCGTCGCGGCCGTGGTCGCCAAGGAGCTGAAGGCGTTCCTGACCTCCGCCAAGAAGGACGAGAAGCTCCAGGCCCGGGCCGTGCTGGAGAAGGTCGTCGCGGCCGCCCGCACCCGGGTCGCGGCCCGGCAGCACAAGGAGGCGCAGCGCCGCAAGACCGCGCTGGAGACCTCCTCGCTGCCCGCCAAGCTGGCCGACTGCCGCAGCGACGACGTGGACCGCAGCGAGCTGTTCATCGTCGAGGGCGACTCCGCGCTCGGCACCGCCAAGCTGGCCCGCAACTCGGAGTTCCAGGCGCTGCTGCCGATCCGCGGCAAGATCCTGAACGTCCAGAAGGCGTCCGTGAGCGACATGCTCAAGAACGCCGAGTGCGCCTCGATCATCCAGGTGATAGGAGCGGGCTCGGGCCGGACGTTCGACATCGACCAGGCCCGCTACGGCAAGGTCATCTTCATGGCCGACGCCGACGTCGACGGCTCGCACATCCGCACCCTGCTGCTGACGCTGTTCCACCGCTACATGCGGCCGATGGTCGAGCAGGGCCGGGTGTTCGCCGCGGTGCCGCCGCTGCACCGGATCGAGCTGACCAACCCCAAGCGCGGCCAGGAGAAGTACCACTACACCTACTCCGACGCCGAACTGCGGCGCACCCTGCTCCAGTTCCAGGGCAAGGGGCTGCGCTGGAAGGACCCGATCCAGCGCTACAAGGGCCTCGGCGAGATGGACGCCGACCAGCTGGCCGAGACCACCATGGACCCGCGGCACCGGATCCTGCGCCGGATCAACCTGGGCGACCTGGAGTCCGCCGAGAAGACCTTCGACCTGCTGATGGGCAACGACGTCGCCCCGCGGCGGGAGTTCATCGTCGACTCGGCGGCCACCCTGGACCGGTCCCGGATCGACGCCTGAGCGACCCCGCGGCGGACCGGCCGCGGCGCCGCCGGGCGGCCCCGCGCACGAGGGCTCTCCACCCCAGGGTGGAGAGCCCTCCGCGCTGCGGATCAACCCCCGCTCCGAGGACCGGCGGGCGCCGGCTCCGTAGCGTTCGGGGTGTCGAAACCACCCCGCCCGGGAGGCACCCGAAATGACCGCCCTGTCCGACGTCCTGATCGCCGCCGCCGTGATCGTCCTGGTGGTGGGCCGGCAGCTGCGGGCCCGCCGGCTGGACACCGAACGCCGCTTCTGGCTGCTGCCGCTGGTGCTCGCCGCCGTCGCGCTGCGCGACCCGGTGCTGATCGACCCGCAGCACCGGACCGCCGCCACCGCCCTGCTGATCGGCTCGATGCTCACCACCGCCGGCATGGGCTGCGCCTGGGGCTGGACGGTGCGGATCTGGCGCGAGACGGACGGCGTGCTGTGGAGCCGGGGCACCACCGTCACGGTGTTCGCCTGGGTCGGCGCGATCCTGGTCCGGATCGCCTGGTACGGGGTGGGCGGCGCGCTGCACGTCCACCAGTCCGGCAGCGTGCTGCTGCTGTCGCTGGCCCTGCTGCTGCTGGTCCGCTCGGCGGCCCTGCAGTGGCGGGCCCGGCAGCTGGACGGCGGCGGCAAGCAGCACCACGGCCTGGCCGCCTGACGCGCAGCCCGCCGTACCGCCCGGCGCACCGACGCCGGGCCGGACACCCGCCGCCGGCCCCCGCAACGGGGGTCGGCGGCACCACCGTCGAGGGAGGATCAGCAGGTGAGCACGCTGGAGCGCTGGACCGGGTGGCCCGCCGGGGACGTGCCGCTCCGGGAGCACGCCAGCCGGGCCCGGCTGGTGCTGTCGTTCTGCAGCCGGGCCGTCATGCTGGGCGCCGTGGTCCTCGGCACCTTCGCCGAAGAGCGGTACTCCGGCTGGCGGCTGCTGCCCCCGGTCGGCTGGATCGCGGCCGCGGTCGCCCTGTCCACCGGCTGGTTCCTGGCCTGCCGGGCCCGGCGGCTGTGGCCCGCGCTGGGCTGCGCCGCCGGGCTGCTGGCCACCGCCGGGCTGGCCCACGAGGGCGGGGCCGACACCCTCGCCTCGGTGATCTGGTGCGGGCTCGCGGTGCTCTCCGTGATCCGGCTGCCGCTGGCCGCCGGGCTGCTCACCGCCGGGGCGGCGCTGGCCAGTTACGGCCTCGGCTCGGGCGACTCGCTGCTGGTGATGCTGGCCGTCTCGGGCGGCATCGGCCTGCTCGGCTACCTGCTGCGGCTGGACGGCCAGGCCCGCTCCGCGCAGCGCGCCCTGCTCGCCCAGGAGCGGGCCGCGCAGGCCGCGCAGGCGGAGTCCGCGGCGCTGGCCGAACGGGCCAGGATCGCCCGGGAGATCCACGACGTGCTGGCGCACAGCCTGTCCGCGCAGCTGGTGCACCTGGAGGCGGCCCGGCTGATGCTGGACGCCGGGGCCGATCGGGCCGAGATCCGCGAACGGGTGGTCGCCGCCCGGCGGATGGCGCAGGACGGGCTGACCGAGACCCGGCAGGCGCTGTCCGCGCTGCGCGGCGAGTTCGCCCCCGTCGCCGAGTTCGTGGCCGAGCTGGCCGCCCAGTCCGGGGCCGGGCTGACCGTCGACGGGGTGCCCCGGCCGCTGCCCGCCGAGGCCGGGCTGGCCGTGCGCCGGGTCGCCCAGGAGGCGCTGACCAACGCCCGCAAGCACGCGCCCGGCGGCCGGGTGGACGTCCGACTCGGCTACCTGGACGGCGCGGTGGAGCTGCGGGTGCGCAACTCCGGTGCGCCGCGCGGGGCGCACCCGGTGCTGGGCGACAGCGGGAGCGGGTACGGTCTGCTCGGGATGCGCGAACGCGCGGAACTGCTCGGCGGCGAACTGCTGGCGGGCCCCGAGGAGGGAGGGTGGCGCGTGCTGCTGCGGGTGCCGACGTGACGGACGGACCGATCCGGGTGGTGGTCGCCGACGACCAGACCGTGGTGCGGGAGGGGATCGTGATGCTGCTCGGCCTGCTGCCGGGCATCACGGTGGTCGGTTCGGCGCCGGACGGCGAGGAGGCGCTGCGGCTGGTCGCCGAACACGCCCCCGACGTGGTGCTGATGGACCTGCGGATGCCGCGCTGCGACGGGGTGGAGGCGACCCGCCGGATCCGCGCCGACCACCCCGCCACCGAGGTGGTGGTGCTCACCACCTACGCCGACGACGACTCGCTGTTCTCGGCGCTGCAGGCCGGTGCCCGCGGCTTCCTGACCAAGGACGCCGGGGCGGAGGAGATCGCCCGCGCGGTCGCGGACGTCCGCTCGGGCGCGGCCGGGCTCTCCCCGCAGGTCCAACTGCGGCTGCTGGAACGGCTGTCGGCCCCGGCCGGGCCCGCCGCGCAGTCGCGGCCGGGACCGCAGACGGAACCGCAGACGGGATCGCAGCCGAGGACCGAGCCGGCCGGGCGCCCCGCGCTGCCGGACGGGTTGACCCAGCGCGAGGCCGAGGTGCTGGCGCTGATCGCCGCCGGCCTGTCCAACGCGGAGATCGCCGGAAGGTTGTTCGTCAGCCCCGCGACGGTGAAAACACATATCAACAACCTTTTCGCCAAGACAGCGGTACGGGACCGCGCCCAGGCCGTGGCGTACGCCTTCAAGCATGGAATTTCCGACGGTTCGTGAACCGACGTCCGGTTAGCTGGTTCGGGTGAACGTATCTGCACGGGTTTCGTGGTCTGGTTTGTGACGCTCCATCATGGTTCGGTCCTGGTGACCGAAATGATGAGGTGTCGGCTGTGGCGCAGCAGGAGAGAGTCGACTGGTGGGCCGCGGCCCCCTCCCGACCCCGGGTGGTGGCGCAGCGGCGGGCCGCGGAACCGGCACCGCCGGAGGAGCGGGTCGGCCGGGAGGTCTACCGGAGCGTCCAGGACAGCGAGGCGTTCCAGGAGATCAGGCGCGGCTACCGCTCCTTCGTGTTCCCGGCCAGCGCCGGGTTCCTGGCCTGGTACCTGCTGTTCGTCGCGGCCCAGGCGTTCGCGCCGGACCTGATGCGCCAGCGGGTCGCCGGGCCGCTCAACCTGGCCTGGCTGCTCGGCCTCGGCCAGTTCGCCTCGACCTTCCTGCTCACCTGGCTCTACGCCCGCAACGCCCGCACCAAGCGCGACCGAGCCGCCCTCGAACTGCGCTGGGACACCCAGGACCAACTGCGATGACCCCACACCCCAGCCACGGCCTCGCGGTGGCGCTGTTCGCCGTCGTCGTCGCCGTCACGCTCACCATCACCGTCTGGGTCGGCCGCCGCGGCCACGCCGCCGAGGACTTCTACGCCGGCGGCCGCGACTTCTCGCCGTTGCAGAACGGCTTCGCCCTCTCCGGCGACTACCTCTCCGCCGCGTCCTTCCTCGGCGTCACCGGCCTGATCGCGCTGTACGGCTACGACGGCGTGCTCTACAGCATCGGCTTCCTGGTCGCCTGGCTGGTCGTGCTGATGCTGGTCTCCGAACTCGTCCGCAACGCCGGCCGCTACACCCTGGCCGACGTGCTGGCGCTACGGATGCGCCAGCGGCCGGTGCGCGCCGCGGCCGGCCTGGCGTCCATGGTCGTCACCCTGATGTACCTGATCGCGCAGATGGTCGGCGCGGGCAGCCTGGTCGCCCTGCTGCTCGGCACCGACAGCGGCGCCGCCAAGGGCTGGACCATCGTCGGCGTCGGCGGCCTGATGATCGTCTACGTGACGGTCGGCGGGATGCGCGCCACCACCTGGATCCAGATCGTCAAGGCCTTCCTGCTGGTGGCCGGTTCGGTGCTGCTCACGGTGCTGGTGGTGGCCCGCTTCCACGGCGACCTCGGCGCGCTGATGGACACCGCGGCCCGGCACAGCGGCGTCGGCGACAGGTACCTGGAACCGGGCCTGCGGTACGGCTCCAGCCTGGTCAGCCGGCTCGACTTCGTCAGCCTCGGCCTGGCGCTGGTGCTCGGCACCGCGGGCCTGCCGCACATCCTCAGCCGCTTCTACACCGTGCCCACGGCGCGGGCCGCGCGGCGCTCCACGATGTGGGCCATCGGCCTGATCGGCTGCTTCTACCTGATGGCGATCGTGCTCGGCCTCGGGGCCGGCGCGGTGGTCGGCGCGAAGGCCGTCCGGGCCGCCAACCCGGCCGGCAACACGGCCGTCCCGCTGCTGGCCCTCGACCTCGGCGGCGGGCCGGAGTCCACCTGGGGCCTGCTGCTGTTCGCGGTGATCTCGGCGATCGCCTTCGCCACCATCCTCGCCGTGGTGGCCGGGCTGACGCTGGCCTCCTCCGCGGCCTTCGCCCACGACCTCTACGCGCGGGCCTGGCGGCGCCCCGAGCGGCGGCAGGTCTCCGAGCGCGAGGAGGTCATCGCGGCGCGGATCTCGGCCGTGGTGATCGGCGGACTCGCCATCGTGCTCAGCCTGTTCGCGCAGAAGCTGAACGTGGCCTTCCTGGTCGGCCTGGCCTTCGCGGTGGCCGCCTCGGCCAACCTGCCGACCCTGCTGTACTCGCTGTTCTGGAAGCGGTTCACCACCCGCGGCGCGGTCTGGTCGGTGTACGGCGGTCTCGTCCCGGCGGTGGTGCTGGTGCTGTTCTCGCCGGTGGTCTCCGGCGCGAAGACCGCCGTCCTGCCGGGCCTGGACTTCCACTGGTTCCCGCTGGAGAACCCGGGGTTGGTCTCCATCCCGCTCGGCTTCCTGGCCGGCTGGCTGGGCACCGTCCTGGACCGGGAGCCGCCGGACGAGGACGGCTTCGCCGAGCTGGAGGTGCGGGCCCTGACGGGCGCGGGCGCCGCCTAGGAACGCACCCCGGGCCGGGGCGCGGGGACCGGACGTCCGGTCCCTGCGCCCCGGCCCGGGTCAGTTCCGGCCCGGGTCAGCCGGACCGGACCTCGCCGAGCCAGAAGTCGACGGTGCTGCCGAGCACGGTCCGGAACAGCTCGAAGTTCAGCGGCTTGAAGATGTAGCTGTCCGCCCCGGCGGCGTAGCAGGCGTCCACCTCCGCGGGGGCGGTGGAGGAGGTGAAGACCACCACCGGCAGCCCGGCCAGCTCCGGGTGGGCCCGGAGGTCGCCGAGCAGGTCGTGGCCGCTGTAGCCGGGCAGGTTGAGGTCGAGCAGGACCAGGCGCGGCCGTTCGGCCGCCGGGTCGAGCAGCCGCCCGAGGACGGCGTCCGCCCGTCCGGCGAACTCCAGGCGGACCAGCGGGTGCGAGCGGCCCAGGGCCCGCGCCACCGCCTCCATGTCGTCCTCGGAGTCCTCGACCACGAGCACCAGTCCCTCGGCCATCGCCGTCACGACGCTTCCCCCTCCTCGTTCCGGTCCGGTTCCGTCCCGGACGCCACCCGCATCGCCAGGACGGCCATGTCGTCCGCCGAGCCCCGGCCGAAGCCGATCGCCGCCCGGGCCAGCCCGGTGACCACCCCCGCCGGCGGGAGTCCGGCCAGCGCGCCGAGGGCGGCGGAGAGCCGGTCCTCGAAGAACGCCCCGTCGGGTGAGCGGGACTCGGTGATCCCGTCGGTCAGCAGCACCGCGGTGTCCCCGGGGCGCAGCACGTCGGTGGTCTCCGCCAGCTCGTAGTCGTCGACCACGCCGAGCAGCAGCCCGCCGGTGCCGCCCAGCGGCGCGACCGTCCCGTCCGCGCGCAGCACCAGCGCCTGCGGGTGGCCGGCGTTGGCGATCCGGGCCGCGAAGGCGCCGTCCGGGGCCGGGACCAGCGACAGCACCACGCCGGTGACGAACTTCTGGGAGGCGGCCGTCCGCAGCGCGCGGTTGAGGCGGGTGAGCGCCGCGGCGGGCGGCAGGTCGTCCTCCAGCAGCGTGCGCAGGGTGTGCCGGGCCAGGCCGGTGAGCGCGGCGGCCTCGGCCCCGCGGCCGCACACGTCGCCCACCAGGAGGGAGAACGAGTGCCGGCCGGGGACGGCGTCGTAGAAGTCGCCGCCCACCTCCAGGGCCGCGTCGCCGACCTCGTAGGCGGCGGCCAGCTCCACGCCCGGCACGGTGGGCAGGACGGCCGGCAGCAGGTGCTGCTGCAGCGAGACCACGTGCTGCCGGCGCTCCTCGTACAGCGTCGCGTTGTCGATCGCCAGCGCGGCCCGCAGCGCCAGGTCGGCCAGGAACAGCGGCGGCGGCAGGCGGGACGGGTCGCGCTCGTAGACGAAGGTGACGGTGCCCAGCAGCCGGCCCCGGGCCCGCAGCGGGTTCACCGTGACCGCCCGGGCGGCCACCTCGGAGGCCGGGCCGAAGGGCGTGCCCGCCAGCTCCCCGCCGCTCAGGACGGTGCCCTCGCGCAGCGCGGACAGCTTCGGCAGGACGTCGTCCACCCAGTTCCCGTCCTCGCCCGCCGCGGTGAACCGCCGCTGCGCGCCCGCCGCCAGGTGCGCGGAGGCGACCAGCGCGAGCCCGCCGGGCCGGCACAGGTGCACCAGGCAGCCCTCGGCCACCGCGGGCACCGTCATCCGGGCCACCCGCTGGAGGGTCTCCTCGACCTCCAGCGAGGCGTCCATCTGGAGCGACGCCTCCGCGAGCAGCGCGTCCCGGGCCTGCACCCGGGCGTTCTCCCGCTCCTGCACGATCCGGTCGTTGCAGGCGGCGACCACGTCGCACACCTGGGCGACCCGGAGGCCGAGCCGGGCCGGGGCGGACCGGCCCGCGGCCAGGCCGACGGACACCACCGCCCAGTCGTCCTCCTCCAGCGCCAGCGCGCACTCCACCACCCGCACCGCCCCGGCCGCCCGCCACACCCCGTACTCGGGCCGGGCCCGCGCGTGCTCGGAGCGCAGCGTGAACTTCCGGACCAGGCCGGGCACCGGGGCCGGCCCGCCCTTCCAGGCGTCGCCGGGAGGAGCCAGCACCCGTTCGGGGCGGGTGTCGAGACGGCTGCTGGACCGCATGTACAGGGCGGCGCCGGACGGGGCGAACCGGGTGCCCGAGACCACGACCACCCCCGGCTGGCCCAGCAGCAGGTCGTACAGCTGCTCGGAGAGCGCCGTCACGTCGGTCGAGGTCTGGGCGAGCCGCCACATCCGGTGCAGCCCCGCGCTCCAGTCACCGTCCGCCGGGTGCCCGGACCGCGCCGCGCGGGGCGGCGGCGGGGCGTCGTCGCTGCGGGGAGCGGTTCCCGCCGGTTCGTCGGGGGGCTGTTGGCGTGTCACGGCTTCTCTCTTTCCGCCCGGCCCCGTTGTACGCCGGCGGCGGGACCGGTCCGTGGCTTCCGCGTTCCGCCCGGTACCCGCCTCCGGCGGGAGGACCTCGCCCGCAACGATAGCCCCGCCCGGCCCGCCGGGCTGCACGCGTCGGGAGGCCCCCCGGCCGGTGGCGGCCCGCCGGGCGACGACGCGGGGCCGGGGACAGGCCCTAGGGTGGATCCGACCGCGCGGCCGACCCGGCCGGGCCGAGGACGGGAACCGGGCATGGCCGAGGACGGGTGGCTGTCGGAGCGGGCGCAGCAGGCCGAGGCCGCCGCGCCCGGCGGCTTCGACCTGGCCGACTGCGTCCGGGAGCCGATCCACCTGCTCGGCGGCGTGCAGTCGTTCGGCGTGCTGATCGCGGTCGACCCGCTCGACGGGACCGTCCGCACCGTCTCCGACAACGCCGCCGACCACCTGGGACGCCCCGCCGCGGACCTGGTCGGCCGTCCGGCCCGGGACCTGGTCGGCACCGAGGTGCTCGCCGAGGCCGGGGCCGCCGGGGAGTCCGCCGTGCTGCTCACCGGCCGGGCCCGTCCCGCCGGCGCCGCCCACCCGTTCGACGTCAGCGCGCACCGCCGGGACGGGCTGCTGGTGCTGGAGCTCGAACCCTGCGCCGAGCGGTCCGAGGCCGGCCCGGGCTTCGCCCGCCGCGTCCAGCAGGCGCTGCTGCGCATCCAGCGGTGCGCCACCGTGGCGGAGTGCTGCGAGGCCGCCGTGCGCGAGGTGCGGCTGCTCACCGGCTACTCGCGGGTGGTCGCCTACCGCTTCGAGGACGCCGAGGGGCCCGGCGAGGTCGTCGCCGAGGACCGGGCCGCGCACCTGGAGCCCTGGCTCGGGCTGTGGTTCCCGGCCAGCGACATCCCGCCGCAGGCCCGGCGGCTCTACCGGCACAACTGGATCCGGGTGATCGGCGACGTCAACGACCGCACCGCCGCGCTGCACTCCGCCCGCGCCGAGGCCGGCGCCCCGCCCCTCGACCTGTCCGCCGCGGCGCTGCGCACCGTCTCCGCGTACCACCTGGAGTACCTGCGCAACATCGGCGTGCGCTCCTCGATGTCGGTCTCGGTGCTCTCCGACGACGCCCTGTGGGGGCTGGTCGCCTGCCACGGCGAGGAGCCGCGCTGGCTGTCGCCGGACGTGCGGGCGGCCTGCGAACTGTTCGGCAGCGCCCTGTCCGTGCAGCTCGCCGCGGTCGCTGACCGGGAGCGGTCCGCGGCGCTCGACCTGGTCCGCGGCGCCCTCGACGGCCTGCTCGGCGGGGCGCCCGACGAACGGGCCCCGTCCCTGCACGCCTTCGCCGGGCTGTTCGCCGGTCTGGTCGAGGCGGACGGCCTGGTCGTCGACCAGGCCGGGCAGACCACCGTCGAGGGCCCGGACCCGGGCGCCCGGACGCTCTCCCGGCTGCGGACCGTCGCCGCGGGCCTGCGGGCCACCGAGACGTGGCACACCGACCGGCTGGCGGAAGCACTCGCCGACGCGTGCGGCGAGCCGGTCGGCGCGGACGCGGCGGCGGGCGGTGACGGTCACGTCCCGGGGGGCGTGCTGCTGCTGCCGCTGGGGGACGGGTTCCTCGCCTGGTGGCGGGAGGAGCGGACCGGCGCCCGCAGCTGGGCCACCGACCCCGCGGTACCCGTCCGGCTGGGACCGCGCGGCGAGCGGCTGACGCCGCGCGGCTCCACGGAGGTGTTCCGGGCGGCCGTGCGGGGGCGCAGCCTGCCGTGGAGCGGCACCGACCTGGCGGCCGCCCACGAGGTGGCCCGGGCGGTCGCCGGGCTGCTGGCCCGGCACGCCGCCTGGACCGCGGTCTTCACCCAGCGGCTGGAACGCAGCAACGCGGACCTCGACGCCTTCGCCCACGCCGCCGCCCACGACCTCAAGGAGCCGCTGCGCGGGATCTCCAACGCGGCCAGCTTCGTCATCGAGGACGTCGGCGACGCCCTGGACGGGGCCGGCCGCCGCCACCTGGACACCGTGCGCCGGCTGACCGTCCGGATGGACGGCCTGCTCGACTCGCTGCTGCGCTACTCCCAGGTCAGCGAGGTCGGGCTGCACCGCGTCCCGGTACCGCTCGCCGAGGCCCTGGAGCACGCCCTGGAGATCGCCGGGCCCCGGCTCGCCGAGCAGCGCGTCCGGCTCCTGCGCGGGCACCTCCCGGTCGTCCACGCCGATCCGGACCGGCTCCAGGAGGTCCTGGTCAACCTGCTGGTGAACGCCGCCAAGTACGCCCGCGCGGACGGGCCGCGCACCGTCGAGGTCACGGTGGAGCGCAGGCCGGGCCCGGACGGCGGCCCGGAGCGGGAGACGGTGGTGGTCCGCGACAACGGGATCGGCGTGCCGGCCGCCCAGCGCGAGCTGGTGTTCGGGCTGTTCCGCCGGCTGCACCGGACGGCCGAGCACGGCGGCGGCTCCGGCGCCGGACTGGCCATCGTGCGCCGCATCGTCGAACGGCACGGCGGCGCGGTCTGGTTGGACGACGCCCCCGGAGGCGGCACCGCGGTCTGCTTCACCCTGCCCGAGGAGTGACCGCCCGCCGCCCGGCCGCCCGGCCCCCCCGCCGTCCCGGACCGGCCACCCGCCCGATCAGCGGGCCACGGCCTCCAGCGCGACCACGTCCATCCGGGACGGGGTGCCCGGGCCCTTGCCGCAGCTCTCGGGGCGCGGCGGCTCGCTGAACGACTCGGCGACGGTGGCCCGCCAGTGCCGGCCGTCGGCGTGCTGGACGTCGACCGTCCAGGGCGAGCCGCCGGGGGACACCCGCAGGGTCAGCGCGTCGGCGGCGGTCTCGGCCGCCAGCTCGCGGACGGCCTGCTCGGCGGCCTGGGCGGGACGCGGCCAGTACGAACGGCCGCGGGAGTGCGCCGGGACGGTGTGGCCCGCGGCGGTCGCGGCCAGCACCTCCTTCGCGGACTCGGCGGTCAGCCGCCCGTACGCGTAGCCGTGCGGCAGCACCAGCATGGTCGGTGAGAAGCGGTGCCCGCCGAGGTGGGTGACCTCCCACGCCTCGCTGTGGCCGGCCGCCGCGATGTCCGCCGCCAGCGGGCGGCCGAGCAGCGCGCAGCAGCGGTCGCGGCGGCCGTTGGTGCACACCAGGGCGATCGGGCCGCCGACGTGCGGGGCGCCGAAGGAGCCGTGGTCGCCCGCGCCGAGGGCGGCGAAGTCGAGGGCGAGCAGTTCGCCGGGGTCGGCGACGTGCCCGCGGCGGACCCACGGGTCGGCCGGGGAGGTGTGCGCGACCAGCACCTCGTGCCGGGCCGCGAGGTCGCCGTCCGCGTGCCGGCCCGGGCGGCGGATCAGCGCCACCCGGACGCCGGTCCCCTCCGCGGCCGCCTCCAGCGCGGCGCCGACCCCGGCGTCGAGGTGACTGCCGGTCAGCGCCCGCGCCCCCCACGGGCCGGACTGCTCGACCAGCAGCCAGGTGGTGGCGGTGGCCGCGGTGGCGGTCAACGGCTCGGCCAGTTCGTGCGACAGCGTCGTGCAGGTGCTCACCCGCCCCACCCTAGGCCCTGCGACTCCTCCGGCCGACGGCGCGCGTGTCCGGGGCCCGAGGGGCCGGGGGCCAGGGCCGGGGGGCCAGGGCCGGGGGTCCAGGGCCGGGGGGCGGCGGGCCCGGCCGCGGTGCGCCTCGACTCGCAGCTCCCCCGGCCCGGGACGGGGCCCGCGCCGTCACATCCGGCTGCCGACCGCCCCGATCGGCGAGGGCACCGGGGTGCCGGAGCCGTCGCGGCGCGGGTCGCGCTCCGGGAGGGCGACGGGCCGGCCGGCGGTGCTGGTGCCGAGGGCGGGCAGCGGGCCGGCCCAGGCGAAGGCGAGGCCGTCCTCGCCGCGCAGGAAGCGCTGGCAGCGGACGCCGCCGGTGGCCCGGCCCTTGCGCGGGTACTGGTCGAACGGGGTGAGCTTCCAGCTGGTCTGCTCCTCGCCGGCCAGCGTGCCGGAGGCGGTGGCCACCGAGAGGACCACCGCGTCCTGCGCCGGGTCGACCGCGGTGAAGGAGAGCACCCGCGCGCCGTCGGCCAGCTTGATGCCGGTCATGCCGCCGGCCGGGCGGCCCTGCGGGCGGACCTGGGCCGCCGGGTAGCGCAGCAGCTGGGCGTCGGAGGTGATGAAGACCAGGTCCTCCTCGCCGGTGCGCAGCTCGACCGCGCCGACCACGGCGTCGCCGTCCTTGAGCGCGATCACCTCGAACTCGTCCTTGTTGGCGGGCCATTCGGGCACCACCCGCTTGACCGTGCCCTGCACGGTGCCGAGCGCCAGGCCGGGGGAGGACTCGTCCAGGGTGGTCAGGGCGAGCGGCCGCTCGTCGGCCTCCAGGCGGAGGAACTCGGAGACCGCCGCGCCGCCGGACAGCGCCGTGGTGCCCGGGGGCAGCGCGGGCAGGTCGATCACCGGCAGCCGCAGCACCCGGCCGGCCGTGGTGACCAGGCCGACGTCGCCGCGGGCGGTGGCGGGGACGGCGGAGGCCAGCACGTCGTGCCGGGCGCGGGCCGCCGACTCCTCGGTGACCGGCTCCAGGTCGAAGGTGCGGGCCAGCAGCCCGGTGGCGGAGAGCAGCACCCGGCACGGGTCGTCGGCGACCTCCAGCGGCACCGCCAGCGCGGCGGACGGCACCGCGCCGGCCTCCAGCAGCACGGTGCGCCGCTCGGTGCCGAACTGCTTGGAGACGGCCGCGAGTTCGGCGGAGACCACGGAGCGCAGCTTGCCGTCCGACTCCAGGATCTCGGTCAGTTCGGCGATCTCCTTGAGCAGCTTGGCCTGCTCGGTCTCCAGCTCGACCCGGTCGAACCGGGTGAGCCGGCGCAGCGGGGTGTCGAGGATGTACGCGGTCTGGGTCTCGGAGAGGCCGAAGTGCTCCATCAGCCGGTCCTTGGCCTGGCCGGCGTCGTCGCTGTTGCGGATGATCGCGATCACCTCGTCGATGTCGACGAGCGCGACCAGCAGGCCCTCCACCAGGTGCAGCCGGTCCTGGCGCTTGCGGCGGCGGAAGTCGCTGCGCCGCTTGACCACCGTGAAGCGGTGGTCGACGTAGACCTCCAGCAGCTCCTTGAGGCCCAGCGTCAGCGGCTGGCCGTCGACCAGCGCGACGTTGTTGATGCCGAAGGTCTCCTCCATCGGCGTCAGCTTGTACAGCTGCTCCAGCAGCGCCTCGGGGACGAAGCCGTTCTTCACCTCGATGACCAGGCGCAGGCCGTGCGCGCGGTCGGTGAGGTCCTTGACGTCGGCGATGCCCTGGAGCTTCTTCGCGTTGACCAGGTCCTTGATCTTCCCGATCACCTTCTCCGGGCCGACCGTGTACGGCAGTTCGGTGACCACGATGCCCTTGCGGCGGGCGGTGACGTTCTCGATCGTGGTGGTGGCGCGGATCTTGAAGGTGCCGCGGCCGGACTCGTACGCGTCCCGGATGCCGGACAGGCCGACGATCCGGCCGCCGGTGGGCAGGTCGGGGCCGGGGACGAACCGCATCAGGGTGTCCAGGTCCGCCGCGGGGTGCTTGATCAGGTGCCGGGCGGCGGCCACCACCTCGGACAGGTTGTGCGGCGGCATGTTGGTGGCCATGCCGACCGCGATCCCGGTGGCGCCGTTGACCAGCAGGTTCGGGAACGCCGAGGGGAGGACCTGGGGCTCCTGCTCGGAGCCGTCGTAGTTCGGGCCGAAGTCGACGGTGTCCTCGTGGATCGACTCCACCAGCGACATCGACGCGGCGGTCAGCCGGGACTCGGTGTAGCGCATCGCGGCCGGCGGGTCGTCGTTGCCGAGCGAGCCGAA
The DNA here is from genome assembly GCF_044750705.1 of Kitasatospora sp. NPDC088783. NCBI lineage: Bacteria > Bacillati > Actinomycetota > Actinomycetes > Kitasatosporales > Streptomycetaceae > Kitasatospora > Kitasatospora sp. NPDC088783. The sequence goes on from NZ_JBIVKJ010000014.1 coordinate 116,218, forward strand.
GTTGCCGTGGCCGTCGATCAGCGGCAGCCGCATCGAGAACGGCTGGGCCAGGCGCACCACGGCGTCGTAGATCGAGGCGTCGCCGTGCGGGTGCAGCCGGCCCATCACCTCGCCGACCAGGCGCGCGCACTTGACGTGGCCGCGCTCCGGGCGCAGGCCCATCTCGTTGGCCTGGTAGAGGATCCGGCGGTGCACCGGCTTGAGGCCGTCCCGGGCGTCCGGCAGGGCCCGGGAGTAGATCACCGAGTAGGCGTACTCCAGGAACGAGCCCTGCATCTCGTCCACGACATCGACGTCGAGGATGCGCTCCTCGAAGTCACCGGGCGGCGGGGTGGGCGAACTGCGGCGGGCCATCGCTGCGGGGCTCCCTTGCGGTACGTGCGGTACATGGGTACGGGCGGACGCGGGCGTGAACGCCCCCCATTGTGGACCCTCGGTGGGACACCCCCCGTCACCCGGGCCGCTTCCGCCGCTGGCGAACGCGCCCCGTGGCCGGACACCTGACGGCGGGACCCGGCGTTGCACCACAATGGGGGACGTCACACGCCCCCGGCCCGGAACACTCCGGAACCGACGACGGGAAGGACCCCGCATGGCCAACCCCGCGCCCGCAAGCGGCCTCGCCATCACCGAACACCGCCTGGCCAACGGCCTCCGCGTGGTGCTCTCCGAGGACCACCTCACCCCGGTCACGGCGGTGTGCCTGTGGTACGACGTGGGCTCCCGGCACGAGGTCAAGGGGCGCACCGGTCTCGCCCACCTCTTTGAGCACCTGATGTTCCAGGGCTCGGCGAACGTCTCCAACAACGGCCACTTCGAACTGGTCCAGGGCGCCGGCGGCTCGCTCAACGGCACCACCAGCTTCGAGCGCACCAACTACTTCGAGACCATGCCCGCCCACCAACTGGAGCTCGCGCTCTGGCTGGAGGCCGACCGGATGGGCTCGCTGCTGGCCGCGCTGGACGAGACGTCCATGGAGAACCAGCGCGACGTGGTGAAGAACGAGCGCCGCCAGCGCTACGACAACGTGCCCTACGGCACCGCGTTCGAGAAGCTCACCGCGCTGTCCTTCCCCGACGGCCACCCCTACCACCACACCCCGATCGGCTCGATGGCCGACCTGGACGCCGCGACGCTGGAGGACGCCCGCACGTTCTTCCGCACCTACTACGCGCCCAACAACGCGGTGCTGGCGATCGTCGGCGACCTCGACCCGGAGCAGACCGTCGCCTGGGTGGAGAAGTACTTCGGCTCGATCCCGGCCCACGACGGCAAGCAGCCGCCGCGCGACGGCACCCTGCCGGAGACCATCGGCCGCGAGGTGCGCGAGCTGATCCGCGAGGACGTCCCGTCCCGCGCGCTGATGGCCGCCTACCGGCTCCCGCACGACGGCACCCGGGAGGCCGACGCGGCCGACCTGGCGCTCACCATCCTGGGCAGCGGCGAGTCGTCCCGCCTGTACAACCGGCTGGTGCGCCGCGACCGCACCGCCGTCGCGGCCGGCTTCGGCCTGCTGCGGCTGGCCGGCGCGCCCTCGCTCGGCTGGCTGGACGTCAAGGCCGGCGGCGACGCCGCCCTGGAGCAGATCGAGGCCGCCGTCGACGAGGAGCTGGCCCGGTTCGCCGCCGAGGGCCCCACCGCCGAGGAACTGGAGCGGGCCCAGGCGCAGATCGAGCGCGAGTGGCTGGACCGGCTCACCACGGTGGCCGGCCGGGCCGACGAACTCTGCCGCTACGCCGTCCTGTTCGGCGACCCGAAGCTGGTCAACGCCGCGCTGCCGAAGGTCCTCGACGTCACCGCCGAGGAGGTCCGGGCGGTCGCCGCCGCCCGGCTGCGCCCCGACAACCGGGCCGTGCTGGTGTACGAGCCGACCACCGGTGACGACGACGGCACCGCGAACGACGAGAACGACGAGGAGGCGGCGGCGTGAGCGACCACACCCCCGCGATGGAGTTCCACCCGCAGCCGCAGCCCGGCACCCCCACCCCGTGGGCGTTCCCGGCGCCCGAACGGCTCACCCTGGCCAACGGCCTGACGGTGCTGCACTGCCACCGCCCCGGCCAGCAGCTGGTCGCCGTCGACATGGTGCTGGACGCGCCGCTGGCCGCCGAGCCGGAGGGCCTGGACGGCGTCGCCTCGATCCTGTCCCGGGCGCTGTCCGAGGGCACCGACACGCTCACCGCCGAGGAGTTCGCGGGCGAGCTGGAGCGGGCCGGCGCCACCCTGGACACCCACGCCGACCACCCGGCGATCCGGGTCTCGCTGGAGGTCCCGGCCTCCCGCCTGGAGCGCGGCCTGACCCTGCTCGGCGACGCGCTGCGCGCCCCCGCGCTGCCCGCCGACGAGATCGAGCGGCTGGTCGCCAACCGCCTCGACGAGATCGTCCACGAGCAGGCCAACCCGGCCCGGCGGGCCGCCAAGGCGCTGTACGCCGAGCTGTTCCCGGCCCACGACCGGCTGTCGCGGCCGCGGGCCGGCTCCGCCGACTCGGTCAAGCGGATCGACCGGGACGCGGTCAAGGCGTTCTACGACGCCCACCTGCGCCCGTCCACCGCCACCGCCGTGGTGGTCGGCGACCTGACCGGCGTCGACCTGGCCGCGCTGCTGGAGTCCACCCTGGGCCGGTGGAGCGCCGAGGCCCGGGAGCCGGCCGCGCACGGCCCGGTGGTCGGCGACGACACCGGGCGGGTGGTCATCGTCGACCGGCCCGGCTCGGTCCAGACCCAGCTGCTGATCGGCCGGATCGGCCCGGACCGGCACGACCCCGCGTGGGCCGCGCAGGTGCTCGGCACCTACTGCCTCGGCGGCACCCTCACCTCCCGGCTGGACCGGGTGCTGCGCGAGGAGAAGGGCTACACCTACGGCGTGCGGGCGTTCGCCCAGGCGCTGCGCTCGGCCGCCGACGGCTCCGGCCGCGGGCTGCTGGCGATCAGCGGCTCGGTGGACACCGGGTCCACCGCGCCCGCGCTCCAGGACACCTGGACCATCCTGCGCGCGCTGGCCGACGGCGGCCTGACCGACGCCGAGCGGGAGGAGGCCGTCCAGTTCCTGGTCGGCGTCGCCCCGCTCAAGTACGAGACGGCCGGCTCGGTCGCCGCGACCCTGGCCGACCAGGTCGAGCAGTACCTGCCGGACACCTACCAGGCCGACTTCTACCGGAGGCTGGCCGAGTTGGACACCGCGGCCGCCACCCGCGCCGTGGTCGCCGCCTTCCCGCCGGACCGGCTGGTCACCGTGCTGGTCGGCGACGCCTCGGTGATCGCCGAGCCGGTCAAGGCGCTCGGCATCGGGGACGTCACGGTCGTCGCCAACTGAGTCCGTCCGCCGGGGGTCCGACGGGGCGTCAGCCCCGCCGGACCCCCGGCGTTTTAATGCCTTGCGCGCCGCCGCCGCCCCGTGGGTAGATATCCCCGGCCGGGCGGCAGGCGCGCGGACCACGAGTGCGGAAGGAGGCGGTCACCATGCGGGTCGAGCCACGACGACGCTCCCCGAGACTGCCCTTCCGCTGTTCGTACCGAACCGCCTGAGCGGTTCCTCCGCGCAGTGCCGTCCGCTGCCCGCGGCCCGTTCCGGGCCGCCCCCTGTTCTTCCCCGCCGCCGCACCGGGCCCCTCCGTGCGGCACCCCGGACCCACCCGACCCAGGAGGTCGCACCCCCATGTCGTACACCGAGGTACCCGGCGTCCGCGTCCCGATCCGGATGTGGACCGACCCGGCCACCGTCGAGGGCCAGGCCATGCAGCAGCTGCGCAACATCAGCACGCTGCCCTGGCTGCACGGCCTCGCCGTGATGCCGGACGTCCACCTGGGCAAGGGCGCGACGGTCGGCTCCGTCATCGCGATGAAGGGCGCGGTCTGCCCGGCCGCGGTCGGCGTCGACATCGGCTGCGGGATGACGGCCGTGAAGTCCTCGCTCACCGCGAAGGACCTGCCCGACGACCTGTCGCGCCTGCGCCACCGGATCGAGCAGGCCATCCCGGTCGGCCGCGGCCTGCACGCCGACCCGGTCGAACCGCGCAGGCTGCACGGCCTGTCCACCGCCGGCTGGGACGACTTCTGGCAGCGCTTCGACGACATCGCCCCCGAGGTGCGCTGGCGGCGCGAGCGGGCCGTCCAGCAGATGGCCACCCTCGGCGGCGGCAACCACTTCATCGAGCTCTGCCTGGACGACGACGGCGCGGTCTGGCTGATGCTGCACTCCGGTTCGCGCAACATCGGCAAGGAGCTCGCCGAGCACCACATGTCGATCGCCCAGTCCCTGCCGCACAACCAGGGCCTGATCGACCGCGACCTCGCGGTCTTCATCGCCGACACCCCGCAGATGGCCGCCTACCGCTCCGACCTGTTCTGGGCGCAGGAGTACGCCAAGCACAACCGGGCGCTGATGATGGCCCTGTTCCAGGACGCGGTCCGCCGCGAACTGCCCAAGGCCCGGGCCGTGTTCGAGCCGATGATCTCCTGCCACCACAACTACGTGGCCGAGGAGCGCTACGACGGCGTCGACCTGCTCGTCACCCGCAAGGGCGCGATCCGGGCCGGCTCCGGCGAGTACGGCATCATCCCGGGCTCGATGGGCACCGGCTCGTACATCGTGAAGGGCCTGGGGAACGCCGCCTCGTTCAACTCGGCCTCGCACGGCGCGGGCCGGAAGATGAGCCGCACCGCGGCCAAGAAGCGGTTCAGCACCGCGGACCTCGTCGCGCAGACGGCGGGCGTCGAGTGCCGCAAGGACTCCGGGGTGGTCGACGAGATCCCCGGCGCGTACAAGCCGATCGAGAAGGTCATCGCCCAGCAGCGGGACTTGGTCGAGGTCGTCGCGCACCTCAAGCAGGTGATCTGCGTGAAGGGCTGACGCGGGTCAGTCGGAGGCGGTGGTGGTGCGGGCCGGTGCGAAGAGGTACCGGTCCAGCATCAGCGGGGTGTCCGCCAGGATCTCCGGGTCGCCCTGCGGGTCCTCCAGGAACGCCATGCCGAGCATCCGCGTGGCCAGCACCACGGCCAGGTGCGCCCGGCGGCGGGTCTCGGCCGTGTCGGCCAGCCCGAACGAGTCCACCAGCACCTCGTGCACGCGCTCGGCGATCCGCCGGTCCACCTCGTCCCCCAAGCTCGCCAGCGAGGGGACCTTCACCACGTGGAACCACACGTGCCGGTAGCCGGGCAGCGTCCGGAACCGGCTCGCGTACGCCTCGACCACCCGGGCGATGAACTGCTCGGACGTCGCGCAGGCCGCCACCGCCGCCGGGTCGGTGGCGGCGGCCAGCAGCCGCAGGTCGCCCTCCAGCCAGTTGTGCTCCAGCGTTTCGAGCACCGCCTCCTTGTCCGGGAAGAACCGGTACAGCGCCCCGACGGACATCCCGGCCTCGGCCGCGATCTGCTTGGTGCTGAGCTGGTCGAACGGCACGGTCTCCAGCAGCCGGGCCGCGGTGGACAGGATGCGGGCGAACTTCTCGCGGCTGCGCTGCTGCTGCGGCTCGCGGACCAGGGGGGACACGCCGGGCTCACTCTCCTCGTACGGTGCCGGGCGGGCGGGCGTCTTGACGCGACCGGAAAATGTGAACGATATTTTCGTTCATGTTCTCGCGCGGCTTTCCCACCCTCTGGGCGTCCGTCACCATATCCAGCCTCGGCGACGGCATGCGCTTCGTCGCCCTCCCGCTGCTCGCCGTCCGCCTCACCGACGACGCCCGGCTGATCGCCCTGGTCGCGCTGGCCGGACAGCTGCCCTCGCTGCTGCTCGCCCTCCCCGCCGGGGTCTGGGCCGACCGGGTCGACCGCCGCCGGATGCTCCTCTGGTCGGACGTCGCCCGCACCCTCGTGGTCGGCGCGCTGGCCGTCGCGGTGGCCGCGGACGCCGTCCGGATCGGCTGGCTGGTGCTCGCCGCGCTGCTGCTGGGCGCCGGGGACGTCGTCTACGGCGCGGGCTGGTCCGGCATGGTCCCCACCCTCGTCCCGCCCGCCGGGCGCGCCCGGGCCAACTCCCGCCTGCAGGCCGGCGCCCTGATCACCGACACCCTGCTCGGCACCCCGCTCGGCGCCGTCCTGTTCGGACTGGCCGCGGTCCTCCCGCTCGCCGTCGACAGCCTCTCCTTCGCCGTCGCGGCCGCCCTGGTGCTCCTGCTGCGCGGCGAATTCCGCCCCGGCGGAGCGGCGCCGCTCCCCGCCCGGGCCCCGCTGGGACGCCAGGTCGCCGAAGCGCTGCGCTGGCTGCGCGGCCGCCCCGTCCTGTTCCGGCTCTGCCTCGCCCGCGGCCTCACCGGGGCGGTCGCCTCCGGGCTGATCGCCGTCCTGGTCCTCTACGCGCGCCGGAGCCAGCACCTCGGCCCGACCGGATTCGCCCTGCTGGTCGCCGCGTTCGCCGTCGGCGGGCTGCTCGGCAGCGCCCTCACCCCGCGGCTGCTGCACCGCTGGGGCGCCCGCACCACCATGGTCACCGGCGTCCTCGGCTCGGCCGCCTGCGCACTCCTCCTGGCGCTCGCCCCCGCCCCCGCGGTCGCCGCCCTCGCCGTCGCGGGCTACGGCGTCGCCGACTTCGCCTGGGCGATCGGCGGAGTGACCCTCCGCCAGGCCCAGATCCCCTCCCACCTGCTGGGCCGGGTCTCCATGGCCTACCAACTCGTCTTCAGCGCCGCGGGCGCGACGGGCGCCGCCCTCGCCGGGCTGCTCGCCCACCAGTGGGGCACCCGGGCCCCCTACTTCGCGGGCGCGGCCCTGCTCCTCGCCGTCCCCCTCCTACTGCCGGGGGCCCGCCGCGAGGCGGAGGGGTGGGCGCTCGTCGGCAGCTGAAGAGGGCGCGCATTCAGGGGCTCGGGGAACGGCGAGTCCGAGCTGCTGACGGCCGGAGCCCAGCGATGCGTCCGTGCTGCTTCGGGCCGCCGTAACAGAACCCGAAGCCACCGCACGCACCGGCAGTGAACCGCCAGCAGCCCCGAGCCCGCCGTTCCCCGGGCCCCTGGATTGCACGACCCGTGTGCCCGACAGTTCCCGGGCCCCTGGATTGCACGACCCGTGTGCCCGACAGTTCCCCGGGCCCCTGATGTCGGCTCTCGCCGTTACCTACGCGGCGGGCAGCTCGTCCAGGCCCTCCTGGACAAGCTTGGCGACGCGGTCGAGCGCCGCGTCGGCGCCCTCCGCGTCGGCCGCGAGGACGACGGTGTCGCCGCCGCTCGCGCCGAGGGCGAGGAGGCCGAGCATGGAGCCGGCGTTGACCGGGGTGCCGCCCTCCTTGGCGATGGTCATCGGGACGCCGGTGGAGGTGACGGCCTTGACGAAGACGGAGGCGGGACGGGCGTGCAGGCCCTCGGCCCAACCGATGGTGACGCGGCGCTCAGCCATGAGAGGTGCCTTTCACGTGGTGCAGGGTGGTGCAGGGTTGTCTAGACCAGTGTTGCACGGCCGTGCACCGCGGGCCCGGTGGCGCGGGACGGCACGGCCCAGCGTGCCGCGCCCGGCACGCCTGGCGCCACCAGGCTCGCCGACGACTACGCTGGCGGGCGTGGAGCACGAGCGCGCACCGGCGGACAACGGGTACCCGCAGCACTGGGAGGCGGACGTCCTCCTGCGCGACGGCGGGACGGCCCGGATCCGGCCGATCACCGAGGACGACGCCGACCGGCTGGTGGAGTTCTACGAGCAGGTCTCGGACCAGTCCAAGTACTTCCGCTTCTTCGCCCCGTACCCGCACCTGTCCGACAAGGACGTCCGTCGCTTCACCCAGCACGACTACGTGAACCGGGTCGGCCTGGCGCTGGTGGTGCGGGACAGGTTCGTCGCCACCGTCCGCTACGACCGGATCGACAAGGACGGGATGCCGTCCACCACCGGCACCGACGCCGAGGTCGCGTTCCTGGTCCAGGACGCGCACCAGGGCCGGGGCATCGCCTCCGCGCTGCTGGAGCACATCGCGGCGGTCGCGCAGGAGCGCGGCATCCGCCGCTTCACCGCCGAGGTGCTGCCGGAGAACCGGAAGATGGTGAAGGTCTTCACCGACGCCGGGTACACCCAGCGGCGCAGCTTCGCCGACGGCGTGGTGCACCTGGAGTTCGACCTGGAGCCGACCGCCGCCTCGCTCGCCGTGATGCGCGCCCGCGAGCACCGCGCCGAGGCCCGCTCCGTGCAGCGCCTGCTGACCCCCCGCTCGATCGCCGTGGTCGGCGTCTCGCGCAACCCGCAGTCGGTCGGCCGGGCGCTGCTGCGCGCCGCCCGCGCGGGCTTCGACGGCCCGGTGTACGCGGTGAACCGGGGCGCCGAGCCGGGCACCGAGCTGGAGGGCGTGCCGACGTACCGCTCGGTGCTGGACGTTCCCGGGCCGGTGGACCTCGCGGTGCTCGCGGTGCCCGAGCAGTCCGTCCCGGCCGCGGCCGCGGAGTGCGGGGTGCACGGCGTGCAGGGCCTGGTGGTGGTGAGCGCCGGGTACGCCGAGACCGGGCCGGACGGGCGGGACAAGCAGCGCGCGCTGGTCCGGCAGGCCCGGGCGGCCGGCATGCGGGTGATCGGCCCGAACGCGTTCGGCCTGGTCAACACCGACCCCGAGCACCGGCTGAACGCCTCGCTGGCCCCCGCGCTGCCCGCGCGCGGGCCGTTCGGCGTGTTCTGCCAGTCCGGGGCGATCGGCGTGGCCCTGCTGGAGGCCGCGCACCGGCGCGGCACCGGCATCTCCTCGTTCGCCTCGGTCGGCAACCGCGCCGACGTCTCCGGCAACGACCTGCTCCAGTACTGGGAGGAGGACGCCGCCACCGAGGTGGTGCTGCTCTACTTCGAGTCCTTCGGCAACCCGCGCAAGTTCACCCGGATCGCCCGCCGGCTCGCCGCCAGCAAGCCCGTCGTGGTGCTCAAGGGCGCCCGGCACACCGGCAGCCTGCCGCCCGGCCACGCCGTCCAGCCCGCCGCCACCCGGCTGCGCGACAGCACCGTGGACGCGCTGTTCCAGCAGGCCGGGGTGATCCGGGTGGACACCATCACCGAACTCTTCGACACCGGCGAACTGCTCGCCGGACAGCCGCTGCCCCGGGGCAACAAGGTCGCCGTGGTCGGCAACTCCGACTCGCTCGGCCTGCTCACCTACGACACCTGCCTGAGCGCCGGACTGCGCCCCCGCACCCCCGTCGACCTGACCACCGGCGCCGGCGGCGAGAACTTCCGGGTCGCCCTGGAGACCGCGCTCGCCGACCCGCACACCGACGCCGTGATCGCCGTCGCCATCCCGCCGATCGGCGTGCACGGCCCCGACCCGGCCCCCGAGCTGGTCGAGGACGCCCCGGAGATCGCCCGGGCCCTGCTGGACGCCGCCGAACGCGGCCGGGAACTCGGCAAGCCGCTGCTGCTCGCCCACCTCGCGCTGCCCGCCCTGGTCGCCCGGCTGCGCGCCGGGGGAGTGCCCGCCTACCCGGCCCCCGAGCGCGCCGTGCACGCCCTGGCCGACGCCGTCCGGTACGCGAAGTGGCGCCGGCGCAGCGCCGAGGCCGAGGAGACCGCCCGGGTCCCCGAACTGGACGGCGTCGACGAGCACGCCGCCCGCGCCCTGGTCGAGCGCGCCCTGGCCGGCCGGGAGGCGGTCGCCGCCCGGCTCCAGGCCGGCGGCGCCCGGGTCACCCTGCCCGACGCCGAGGCCGCCGAACTGCTCGGCCACTACGGCATCCCGGTCAGCCCGACGCTGCCCGCCCCCGACGAGGCCGGCGCGGTCCGGGCCGCCGCCGCGCTCGGCTACCCCGTCGCGCTCAAGGCCACCGCCGAGCACCTGCGCCACCGCCCCGACCTGGGCAGCGTCCGGCTCGACCTGACCGGCGAGGCCGAGCTGCGCCGCGCCCACCGCGAGCTGGACGCCCTGCTGGGCGGCGCCGCGCAGGCCGAACTGGTGGTGCAGCGGCTGGCCCCGCGCGGCGTGGACACCGTGATCGGCGCCTCCGTCGACCCCGCCGTCGGCACCATCCTCTCCTTCGGCCTGGCCGGCGCCCCCGCCGAGCTGCTCGGCGACGTCGCCCACCGCCTGGTCCCGGCCACCGACCGGGACGTGGCCGAGCTGATCCGCGAGGTCCGGGCCGCCCCGCTGCTGTTCGGCTGGCGCGGCGCCGAGGCCGTCGACACCGACGCGCTGGAGGAGGTGCTGCTGCGGGTCTCCCGCCTGGTCGACGACCTGCCCGAGGTCGCCTCGGTCGACCTGGAGCCCGTGGTGGTCGCCCCGCACGGCCTGACCGTGCTCGGCGCCCGGGTCCGGATCGCCCCGCTGCCGGTCCGCACCGATCTGGGACCGCGCGCCATGAGCACGCTGTAACCTTGCGTGGTTGCCCGCTCGGCAGGACCGGGCGGCCCCCGGTGCGGTGAAGGCCGGGCGACCCGGCGCAGTGCCACCCGCCGCAGTGGCGGGACATGCCAGGATGGAGATATGGCGAAGACCGGTACCACCACGCAGGACCTGCGGTCCGCGATCGAGCGCAGCGGCTACTACCCGGCGCTGGTCTCCGAGGCGGTGGAGTCCGCGGTGGGCCCCGAGCCGATCACCTCGTACCTGGTGCACCAGGAGACCACCTTCGACGCCAACGAGGTCCGTCGGCACGTCACCGTGCTGGTGCTCACCGCGTCCCGCTTCGTGGTCAGCCACACCGACGAGCAGAACGGCGACGCGGCCACCCCCGTCCCGTACGCCACCACCTCCACCGAGACGGTCCGCCTCGACCGGATCACCTCCGTGGTGGTCAGCCGCATGGTCGCCAACCCCGAGACGTACACCCCCGGCACCCCGCCGCGCGAGGTCGTCCTCACCATCGGCTGGGGCGCCGTCCAGCGCCTCGACCTGGAACCGGCCGGCTGCTCCGACCCCAACTGCGAGGCGGACCACGGCTACACCGGCTCCGCCACCGCCGACGACCTGTCGCTGCGGGTCAGCGAGGCCGGGGACGGGCCGGAGACGGTCGCCCAGGCGCTGGTGTTCGCCCGGGCGCTGTCCGAGGCGACCGTGGCCAACGGCTGAGCCTGGCATGCACCACGAGGACCACTACGACCTGCTCGACCCGGCCGCCGCCCCCGTCCCGCGCTACGGCAGCGCCGCCCTCTCCGACCTGCTGCCCACGCTCGCGGCGGGCCTCGGCGTGCCCGGCTACCGGCCCGTGCTGCCGCTGGAGCCGGCCGACCGGGTCTGCGTGTTCCTGGTCGACGGCCTCGGCTGGGAGCTGATCCGGGCCAACCCCGATTGGGCGCCGTTCCTCAACTCGCTGACCGCCGGGCGCACCCCGATCACCGCCGGGTTCCCGTCCACCACCGCCACCTCGCTGGCCTCGGTCGGCACCGGCCTGCCGCCCGGGCAGCACGGCCTGGCCGGGTACACGGTGGCGATCCCCGACAGCGGGCGGCTGATGAACCAGCTGCGCTGGACCCCGCCGGTCGACCCGCACGCCTGGCAGCCCCACCCCACCGTCTTCGAGCGGGCGCACCAGGCCGGGGTGGCCACCGCCCAGGTCTCCTCCCCGCTGTTCGCCACCACCCCGCTCACCCAGGTCGCGCTCTCCGGCGGCACCTTCCTCGGCCGCACCACCGGCGAGGAGCGGATGGACCGGGCCGCCGCCTGGCTGGCCGAGCACGACCGCGCCCTGGTCTACACGTACCTCAGCGAACTCGACGCCGCCGGGCACCGGTACGGCGTCGCCTCCGACGAGTGGCGGCTCACCCTGTTCGCGGTCGACCGCCTCGCCCGCCGCCTCGCCGAGCAGCTCCCGCCGCGCTCCGCGCTGTACGTCACCGCCGACCACGGCATGATCGACATCGCCCCCGAGGACCGGATCGACTTCGATGAGGACTGGGAGCTCTCGGCCGGCGTCGCCCTGCTCGGCGGCGAGGGCCGGGCCCGCCACGTCTACGCCCACCCCGGCGCCGCCGCCGACGTGCACGCCGTGTGGAGCGAGGTGCTCGGCGAGCAGATGTGGGTGGCCACCCGGGAACAGGCCGTCGCCGCGGGCTGGTTCGGCCCCTCGGTGGACGAGCGGGTGCTGCCCCGGATCGGCGACGTGGTCGCCGCCGCCCGCGACGACATCGCCGTCATCGCCACCCGCAGCGAACCCGGCGAGTCCCAGATGGTCGGCCTGCACGGCTCGATGACCCCCGTCGAGCAGCTCGTCCCGCTGCTCGAAGTCCGAAGCTGAGTCCCGCTGACCTCCCTGTCCGAAAGGCTGACGCTCCGCCATGGCTGAATTGGTGTTCTTCTCGGGCACGATGGACTGCGGCAAGTCCACGCTGGCCCTCCAGATGGACCACAACCACGCCGCCCGCGGCCGTCAGGGCATCATCTTCACCCGCCACGACCGGGCCGGCGCCGCCACCATCTCCAGCCGCCTCGGCCTGCGCGCCGACGCCGTCGAGGTCGGCGACCTCTTCGACTTCCAGGCGTACGTCGTCCACCTGCTCTCGGCGGGCGGCAAGGTCGACTACCTGATCTGCGACGAGGCGCAGTTCTTCTCCGCCGGACAGATCGACCAACTCGCACGCATCGTGGACGAGTTGGGCATCGACGTGTTCACCTTCGGGATCACCACCGACTTCCGCACCAAGCTCTTCCCCGGCTCCCAGCGCCTGATCGAACTCGCCGACCGGGTCGAGGTCCTCCAGGTCGAGGCCCTGTGCTGGTGCGGCGCCCGCGCCACCCACAACGCCCGCACCGTCGGCGGCGTCATGGTGGTCGAGGGGGCCCAGGTGGTGGTCGGGGACGTCGCCGTCAACGAGGACGAGATCGGCTACGAGGTGCTCTGCCGCCGCCACCACCGCCGCCGCCTCACCGCCGCCACCGCCCGCGCGGCCGTCCTCTCCCCGGACGTCCTCCCCTTCGAGGGCTGACCACCCCGCCGGGCCGTCTCGCCGCCTCCCCGCCGGGCCACCTCGCCGTCGGGTCGTTTCCCCGGGTGACGCGATCGCCGGGGCCGCCCCGCGCACCGCGCCCGCGCGCCACAATGACGGCATGACCTCGCCCCTGATCACCGTCGCCGAACTCGCCGCCGCGCTCGGCTCGGACCGGCCGCCCGTCCTGCTCGACATCCGCTGGGCGCTCGGCGGCCCGCCCGGAGCCGAGGAGTACGCCGCGGGCCACCTGCCCGGCGCGCACTACGTCGACCTCGACCGCGAACTCGCCGACCCGCCCGGCCCGGCCGGCCGCCACCCGCTGCCCGACCCCGACCGCCTCGCCACCGCGCTGCGCCGGGCCGGCGTCACCGCCGACCGCCCGGTCGTCGCCTACGACGCCGGGCCCGCGCTCTCCGCCGCCCGCGCCTGGTGGCTGCTGCGCTGGGCCGGCCACCCCGACGTCCGGGTCCTCGACGGCGGCCTCACCGCCTGGACCGCGGCCGGCCACCCGCTCACCACCGACACCCCGCCCCCCGGCGACGGCGACTTCAAGGTCGACCCCGGCCACCTGCCCACCGTCGACGCGGCCGGCGCGGCCGAACTCGCCCGCACCGGACTGCTCCTCGACGCCCGGGCCGGCGAGCGCTACCGCGGCGAGACCGAACCCGTCGACCCCCGGGCCGGCCACATCCCCGGCGCCACCTCCGCGCCCACCAGCGAGAACCTCGCCCCCGACGGCCGCTTCCTCCCGCCGGCCGCGCTGGCGGCCCGCTTCGCCGCGCTGCACCTCACCGACCCCGCCCGCACCGCCGTCTACTGCGGCTCCGGCGTCACCGCCGCCCACCAGCTGCTCGCCCTCACCCTGGCCGGGCATGACGGCGCCGCCCTCTACCCGGGCTCGTGGAGCGAGTGGTCCGCGAACCCGGACAGCCCCGTCGAGGTCTGAGCGGGAAGACGCGCCCTCGAACGGGCGGGGTACGCCAGGGGCCCGGGCGCACAGCCCGGGCCCCTGCGGACGCGCCGTTCGGTTACTCGGGCTTCTTGCGGCGCGAGCCGAAGACGATCTCGTCCCAGCTCGGCACCGTCGCCCGGCGCCCGGGGCGGACGCCGTCGGCCTCGGCCTGGCGGTCGGTGGTGCCGACCAGGCGGTCCCGGTGCGGGGCGACGGAGCGCGGCATCAGGATGTCCGCGTACGCGGAGCCCGCGCCGACGCTGGCGGCGGGGGCCGCCGTCTCCTCGATCTCCTCGGGCTCCTCGGTGACCGCGGTCTCCACGCTCGGGCCGACCGGGGTGAGGTCGCCGCGGTAGGAGGGCACCACGTCCAGCAGGCTGGTCAGCGAGTCCCGTTCGGGCACGGCCGCGGTGGCGGCGGAGGCCGCCGCCTCGCGGGCCTCGCGGACCTGCATGATGCGGTCGGCGGAGGGCCGCTCGATCATCGGGCGGGCCGGGCGGTCCTGGGGGAGCCGGGCGATCCGCGGGATGAACGGGAAGACCGAGTCCTCCTCGCGCTCGACGTTCTCGCCGATCAGCGCGCGGGCCTCGTCGTCGTTGGGCTGGACCAGCCGCCGGGGCGGGTCGTAGGACCAGGCGGCGCGCCGGTGCTCGCCCTCGGCGCGGTACCAGAGGACGACCTCCCAGGTGCCGTCGTCGCGGCGCCAGGAGTCCCAGCGCTCGGTGTCCTTCTCGGCGCCGCGCAGCGCGAGGCGCTCGGCGACGGCCTCGCCGAGCTGCGGGCCGGTGGACTCGCCGTGCCGGCGGATCGCCGTCTTGCGGGCCCGCTCGGCCATGAAGGCGCGCTCGGCGAGCACCGGGCCCTCGAAGCGGCGGACGCGCTCCACCGAGATGCCGGCGGCCTGGGCGACCTCCTCGGCGGAGGCACCGGCTCGTATCCGCGCCTGGATGTCACGGGGGCGGAGGTGGCTCTCCACCTCGATCTCGATCTGGCCGAGCCGCGGGCGGTCACCCCGGACGGCGGCGCGCAGCCGCTCGTCGATCGGCAGGGTGTACTCCGTGCTGTCGGCAGCCTTGAGCACCAGCCGTGTGCCGTCGTTGCTGACGGCCACGACGCGCAGTTCGGGCACGGTTACCTCCCGGGTGGTGCCTGCCGACGTCACCTGCGTCGCTGCTCCCGTACTGAGTGTGGCCTGCCCGCTGGCGAGTGGCCACAACCTTGCAGAGTTACCCGGCGTGTCGGGCTTTCGCCCGGGCGCGCCGCTGTGGCACGGTTGCCTGTTTGCCACGTCGACGGTCGACATCGCACCCGGGCGCCCGGTCCGTCGTCTGACGGGTCGTAGACAGCGGGTCCGAAGGCTCAGGCTCCACGAACAGTACTCCATTCGTGGCATCCGAAGGGGCGGCTCGCCGCTCAAGTCTCCCGCGAATCACCGGAATCTCAAGAGCGGCCACCCCATTGACCCACCGGCGATCAACGGACGGTGATCATCTTCACATATATCGACCGGGGAGAACCGGATTTTCGACCCTTGTGTCCTTCTTTGGGCAAGATGGAGAGACTTGTTCAAAATTCCGACACGCCGACCGAGGAACAGGGATGCCGCAGCAGAGCCAGCAGTTCGCGCACGGACCGGCCGGGGCGGAGGAGAAGGCGGAGCGCAGACGACTCGACCTGACGACCGCTCAGGTGGCCGCGAGCGCCCTGGCCGCGGTGGTCGGCGCGGTACTCGCCTCGGAACTCGGAGTGTACGGAACGATACTCGGTGCGGCCGTCGTCTCGGTGGGGGCGACCGTCGGAAGCGCGCTCTTCCAGCACCTGTTCAAACGCACCGGGGAACAACTGCGCAACGCGGTGGAACGGGGTACCGAATCCGCCCCCGCCGCGCATCCGGCACCCGCGCCGCCGGGCGGAATCAGCCGGGACTGGAACGCCCCCCGGGTGCTGCGCGCGAAACGCCGCTGGACCTGGAAGTCGTACACGGCGGTCTCCGCGCTGGTGTTCGTGCTCGCCATGGTGCCGGTCGTCGCGGTGGAACTCGCGGCCGGGAAGCCGCTGCACGACATCACCACCGGGCAGGACGGCGCCGGCACCTCGTTCAACCCCTCGCGGCCGTCCGGTGACCGGCAGCAGCTGCCGACCCCCGCGGACACCCCGTCCACCGGGCCGTCCGACCTCCCCTCCGGCCGGTCCTCCTCCACCCCCTCGGCGACGCCGAGCGGTTCGGCCGGGCCGTCCGGGGCGGCCTCGGGCTCGCCCTCCGGGGCCGCGTCCGTCCCGCCCGCGCCGAGCGGCACGCCCTCCGGCGGGGCCTCGGACGGCGGGGGCCGGGACGGTGGGGACCCGGACGGCGGGGCGGCGCCGCCGACCGCCACCCCGGGCGGGACGGTCGCCCCGACCGGCTGACGGCGACCGGCTGACGGCGGGCGCGGCCGGGTCAGGCGCCCAGCACCCGGCGCAGGTAGGCGTTGGCGAACCGGCGCTCCGGGTCGACCCTGTCGCGCAGCGCCGTGAAGTCGCCGAAGTGCGGGTAGACGGTCGACAGGTACTCGGCGTCCCGGGTGTGCAGCTTGCCCCAGTGCGGGCGCCCCCGGTGGGCGGTCATCAGCTTCTCCACCTCGGTGAAGTAGGAGAGTTCGCGGGTGCCCCGGTACAGGTGGACGGCGATGTACACGCTGTCCCGCCCGTTCGCGGTGGAGAGCCACAGGTCGTCGGCCGGGGCCACCCGCACCTCCACCGGGAAGCTGATCCGCCAGTCGGAGCGCTCCACCAGCGCCCTCAGCTCGCGCAGCACCTCGGTGGCCGCCTCGCGCGGCACCGCGTACTCCATCTCGATGAAGCGGACCTTGCGCGGGCTGGTGTACACCTTGTACGCCTCGTCGGTGAACCGGCGCTCGGACCAGGCCCGGCTGGCGATCCCGGCTATCGCCGGGATCGCCCCGGGGAAAGCGCGGCCCACCCGGCAGGCGCCCTCCCAGACCGTGTTCGAGACGAAGTCGTCGTCCAGCCACGCCTTGAAGGCGGGCAGCGGCGCGGCCGGGCCCTGGCTGCGGTTGTTCCGCTTGGTCGAGCAGCGGTCGGTGTGCGGGAACCAGTAGAACTCGAAGTGCTCGTTCACCGCCGTCAGGTCGTCGAAGGAGCCCAGCACCTCGTCGAAGCCCATCGGCTGCTCGTGCGCGGAGAGCAGGAACATCGGCTCCACCGCGAAGGTCAGCGCGCTCACCACGCCCAGCGCGCCCAGGCCCAGCCGCGCGCCCTGGAACAGCTCCGCGTCCTCGGTCGCCGAGCAGGTCCGCACCGAGCCGTCGGCGAGGACGATCTCGACCTCGGTGACCTGGGCCGCGAGCGAACCGGAGTCGCGGCCGGTGCCGTGGGTGCCGGTGCTGGTCGCGCCCGCGACCGTCTGCACCTCGATGTCGCCCATGTTCGTCAGCGAGAGGCCGGCGGCCGCCAGCAGCCGGTTCAGCCGGTGCAGCGGCAGGCCGGACTCGACGGTGACCGTCCCGGCCGCCCGGTCGAGCCCGCGGACGGCGGTCAGCCGGTCCGGCCGGACCAGGACGGCGTCCCCGGCGGCGGCGATCGCGGTGAACGAGTGCCCGGCCCCGACCGCCTTCACCGGCAGCCCGGCCCGCCCGGCCGCGACCACCGCCGCCGAGAGCTCCTCGACCGACCCCGGCGCCACCACCCGCGCGGGCCGCGCGCTCTGGTTCCCCGCCCAGTTCCGCCAGACCTCGGTCATCTCCAGAGCCTCCCGCTCGCGCGTGTCCTACCTTCCGGTTCTACCGGTGGGTACGGGGAGCGTAGTCACCAGGATCGCGCAGGTCTACGGTTCGACGGGAGCGGACCGCCCGCCCGCCGGACCCGCCCGTCCGCCTAGGAGCGCACCGCCTCCACCGCGGGCGGCTGCGCCACCGCGAGCCGGCGGCGCAGCCGGGGCAGGCCGGTGTAAGCCGCCAGCGCGGACAGCGCGGCGGCGCCGACCGGGACCCAGTAGCCGTTCGCGCTGCCGGCCGCGTCGACCACGATGCCCGCCGCCGAGGAGCCGACGGCGACGCCGAGGGCCAAGCCGGTGGTGGTCCAGGTCATGCCCTCGGTGAGCCGGGCGGCGGGGACGAGCCGTTCGACCAGGGCCATGGAGGTGATCAGGGTGGGGGAGATGGCGAGGCCGGAGAGGAAGAGCGCGCCGCCCACGCCGACCAGGGCCGCGGTGCCGTGCAGGAGCTGGGCGGCGAGGATGAGCGGGGCCATCCCGGCGGCCATCACGCCGACGCCTACCAGGAAGCGGCGGTCCAGCGGGGCGGTGAACTTCAGCGCGCCGAAGACCGCCCCGGCCAGGCAGGAGCCGAGGGCGTACACGGCGAGGACGCTGCCGGAGGCGGCGGGGTGGCCCTGGGCCTTCGCGAAGGCGACGGTGACCACCTCGACGGAGCCGAAGACGCCGCCGATCGCGGCCAGCGTCAGGATCAGGGTCTGGATGCCCTTGTCGCGGGCGACCGAGACGCCGGCCCGGTGCTCGACGGGGTGGGCCGGGGGCTCGGTGCGGCGCTGGGCGGTGAACAGCAGGACGCCGACCACCAGGAAGACCCCGGCGAGCAG
Source organism: Kitasatospora sp. NPDC088783 (assembly GCF_044750705.1). Classification (NCBI taxonomy): domain Bacteria; kingdom Bacillati; phylum Actinomycetota; class Actinomycetes; order Kitasatosporales; family Streptomycetaceae; genus Kitasatospora; species Kitasatospora sp. NPDC088783. Next base: position 134,584 of record NZ_JBIVKJ010000014.1, read on the forward strand.
CAGGCCGGACTCGGGGAAGAGCGAGGTGGCCAGGGTGGCGGCCAGGATCGGGCCGATGATGAAGCAGATCTCGTCCGCGACGGCCTCGAAGGAGTACGCGGTGTGCAGCTTGGGCGGCGCGTCCCGGTAGAGGTGGGCCCAGCGGGCCCGGACCATGGAGCCGGTGCTGGGCATGGTGCCCATGCCGACGGCGAAGACGAACAGCGTCCAGTCCGGGAAGCCGTAGTGCGCGCCGAGCAGCAGCCCGGCGGCGGCGAGCACGGTGACGCCGGCGGCGGGGAGGGCGACGCGGCGCTGGCCGTACCGGTCGACCAGGCGGGAGATCCGCGGACCGAGGACCGCGGCGGAGACGGCGAGGACGGCGGAGAGCAGGCTCCCCAGCCAGTAGGAGTCCTTGATCCGGCCGAGCATCGTGACGATGCCGATCCCGGTCATGGAGATCGGCAGGCGGGCGATCAGCCCGGTGAAGGAGAAGGCCAGGGAACCGGGGGCGGCGAAGATCTGGCGGTAGCTGGACAGCACGGGGGGTGGCTCCGTCGGAGGTCGGATGGGGGTAAGACGCAACCATCGGTAATGCGCGACCGTCGCCCACACAGCTTACGAAGCGTGGTCGAACCTCTGCATCCGGGTTGTTCCCGGACATCCCGGACCCCGCCCGTCGCCGCCCGGGCCGCGCCCCCGTCAACGTCCGTACAACGGCCGGGCCGCGCCCGTGCACCGGCCGGGCCGTCACGGGTGGCAGGATCGGAGCCATGTCCGACACGCGCATCCCGAGCCCCACCGACCCCGCGCCGTACGACGCGCTGCTGCTGCTCTCCTTCGGCGGGCCGGAGGGCCCCGAGGACGTGGTGCCCTTCCTGGAGAACGTCACCCGCGGGCGGGGCATCCCCAAGGAGCGGCTGGCCGAGGTCGGCAAGCACTACTTCCTGTTCGGCGGGGTCAGCCCGATCAACGAGCAGAACCGGGACCTGCTGGCCGCGCTGCGCAAGGACTTCGCCGACCACGGCCTGGACCTGCCGGTGTACTGGGGCAACCGGAACTGGGCCCCGTACCTGGTCGACGCCCTGCGGGAGATCGCCGACGACGGGCACCGCCGGGTGCTGGTGCTGGCCACCAGCGCCTACGCCGGGTACTCGGGCTGCCGGCAGTACCGGGAGAACCTGGCCGACGCGCTGGCGCGGCTGGCCGCCGAGGGCCGGCCGGAGCTGACCGTGGACAAGCTGCGGCACTTCTACAACCACCCCGGCTTCGTCGAGCCGATGGTCGACGCCACCCTGGCCGCGCTCGCCGAACTCCCGGAAGCGGTCCGGGACGGCGCCCGGCTGGCGTTCACCACGCACTCGATCCCGACCGCGACGGCCGAGACCTCCGGCGCCCCCGACGACCCGGCCCGCGGCACCCCCGGCGGCGCGTACGTCGCCCAGCACCTGGACGTGGCCCGGCTGGTCGCCGCCGCGGTGGCCGGGCGCACCGGCGTCGCCGACCGGCCCTGGCAGCTGGTGTACCAGAGCCGCTCCGGCGCCCCGCACACCCCGTGGCTGGAGCCCGACATCTGCGACCACCTGGCGGCGGAGCACGCGGACGGCGCCGCGGCCGTGGTGATGGTGCCGATCGGCTTCGTCTCCGACCACATGGAGGTCAAGTACGACCTGGACACCGAGGCGGTGGCCCGCGCCGCCGAACTCGGCCTGCCGGTCGCCCGGGCCGCCACCGTCGGGGCCGACCCGCGGTTCGCCGCCGCCGTCCGGGACCTGGTGCTGGAGCGGGCCGCCGTCCGGCGCGGCGAGCCGGTCACCCGGTGCGCGCTGGGCGCGCTCGGCCCCAGCCACGACGTGTGCGCCACCGCCTGCTGCCCCAACCCGCGCGCCCCCCGGCCCGCCGCCGCCGAAGCCTGAGCGCCCGAGCACCCGAGCGCGAGCACCGAAGCGCGACGCCCGAGCACCGACGCCCGGGCACCGAAGCCCGAAGTTCGAGACCCGGAGGACCGAGACCAGTGACCGACGACCTGCTGCAGGAGTTGCTCGCCACCGCGCTGGAGGCGGCCACCCGGGCCGGCGAGCTGCTGCGCGACGGGCGGCCCGCCGACCTGGGGGTGGCCGCCACCAAGAGCAGCCCGGTGGACGTGGTGACCGAGATGGACCTGGCCTCCGAGAAGCTGGTGCTGGAGCTGATCTCCGCCCGCCGCCCGGACGACGGCTACCTCGGCGAGGAGGGCGCCGACCGCCCCGGCACCAGCGGGGTGCGCTGGGTGGTCGACCCGCTCGACGGCACCGTCAACTACCTGTACGGGCTGCCCTCCTGGGCGGTCAGCGTGGCCGCCGAGCTGGACGGCGAGGCGGTGGTGGGCGTGGTCTTCGTCCCGGCCCGGAACGAGCTGTTCCAGGCGGTGCGCGGCGGCGGTGCCCACCTGGACGGCCGCCGGCTGGCCGTCCGCCCGGCCCCGGCGTGGGGCGGGGCGCTGGTGGCGACCGGCTTCGGCTACCTGCGCGAGCGGCGGGTGCACCAGGCCGAGGTGCTGCACGCGCTGATGGGCGAGGTGCGCGACGTCCGCCGGGGCGGCGCCGCCGCCGTCGACCTGTGCGACCTGGCGGCCGGCCGGTTCGACGGCTACTACGAGCGCGGCCTGGCCCCCTGGGACCGGGCGGCCGGCCTGCTGATCGCCGCGGAGGCGGGCGCGCTCACCGGCTCCCGCCCCGGCCTGCCCGCGGACGGCGAGCTGACCGTCGCCGCCCCGCCCGGCGTCTTCGAACCGCTGCAGGCCCGGCTGGAGGAACTCGGCGCCTGGCACGACTGATCCGCCGCGCGGCGGGCAGACGCGAAGCGCCCCGGGCCGGTGAACCGGGCCGGGGCGCTGGTCGGACAGGGCCGTACCTGGCGGTACGGGAAGGGGAACGGTCAGGCGGCGGAGCGGTGCGTGCCGAGGACCGGGTCCACGCCGTGTTCGGTGGCGAGGCGCTGGAGGTCCTCCAGCTCGGACTGCTCGACCTCGGCCAGGAACTCGTCCCCGGACTCGATCGCGCGGTGCAGATCCTGCTCGGCGTTCTTGATCCGCTGAAGGATTCCGGCGGTGAAGGCGTCCATACGGGCCCCCTTTGCTGTGTCGGACGGGCACGGTCCGAGCAGCCCCCCGGCACGGAACCGGACAAACCCCGGTCGGGCCCCCTGGACCGGACGCGGGTTCCGGTCGGGTGCTCGGGCGGCGCAGGGGCCGCGACCCGGTGGTTTTCCGTCCCAGGCCGGTGCGGATGGGGCACTCGGCGGGTGGTGGTGGCCGCGACGCGCCACAGGACGGCATCACGGTGTGCACGTGTCCTCCCCACCCCCGGGCCATGGAAACCTCCAACTCTCGGGAAAGTTGCCCGAGTCACAGTCCAAACAGGCGGCCGCCGCTCCGCTTTCGCGGACGGCGCACCGGACTTACGACTGCTTTACCGCGCGACCAGGCAGGATGGAGGCACCGTCGGATCCGTCTGCCCGGATCCGCGCCCGGCGCATCACGGCCCGCACGGGCGAGCACGGCCAGGGCCGCTCCAGCAGAAGGGACAACCACCGTGCGGGTACTCGTCGTCGAGGACGAGCAGCTGCTCGCCGAGGCCGTCGCCACCGGCCTGCGCCGGGAGGCCATGGCGGTCGACGTCGTCTACGACGGGGAGGCCGCCCTGCAGCGGATCGCCGTGAACGACTACGACGTGGTGGTGCTCGACCGGGACCTCCCGCTGGTGCACGGCGACGACGTGTGCCGTCGGGTGGTCGAACAGGGCCTGGCCACCCGAGTGATCATGCTCACCGCCTCCGGCGACATCAGCGACCGGGTCGAGGGCCTGGAGATCGGCGCCGACGACTACCTCCCCAAGCCGTTCGCCTTCAGCGAACTCGTCGCCCGGGTAAGGGCGCTGGGCCGCCGCGCCACCGTCCCGCTGCCCCCCGTGCTGGAGCGCTCCGGGATCAGCCTCGACCCCGGCCGCCGCGAGGTGATCCGGGACGGCAAGCCGGTCCAGCTCGCCCCCAAGGAGTTCGCCGTGCTGGAGGTCCTGATGCGGGCCGGCGGCGCCGTGGTCTCCGCCGAGCAGCTGCTGGAGAAGGCCTGGGACGAGCACACCGACCCCTTCACCAACGTGGTCCGGGTCACCGTGATGACCCTGCGCCGCAAGCTCGGGGACCCGCCGGTGATCGTCACCGTGCCCGGCTCCGGCTACCGGGTGTGACCCGCACCCCCGAACCGTCCACCGTCTGAGAGGACTTCCGGCCATGACCACCCCGCCACTCCCCGGCGGGGCCCCCGGCACGCCCGCCCCGGGTCCGCACCAGGTGCCCCCACGACCGTCGCACCCCCCGCGCCGCCCCGACCGCGACCGCGCCGACGACACCTACCACCCCGGCGACGGCCTGTTCGCCTGGCTGTCGCTGCGCCCCACCATCCGGATCCGGCTCACCCTGCTGTACGGCGGGATGTTCCTGATGGCGGGGGTGGTCCTGCTGCTGCTGATGTACTACTTCGTCCGCTCGGCCTTCGACCAGGCCCAGCTGCCGCACCTGACCCTCGGCAACAACATCGCGGTCACCCTCAACGGCCAGGAGATCCGGGACCAGGCCACCCTGGACCGGGCGATGGCCGCCCTCCAGGAGGTCAACAGCAGCCAGGCGCTCTCCACCCTGCTGCGCCGGGCGCTGACCGCCCTGGTCTTCCTGGCCGCGATCGCCTTCGCGGTCGGCTACGCGATGGCCGGCCGGGTGCTCCACCCGCTCGGCCGGATCACCCGCACCGCCCGCGAGGTGGCCGGCAGCGACCTGCACCGCCGGATCGACCTGGACGGCCCGGACGACGAGCTCAAGGAGCTCGCCGACACCTTCGACGAGATGCTGGAGCGCCTCGACCGGGCCTTCGACTCGCAGCGCCGCTTCGTCGCCAACGCTTCGCACGAGCTGCGCACCCCGCTGGCGATCAACCGCACCCTGCTGGAGGTCCAGCTGGCCGACCCGGAGGCCTCGCCCGACCTCCAGCAGCTCGGCAAGACCCTGCTGGCCACCAACGAGCGCAGCGAGCAGCTGGTCGAGGGCCTGCTGCTGCTGGCCCGCAGCGAGAACGAGCTCACCGAGCGGCGTCCGGTCGACCTGGCCGAGGTCGCCCAGCGGGCGATGGAGCAGACCCGGGCCGAGGCGGCCAACCGCGAGGTGGAGCTGCGCGCCGAGCTGGCGCCCGCCCCCGCGCACGGCAACGGCGTGCTGCTGGAGCGGATCGCGCTCAACCTGCTGCAGAACGGCACCCGGTACAACACGCCCGGCGGCTGGGTGGAGATCACCACCTCGGCCGTCCGCGGCGGGGGCGGCGAGCTGGTGGTCAGCAACACCGGCCCGGTGGTGCCCGGCTACGAGCTGGAGCACATCTTCGAGCCGTTCCGCCGCCTCCGGGGCACCGACCGCACCCGCAGCGACAAGGGCGTCGGACTCGGCCTGTCCATCGTCCGCTCCGTGGTGCGCGCCCACGGAGGGGCCATCGAGGTCACTGCCCGCCCCGGAGGCGGCCTGCGGGTCCAGGTCCGCATCCCGTAGCCGCCGGCCCGCCCCGGGCCCGCCGGTGCCCCCTCCGGGCGCTCCGGCCGTCCCCCTCCCCGCCGCACCCGCCCCCAGCCGCCCCCGCCCAGCCGTGTCGGAACGACATAAGCGCTGGACAGGGGCGGCTTGTCATTTGCCTCCGCAACAACTTACGGTGTCGTAACCTACGCAGCCGTAGGTCAGCCCGTCCCCTCCGCAGGAGCAACGCCGTGACCATCGCCCCCGTGCAGCGCACCGCCACGAACGCTTGGACCGACGCCAGGCTGATCCTCGCGCTCGAGGAGGTCGTGGAGACCGAGCTCAACCGCCACCTCAAGGTGGCCAAGGAGTGGATGCCGCACGAGTACGTGCCGTGGAGCCGGGGGCGGGACTTCGACGGCGTGCTCGGCGGCGAGGCGTGGTCGCTCGACCAGTCCCAGGTCACCCCGTTGGCCCGGGTCTCCCTGGTGGTCAACCTGCTCACCGAGGACAACCTGCCGAGCTACCACCACGAGATCGCCAGCATGTTCGGCCGCGAGGGCGCCTGGGGCACCTGGGTGCACCGCTGGACCGCCGAGGAGGGCCGGCACGGGATAGCGATCCGCGACTACCTGCTGGCCACCCGCGCCGTCGACCCGGTCGAGCTGGAGCGGGCCCGGATGGCGCACATGTCCGAGGGCTTCGAGTCGGACAACGCGCACAGCATGCTGCAGTCCGTCGCCTACGTCGCCTTCCAGGAGCTGGCCACCCGGATCGCCCACCGCAACACCGGCCACCACTCCGGCGACCCGCTCTGCGACCAGCTGCTGGCCAAGATCGCCAACGACGAGAACCTGCACATGGTCTTCTACCGGAACCTGCTCAAGGCCGCCCTGGAGATCGCCCCCGACCAGACCATGCGGGCCGTCGCCGACGTGGTGATCAACTTCCGGATGCCCGGCCACGGCATGCCCGGCTTCGAGCGCTCCGCCGCCCAGATCGCCATCGGCAACGTCTACAACCTGCGGATCCACCACGACGACGTGCTGCAGCCCGTGCTGCGCCACCTGAAGGTCATGGAGGTCACCGGCCTCGGCCCGGTCGGCCAGCACGCCCAGGGCGAGCTGGGGGCCTTCCTGGCGGGCCTGGACGCCCAGGCCACCCGCTTCGACGAGCGCCAGGCCGCGCTGCTCGCCCGCCGCGCCGCCGCGGCCGCCGCCCGGGCCTGACCGGGTGCCCGGGAGCTACCGTTCGGTATGCGGACAATTCGGCCGCGCGGGCTCCGGGCGAAAGGCCCGCTTTGGCGGCAAACGCCCGCTGTCGCGCCCGATGTGACGAACCTCACACCTGTCCGGAAGGCGTACCCGCTTCCCCCGATGGTGTGATCACTCGTTCGGGTGGGCCGGTGGCGCTCGGTCACCGTCCCGCCCGGCCGGAGCCCGCCCGGCCGGGTGCCAAAAACCTTTCCCGATCGCCCAGTTGCCGCCCCCGACGGCCCCGGACGATCACCGACCGTGATGATCGATGAGTTCCGGTCCGAACCGATTCACCCGTACGGTGGACGGTGTTCGGACCCCGTTCGGTCACCCCGACGGGCCCCTGTCCGGATGTCGATTGAGTAACAGGGCTTGAAGTAAGGCACAATCTCGGCCTCGGGTCGGGCACAAGACCGGCCCCCCAGGCGTTACGTGCGCTGGAGATACCGCACACACCCAGAGGGGGAGAGCGAAAACTATGGCAACGGACTACGACACCCCACGCAAGACCGATGACGACCTCAACGAGGACAGCATCGAGGAACTCAAGGCCCGCCGGAACGAGAAGGCGTCCAGCTCGGTCGACGTCGACGAGTACGACGCCAACGAGGGGCTGGAGCTTCCGGGCGCCGACCTCTCGAACGAGGAGCTCTCGGTCCGAGTGCTGCCCCGACAGGCCGACGAGTTCACCTGCATGAGCTGCTTCCTGGTGCACCACCGGAGCCAGCTCTACAGCGAGAAGAACGGCCAGCCGATCTGCCGGGACTGCGGAGCCTGAAAACGGCGCGGCACTGGCCCGGGCGGGCGATACCCCTTCGCCGGCCCGGTATGCCGCCCCGTCCGGCCCTGAGCAGCAGGGCCGGAGGCAGTAGCAGCGACCGCCCCGAGCGGTCGCACCCGGCAGGACGCCCCACCGCGCTCCCGCCCCGCGGGGCTCGCAGACAGACCGAAAGGGACGGTCCCACCCACCGGGTGGGACCGTCCCTTTCGCATCTCCCGCCACCGCCCGTCGGCGGACGGCCCTCAGCGCTCCCGCGCGGCGCCCTGCCCGTCCACCGCCGTGCCTCGCCCGTCCACCGCCGTGCCCCGCCCGTCCGCCGCGGCGGCCAGCGCGTCCGCCAGCTTCTGCGGCGACCGGGTCGACAGGTACAGGTACGGGGTCGGGTCCGCCGGATCGGTCACCTCGACCTTCAGCGCCGTCGGCACGTAGCTGCGCAGCAGCATGAACGCCCGCGGATCGGCCTTCACCGACCGCCAGGCCACCGCCTCCTTCGGGTTCAGCACCTCGGCCGCGCCCAGCGCACCCACCGGGATCCGGGCCTGCCCGGCCACCAGCGACCCCTGCACCACCCGGATCCGCGCCGACCCGTAGCCGCTCAGCGCCGCCGCCCCCGCGACCACCCCCACCACCAGCCCGACCAGCGCGCCCACCCCGCTGAAACGGAGCAGGATCAGCGCGAGCGACAGCCCGAGCGCCACGGACAGCAGCCACCAGGACCGCGGGACGGTGAGACGTTCCTCGTACATGCCCCCCATTGTGGGCGCTCCGCACACCGCGCCCGCCCCCCGGGGCCCCGCCGCCGCACCTGTCCCGGAAAACTACCGACAGGTAGGGTCGGCGCCGTGAACGGACCCACCACCCCCACCACCCCGCCCGCGGACGCCGTCCTCCCCGACCGCTCCCCGCTGGCCCCCGCACCCGGCACCCTCATCGGCTCCCACTACGACGAGTGCTTCGGCTGCGGCCCGCACCACCCCCAGGGCCTCCAACTCACCGCCGTCGCCGGCGAACACCTCGACGTCACCGCGCAGTTCACCGTCAAGCCGGCCCACCAGGGCGGCCCCGGCCTGGCCCACGGCGGCGTCCTGGTCAGCGCCATGGACGAGACCCTCGGCACGCTCAACTGGCTGCTCGGCGCCCCCGCCGTCACCGGCCGCCTGGAGACCGACTTCGTCCGCCCCGTCCCGGTCGACTCGGTGCTGCACATCCACGCCCGGGTGACCGGCGTGCACGGCCGCAAGGTCTACAGCGCCGCCGAGGGCCGCATCGGCGCCCCCGACGGACCGGTCGCCATCCGGGCACAGGCCCTCTTCGTCCAGGTGAAGCTGGAACACTTCACCACGCACGGTCGTCCAGAGGACGTGCAGAAGATCCTGGACGACCCGGACCAGATCAAGCGCGCCCGAGCCTTCGAGGTGAACCCGTGACCGACCCCGTCCGCCCGCCCGTCGACATCCTGATCCGCCGGCTCGACCCGGAGATCCCGCTCCCCGCCTACGAGCACCCGGGCGACGCCGGAGCCGACCTGCGCACCACCGTCGACGCCGAACTCGCCCCCGGCGAACGGGCGCTGCTCCCCACCGGCATCTCCATCGCGCTACCGGACGGTCACGCCGCGTTCGTGCACCCGCGGTCCGGGCTCGCGGCCCGCTGCGGAGTTGCACTGGTGAACGCCCCGGGGACGGTCGATGCCGGGTACCGTGGTGAGATCAAGGTGATCGTCGTCAACCTGGACCCACGGGAGCCCGTCAGCTTCAAGCGGGGCGACCGGATCGCCCAGCTGGTCATCCAGCAGGTCGAGAAGGCCCGCTTCCACGAGGTGGGTGAACTCCCGGGTTCGGTCCGGGCCGAAGGCGGGTTCGGCTCGACCGGCGGCCACGCCGCGGTCTAGCATGCGCCGCGGTCTCGGTTCCGCCGAGCGAGCACGACGAGCGGGTGGAAGCGGTGCGATCGGCGATCGCAGCGCTCTTCGGCCGGTCCGATGGGTAGCAGGTAGCAGATATTCGCGTTCGGTCTTGGATTCGGTCTTGGACCGGGAAGGACAGTGACCGTGTTCCGTCGTCGCAAGAGCGAGGACGCTGTCGAGCAGCTCGCCGAGGACGCCATCAGCGCCGACGAGACGGCCGATGACGTCGAGGGTTCCGTCGAGAGCGAGAACGACACCGAACCGGACCCGGCCGACCGGGTCGGTCTCCCGCCGGCCCCGCGCCCGGACGGGCCGTGGGACGTCTCCGAGCTGGAGAAGCCCGAAGAGGGCCGCGTCGACCTCGGGGGCCTGCTGATCCCCGGCGTCGAGGGCATGGAACTGCGGGTCGAGGTCGCCGGTGACGCGATCGTCGCCGCCACCCTCGTGCTGGGCAACAGCGCCGTCCAGCTCCAGGCGTTCGCCGCCCCCAAGTCGGAGGGCATCTGGGGCGAGGTCCGCGAGGAGATCGCCAACGGCATCACCGGCCAGGGCGGCGTCGTCGAGGAGGAGGAGGGCCCGCTCGGCTGGCACCTCCGCGCCCAGGTCCCCGTCCAACTCCCGGACGGCACCCAGGGCGTCCAGCTGGTCCGCTTCGTCGGCTGCGACGGCCCCCGCTGGTTCCTCCGCGGCGTGATCTCCGGCCAGGCGGCCGTCCAGCCCGAGATGGCCGGCCTGCTCGAAGAGGTCTTCCGCCAGACCGTCGTGGTCCGCGGCGAGGCCCCCATGGCCCCCCGCGACCCGATCGTCCTCAAGCTCCCCGAGGACGCCCAGATGGTCGCGGACGGCGCCGCCGCCGCCCCCACCGAGCCCGACTCGCCCTACGCGGGCGGCTCGATCGACCCCTTCTCGCGCGGCCCCGAGATCACCGAGGTCCACTGACCTTCCGGACGCCCCGCGTCCCCTTCCGCCCCCGTGCCACCCGGCCCGGGGGCGGATTTGCTTTGCGGCCGCCGCTGCCCGTACAGTTCCGGAGTCGCGCCGAGAGGGGCGAACGAAAGCGAGTTCGAGGAAACACCGGTGAAACGGTGGCAAAACCTCTGATAAGCTGGGAACACGAAAGAACGAAGCGCCCGGAGATGCGGTCGGAAGGCCGGTCGAAGGAAGCGTCCGTTCCTTGAGAACTCAACAGCGTGCCAAAAGTCAACGCCAGATATGTTGACATCCCCGGCCTCGACTCTGTTCGGGGTTG
>NZ_JBIVKJ010000015.1:0-137363 GCF_044750705.1 Kitasatospora sp. NPDC088783
ATCCGGCACAAGATCATCCGACACGTGCAACACTCTGCTGCCTCAACGCCTCAACTGCCAAGCCCCCAGGCCGAACTCATTTTGAAATGATCAGTAAGGCCGGTGGTACGGGGGACGGCCGGAAGTTGTTCGCAGCGCCCGACACCGTTGCCGCCGTCTTCGCGCCGACCCACGCTCATGCCGCAGCCCCGACGGGCGGCCGGAGCAGCTCGGAACGCCACCGCCCCGAGATTGAATATGTTGACATAGGTATGGAGGTTTACTTATTCTGTCGCGGTGTCCACTCCCAGCGCTCGCAGCGAGCAGACCGACTCCACCGCCGAGGCGCTGGTGTCGGTCCTACCCGTGCTGAACCGGGTACTGGAGCGGCAGGTCGCGCTGGACTTCCCGCACCCCGGGCTGCCCGAGGGGCAGCTCGCCCTGCTGCGACTGGTCGAGGAGCGCGCGGGCATCACGGTCCGCGACGCTGCCGAGGTCCTGCTGATGAAGCCGAACAACGTCAGCGCCCTCGTCACGCAGCTCACCGAGAAGGGCCTGCTGGAGCGTCGGCAGGACGCCGGTGACAAGCGCATCGCGCACCTGCACCCCACGCCGCTGGCCGCTTCGCGGCTGGCCGAGGCCCGGGCGATCAGGACCGCGCACCTGACGCGGCTGCTGGCCACGCTCACCGACGGGGAGCAGGACGCCCTCGGCTCGGCCCTCGGAGCCTTGAACTCGCTCGTCCGGCACCTCCACTCCGCCGGCTGACCTCCCGGCACCGCCCGCCCGGGCCCGGAAACCCGTTCCGGCGCGCCCCGGCACGTCCGGCGGCTGCCGACGACTCCGGCACGCGTCCGTGCCGTGACCGCGGCCCGGCGCGACGTTTCGTCAACTCACCTCCAGACAAGGCACCTTCATGCCCTCCTCCACACCGGTGGACCGCACCGCCCTGCCCGCACGGCCCGTACCGCCCGGTGAATCCGGCGGGCGGCGCGCCAACCCGTGGCTGACGCTGATCGCCGTCGCGATCGGCCTGTTCATGGTCAACCTCGACGGGTCGGTGGTCTCGATCGCCAATCCGGAGATCGGCCGCGACCTGCGCGCCTCCACCTCCGACCTGCAGTGGGTCACCAACGCCTACCTCCTGGCCATGGCCGCCGCGCTGATCCTCGGCGGCAAGCTCGGTGACCGCTTCGGCCGCCGCACCTTCTACCTGGTCGGCGTCGCCGGGTTCGTCGTCTCCTCGGTGATGATCGGCCTGATCGGCTCCGTGAACGGCGTCATCGCCTTCCGCGCCCTGCAGGGCCTGTTCGGCGCGCTGCTGATCCCCAACACCCTGGGCCTGCTGCGCGCAGTCTTCCCGCCCAAGCAGTTCGGCACCGCCGTCGGCCTGTGGGCGATGGTCGCGTCCTGCTCGACCGCGCTCGGCCCGATCGTCGGCGGCCTGCTGGTGGAGCACGTCGGCTGGGAGTCCGTCTTCTACATCAACGTGCCCATCGGCATCGGCGCGCTGGTCTTCAGCCTGCTCGTCCTACCGCAGAGCAAGGACTCCACCGGCCACCACCGCTTCGACCTGGTCGGCGTCACCGTCCTGGCCCTGGGCCTCGTCGCCCTGGTCTTCGGCGTGATCAAGGGCGAGAGCTGGGGCTGGAGTTCGCCCGGCACGCCGGCCATCCTGGCGGGCGGCCTGGTGCTGCTGGCGCTCTTCGCCTGGTACGAGACCCGGATCGCCCACCCGCTGCTGCCGATGCGGCTGTTCCGCAACCCCGCCCTGACCATCGGCACCGTCGTCACCGCGATCAACTTCTTCGTCCTGCTCGGCGTCATCTTCTTCCTGATGCTCTACCTGCAGAACGTCCGCGGCCTCAGCCCGGTCGAGGTCGGCGTACGCACCCTCCCGATGAGCCTGGCCTCCGTCGCCGCCGCCCCGCTCGGCGCCGCCCTGACCGGACGCTTCGGCGCCCGTCTCACCATGCCTGCGGGCATGCTGCTGGAGGCCGTCGCCGCGTTGTGGATGAGCACCTGGGACAGCCACTCCGCGTACGGGGCGATGTGGCCGCCCTTCGTCCTGATCGGCCTCGGCGTCGGCATGGTGATGTCCGCCTCCTCCGACGCCGTCGTCGCCAACGCCCCCGTCCGCGACGGCGGCGTGGCCAGCGGCCTGCAGGCCACCGCCCTGCAGATCGGCGGCGCGCTGGGCACCTCCGTCCTGGTCTCGTTGGTCAGTGGCCGGGTCGACTCCACCCTGGCGCGCGAGCTGACCGGTGCGGGCGTGCCGGAACCCGCCGCTCAGGACTTCGCCGCCGCCAAGGACGCCGTCGCCATGGGCATCGCCCCCGTCGACGCCACCATGCCCGCCCAACTCAGGGCCGCCGTCATCGAAGGCAGCGGCAACGCCTTCATGAACGGCGTCCACACCGCCGTCCAGGTCACCGCCGTCCTGTGCGTCATCGGCGCCCTCCTCGCCGCCGGACTGCGCCACGGCATCCGCAAGCCGACCGCCGCCCACGCCTGATCGGCCGACGTGGAGGTGCCCGGCCGGTACCTACCGGCCGGGCACCTCCACGTCGACTCCCGTCCGGGCGTGCGCTGGGCACACTGGGCGGCTCATGCCGGTCCCTGCGAGACGCGTGCACTCCCGTAATCCGGACACGACGGACTCACGGTCACCGGGTCGAGAACTCTGCGTCCGCTCCGTGCGCGGTCAAAGGCCGTGGCACGGCCTGCGAGGACCGGTGGCCGGATCGTTCCACCGCCACTCCCACGGTGTTGCCCGTGACCTGACGAGCAGCCACTCTCTGCTGATGGTCAACAGGTGCCGTGCCATGAAGCCGGACAGGAAGCTCTGCAGGAACCTCGTACGGCAGGCGGGCCTCCGCTGTCATCTGCATCAAGGGCTCCCTGCGGGCCCAAGATCTCCAGGGCCCGCTCCTCGGCGCACCGCCAACCGTCCGCAGCCCACGTCGTCCAGGCCCCGCCGGACGGCTCCTGCCCCGCCGTCCCTTCGGATTCCGCCCCAGCGCATCGGTCCGGCGACCTCGCAGTTCCGGGGGCCGCACGTCGTGACCCGCGCCGAGACGGACAGTGCCGTCCGGGCGTGCGCGCAACTCGTCGGCGGGGGTGGCGGTGACGTCATCGCGGCACAGGCGGTGCGCTACGTGGCCCCGGAGACCTGGAACGCCTTGGTCGAGCGGCATCGCGGCAAGGGCTGCGACGCCCTCGCTGCCTTCGCCCGCGTGCTGCTGGACGGCAAGAAGTCCCTGCACGGCGTGGTCGGCAGCCTCGTCGGCGCCCTGCTGGCCGCGCTGGGCCGTCCTCGCATCGAGCAGGTCTTCGCGCAGGAGCTCGCCCGCCGCGTACCGCTCCCGTTCGGACACGAGACCGCCCTCGCCGCCCGCGGCCTCCAAGCGGCCGGCATCTTCATCTGCTTCACCGACACGGGCACGATGAACGACTGCGCCTGCCTGCGCGACCTCCTGCTCAACGAGGGCAAGGCCCAACTCGACAACCTCCTCCAAGGAGCCCTGAACGACTGGAGCCGACTACCCGGCCGCATGCAGCCCGCGACCGCAGAACCCGAGTACCGCTGACCCAACCGGGCGGCTCAACCTTTGGTGACGGCCACCCACTGCTTCACCTGGCCGAGTATGTCATCGGGCCTGGGGGAGGCGGAGCGGACTGTGAACTCGGTGTAGTTGAGGTCATCGATGGGCAAGGCCGGCAGCGGGTGCTCGCGGAGACGGACGACCAGGTAGCCGGCCGCGAGGAGGTCGTGGGACTTCTCCGTGTCGATGCTCTTCTTGTCGGCGTGCCAGTAGGAGCCGTCGTACTCGATGGCGAGCTTTCGGTCGTCGGGGAGGTCGACGGCGATGTCGACGGTCCAGGAGCTGCGCCCGACGAAGGCACCGTGGCGTACCGTCCGGCCGGAGGCAGCTGCACCGAAGGCGCGCTGCGCGGCTGCGTGGTGGTCCAGTTCCACCTGGGACTTACCGTGCTCCCGGCACTCGGGGCAGCCGGTGTCGTTCGCACGGGAGGTCAAGGCCGCCTGCCAGAGGTGGCCGGAATCGGCCGAGCAGACCCAGGTCGGGACGAACGAGGTCTGGCCGGTAGGACGGACATGCCAGGCGGATACCGGGTTGGCAGGCGACCATTCGGCAGCCAGGGTGGGGAAGTGGAAGACGAGCGAGTCAAGGATCGTGCGGCACATCGGGCAGCGCAGGCGCTGTCCCCTCTGCCGCTGCGCCGGAGTGTCCTGCCACTCGTGGCCGCAGGCCGGCTCCCGCCACCACACGGTTCTGCGTGATCCAGGGGAGATCTTCGCCAAGCTGGTGCGGCCGTTGAGGGTCGGGTGCCACTGGGCGGCGATCTCCGGGCTCAGCCGGAATGGTGCAGGCTCGGTGCCGTCGGCCTGGGGCAGGAGGACGGGCAGCTTCTGGTCGAAGCAGACGAAGCAGCCCACGCGCAGGTAGGTGCGGGGATTGGCGGAGTCCTCGTGGCCCTGCCGACAGCGGAAGCGTCGCGGTGGACCCCCGACCGTGACGAAGACAGCGTGGGGATCTTCATCGTCAGCCCAGGCTGCCATCGATTCGAGGGCGTCCGAGACCGGCGTCACCCGCAGGCGCTCGTCCTCAGCCTCCTGCTCGGCACGGCGTAGAGGCTCGCAGGCGGAGCATTGCCGACTGATCATCATGTCGTTGACTCGGGCGGCGAACCGCAGACCGCAGTCGGGACAGCGCCAGGCCACCTCGCGGCGGGCCGTGACGATGGTTGTCTCCCACAGAGCAACGCTGTTGACCTCATGGTCCCACCAGTCGAGAAGGGACAGTCCGGAGTCCTTGAGTAGCGCCCGCTGCTTCTCGCCGGGGGCGTAGGGCGTCCGGGCGGGCCCGGTTCGGATTGGTCTGGCATCGGCAGCCGAACGCGATGTCCCCTGGCCGGTCGGCGCTCAGCCGCCCGCAGTGCCGGCAGCGCACGTAGTGGGCTTGATTCGCTTTGACGGACACTCCTGATCGGGGGCTTCGGCTCCGGAAGGATGATGTCCGTCGTGGAGAGCACGGGGAAGGAGAAGCCGCGTCCTCGCCGCTCGTTCACGCCGGAGTTCAGGGCCGAGATCGTCGAGCTGTGCCGGCGCGGTGACCGCTCGGTCGGTCAGGTCGCCAAGGACTCCGATCTGACCGAGACCGCGGTGCGTGACTGGGTGCGCCGGGCCGAGACCGATGCCGGCGAGCGCGGCGGCCTGAGCAGCGACGGGCGCAAGGAACTGGCCCGGCTGCGGCGGGAGAACCGCCGCCTGCGGGAGGACGTCGACATCCTCCGCCGGGCCACGGCTTTCTTCGCTCAGGAGACCAGGTGACGGTGCACCCGTTCATCGAGGCGGAGAAGCAGGCGGGTCACAACGTCAAGCGCGCGTGTGAACTGCTGGAGGTCTCCTGTGCCGCCTCCTACGCCCGCCGCACCACCGCCCCGGCCCCGCGCGGTCCGCGACGCCGAGCTGACCGAGAAGATCACCGAGGTCCATGCGGCCTCCCGCGGGAGCTACGGCGCCCCACGGGTCCACGCCCCGCTCCAGCGCGGCGGTGAGCGGTGCGGCCGCCGAAGGGTCGCCCGGCTGATGCGCCAGGCCGGCCTTCAAGGCCGGCACCGCCGACGGCGCCACCGTACGACGATCCCCGATCCCCGATCCGCGTGCGGCCCTGCGGCCCGACCTGGTCCAGCGGGGTTTCCGGCCCGACCGGGCCGCTCTCGACACGCGCTGGTGCGGCGGCATCACCTACATCCCGACGCAGGAGGGCCGGCTCCACCTGGCCACCGTCATCGACATCGCCTCCC
This sequence comes from Kitasatospora sp. NPDC088783, assembly GCF_044750705.1. Lineage (NCBI taxonomy): Bacteria > Bacillati > Actinomycetota > Actinomycetes > Kitasatosporales > Streptomycetaceae > Kitasatospora > Kitasatospora sp. NPDC088783. The sequence goes on from NZ_JBIVKJ010000015.1 coordinate 5,809, forward strand.
GCCGCGTCGTCGGCCGGGCCACCGCCGACCACCTGCGGACCGAACTGGTCGCCGACGCCCTGCGGGCCGCCTGCCGAACCCGCCGCCCGACCGGACCGGCGGCCTTCCACCCCGATCGCGGATGTCAGTACACCAGCCGCGAATTCGCCCTTCTTGCAGCCGAGTTCGACGTTCAACTGCCGGTCGGCCGCACCGGACAGTGCTGGGACAACGCGCTCGCGGAGTCCTTCTTCGCCACGCTGGAACGGGAGTGGATCGGCGACCGGCCGTGGCCGAGCCGCGCAGCGGTCAGAACGGCGACCTTCGAGTGGATCGAAGGCCGGTACAACATGCGCAGGCTGCACAGCAGCCTCGGCTACCGCAGTCCCGCTCAGGACGAGAGCGCCTTGGCGGCCTGACCACCACACCGAGGGTGCCCGCCAAAGCGGAGCAAGCTCACCCAGTTCGATTCTTCGCGCGGCTCGATGTGTGGCCGCTCCTGGCGCGGCGTTAGAGCCGTTTCCGCTGAATCCCTTTGGGAAACCGCAGCAGCAGGTCGCCTCGAAGCTATCGGCTGAACGACCAGATCGGCGGCCGTGACGGTGTTCGTGCCGTCGGTCATGTCGGACGGGACGGTCGCGTCCGCGGTGGGTGTGGTCGCTGGGGCGTTGCCGTTGAGTTGCCAGTGTTTGCTGGCGGCGCGCAGGTCGGCGGGGGAGATCGGCTGGTTGAATCTGGTGGTGTTGCGAGGTCTTCGTCGTGATGCACTGCTTCGCCGCCGTCGAATGCGCGAGTGGGGCAGGCAGCGGCAGTTGGTGCGTCAGTAGCCGGAACGGAGTTTTCGTCGGCGGTCCGTGGTGGTATGGACACCCAGTGCGCTTGACCATGGTGGCGCGTTGGGGGTGGGGATGGAAGATCTGTCGCGTGGGCCGGGCATCGCGGTGAGCGCGGTGTCCGTGTCGCAGTACGTCGCCCCGGCCGTGGCCGTGCCGCCGAACCGGTTCGACCGGCGCACGCCGTTGCAGCAGGTCTGGTTCTGGAAGCCCGACGAGTGGGAGCAGTTCACCTGCGAGTGGGTGCGCATGCGGGTGCCCGAGGAGGGCTACCTGGGCACCGAGATCATCGGCGGCAGCAACGACCGGGGCGCCGACGTGGTGGCGTTCTTCACCGAGCGGCGGCTCAACGGGGAGTGGCACTGCTTCCAGTGCAAGCTGTACCAGGACGCGTTGGAACTCGCCGACGCGCTGCCGGAGATGGTCAAGCCCTTCGTCGCGGCGGTGGAGACCACCAGGACGCTGCCGACGCGCTACACCTTCGTCGCTCCCAGGATCCACCCGCGGCTCAAGGATCTGGTGCTGACCCCCGACGAGCTCAAGTCCCGCTTCCTGGAGTACCTGCGCGGCCGCTCCCAGACGGTGGTGAAGCTGCCCGTGCAACTCCTCGCCGACGTCATGAAGCTGGCCGGAGCCACCGATTTCTCCATGTTCTGGACGGCCAACCTGGACGAGATGCTGGAGGTCTACAGCAAGTCCCCCCTGTTCGCCGCCCGCTTCAACTACCCGCCCTCCGGCGAACCCGCGAAACTCCCCGTGCCGCCCGAGCCCGCCGCCGACGAGGCCCGGTTCCTGGCCCAACTGGTCGACGTGTACCGGGAACGGTACGGGCAGCAGATCGTGACGGTCGACGACGCCTTCGCCCACGCCAAGTCGGGAAGCCACCTGCGCCGCCAGCGCGAAGCGTTCTACGCGGCGGAGGAACTACGCCTGTACGCCCGGGACAGCGTCCCGGGCGACGCCTACGCGGAACTGCAGGACGACGTGCTCGTCAACCTGGTGGAAGTGGCGGACGACGACCACGAGTCGGGCTGGCACCGGCTGCGGGCGGTCGTCACCCAGGCCGGGAACCTGCAGGTGGCGGGATCGGCCATCGCGTCGTACTTCCAGCAGGCCCAGCGCAAGGGCATGTGCCACCAGTTCGCGAACGACGACAAGCTGACGTGGTGCGACGGGAGCGAGCAGTGAACGTCCTCAACGGCCCGGTGGAGGTGGGCATGCGGGCCCTGGCCCTGCTCGCCGAGGCCCACCCGGAGGCGCTCGACCTCGCGGCGCTCGTCGTGCTCGACCACGCGGTCCTGCACAGCGGGCGGTTCGGCGGACCGCCCAGCCTGCTGCCCGAACTACCTGCCCAGCCGGGCGAACTCGGCCGCAAACGCGAACTCCTCCACGAGGGCCTGACCGTCCTGATGCGGGCTGGCCTGGCGTCGATCGACGCCACGGCCGAGGGCCTGGTCTACCGGGCGACCGCCCGCGGCTCCAGCTTCCTGAGGATCTTCGAAGCACCCTACGTCGGCCGGCTGTGCGAGCGGGCGACCTGGGCGGTGGAACGGCTCGCCCCGCACGCCGACCCGCTGGCGTCCACGCGGGCCATCACGCAGACCTGGCGCGAGCAGTTCGCCGCGAGCGCGCACCACCCGGGGGACGGACATGAATGAACTCACACTGACGCACCTCACCTACGCCGGGTCCGGCCGCCCCGACGCGACACTCGACTTCGCCCCGACCTTCACCCTGATCTGCGGAGACTCCAACACCGGCAAGTCCTTCATCGTCGACTCCATCGACTACATGCTCGGTGGGCACACCACACCCGCCGTCCCGCACGCGGAGGGCTACAGCCAGATCCTGCTCGGGCTGCTCCTGCCGGACGGCAGCCCGCTCACCCTCGTACGGGCACCGGGCAGCAACAACGTGCACGTCCACGAAGCCGACCTGCGGACCCTCGTCCACGCCGCCCCCGACGCCGTGCTGTCCGCGCGGCGGACGAAGAACCGGCGCGACGTCTCCCACCACCTGCTCGACCGGCTCGGCCTGGCGGACGCGTACATCCGCACCAACGAGGCCGGGAACACCGAGCACCTCAAGCTCGCCGACCTCACCCACCTGGCGATCGTCACCGACGAGCGGATGGTCGACCAGACACCGCCCTCGCAGCGGGTCCGGGGCAATGCCGCGAAGACCGCCGCCAGGTCCGTGATGAAGCTCGTCCTCACCGGCGAGGACGAGCCACCGGCGAGCAAGGTGCCCAACGCCGCCCAGTGCCGCATCCAGCGGAGCAAGATCGCCCTGCTCGACCAGCTGGTGATCGACCTGTCGGCCAAGCAGAGCACCGAGGAGAGCGCGGACCAGCTGCGGGCGCGCCAGACCCGACTCGCCGCCACCCTGGAGGCGGTCACGGCCTCGCTGCGCGAGGCGACGGAGCGGCAGAGCCTGATCGCGGCCGAGCGGACCAAGCACACCGAGGCCGCGGAGGCACTGGCGGTGCGCCTGGGTGAAGTGCGCGACCTGTTGGGGCGTTTCGCCATCCTCCGGCAGCAGTACGAGTCGGACCTCGCCCGTCTGGAGATGGTCGGCGAGGCAGGCAGTCTGCTCGGTTACTTCCGGACCGGCCGCTGCGTGTTCTGCGGGGCGGAGCCCGAGCACCAGGAACCCGCGCACGACGACCACGAGACCATCCACCTGCACGAGGCCGTCACCGCGGAGGCTGCCAAGACCGGGGCCCTGCTGGCAGACCTCCGGCTCACCATCGAGGACCTGGGGGAACAGGAACAGGAACTCCTCCGCGGGCAGGAGCGGATGCGTGCCCGGGGTGCCGAACTCGACCGCACGATCCGGACGATCGAGGGGCAGCTCCTGCCGGCGAAGGGCGAACTCGACCGCATCCTGGCGGAGCGTTCGGAGATCGAGCGCAACCTCGAAGTGCTGGCGCGCATCGGTGAACTCGACGGGCACCGCGCCGAACTGGTCGCCGCCGGAGCGGTCTCCGCCAAACGCGCCGACTCTCTCGTCCCCGGCCGGACGGTGCAGGTGTTCGACTCCGTGCTCCAGCGGATCCTCGAACGCTGGAACGTACCGGGCACCGAGCACGCCGGCTACGACCCCTACAGCGGCGACGTCCGCGCAGGCGGCCAGGCCCGCGCCGACCACGGCCGGGGCATGCAGGCACTGCTGCGTTCCGCGTTCTCCGCGGCGCTGGCCGAGTACTGCATCGAGCGCAGCCTCCCGCACCTGGGGTTCCTCGTCCTGGACTCGCCCCTGGTCACCTACGGGCAGCTCCGTGGCGAGGACGAGGCAGACCTGGCCCCGGAGGTCAACGACAGCTTCTACCGGCACTTCCTCCACGCGCCGGGACAGACGATCATCGCGGAGAACACGCCGCCGCCCCCGGACGTCGTCGAGCAGGCGCGCGTGGTGATGTTCCGCCGGACGGGGAACGGCCGGCACGGTTTCTTTCCGGCGAGGCCGGGGCTCACCTGAGCACGAGGCGTGTAGGCAGTCGGAGGACCCGGCCCGTGGTTTCGGGCGGCTGCTGTCGGCGGCTCCGTCGGCGGCTGAGCACGGCCGTGAGGAAGGGCTTGTCCGGCTTCTGCACGGGGAGCTTGGACGCCGAGTTGCGCGATCCCTCTCCTGGGGGGCTGCGCCACGGACTAGGCTGACCAGCGATGATCTCGGCATCGTGGTGCCGCACGTGTGCGAAAGGGTTGAGTGGGACATGCCGGGGATGCCCGAGCGGATCGGCCGTTACACGGTGGCACGAAAGCTGGGCTCCGGAGGGATGGGCGAGGTCTTCCTGGCCTATTCTCCGGCCGGAGACCCTGTTGCGGTGAAACTGATCCGGGCCGATCGGCTGGACCCGGTCACGCGGGCGCGTTTCGAGAAGGAGGCGCGGGCCGCTCGGAAAGTGGTCGGCACCAACCGGGTCGCACGCTTCCTGGACGCGGATCCGTATGCCGACAGGCCATGGATGGCGATGGAGTACGTGGCGGGTCGTACCCTCCTCGATGCCGTGGACGACGAGGGGCCCCTTCCGGCGGTGCACACGGTGAGCCTCGCCGCCCTGTTGGCCGAAGGGCTCGGGGTGGTTCACGGGGCCGGACTGCTGCACCGGGATCTCAAGCCGCAGAACGTCATTCTGGGTGACTACGGACCGGTGATCATCGATTTCGGCCTGGCGGCTTTCGTGGACAACAGGGAGGAATCCCTTTCCCACAGCGGAATGATTGTTGGAACGGTGCGGTGCATGCCGCCCGAACAGGCGGCCGGGCATCCTCACGTGAACGAGGCAGCGGACGTCTATGCGCTGGGGACCGTGCTGCTGTACGCGGCGGCGGGGCACTACCCCTACGACGGAACGCGCTGGGAGGCGATCGTCGCCCAGGTCTCCAACCCGGCGCACTCCCCGGACCTGAGTGGTGTCCCCGAGCCGATGCTCCCGCTCCTGACCTCCATGCTCGCGCACGTGCCGGAGGACCGGCCGGCGATCGACCAGGTGGCCGAAGCCTGTACGGAGCTGATGACTGCCCTTGGTGTCACCCCCGTCTCCGCACGGCAGACGCTGATCGCGCGGACAGGCATGAAGGGGCCGAGAGACTCGGCTGCGGACCCGTTCACCCCTGACGTCGAGGACCGGTTGAGGGAGTTCGTCGCAGTGGGTCCGCCACCCGCGGTCCTGGACGTTCCACCCGTTGCCGCCGCCGAGGCCCCTGCCGTAGAGCCGACCGAGCCGCCCGGAGCTGCTGAAGCCGGCGCGGTAACGCCCCGCCCCGCCCGTCCCAGGGTTCCGGCCTCGCAGCGGATCGCGGAGGAACTGCGTGTGGCGTACGCGCTGCAGTCGACCCTGTGAGAAGCGGTCGGTAGCTGTTGTCGGTACCAGGCGGCGAGCCTGGTTGGATACTTCTGGGCAGGCCCGGGAGAGGGCGTACCCAGGATGCGGTCATTGGCGTGGCGGTCATGGCGAGGACGAAGGAACAGGGGGAACGACGTGGTGGTCGACACGGGAGCCGGTGACGGATCGGAGACCGGCGTGGAGTCGACCGACTGGAGTGCCTGGGAGCCGGAACCCGTGTTGGGCGGGTCGTCCTCCGACCAGGAGCTCGGGCTGAACTTCCCGCCCGGGGCGCAGGTGCTGGTGCGCGACGAGCAGTGGCTGGTGCGCAAGGTCACCCCGACCGCGCACGACGGCCGGATGGTCGAGGTCACCGGAGTCTCCTCGTTCGTCCGGGACACCGAAGCGACCTTCTACAGCCGACTGGACACCATCCAGGTCCTCGACCCGCGCGAGACCCGGTTGGTGGCCGACGACTCGCCCAACCACCGCCGGGCCCGGCTGTACCTGGAAGCGGTCGTCCGCAAGTCCTCCCTGCCGCAGACCGAGCACGGCCTCGGGCTGGTGGACAACTTCCTGATGGACGCGCAGACCCACCAGCTGCGACCGGCCGAACTCGCCCTGTCGATGGCCAACCCGCAGCCCCGGTTGCTGATCGCGGACGTGGTCGGCCTGGGCAAGACCCTGGAGATCGGAATCCTGCTGGCGGAGCTGATCAGGCGCGGGCGCGGCGAGCGGATCCTGGTGGTCACCCCGCAGCACGTGCTGGAGCAGTTCCAGCGCGAACTGTGGACGCGTTTCGCGATTCCGCTGGTGCGGCTGGATTCCACCGGCATCCAGCGGATCCAGCAGGAGATCCCCTCGGGGCGCAACCCGTTCGCCTACTTCAAGCGGGTGATCGTCTCGATGGACACCCTCAAGCGCGAGGGCCAGTACGCCCACCACCTGGAGAAGACCGAGTGGGACGCGGTGGTGATCGACGAGTCGCACCGCCTGGTCAACCGCGGCACCGACACCAACACCCTGGCCAGACTGCTCGCGCGGAGGACCGACGCGCTCGTCCTCGCCTCGGCGACCCCGCACAACGGTGACACCCGTTCCTTCGCCGAGCTGATCCGTCTGCTCGACCCGGCGGCGATCGCCGACCCCGGCAAGTACGAGGTGTCCGACCTGGAGCACCTCTACATCCGCCGCACCAAGGCCACGCCCGAGGTCCGCGACTCGCTCCGCGGGGCGTGGGCCGACCGCGGCCCCTCGGTGCCCGTGCCGGCTCCCGCGAGTGAGGCCGAACTCGCCGTCTTCGAGGAACTCGCCAGTCGCTGGATCCCCCGTGACGAGTCGGTCGCGTCGGTGGCCTGGAACCAGTTGGACGCCTACAACCTCCTCAAGTCGTTCCTCTCCTCCCACCACGCGTTGCTGCAGACCGTCGCGACCCGCAAGAAGACCCTGACCGACCGCAAGGACCCCCAGCGGGACGGGGACGGCGGTCCGGTCCGCGTGCAGCGCCGCCAGCGCACCGACGAGCAGGCCGCGGCCGAACTGGCCGCCCTCACCGACCTCGAACGCCTGGCCCGCCGGATCGGTGACGACGACTCGGCGAAGCTCAAGGCCCTGGTGGCCGAACTGCGCGAACTCGGGGTGGGCCCCGGATCGGACGTGCGCGTCGTGGTCTTCTCCGAGCGGATCCCCACCCTGAAGTGGCTCGCGCAGGCCGTTCCGGCGGCGCTCGGCTTCACCAAGGGCCCTGACACCGACGACCGGAAGCCCTGGCTCGCCTACGGCCACGGCAACGGCTCCACCGGTGCCGTCCAGGTCATGCACGGCGAAGCCAACACCGACCAGGAACAGATCAGGCTGGTGGAGAAGTTCGGCCTGCGCGACGATCCGGTCCGGCTGCTGTTCACCGGCGACGTCGCCTCCGAAGGCGTCAACCTGCACCAGCAGTGCCACCTGCTGGTGCACTACGACCTCCCCTGGTCGCTGATCCGCATCGAACAGCGCAACGGCCGCATCGACCGCTACGGCCAGGCCCGCTCCCCGCAGTTCCGCGCCATGATCCTGACCAGCGACCTGCCCTGGCGCACCGATCCCGCCACCGGCGAGGCGCGCACCCTGGACGACCGCCTGGTCGGCGAGAAGCTGCTCGCCCGCGAGGAGCAGGCACACAAGATCGAGGGAACGGCCGAGGCCGTCACCGGGATCTACCGGGCGCAGGAGGAAGAGAACCGGCTGACCAAGGACCTGATCGCAGGCCGTACCGTCGAGGAATCGATCAAGGCATCCCGGCAGAGCGGCGGCGGCATGCTGGCCGGACTGCTGGCCCAGGTCGGTGCCGCCCCCGTCCGGCGCGAGGTGCCCCGGGCCCGCGTTCCGAAGCTGTTCCCCGGCACCGCCGAGTACTTCGAGGCGGGCCTGCGGCAGATCTGCCGCACCAACCCCGAGGACGAGCTGACGCTGCGCCGCGACCCCGACGGCACCATCGCCTTCGAACCGCCGCGCGACCTCGCCTACCGCTTCCGCGCCCTGCCCAAGTCCTACCTGGACGAGCAGCAGATCCTGCCCGGCAAGAAGGGCGCCGGACGGCTCCGGGTCACCTTCTCCAAGGACCTGGCCGGCAAGCGGCTCCAGGTCGCCCGCGACTCCTCGGACACCCTGTGGCCGAACGTGTCCTACCTGACGGACATCCACCCCGTCATCGACTGGCTCACCGACAAGGTCCTGGTCGAGATCGGCCGCCACGAGGCGCCTGTGCTCTCCGCCGACGTGCCGCACCCCGTGTTCCTCGTCCAGGGCATCTACTCCAACGCCAAGGGGCGCCCCACCGTGGTCGAGTGGATGGCCGTCCACGGCCTGCCGGGCGAACCGGTGGTCGAGGCCATGGACAACGCGTTCCTCGACCGGGCCGGGGTCGGCCCGCAGATGCCGGGCCGTGCCGTCCCACGCGACCTGCCCGGCCTGCAAACCCTGGTGCCGGCGGCGATCGAAGCCGCGACCGCCCACCTGAAGGCCCGCGAGGACGACTACCGCCGACAGGTGGAAGCGACCCTGGAGCCCTACCGCAAGCGGCTGACCTACTGGAAGCAGGAAGCCCTGTCCATCGGGACCCGCCCGGACAAGGAACAGACCGCCCGGACCGCCGGCGACCTCTTCGGCCTGGTCAAGTCCCTGGAGACCTCGGGCGCCCCCATGCTGCGCCTGCTCGCCGTCCTGGAGAACTCGCACTGATGAGCACCGACTACGACTCCTTCAGCAACCGCGGCGAGTACTTCGCGGCGCACTACTTCGCCGAGCAGCTCGCCGCCGACCTGAAGAAGCAACTGCTGGACACCTGGACACTGCGCGAGGGCGACGAGCACGACCGGCGGACCACGGCGCGCGAACGGATCCGGAGCCTGCGCACGCCCTACTTCGGCGAGGAACTGCGCGGCTTCTTCGCCGAAGCCGCCCGGGCCGACGCCGAGGACGAGTACTCCCGCCGCGGCCACGGCAACCCGGAGTGGACCAAGCGGCTCGGCGAGTGGCACCAGCAGGTGCTGCACGTTCTCGGGTACGACGACGGCGGCCCGGCCGAACTGACCGTGCACCGGGCCGGCCGCGAGCACACCGTGCAGGTCGCCTACCACGGCCACGGCATCGTGGCGGTGGACTGCGGCTGGGCCACCGACAACGACACCGCCCTCGACCCCACCGGCTCCGGCCGCCTGCTGCACCCGCTGCGGGTCGCCGCCGCCGAGAACTACAACGACGGTGCCGCACTGGCCTCCTGGCTGTTCGCCGGCACCCTGGGCGGAGCGGACGGAACCCCGCCGCGCTTCGTCCTGCTGCTCATCGGTGGCGTCCTGGTACTGGCCGACCGCAACAGCTGGGGCGAAGGCCGCTACCTCGCCGTCAACCTCGACGCCGCCCTGGAACGCAACGACCGTCGCCAGGGCGGCGAACTCGCCACCATCGCCGCCCTGTTCGGCCAGGAGATGCTCCGCCCCGGAGACAACGGCGCCGAACCGCTCCTCGACACCCTGCTCAAGGCCTCCAGCACCAACGCCGTCGGCGTCAGCGGCGAACTGCGCAGCGGCCTCCAGCGCTCGGTCGAGATCATCGCCCAGGAGATCCTGGACCGGCTCGCCGGGCAGGGCCTGCGACCCGGCGACATCGACGACGGCCGGACGCCGTTCGCCCGGCGGCTCACCCGCGAGTCACTGCGCTACCTGTACCGGATCCTGTTCCTGCTCTACGCCGAGGCCCGCCCCGAACTGGGCATCCTGCCCGCCGACGACGGCAGCTACGAGGCCGGGTACTCGATGGCCCGGCTCCGCGAACTCGTCGCCCGTGAAGAGCAGTTGGCCGATCCGACCGCCTGGGGCGGCTTCCACCTGCACGAGTCGCTGGACGTCCTGTTCAACAAGGTCAACCACGGCCACCGCGAATACGGCAGCGAGCCGGACGACGACCTCCCCGGCGACGACGAGGACACCAGGAAGGCCAAGCAGAAGCGGCGCAGCGAGGACCGCGGCCTGCGCTTCGAACCACTGCGCAGCGAACTGTTCGAACCTAAGTCCGTGAAGCTGATCGGCCGCTACACCCTCGACCCGCGCTCGGACGACGACCACCCCGCCTGGCTCGACCTGCGACTGCGCAACGCCGCCCTGCACGAGGTGCTGCGGCTGCTGACCATGAAGGACGCCAAGAAGGGCGAGCGCGGCGGCTTCATCTCCTACCGCAACCTGGGCATCAACCAGCTCGGGGCGGTGTACGAGGGGCTGATGTCGTACACCGGCTTCATCGCCGAGGAGGAGCTGTACGAGGTCGCCAAGGGCGGCGACGCCAGGGACGGCTCCTGGATGATCCCCGCGAGTCGGCAGGGCGACTACCCCGACGACGTGTTCGTCCAGTACGACGAGCGCGACGCCAAGAAGGGCCTGCGCGGACGGAAGAAGTACGCGAAGGGCTCGTTCGTCTACCGCCTCGCGGGACGGGACCGGCAGACCTCCGCCTCGTACTACACCCCCGAATCGCTGACCAAGGTCACCGTCGAACTGACCCTCAAGCACCGGCTCGACCAGGAGAAGGACGCGGCCGGGAACGTCGTCCCCACCCGGGCCTCCGAACTGCTCAAGTACCGGATCTGTGAGCCCGCGCTCGGCTCCGGGGCCTTCCTCAACGAGGCGATCAACCAGGTCGCCAAGGAGTACCTGCGCCGCCGGCAGGACGAGCTCGGCACCACCATCCCCACCAGCCGGGCGCTCGCGGAGGAGCAGAAGGCCAAGGCGTACATCGCCCTCCACAACGCGTACGGCGTCGACCTCAACGCCACGGGCGTCGAGCTGGCCGAGGTGTCGCTGTGGCTCAACACCATGCACCCCGGCATGCGGGCACCCTGGTTCGGCCTGCACCTGCGGCGCGGCAACTCGCTGATCGGCGGACGGCGCGCGGTCTTCGGCGGGGAGGTCGTGGGCGGCAAGGAGAAGCTCTGGCTGAAGTCCAAGGGCGCCCTCGGGCCGACCCCGCTGCCGTTCCTCGGCGAGGACGGCGAGCGGCAGGAACTGCCGGACGGCGCGGTGCACCAGTTCCTGTTGCCGGCCGTCGGTTGGGCCGCCGTCGCCGGCGAGAAGGAGGCGAAGGTGCTCGCCCCCGAGCAGGAGCGGCGACTCGCCGCCTGGAAGAAGGGCATCCTGAAGCCGCCCGCGGTGAAAGCGGCACGGGGGCAGAAGCTGTCCCAACTGGCCCGGCTCCAGGCGGTGGCCCGCCGCGCCGAGTTCCTGTGGGAGCTGGTGGTGCGGCGGATGGAGATCTCCGAGAGCGAGATCTCCCGCCGGGTGGCGGTCTGGGGAGCCGAGGCGGCAGCGGGGGAGGACGAGGAGGAGTACGCGTTCCTGCGGCGGCCCGAGGGCGCGGTGCCGAAGGAGAAGGTCTACAAGGACCTGTTCGACTCGCCCGGCACCCCGTACTGGCGGCTCAAGACCATGATGGACACCTGGTGCGCGCTGTGGTTCTGGCCGGTCGACCGGGCCGAACTGCTCGACGGCAGCGCCGCCGTGTACGCGGAGGAGGAGACCGTCGGGGGAGCGAGCGTCGTTGAGTCGGTCCTCGCTGTTCTGCCGCAGGTCGGCGAGCCGGTGGTTGCCGAGACGGGCTGGACGGCTGCCGAGCAGGGGTCGCTCTTCGCCGTCGGGGCGGAGCAGGAGAGCCTGCTTGCGGGGCTCGCCGACAGTGCGCCGGTGTCTACGGGTGGTGGCTCGGCTCCGGGGGTCCGACGCGTACGGCGTCCGGCACCGAAGCGGCGGAACACCATCGCGCTGACCGACTTCGCCGACTGGCTGGACTTCGCGGAGGCCCTGCTCGGCACCTACGACGCGCCGACCGACTCGCTGATCGGCGACCTCCGGGACCTGGACGACGTCTCGACCTACGAGGACGGCCTGCCCGCGTTCATGGGCATGGACTCGGTGTGGAAGCTGGAGGAACGCTTCCCGTGGCTGGCCACGGTGCAGCGCATCGCCGAGGAACAGGGATTCCTGCACTGGGAGTTGGACTTCGCGCTGGTCTTCGCCCAGGGCGGCGGCTTCGACCTCCAGGTGGGGAACCCGCCGTGGGTGCGGCCCCGCTGGGACGAGGCCGGGGTGCTGGCGGAGCGCGAGCCGTGGTTCAAGCTGACGGAGAAGGCGTCGACGGCGGAGAAGCAGCGGCGCAAGGATGAGCTGCTGCGGGACCCGGCCGCGCGGAACTGGGTGCTGGACGAGCTGACCTCGATCAGCGCGCAGGTGGCGCTGTTCGGCTCGGAGCAGCTCTACCCGCTGCTGACGGGCACACAGCCGGACCTGTACCGGGCGTTCATGTGCCAGGTGTGGGCGCACTCGTCGGCGGCGGGTGCTGCGGGGATGGTGCACCCAGATTCGCACTTCACCGGAGACAAGGAAGGGTCGATGCGGGCAGCTGCTTACCGGCGGCTGCGGGTGCACGGGGATTTCGTCAATGCCGGGCAGCGGTTCTTTCCGGAGCCGGTGGGACACACCACTCATTTCGGCGTGCACGTGTACGGCGCCCCCGGCGAGATCGGCTTCGACCACCTGTCGTGGCTGGTGTCGATCGACGCGCTGCGGTTTTCCGCCAAGCACGATGGCACCGGTGATGTGCCCGGTGTCCGCTACCGCAACGGCGAGTTCGACGAGCGTCCGCACCTGGCCCGGGTCGTTCGTGTGGACCGTGAGCAACTTGCTGTCTGGCAGCGGCTGTTGGACGAACAAGGAGAGCCGGTGGAGCAGGGGCGGCTGCTGTTCCCGGTCAGCACGGCGGAGGCGGCAGCTATCGAGGCGCTGGCCGACTATCCGCTGAGGTTGGGGGCGTTCGGGCCCCAGATTTCTGCGGGTTACCACGAAAGTGGTGCTAAAGAGGAGAACCTGATCGACTACAACCGCCCGGTCGGTTCAGAAGGAAGTCCCTACCAGCCGGATCGCTGGCGACAGGTGGTCCTGAAGGGCACCCAACTCAGTGTCGCCACCCCGGTGTTCAAGCGACACGATGCGAACAGCAACGATGCCTTCGGCGCGGACCTGGTCACCCTCGCCGACGACTTCGTTCCGGACACCGCCTACGTTCGGGTGAAGGGCAGGACCGGCGAGTACCTCAACGCCCAGGACCGTTGGATCGACCACCGTGTGCTCGCCCGGCTCCGTGCGAGCACCAAGGCTCGCGAGGCTGCCAGGGACGTGGTCAGCGTGCAGATGGGAATCTCTCCGGAGCAGGTGACGGTGGAGCAGATCGACAATGTCCTCGTCGGCCGTGCGCGTCGCCGTTTCACTGTTTTTCAACGACTGGCCTGGCGAAGCATGATTGCCCCGAACACTGAACGGGCGCTGTATGGTGCAATGATCCCGCCAGGCACCGTACATGTGCATGCTGTTCAGAGTCTTGCGATGCCGAGTAGCCGACTCACGTCTCTGACAGCCGGTTTCTGGGCTTCCTTGCCGCTTGATTATTTCTTGAGGGCTACGGGTCGTACCAATCTCTTGGTCGCCTCTGCCAGGGCCATGCCTGCCCCCGCCCCTAACCACCCCCTCGCCTCCGCGCTCCTCCTCCGCACCCTGCGCCTGAACTGCCTCACCCGCGCCTACGCCGACCTGTGGGCCGAGCTGTACGACCGCACCTGGCCCGGGTACGAGCCCTGGGCGTGTGACTGGCCGAAGCTCCAGCCGCTGCACGACGTGACTCCGCAGTGGCGGTCGGACACCCCGTTGCGGACCGAGCGGGCCCGCCGTTCCGCGCTGGTGGAGATCGACGCGCTGGTCGCGGTCTGGCTCGGCATGGACGCGGACGCGCTGATCGCCGCGTACCGGGGGCGCTTTCCGGTGCTGCAGAAGTACGAGGCCGTCACCTGGTTCGACGCGGAGGGCCGGAAGCTGGCCGGCAACGCCCGCACGATCGGGCAGTACCAGGGCAAGGAGAGCTTCGCGCAGCTCACCGCCCACCTGGCCGACCCGGACAACGCCCCGGTGCCGGACGGCTACACCGCCCCCTTCTTCAAGGCGGACCGCGAGCGCGAGATGCGCGAGGCGCACGCCGTGTTCCAGGCGCGGCTGGACGCTGCTGTCGCCCGTGGGGAGTGGGACCCGGTGAAGCAGGAGGATCCGCGTACGGCTGGTGCCGCTGCGCGCAACGAAAGTCAGGAGGCGTCATGACGGACCGTCGGCTGCTCCGACTCGATGTGGAGAACTTCCGCAGCCTGCGGAAAATCTCCCTTCCCCTGGGCGCGTTGACCGTGCTGGTCGGCCCGAACGGGGTTGGGAAGTCGAACGTGCTCCAGGTGTTCCGGTTCCTGTCGGACATCATCAACACCGACCTGGACCCGGCGCTGGAGTCGCGTGGCGGGTTCGACGAGATCGCGTTCTGGGGTGGCAATCGGACGCCAACTGCGATGAAGATCGGGCTCCAGGCGCGGTGGACATCGCACGCGTCCGCCGCGGCGCCGGACGAGTACGAGCTGACGCTCAACCGGCGGGCCGACAAGCGTGTCCTCGACGGGTTCACGCTCTCGCGCAGCGAGTCCTTCACCTTCAAGCGCACCAAGGGGCGCGGCAGGCGGATCACGGTCAGTGGCGAGGAGGCACTGGTTACTGACACTCCGGCAAGTCCGTCCCCGGCGGACCTGGACGACTCCGGCGAGCGCAGCGTCGGCATCCGCAAGCTCAGCAGCGGCCTGTCCACACTGCCGCGATTGGCGCCGTCCGAGGGCGGTGAGGAGGTAGCCACGCTGGCCGAACGGCTCTCCTCCTTCCGGGTGTTCGACGTCAGCGTCGCCGCGGCCAGGGAACCGGCCCGGGTGCTGCCGTTGCCGCAACGCCGGGGTCGTCCTTCTGCCAAGTTGAGCCGCCAACTGCCGATCCACGGCGTGCTGTACGGCCCTCGGGCCCGGTTGGCGGACGATGCCGGCAACCTCGCGATCTTCCTCAACGAGTTGGCGCAGGACGAGGACACCTGGTCGCGGCTGCTGGAAGACGCCCGGACGGTGCTGCCCAACCTTGAGGAGATCGACTTCGCCGCGATCGGCGGGGCGGCCGAGCTGATCGAGGTCCAGCTCATCGAGCGGGGCCTGCGGCGCCCGACGCCGCTCGCGGACGCCTCGTTCGGCACCGTCCGGATACTGAGCCTGCTCGCCATGCTGTACGACCCGGCACCGCCCGCCCTCACCTGTATCGAGGAGCTCGACCACGGTCTGCACCCGCAGGCCCTTGAACTCCTGGTGGAACGGCTCCGGGAGGCGAGCGAGCGGAGCCAGTTCATCGTCACCACCCACTCGCCGGCCCTGGTGGACCGCCTGGAGCCGGAGGAGTTCGTGGTCTGCGAGCGCAGCGAGAACGGTGCCTCGCGGATCCCCTCGCTGACGACCGAGCAGGTGCGGGAGATCCGGGCGGCCAGCGAGGGGCTTCCGCTGGGCGAGCTATGGTTCTCGGGGGCGTTGGGAGGCGGTCTGTGAGCAAGGGGCGGGTGGCCGCCGGCAGCGGGACCAAGCGGGTGATCGTGGTGGCGGGGGAAGACTCCAATGACCGCGCGGTGATGACCTCCCTCCTGCGGGAACGCCTCGATTTCAGCGGGAAGATCGTTTCGATCAACGGTCCGGTGGCGGTGAAGGACGCAACCGGCACCAACCTCTCCTCCCGCGTGGCGAAGGTGGTCGGCAAGGCCAAAGCCATGGCGGTCAAAGAGCAGGGTCACCTCCACGGCTTGGTTGTCCACCTGGATCTGGACGCCGTTCACGGCGAGTACTACGACACCGTCCGGGCACGATTGCGGTCCGAGTTCGAGGCCAGGTGTCCCGCACGGCTCGCTCTCGCCCTGGCGGTGTGGGAGACCGAGAGCTGGTTGCTGCTCTTCCCGGATGCCTTTCCTCGGGTCCATGCCGGCTGGAAGGTCCCGCAGCAGCTGCGTGGCAAGGACACCGGACTCATTCGGAACCCGAAGGAGGAGTTGCAGCACCGCCTCGGCAAGCCGCGTTACTGCGAGACCGACAGCCCGGCCGTGATGCGCGCGGCGGTATCCACCGATCCCACGCCCGTGAAACAGGTCGGCACCAACCGTTCCTACCGGGACTTCCTGGCGGACCTGCAAGGCTGGTAGGAATACAGATCATCGCCACCACTGACGTACCGCGACGGTACAGTCACGCCGATCACCGTTGAACCGGTCACCAAGGGAGCACGTCACACCGTGAGGCCGACGCTGGAAGCGCGGGCGCTCAAGGAGAGCCTGCTGCAGTACCTCTCGACCACGTACGCGCTCACCGACGAGGGGGCGCGGCTGGCACTGCACAGCTTCCTCGGTGACGAGACGGCCGGAATGTTCCGCGGGCCCTACCTGCGGATCCGGACGCCGTTCATCCAGGCGGACGCGGACTGGCGCGACGTGCTGGAGTGGGCACCGTCGGGCGGATGGACGCCGTACGCGCACCAGGCCAAGGCGTTCGCCCGGCTCTCGTCGGCGTACGGCCGCACGCCCGAGCCGACCCTCGTCACCACGGGCACCGGTTCGGGCAAGACGGAGTCGTTCCTCGTCCCGGTCCTGGACCACTGCCGGCGCGAGCGGGCCGCGGGCCGGACCGGTGTCAAGGCGGTGCTGCTGTACCCGATGAACGCCCTGGCGACCGACCAGGCGCTGCGCATCAATGCCTACCTGCGGGACGAGGAGGCACTGTCACAGGTCAGTGCCGGTCTCTACATCGGGGACATCGCCAGGACCCGCTACGAGCGGGTGGAGACGAACCGATCCGCGATGCGGACCTCGCCGCCCGACGTCCTGATCACCAACTACAAGATGTTGGACCTGCTGCTCCAGCGCAGCGACGACGCACCGCTGTGGGAGGGGGCGGACGTCCGCTACGTCGTCGTCGACGAGTTCCACACCTTCGACGGGGCGCAGGGCACCGACGTGGCGATGCTGCTGCGCCGCCTGGCCGCGTCGCTCGGGGTGTCCGCACCGGGTCGCCCGCTGGGCGGGATCTGCCCGGTGGCGACCTCCGCCACCCTCGCCTCCGGCACGGACGAGAGCGGGGCCGCCGAGCTGCTGCAGGTGGCGGGCGAGGTGTTCGGGACGCCGTTCACGGCGGATGCGGTGATCGGCGAACAGCGCTCGGAGGCCGAGGAGTTCATCCCGTCCGAGACGATCGAGCTGCTGCCGGTCCCCACGCCCGAGAAACTGGCGTCGATGGCCGACCCGGCGGTCGGCGACGGGGCACTGGACGACCTGGTGGAGGCGTTCACCGGACAGCGCGGGCTGGACCCGTTCCAGCTCGGCGCGCGGCTGAAGCGCCACATCCTGACCCAGGCCGTGATGATCGCCCTGGGCGGGGAGCTGAAGTCCACCGAGGAGATCCTCGCCGTGCTCTGGCGGGCGGGCGCCTACTCGTGGGGCCAGGCGATCACCCAGCGCCCGGAGCAGGCGGCCGAGGCGCTGGCCCGGTTCGTGGCGCTGCTCTCGGTCGCCCGTGACCCGGCCTCGACCCCGCTGCGGCCCCGGCCGCTGGTGCAGATCGAGGTGCACCAGTGGGCGCGGTCGGTGTCGCGGCTGCTGCGCGGGGTGTTGCCGTGGCCGAAGGCGCAGTTCCAGTGGGACGCCGGTGACGCCCCGCAGACGAGTACGTCGGACGGGGCGCGCAACGCGCCGGTGACGACGGCGACCAGCGGGGAGAGCGCGAACCTGTTCCTGCCCGCTGTGTACTGCCGCGACTGCGGGCGTTCGGGCTGGGCGGTGTTCACTCCGGAGAGCGACGACCAGGAGGTGGAGGTGAACCCGGCGAAGATCCGCCGGGCCTCCGCCACTCAGGACAAGATCCGGGTGCGGAACCTGATCGCGGCCACCGGCGAGGAGGCCAAGCGGGCCGCCGCCGAGGTCAAGATCGCCGCTTCGGCCCGTGCCAAGGGTTCCGGCCACGGACAGCTCCGTGGTGCGGGTGGAGACCTGATGGTGCTGGACGGGCCGCAGCACCGACTGCGGTTGCCCAATCCGATCGGCGACTTCGACCCGGAGTCGGGCGAACCCCGCCTGGGCACCGCCGACTCGGCGTTCGTCCTGGTCAACCAGGGCACCACGGCGAACACGGCGGCGAAGGAGGACTGGTGTCCGGCCTGCGGCGAGCGCAACGCGATCCGCTTCCTCGGCACCGGCCAGGCCGCGCTCGCCGCCGCGTCGATCACCCGCCTGTTCACCGGCGGCGAGCTGGCCGAGGAACTGGGCGAGCGCAAGACGTTGATGTTCAACGACTCGGTGCAGGACGCCGCGCACCGCGCGGGGTTCGTCGCGAACCGCTCCTACACCTTCTCCCTGCGGGCGCTGCTGGTCGCCCACCTTTCCGACAGCGAGCCGACACCGCTGAACGAACTCATCGCGAAGGTGATCGCGGACACCGCCAACCCCCGTACCCTCGCCGCGGTGGTCCCGCCGGACCTGCACGACCTGAGGGGCGTCGAGCGGCTGCTGTCCGGCAAGTCCCGCGGCGGCGACCAGGCGACCTGGCGGCTGATCGGGGAACGGCTGGCGTTCCAGACGCTGATGGAGTTCGGCCTGCGGGCCCGCCAGGGCCGCACCCTGGAACTGACCCGCACGGCCGCCGCGCACGTACGGTTGCCCGACCCGGCGGCGGCCGTCGCCCTGGTGCGCGAGGCCCACCTGGAGACGGTCCGCGGTGAGGCGCTGCTGCCGGTGGACGACGCGCGGTACCTGGCCTTCCTGCGGATCTTCCTGGAGCGGCTGCGCTGGCGGGGCGCGATCAAGCACCGCTGGCTGGAGAAGTACCTGTCCGAGACGGGCACCAGCAGGTACTTCATCTGGAACCGCCGCCCGGCCGGGATGCCGGCCTTCCCCAAGGGTGTCGGCGCGCCGGTGTTCCTCCTCTCCGGGCCCAAGGAGGGCTCCGAGTTCGACATCGTGACCGGTCGGCTGGCCTGGCACGAGCGCTGGGCCGGACGGTGCCTGGGCCTGCCGCGCGAGTTGTCGCCGGAGTTCTGGGGCAGGCTGCTGCCGGCCCTGCACGACGCGGGGCTGCTGTCGGTGCGCACCGCGAAGGACGGCGCCACCCGCATCCACGGCCTGCAGCCCGGTGCGATCGACGCACTGCTGCTGTCCGACGCGGACGTCGAGACGGCGTACGTGCGCTGCCGGGTGTGCTTCTGGGAGCAGACCGTCCACCCGTCGCTGCTGGAGCAGTGGCACGACGCGCCCTGCCCGTCCTACCGCTGCACCTCGGGACGGCTGATCGCCGGCACGCACGCGCGCGAGGCCGACGTGCACGCCCGCGACCGCCAGTTCCGCGAGGACTACTACCGGCGGCTCTACCACCGTTCGGGCCCGTACCAGGTGGTGACCGCCGAACACACCGGCATGCTCACCCGACCGGAACGGGAGGCCGTGGAGGAGGCGTTCCGCGGTACGGGCGGAGAACGTGCCTTCAACGAGCCCAACGTGCTGTCCTGCACGCCCACGCTGGAACTGGGCATCGACATCGGTGACCTGTCGACCGTGGTGCTGGCCTCGCTGCCGCGCTCTCCCGCCAACTACGCCCAGCGGGTCGGCCGGGCGGGCCGCCGCACCGGCAATGCTTTCCTGCTGACCATCCCGGAACGGCGCCGACGCGACCTGTACTTCCTGGAACAGCCCAAGGAGATGATCTCGGGCCGGATCGTTCCGCCGGGCTGCTACCTCTCGGCCATCGAGATCCTGCGGCGCCAGTACCTGGCCCACCTGCTGGACCTCGCGGCCCGCGGCCGCCTGACCGGCGATCAGGGCCACACCCTCCCCGCCTTGCCGCGCAAGGCGAAGACCCTGTTCGGGCCGGAGGGCTACCTCGCCGACCTCGTCGACCTGGCGCTCGCCCGGGGCGAGGAGCTGGCGGGGGCGTTCCTCGCCCTGTTCCCCACCGGGGTGTCCGAGCAGGCGGCAGCCGATCTGCGCGCGTACGCCACGGAGGGGCTGCGCGGTGCGGCCGAGCGAGCCGAACGGGCCTGGGCGGAACGCGAGGAGGTGCTGCGGGCCCGGATCGGTCACATCAACGAAGCGCTGGGCGAACTGCACGAAGCCGACCCGGAGGAGGCCCGGCAGAAGGCGGAACTGGAAGCGGAGCGCCGTGCGGTCGGCCGCCAGCTCGGCGACCTGCTGGAGGACACCCCGGCACAGGGCGCGCTGTGCGACCTCGGACTGCTGCCCAACTACGCCCTGGTGGACGCGGTCACGGTGCTGGAGGCCACCCTCTACTGGCCGGAGGAGGAGGACGCCGCCGGTCGCACCCGCTACGAATCGGAACTGCGCAGCTACGACCGCCCGCAGCGCTTCGCCATCGAGGAACTCGCACCGGGCAACACCTTCTACGTCAACCGCTACCGCCACGAGATCACCGGCCTGGACATCGGCACGGCCTCGCAGCCCGGCTGGCAGACCTGGCGGATCTGCCCGCAGTGCGGGTACGTGCGAACCGAGGACGCGGCCGAGGACCGCTCCGCGTGCCCGCGCTGCCGCACCGGGGCGATCGCCGATGACGGCTCCTGCCTGTTCAGGGTCGTCCAGCCGAGGCTGGTCACCTCCCGGGACAAGCGGGAGGACGCCCGGATCCGGGACGACCGCGACGAGCGCGATCCGCGCTTCTACGAGACCGTCCACGCCGTGGACATGCCGGAGGAGACACTGGAGCCCGGATCGTGGCGGCACGTCAGCGCGACGTTCGGTGTGGACTTCAGCCGGGCGGCGATGGTGCGCACGATCAACCTCGGACCGGCGCGCTTCGACATCCCGGCCGGTGACGACTTCGCCGGGCACACGGTGCGGCTGAACCCCTTCCACGTCTGCACCGGTTGCGGCGCCGCCACCGCGGACGGCCGACCGGTCTTCGACCACGACACGGACGCGCTCAGCGCCTCCGAGGCCCGCAACCCCGCGCTCAAGCACCACCGGCCGTGGTGCCCGGTACGGCGAGGCAACCCGCGCGCGGCCGAGCAGTTGCCGGTGCTCCTCGCCCACCAGTTGCCGACCGAGGCCCTGCGGGTGCTGCTCCCGGCGGCGACCGTCCTGGTCGAGGAGAAGATCCACTCGTTCCGGGCAGCCCTGCGCCTCGGCGTGGACCGGCAGTTCGGTGGTGACCCGCAGCACCTCGACCACACCCTCGCATCGATGCCCGACGCCGCGACCGGCGAACGGCGCTGGTTCCTGGTGCTGTTCGACGCCCTCCCGGGCGGTACCGGTTACCTGCACCGGCTCACCGATCCCGAGGTCTTCCGCGGCACCCTGCTGAAGGCCCATCAGGCGTTGCTCGAATGCCCGTGCAAGGACGAGGAGCACCGCAAAGCCTGTCACCGCTGCCTGCACCGGTACACCGTCGAACGCCACCAGGCGAAGGTCTCGCGGGTCGAAGCGCTCGAACTGCTGAAGTCGTTGCTGTTCGACAAGGAGGGCGGCGACGCCTGGCAGACCGAGGAGATCACCTCCACCGGGTTGATCGGCCTGGACCGGCAGGTCGAGTCCGATCTGGAAGCCCGCTTCCTGGCCGCGCTGCGGACCTGGAGCGAGCACAGCCAGGACGCCGTCCTGGAGGAGGACGGCCGTGCCAGCGGACACCTGAGGATCAGCGCGAGCGAGGAACGGCTGCACTGGCGGCTCACCGCCCAGGAGCGGCTCGCCGGCTCCCGCACCGACTTCACCTTCACCCGCGTCGACGGACCGGCGGGCAGCGTCAAGGTCTACCTGGACGGGCGGCGCTACCACGCCAGCAGCGAACACAACCGCCTCGCCGAGGACGCCCTGCGCCGCACCCGGTTGCGCGCGGACGGGTCGGTGGTCTTCCAGTTGACCTGGGACGACCTGGACCTGTTCGAGGGCCGCAGCACCCGGGCCGGAGCCGTGTGGCCGCCGTACGAGTGGAACGCCCAGGAGGCGGCGAAGAACGCCTACGAGCAACTCGGCGGAAGCCGACCGCAGTTCTCCGAGGCAGTGTTCGCCAACCCGATCGACACCCTGCTCGCGTACCTCCGGGACCCTTCACCACAGCTGTGGGCCAGGCGGGCGAACGCACTGGTCAGCGGCCTGACCGCACACCCGTTCACCACCCTGGCCGGCTCCGCCGCCGAGCGCGGACGGATCGCGGACACCCTGCGCACCGCGCTCGGCCAGCCGGCGGGAGAGAGCCCCGACGGAGGGCAGACGGGCCTGGTGCACGTCCTGCGCAGCACCGATCTCCACGGGCTCGCGCTGGTGCTCGCGGTACGCGACGCCGACCGGGAAGCCCCGGTCTGGACCGCGTTGGCGTGCCTGGACGACGAGTCGTCGGCCCTGGACACCGAAGAGCACAAGCAGCGCTGGCGGTCCTGGCTGTACTGGTCGAACCTCCTGCAGTTCCTCGTCCGCATCGGCGGCGACGGCGTCCAACTGACCGGCAGCCAATCCTCCGGCTATCCGCTGGAAGCACTCGCGGTGTGCGGCGGCGCCGGTGAACTCGTGACGCTCTCCGCCGCCGACCGGCCGGCCCCGGAGCCCGAACCCGCCGCGGCCGACGGGTCCCCGTTCGAGGAACGCATCGTCGCCCTGCTGCGCGACCGGGCCTGGGACAAGGACTTCCTCCCGCACATCGATCCGGACGAGGAGGCCGACCTCCTGGCCCTCGCCACCCGGATCGCCGACCGCGGCAAGAAGGCCCCCACCGTGTTCGGTTTCGAACTCGGCGACAGCGGCTGGCCGGCCGACTTCGCCTGGGAGGACGGCGGAATCAAGGTCGCCGTCGTCCCCGGCCCGCACGGCGGTCCCGACGGGGCCGACGACGAGGCCGAACGCCGCGACGCCGCCTACCGGGCCGCCGGCTGGACGGTGCGCACCGCCGCCGACTGGCTCGGCCACTTCGACTCCCTGATCTCCCTCCTCCCCGACGCGCCCACGGCAGGCGCGCCCGACGCGGAAGGCTCCCTGCGATGACCGCCCGGCTCAGCCTGTACCAGAAGGCCGAACAGGAGCTGTACAAGCTCGACCGGCAGGTGAAGGCGAAGTTCTACGACTTCAGCCACCTCTTCCGGCAGGATCCCTGGCACACCTCCCTGCGGCTCAAGCCGCTCAAGGGCGACGGCCGGATCTACTCCGCCCGCCTCGACCCCTCCTACCGGGTCCTGTTGACCCGCACCGGCATCGCCGCCAACGGCGAGGAGAGCTGGCTGGCCATCGCGGTCCGCCACCGGCGCGACGTCTACGAGCAACTGTCCGTGGCGGTCAACCGGATCACCGGCGAGATCGAATTCGTCGACCTGTCCGTGGTCGGCGAGAGCGCTCTGCGCCGCGCCGGCATCCAGCTCACCCCGGCCGAACCCGAAGCCGAGCCGGGGGAGGACACGGCCACGGCCCCGGCCGCGCCCGGATCGGCGGCCCCCGCCGCGGAACCCGAACCGGCTGCTCCGCTCCTGGCCGCCTACGACGCGGAACTCCTGCGCGAGCTGGGCGTGGCCGAGGCCCTCATCGACCTCGCCCTCGTTGTCACCACCAGTGAGGAACTCGACCAACTGGTCAGCAACGCACCGCTGCTGACCAAGGACGTCCTCTACGGTCTCGCCAGCGGACTGCCCCTGGAGGACATCCGCCGGGAGATCACCGGGGCGGTCGAGCTGGACGAGCAGCCGAACCCCGAGGACTTCACCGCAGCGCTGGCCCGTACCACCGTCACCACGGTCGACGACGCACTGCGCGCCGTTCTCGAAGAAGGCGACTTCCGCGCGTGGAAGGTCTTCCTCCACCCGACCCAGGCCCGCCTGGTGAACCGCGACTACAGCGGTCCGTCCCGGGTCTCCGGAGGCCCCGGCACCGGCAAGACCATCGTCGCGCTGCACCGGGTCCGGCACCTGGCCCGGCAGCTCCCAGCCGGCCAGAACAAGCCGATCCTGCTCACCACCTTCACCAAGAACCTCACCACCGACCTGCGAGCCCGCCTGGCCTCCCTCCTCGAACCCGAGCTGCTGGCCCGCGTCGAGATCACCCACATCGACCAGCTCACCGCCCGGGTGCTGGGCGAGAACGCCGTCTCCGGTCGCCCCCGGAACCGGGTGGACAACCAGATCGCCCTCAAGGAGCTCCGCGACCTGCTGCTCGAACTCGACGAGCGCACCTGGGAGCCCGAGTTCCTCTTCGAGGAATGGGAGCAGGTCGTCCTCGGCCAGGCCGTCCCCACCCGCACGGCCTACCTGCAGGCCCGCAGGGCCGGTCGCGGTCGTCCGCTGACCCGCGTCGAACGGACTGCGGTGTGGAAGATCCTGGAGCAGTACACCGCCCGTCTCGACAAGCAGCACATGGAGACCTGGAGCCAGGCCGCCGAACGGGCCGCCCGCTTCGAGATCGAACGCGCCGCCAGGATCCAGGCCCGGGCCGAGCACAAGGAACAGGTCGGCGGCAGGGAACTGATCCACCGGGACGCGGACTCCGGCATGCGCTACATCCGGCACCGCTACCAGCACGTCGTCGTCGACGAGGCCCAGGACCTCAGCCCGGCGCACTGGAAGATGCTCCGGGCGATGGTGGCCCCGGGCCCCAACGACCTGTTCATCGCCGGCGACACCCACCAGCGGATCTACGACAACCAGGTGGCCCTCGGATCCGTCGGCATCAACATCAAGGGCCGGTCCTCCCGACTCACCCTCAGCTACCGCACCACCAAGGAGATCCTCGCCAAGGCGATCACCGTCGTCAGCGGCAAGAACGTGGAGTTCGACGACCTCGACGACGGGAAGGACACCCTCGCCGGGTACCGTTCCGTCCTCAGCGGCCCCGAGCCCGCCCTGGTCGGCCACCCCACCTGGAACGACGAACTCGCCGGCCTCGCCGACACCCTCCGCACCTGGCGCACCGAACTCACCACCGACGAGGCGGGCAACACCACCCGCGACGCCCGCGGGCTCATGGCGGTCTGCGTCGCCGACCGCAACAAGGTCAACGAGGTCATGTACTACCTCACCACGCAGGCCGGGATCACCTGCGCCGAGCTGACCAAGGACGGAGCCCGCGGTGAGGGCGAGGTGCACGTCGGCACCATGCACCGCTTCAAGGGCCTCGAGTACCAGCGCCTCGCCATCGCCGCTGCGGGGGAAGGCACCCTCCCCCGTGCAGCCATCGAGCAGTACCGTGACAGCGACCCGGCCCGCTACCAGCGTGAGCTGCGCAAATCCCGCGCGCTGCTCTTCGTCGCCACCACCCGGGCCCGCGACGCCCTGACCATCTCCTGGCACCGGGAGCGCAGCCGTTTCCTGCCCCGCTGATCCTGGCGTCCGCTCACACCGCCGGGCCGCGGCAACCCGTCGCGGGCCGGCCGAAGGGAATCATGCTCAAGAAGTCACAGCTGAAGGGCTACCTCCTCGAAGAGGCCCTGGCCTGGCTGCTGCGCAACAGCGGGTACCGGCTCCTCACCCGTCAGAGCGACGACCGGGCCGAACTGACCACGTCCCAGGACGGCTCCCTCGCCGTCCGCGGACGCGGTGCCCAGCACCAGGTGGACGTGCTCGGCCAGTTCGCCTTCGTACCCGCCTTCTCGTTGCCCGTCCGGATGTTCCTCGAAGCCAAGTCCCACAGCCAACGCTGCGGACTGTCGATCGTGCGCAACGCCCACGGGGTCATCCACGACGTCAACCAGAACTTCGCGGTGCCCGAACTGCGGCAAGCCGCCGGCCACGACCACGGGACCGTCCGGCCGCGCCGCCGCTACCACTACGTGTACACGCTCTTCTCCACCAGCGGATTCACCAAGGACGCCCAACGCTACGCGCTGGCCCACCAGATCTCCCTCGTGGACCTCTCCGGGGACTCCTTCGCGTGGCTGCGCGACAGGACGGCCAAAGCGGCCGATCTGCTCTACAACATCGGGATTCAAGCAGGCATCACGAACTTCCCGGTCAACTGGCTCAGGGCCGTGCTGCGGGAAGCGCTCGGAACCGGTGATGCCCCCGACCCGGACGGCATCCCCCTGAACGCCCCGGGCTTCGAGGACACCGCGCTTCCCGTCGTCCGGGGCTTCGCCACCAGGATCACCGACCACATCGGCACCGAAGTCCTCCTGGGCTTCCCGGAAGCCCCTTTCGTCATCCCCCTCGTCACCACCGACGTGCCGCGGTTCCTCCAGTACGCCAGGGCCTGGCCGACGCACGCGGTCCGTCTCCGGCGCACCGGCCACAACGATGACGCGGAGTGGAGCGTGACCCCGGTGGGATCCGAGCCGGGGTACCGCCTCACGTTCAAGCTCGCCCGCGAAATCGAAGAGTGGATCAGCGAAGTCGAGGACGACGAGCGTGCGCGCACCGTCTCGGTCAAGCGCGAATTCCTTCCCTCCATCACCATCTACCGGGCCCGGCCGGACGGCGGTGTCGACACCTACCGGCTGAAGTACACCTGGGAGGGCCGATCTTCGGCCGGCTGATCCGAAGGTTCGGCTCCCCGTCGAGGGCGTGCCGCAGGTCAGCGGGAGGTGGGCGGCTTCGGCCACGGGGTTCCGTGCGTGGCGGCGTCGAGCACCTCGCCGAGGCGGAGCCAGGCGGTGGGGCCGGCGTGGCTGATCGGGCTGTCGGCGAAGCGCTGCCAGGCCTGGGGGTCGTCGCCGAGGGCGGTGGTGATCAGGGCGAGGACGGCGGGGTGGATGCTGCCGCGGTAGCGCGGGCCGCCGACGGTGAGCGCCGTCCAGGCGGGTAGGGCGAGGACGGTCTCGCGGTGGTGGTCGGGCAGCGCGAGGACGTGTCGGGTCCAGGACTCGCGGTCGTTGGGACTGCCGCCGAGGCGGCGGCGCAGGCCGTGGGTGAGGGTGTGCAAGGCCTGCTGTGGGTCGGAGTGTCGGGCGAGGACATCGGCGAAGACCGGTTCGTTGCCGTAGCTGCCCCGTTGGGCGCAGGACAGCAGGGCCTTCTCGACCAGTTGGTCGTTTCCGGTGTGCTGGTCCAAGTAGGCGGCCAGGACGGCGGGTTCGACGGCGGAGAGCTGGCGGGGCGTCACTTCGGCCGGGTCGTCGAGGGGGGTGCGGCGGGTGGCGGACGGCTGGGGCGGCGGGTCGGCGACGATCCGGGTGATGTCGGTGAGGAGCTTCGTGAACTGCTGGTGGTCCTCGTGGTCCTGGTGGCGGTAGGAGCGGGGGCGGTTCGAGTTGCGCCGGGCGTCGCGGATCATCAGCCGGACGGCCGCCCTCGTCTCGGCCGTCACCTCGGGAAGGTGCACCAGCATGGCGTGCACCCAGTGGAGGTCGGCGGCCCGGCTGATGCCGTAGAGCTCCTTCGGTTGCCAGGTGTGCAGAGCCTGTTCGGCGACCAGTGCGAACCTGCGGGCCAGGTCGGCGAGGTCCTCCGGCGGTGTGCGCCACGCGTGGGGGACGCCGTAGGAGGGCTTCGCTTCGGCCGGGTCGAGGATGAGTCGCCAGCGGCCGTCGGCGGAGTGGCTTGCCCAGATCACCGCCGAGCGGACGCCGAATTCGGGACCGAGGACGGCGTCGTCCTTCACGTAGAAGTCGATCCCCTGACGCTCACCGTCGTCAAGCGCGGCCAGCTCTGCGGCGAACCGCTTCCGGGCGGCTGCCGGAGAGGATCCGTCGGCTATGGCCCGGCAGATGTGCACTGTCAGCATGGCGGTGTCGAACGTGTCCAGGTCGGCCAAGGCGATCCGGCGGAGCAGCTCGGGGTCCACCATCCACGGCAGGCTGCCCAGCAACTCACGCTCGATGACGGAGTGCGCCTCGGTGCCGTCCGTGGCCGAGGTGAACCGGGCATGCCGGTCCGGTTGCTGTTCCAGCACTGCCCGCCACATCTGCCTCCAGGCTTCGTATTCGGCTTGGAATCGCTTCGACCACTCCGTAGGGTCCTCGCCCTCCGCGAGTGCGCGCTCCGGTGCGCCGGGAAGCAGCGCGACCGCGGCATCGAAGGCGCGGTCGTCGAGGTGCTCGGTCCGAAGCACCTCCTGCGCCGCTGTGCGGTCCTTCAGCATGGTGGACGTGAAGTTCGGCGGCGCGGGCACCCGTCGGTGCAGTTCGGCGACCACCGCGGCGGTCAGCACCGGCGGACGGTCGGCGGTGCCGAGCAGGCCGAGCCGGTAGGCGGAACAGCCGCGCAGGGCCTCTGCCAGCAGCTCCCCGTCGAAGCCGGGGTGCCCCAGGGCGAGGGCTGCCAGTTCGACGGTCGCCTGGGCGCGGTACTCGGATTCCTCCTGTCGCAGCCCCTCCGTCACGGCGGCCGTCAGCATCCAATCCGGCGCGTCCCGCGCGAACGGCCCGCGAAGGAGTGCCTCCAGCAACTCCCCGACCTGCCGGTCACCGGAACGCTCCCGCGCCTGCCCGGCCGCCATCAGCGCGGCGGCCGAACCCGGTTCGACGCCGGCCACGACGGCGATCAGGAACTCCACAGGCAACCGGGTGCCGCTGACGGACATCGCTCTCCCCTCCCGAGACGAACAGTCGCCCCATCCTGCTGCATCCCTCGGACACTCCGGCCCGCCGACAGCATCGGCGGAACCAGCCGCGGCAACGACTTCACCCGTCCTGGGGCTCGTCAGCAACGCGTCCACCAGCGGAACCCCCATCCAGAGTGCACTGCACCCGCCTTCCGGAGTCTCCATATGCCGGAGCGCCGACTCACTGCTGTGCCAAGCGACTTCCTGTGCGAACACACCCCGGGCAAGAGCCGCGTCCCGGTGCGGCTCGGCCACGACCGCGGCCCCGACTCCCTACAGGCCGTCCTCACCCGCCGCCAGACCGAACTGGTCGACCGGGCAGCCCGGTTGCTCCTCCAGGCGCTGGAGTCCACCCCGGCCAGGTGAGCGGTGGATCACGTGGACGAACTCTGTCGGCAACTGCCCGACGCTCCGGCGGCCTTCCTGCGGCAGGCCGTGACCCGGGCGCTCTCCGGTGTTCGGCCCGTCGGCCCCGGGGCGCTCGCCACCTGGTCCGAGAGGCAGGAGAACCGGGCCGCAGCCGCGTCGGACGAACCCGATCGGGACGACGAGGCGGTGCCTACGGCCTTGACGCCGAGGAACTCGGCGACGGCCGGCTGGTGCCGGACGCGCACGAGGGAACCTGGGGCGTGTTCGCCCGGTTGCCGAAACCCACCTTCGCCATGGACCACCGAGGGCGGCGCAGCTTCGCTCGTGCCGTGGACGACCTCACCGACGACCTGGAACACGGCCGCTGGCCCCAACCGACCCGCACCACCGAGGAAACGGCCCTGCACCTCGCCCTCGACGACGCGGCCGGCCGGTGCGGCAACCCGCTCCAGTCGTGAGGAGTGGGTTGTCGGTGCCCGCGGCTACGCTCGCAGGCCGAGACCGACAGGGGAGTAACGTGCTCGACAACGCTCTGACCGCAGATGTCCCGCTCGGACCCTTCGCGGGCAAGCCGATCACCGTTCATTCGGCCACGAGCAAGAACGCCAAGTTCCACGCCACGCGGTCGTGCAGCATGCTGCGCGCCCGGGAGGTCGTCACCGCAGAGGTGCCGCTGAACGCGGAGACGATCAGGCGGATGTGCGCGCAGTGCGGCCGGTGGAGCGGTTGGGCCCGGCCCGGGACCGGGCTCGGCATCTTCCTGCGCGCGCTCGGCGGCGTGGGGCTGCTGTACCAGCTCCGCACCTACACCGAGCCCGACCAGGACGAGGACTGGGCGGACGACGAAGTACGGGCCGCCGCGGCCCTGCTGCGTTCCACCCCCGGGACCGACCCGGAGGACGAGGAGGACGCACAGGCGCGCGAGGACGCCGAACACCTCCGGGGCAGGGTGCGCGAGGCATGGAGCGGCGCCGCCAGGAGCCTGCACCTGGCCGAGGCCATCCTCTCGATGTACGACTGGCTCGGCGAATGGGCCGCGCCCGCGCTCGCGGCGAAGCGCCAGTACCTGGAGACCCTACGCACGCAGGCGGCGCTCTTCGTCCCGGAGAGCGGCTTGCTGGAGGCAGCCGCCGCGGGCTCCCTGGAGAAGCCCGAACTCCCGTCCGAAGAACCGGCGTTCGCCGTCCTCGGCAACCGTGCGGAAGTCGCGAAGGCCCTCGACTCCCTGTGGTCCGACTGGCATCGTCGGGCCCCTGGCGGCTACGGCCCGGCAGACGTGCGCTGGCGGGTCGTGTTCGGGATCACGGGGCGGCTGCGCTCCAACCGCAAGGGCTACGACCAGCTCTGCTCCGCCGTGGAGGAGTTGGTCGCCTCCTGGGAGGACCTGGCCCGGGCGGTCGCCGATGAGGCCGGGGCGGAGCGGACCCGGCAGGTGACCGTCCGCCTCGCGGAAACCGTCGACGACTCCTCGGCAGGGTACGAGCGGGGCTTCCTCGCCGACCTCGACGAGTGGAGCACCGGCGTACTCGTCACCTACCTCACCGACGCCGACTGGGGCCACCGCACCCTCACACTGAACGTCCCGCTGCTCGTCGCGGACCGGCTCCTCACCACCAGGTCACTCTTCACCGAGTGCGGCCTCCGGAGTCCTGACCACGCTGAACCCCCGAAGCCGGCTGTCCGCCTCGCCCCTGGCGTCTTCGACGACACCCCGGTGTTCGACCGGCTGCCGCTCCACGCGGAACACCTGCGCGCACTGAACGCGGCCCCGGCGCGAGGGGACGACCTGTGTCTGGTCTTCTCCCCGGGAGCGGGACCCGAAGTGTTGCCCCTGTCGACGCTCGCGGCACGGGTGGCCGCAGGATGGACCGGGACCGTGATCGCCCGCGCCTCCGACCTGCCCGAGAGCGTCATCGAACCGTGGATCGAGGAGATCGGCCCCCGGCCCACCGACGGCGAACCCATCTGGCAGCCTGCGGTCCACGACCCGTACGACCCGCGTTTCGGCGCGGACCTCGGCCACGCCGACGGCGCCCGCATGACGGCCTGGCTCGGGTACGACGAGCGCTTCAAGGAACACGACCTGCGCTGCCTGGCCATGGCCCGCGGAGCCGGAGACCTGCGGACACTCGACAGCGGCCGTGACCGCGAGGGGCGCCGCCGGACCGTCTCCACCTCGGTGTGGCACGGCCTGCTCGCCGGCGCCGAGCACCTCGACCTCCGTCCCTTCCGTGCCCCCGGCACCGACCGTTGGCGCGACGGCAGCGGAATCCCCCTGGGAGCCCTCGCCGACGTACAGGTCTACACGACCGACGCCGACCCCGGATGGCAGCGCAAGGGCCACTCCCCCTTCTGCCAACACGCCAGGGAACGCGGCGTCCGGAGGGACGACGACCTGCTGCGCATCGCGGACCTCCTCGCGCGCAGCGACTTCGACTGGTGCAGCAAGTGCCACGGCTACGCGATCCGGCGGTTCACCGACACCCAGCTCTCCTACTACCGGGCCGCGCACCGGCTCCACGACATCGCCGAGGCACTCCGCCGCGACCCGGACAAGCCATTCCGGACGGACGGAGAACTCCTGGCGGAGCGCCTCACCGCACTGGCCGGCCGGCAACCGGAGGGCGAGGAGTACTGGAACGCCCCGGAGTCGTGGCGCCGGCATGAGATCGTCCACGAACTCCGCACCCGCCTGGCGACCCGACGCCGGACAAGCTGACCAGGCCGCGCCGTAGCGGTGGGAGGGCTTGTCCGTCCCCTCCACCGCTACGGCGAGTAGTCCCGGCTCTGGGACCATTTTGGGACCAGCCGCTTTGGCCGCTGGTGGACGCATGCGGACGCACCTGGACGGAAACGGAGTACGGCTACGCCCTCGTCGGCGGCTACGCAGTGCAGGCCCTCGCGTCGTTGACAGGCTGAGCCACGGCGTCAATCTTTTCGCCATTCATCGGTCGAGCGGCGGAGGAGATGTCGGCGGCAGGGGTCGCCTGGGTCGAGGACCCTACCCGCCCGTGGATTTCGAGTTCGATGCCATCACGGTTGGCCAGACCGGCATGCTCTTCGGCCGCGGTGAGGTCCGCGACGCCATCGACGCCCACGGCCTGCTCGCAGCGGTCCTCTCACGCGACCGGCTCCTCGATCTCGTGGCTTGGAACGAGGCTGGCTTCGACCGAACCACGCTCGTCGATACGTTCCGGTAGATCGCGCGCTACACCGGCGAGCAGTGCTCGCGTCAAGCGGCTCGGATTCCGGCCATGTTCGTGTGCGCCCTGGCATGCGCCCCATCGGCGCGGCCTATGGTGCGGCATCTGCTCGGTGGAGCTGGAGAGTCGGGGGAGGCACGTGGAGGAAGACATCTCGAAGAACGTGACCGAGGTCCTGCAGCAGTTGGCGCAGCCGTCGAACGTCGCGGTCCACTCCGGTCCGAAGCTGCTCAGGGACGTGGAAGCATGCGCGGCCAAGGACGACCAGAAGCGGAAGGAGAAGGAGCTCGAGCCCCTTCGCCGCAAACAGGGACTCGGGCCCCTTCCGTACGAGGAACACGGTGACGGCATCCAGCTGACTCCGTGGGACGTGCTGCACGCCCTCGGACGTGCGACCGCGCTCGCTCGGCGCGGTGCCGGGCGGGGCCTGGCGGAGCACTGGGGCTGCCTCAAGTACAGCCAGGCGCTGGAGGGCACGCTGGGTACCTTCATGGCGTTGTCGGCCGAGGGCCGCGACACTGCCAACTACTACAAGGCTCTCCAGTCCGACGAACTCGGAGTCGGCTTCGCCCTGGCCGTGGCCAAACAGGTGCTGGCCAAGCGCTATCCGGACCACAGCGTGTCGATCGTTCCGGCAGACACCGCGCTGCGCGCCGGGTTCGCGGTGACCAGCGCGGACGCCGGGACATCCGTCGGGTACTCGTACCGGCCCCACTACTTCGCCGAGGTGTGGAAGCCAGGGCAGCCTTCGCGGGTCTTCCCGATCGCCTGCAAGGGCAACCACAGCGGCCTGTCCGCCTCGCACGGCCAGCTGGCCTCCG
Source organism: Kitasatospora sp. NPDC088783 (assembly GCF_044750705.1). Taxonomy (NCBI): domain Bacteria; kingdom Bacillati; phylum Actinomycetota; class Actinomycetes; order Kitasatosporales; family Streptomycetaceae; genus Kitasatospora; species Kitasatospora sp. NPDC088783. The sequence continues at coordinate 38,750 of NZ_JBIVKJ010000015.1, forward strand.
CCGCGGTGCACGCCGATGCCGTCCACATCGGCGGGTGGGGTGATACGCCCGCTCTGATCTTCAGCACGGAACTGCCCGTCGACGGACCGATGAGAATCCACGTACTGCACGCGCGCGGCAACGGCGGCGAACTCGCCCACCCGGCCGAGGACGCCCGGAACCTGGACAGCGAACTCGACCAGGACAACATCTTTCCCGGCATCCTGTTGCCCGCGGAGGACGGCGAGAGCCCGGAAACCGTTCCCGGTTTCCACCTCGCTCCCGGCCACAATGCCTGGTTCCAGCACGTCCTCGCCCGCACCGGCGCGGCCGGCCTGACCGCCTTCGCAGGCGACGCGGAAGCCACTGTCCCGTACCTGACCGACCGGCAGGGGCGCAGACGCTACAAGGGCATCTCGCACGCCGCGATCGGAAGCGTCCAGGACGCTCGGCAGACCCTGCTCGGCATCCCCTTCGTCGGCACCGACCACGTGTACCGCCTCAACCGCACCCGGGTCGAAGCCTTCTCCGGAGTCGACGAAGACCTTTTCAAGCATCTCGCCAAGGGCCGCCTCAGCCGTTACCGCAGCGAAGCCCACGCCCGCCGTACCACCTGGCCGACCGCCTCCTGGGACGACGAGGAGTGGGGCGGACCGGTCTCCATCCACCCGGACGGATCCGTACTCGCCCTACGGGCCTTCTCCGCTTGACACCGACCTCGAACGTGCTCGAAAAGCTCTCACCAGTTGCTGTCCCGGTTCGGCCGCCGGTCCGTACGCTGCACGGCCGTCCACCTGCCGGGCAGCTTGCCGGCCCCACCCGGCACCGGCGCAGGACTGCTCCGGGTCCGGGCCCGCACCGGTTCGGGCCAGCCTGAAGACCAGGTCGCTCGGAGCCCGGCCGGTCACCCAGCGGTACTGTCTTCGCGATTCTTCGGTCGGTGAGCTGTCGTTCTCGCTGACCGGGGTGCTCGCGGCACCTCGGCCGTCAACGACCCGTGCTGCGTTCGGACAGCGGCCGACTGTCCTCCACGAACACCTTCAGCGACCCTTGGTGCTCCTCCGCGCGGGCCGTGGCCCGGCCACCCATTTCCCGCACCTGCAGCACCGTGCGATCGAAGTAGTCCCGGGAGGTGGAGTTCAAGTCGGACAGCGGCAGATCCTCGTAGGAAGCCGTGAGGGCGTCGCCTTCGGCGCGCAGCGTGACGTCGAACGACTTTTCCTGCGTCAGGCTCGCCAGCGCCGCACGGCTGCCGGGCAGCCAGGGCGTCCAGTGGCCGATGAACGGGAGGATCAGGTCGGAGCGGACCCCTCGGGCGTAGTCGACCGTCAACGCCTGGAGCCTGTCCCAGCGCGGCATCAGCAGGCGCAGCCGGCCGGTCCAGTACGCGACCTGCCGCTCGTCGGTGATGACAAGAGCGTCACCGTCCTCATCGTTCGGGCCGGACTCAGGCTCGAATCCGTCGTGTTCGACCTCGTACAGTTCGATGAAGGCGTGGCAGCCGACGGGGAACGGGGACAGGGCCGCCAGGCTGCGCAGGGCTCCTCCGAGGGAGACGAGGTGCCTGTCGTACATGTACGCCATGTGCCGCTCGTGGTCGGTGCCGCCGTAGCCGGGCGGAGCCGCGATGCTGATGGCATCCGGGTTGTAGGTGTTGTCCGGACGGGGGACGAGTTGGACGACCACAGGAAGGACTTCGTCGTCGTCCTTCCGCCCCCGACCGATCCTCGCAGGGGCGCCGCTACCGTGCCGGGACAGCTGGTCCTGGGCGAAGGAACGGAACGTCTCGAGTGGTCTGGTCTCACGCCACAGCCCCACGCCGATGGCGAACGTGGGGTCTCCCGCCGGGATCATCGTGATCCGGGCCTCTGGATCGGACTCGATGGAGCCGGCTGCGGTTTCCGCTCGTTGTCCTCTGCTCATCGTCCGGTGTTCCTGGAGATCGCGCTGTCGCTTGACGGCAGCCACGAGGGAGTCGCTCTCATGGCATGGTGGGATTCCGCTCGGGCAGCTGGGCCGCACCCTGGCTGCCAGTGCTCCTCAGGCGAGGACTGCCGCCGCCATGCGGGCGGAGTGGGGGTGTAAGTGTGTCGAGAGTGTCAGCTGATGGTCAGGGTGCGGTCGCCGAAGTCGGCGACCATGCGGAGCTGGCCACCGAGGGCTTCGACGTAGGCGCGGATCGTTGAGAGTGCTGCGGTGTCGAGCGCGCCGCTCTCGAGCCGGGAGACGTTGGGTTGGGTGATGCCGATGATCTCGGCGACCTCGGCTTGGGTGAGGTCTTGCTCGCGGCGGATCTCGGCGAGGCGGTAGGCCCGTACCTCGGCGTCGAGCTTCTCCCGGTGTGCGGTCACGCGCTGCGGGTCGGTGACGACGTTCGGTCGTACGTCCTTCCAGGACTTCATGGCTTGCCCTCCTCGATGGCCTTCAGATGCCTGCTGAACCGTTCATCGGCGATGGGGACATTGGTCTCGTACCACTGCCGCCATGCTCCGGCCTTGTCTCCGGCGACCAGGACGATGGCCTGGCGCTCGGGGTCGAAGGCGAACAGGATCCTGATCTCACCGGGCCCGGTGGTCCGCGGGCGCAGTTCCTTCATGTTGTGGTGCTTGGAGCTGTGGATGCGGTCCACCAGCGGCCGACCGAGGGTCGGGCCGTCCTGCTCGAGCTTGTCGATGGCGGCCACGACCTCGTCGGCGGTCTGCGGGTGGTGCTGTGCGAGGTCCAGGAGCCATTCCTCGACCTCGCTCTCCAGTGAGACTTCCCATGCCACGTCGACAGTATGCGCTTCAGCGAATATGCGCTGCAAGTTATTCCGAAGCGCAGGCCGACGAGTCATTGGCAGGGGCGCTCGACTGGCGACGAGATTCAGCTGCTGCCTCCTCCGAGACACTGCGCAGCACGGGCTGGGGTCGAGGTCCCATTCGGGGGGCGAACCACGGTTTCGCCTGGGGCTTCAGCAGGCCCGTGTGAGGCTTTCCGTAAGGCTGTCGCGGTCCTGCGCTGCTTGCCTGTCAGCTCGCCTGCTGTCGGCTGAGGAGGGTCGTCGTGAGTTCGACGGTGGCGAGGTACCGCCAGAAGATCCAGTCGAGAAACACCGGATCGTAGTCCTCCTGCTGGGAGGCGTCTCGGTGGCGGACCTCGAACTTGTTGGCGATCACGAGCAGCGCCCCGTCGTCGGGCTTCCCGAGTTCGCTGCGGATGAGGTCGCGCCGCTCCTCCAGGATGCCGGCGAGCACGATCACCGCGGAGCGCTTCTCCTCGATGGACGCGCCGCGGCCGCGGTAGAGGGCGATGGCGTGCGTGGTGCGCCGCTTGATGTCGGGGCCGGCGACGGCGAGGGCACGGTGGACGAGGTCGGCGCGGGCGTCGTCGGTGACCGCGACGAGCCGGCCCCGGCCCTCGCCCTCGTCGGCGAGGCGGTACTGAACGCCGGCACCCGCGAGCAGGCGGTTGACCCGCCACCGGTAGAGGACCCCGGCCGGGCCGACATGGAACTCGCGGTGGTGCCATCCGCATCCGTTCCAGGAGTGGAAGGTGCGGTCCCGCGGCCGGGACACAAGATCGTGGAAGACCTCGACGAGGCCGAAGAAGGTGTCCTCGTCCCAGTCCTTCGGTTCGAGGGGCCACAGTTGGCCGATCCCTAGCCGCTGCTCCAGGACCTCGGCCGGGTCCGGTAGTTGCTCGTTGGCATCGACGCGCTCCTTGCCGAAGCGCTCGGCGAGGTAACCGTTGTCGTGGAACTCCATGACCAGCCGAGCGAAGCCCAACCGCACAGGAACCGGATCGGGCGGCGCCGTCGGGGAGAGCTGCCCGTTGCGGTGCGGCCAGTAGGGGCGGGGTTCCGTGAACTGGCGGATCTCCTGCGCGCGGCCGATCAGTTCGCGGAACCACATCTGCTGGGTGAGCACCGGTGCCTGGCTCCATGGATCCGCGCCTGCACCCCGGGGGTCGTCGGACTTCGGTGCCGTGGAAGGCAGGCTCTCGAAGTCCGAGCAGGCACTCGATCCCTGGAACGCCTCCGTGAGCAGCCACTCGGCCCGCGACACCCAGTCCCGCCGCCCGAGTGCCGCGATACGGTCGGCCTCGGCAACGAACAAGTCGGAAGGCCAGAGCAGTTCGTAACTGCTGAGATCTATCACGAGGACCCCTCCGTGCCCGGTGCTGCGGGGCGGCGTCCCATGTGCTGGCCCGCATCGGAAGGGTACCGGCGGTCCCGGACAACACCGCAGGGATTTCCCGCACTTCCAGCAGCGCGGGGTCAGGCAGCCAGGGCGGTGACCTGTCCCGCATCGGTGGCGCCCTCGCAGCGCTCGTCCGCTTGGTCGAGTGCGCTGCTGAGTGCGGTGACGGCTTGGTCGGCGGAGTCCTTGAGGAGGTGGCCGTAGAGGTTGATGGTGATGGCGAGGGTGGTGTGTCGGAGGGTCTTGGAGATGACGGCGATGGGGACGTTCTCGGCGATCATGATGCTGGCGGCGGTGTGGCGCAGGTCGTGCAGGCCGATGGTGGGTGGGTCGAGTTCGGCGGTGCGTTTGCGGAGTTGGTTCAACAGCCATCGCTGGCGCAGGGGTCGGCCGTCGGGGCGGGGGAAGGCGAGTCCTTCGAGCCGGTGTTGGGGGTGGGCGTTCATTTGGAGGGCGGCTTGGCGGTGGAGGGCTGCCATGGCTCTGGGGGAGAGGCTGATCCAGGCGCGGCTGGCCTCGGTCTTGGGCTCACCGAAGCGGATTTCCGCGTTGTTGGTGGCGGCGAGGGTCCGGCGGACGTAGAGCTTGCGGTCCATGAGGTGGACGTCGGACCAGTGCAGGGCGAGGATCTCGCCGCGGCGCATGCCGGTGCCGAGCATGACCTCGAACAGGTCGGTGAGCCGGTCGGCGTAGTGCTCCTTGTCGTGCCGCAGCAACGCGGCCGCCTCGTCAGGGGTCCAGCAGGTGCGTTCGGCGGCGCGGGGCTTGGGCGGGACGGCGCACTGGGCGGGGTTGTAGTGCAGTCGCCAGGACCTGATTGCCACTTTCAGCGCGTTGTGCAGCGTCGCCATCACCCGGTACACGGTCACGCGCCCGCGGCCGGCCTCCTGCTGGGCGCGGATCCAGTCCTCGATGTGCCGGGGGCGCAGATCCGGCAGACGGTGCCGGCCGAACGCCGGGACGAGGTCGCGCTCCACGCAGTCCGCGTACCCGGCGTAGGTGTTCGGTGCCAGCTCGCTCTTCCGCGCCGCGAGCCACTCCCGCAGGTAGGCGGCCACGGTCACCCGCCGGTTCTCGTAAACCCCGCGCAGCTCGCCGTCCAGGACCGCGGCCATCTCCCGCGCGGCCTCGGCGCGGGAGGCGAACCCGCCCCGCCGACGGGTGCGGCGCCGTCCCTCGTCGGGGGCGAGGTCGACGCAGTACGTCCACGTCCCGTGCTTCACGTCCGCGGCCAACTGAGGACACCGCGGTCCCGACTGCTTCCCGCTGCTGCCGTCCTTGCAGCCGCACCGCCGGTACACCCTGCCCCGCTGGGGACGCTGTCCCATGAGCCCCTCCTTGCACTCGGTGCTCTCCGGCACCGAGGTTCGCCGGTCTGTTCGGCGTGCCGACAGGGCGTACGGGGCCGGGCGCGAAGCACGCCGTGGCCGGTCGGTGGCGACATGCGCCGGACGACACGCCGCCCGGGAGATCACGGGACATAGCCGATGGGTGGGTGCCCCTGATCCGCGCTCTGGATGCTTCGCTGCAGACGAACCCGCAGGCCGAGGTTTCGGCAGACATCCGGCAGGTGGCGAGTGGCTGGCGGAGGGCTGTTACTCCGCGTGTCCGAGCCCGGCGCCAGGCCGTGGGACCATTTTGGGACCAGCAGGTTTGGCCGCTGGTGGCCGCTGGTGGCCGCTGATCGACGCATGTGGACGCAGTTGGACATCTCCGGCCACTGTCACAGCTGAGCCTCCGTCAGCCACCATGGGCCATGCAAGTAGCACTCGCTGGGCAACTCTGTTTCCTGGAAATCGAGTTGACCGCCTGCTCGGGACGCGTCGAGCAGGCGGTCGATCGGCAGATTAGCGAACTGAGGTGGAAGGCTCCTCCACCGGGGATCGTTGGAGGAACCTTCCGCCGTGCACACCTGTGCACCGTTCGACGGCGCGTTCTTGGGCGGGGCAGACGTCCGGCGGGTGTCCGCCCTGGGGAGTCAACGGACGGGGGTGATCTGCCGGTAGAGGGCGGTGACCTGGGGGGCGGTCAGGCTGTAGTTCCAGGTTTGGACGTCGCTGATGGATCCGTTGGCGTACTCTCCGTTGCTTCCCTTGTACAGAAGTCGCCCGATCTCGAGCGGCCCCGTCGCGCTCCAGTCGGCTCCGGCGGAGGAGGCGGTGGCCGCCAGGGTGCCGTTCACGTAGAGCTGGAGTTGGTGGTTCGCCGCCGTGTAGACGCCGGCGAGGTGGACCCAGTCACCGGTCTGGGGCGCGCCCGTGCCCGAGCTGGGGCCGTACGCCGTGCTGGAGGAAGCGGTCGTGTCGTTCGCCGAGGCGCGGCCGAAGGCGAAGGCGTGCGCTCCGTTGGAGTAGGAGAGCTGCATGCCGTAGGCGTTGGTACCGGACTGGGAGACGAAGGTGCTGTTGTCGGTGAGGTCAGTCGGCTTCACCCAGGCGGTGACGGTGTAGCTCCTGGTGGTGTCGAGGACAGGCCCGGATGTCTCGCCGTATCCGGTGGCGCCATCGAGGGCGAGGACCGTGCCGCGCGTGGCGTCGGTGGGCCAGGTGTAGGTGCCGTTGAGCGCCAACGGACTCTGGCCGGCGGTGGGGTAGGGGCCGAAGGGGGCGCTGGTGTCGTTCGCAGTGCCCGTCGTGCCGTCGTTGAGCGGCCAGGTGTCCTGGGCACCGAGGATGGCTGTGGTAAGTGCTCCGTGGGCGGCAGTGGTCAGGTTCACATGGTCGGAGATCGCTGCGTCCGGGTTCAGCCGGGTCTCGCCGTTGGCGGAGTCCGGTGTGCCGAGAACGGTGTCGGGGTCGATGTAGTAGAGGGCCGGTGAACTCCAGGCGTTCATGCCGAACATGCCATCGCTGAGCCAGCGGTTGACGGTGGTGCGGTAGCCGTCCACGGTGCCGGTGCACGGGTCGTTGGCACTGTTGCCGGTAGCACCGTCCCCGGTGTAGCCGTCGCAGGGGGTGAGACCGATGGCGGTGACGTTCACCCCGGAGGCCTGGAGGTAGGAGAGCAACTGGGTGTAGCCGTTGGCGTTGAGGTCCTGGGCGGTGCGTCCGTTGAGGACGTCCTCCAGGCCTTCGAGGAGGACGACGCTGTTGAGCCCCGGTTGGGAGAGGATGTCGCGGTCGATGCGGGACAGGACGGACGGGCCGCCGACGGAACCGTTGTTGTGGGTCTCGGGGTCATCCTTCATGACCTGGTTCGATTCGATGCCTTCGGCGATGCTGCCGAACGGGTTCGGAGCGGAGGGCTCGGCGGCGGCCAGGTCGTCGGAGAGCCGGAGGGCGTTCTGTCCGATCGGGGAGGTGTTCGGCTGCCAGGCGTCGATCAAGCCGTCACCGAGCACCGCCTGAGTCGGGATGTTGCTGGTGGTGACGTCGACGTCGGTCAGCGCGTCGGTGAACCAGCCCTGGTAGGTACCGGTGCCGGAGAACGCGGTGGCGCTGGTGTCGGTGGTGTGGTCCCCCGAGCCGTGGGCGGAGAGGTAGCTGTAGGCGGTGTTCGCCCAGGAGTGTTCGACGAGGTAGGGCACCGAGTTGGTCAGGGAAAAGGAGACGAGCAGGTACTGGTCGGCCGTGACGGTGAAAGGCAGCGGATCGCTGTAGACCATGCCGCCGACCGGGACGACAGTGCCTTGCACGCCGCCGAACGTCAGGCTGGTGACCGCTCCGGCGGGGGTCGCTGAGGGGCTGCCGGAGGAGAGCGCGATGGTGGCGTGCCCGATGTTGAGCGAGGTGGTGCCCAGGGCGTTGTCGAGCTTGATCCGTACGGTGTTCCCGGAGATCGATGGCTTGAGCGCGATCCGGAAGGTCTGGTTGGAGAAGTCCGCCCCCTGGAAGTTGTAACTGCCTTCGGTCGGGTTGGCCCAGGCACCGGTCCAGGACGTCCCGGCGGCGGTGTTCGCGGTGGTGCCGTCCGCCTTGGCCGTACCCACCGTGGTGTTGCGGGTGGACATGCCGAAGACGTGCAGCGCCGGCAGGTAGGGCTTGGTCGCGACATCCGGAAGGGTGACGGACACCATGGTCTTGCCCGCGGCGAGCGGGACGGAGAACGGGTAGATCTTCGCCTTCTGCGAGACCTGGCCGCTCGGACTGTTGCGGTGGGGCAGGACGACCGCGGCGAGCGACGTAGGGCCGGTCACCCAGTCGGGCACGGTCAGCGCGTACGTCTGCGTACTGCCGTCGGAGTAAGTGATCACACCACTCGCGGGGCAGTACGCGGACGGGTTGGTGGAGTCGAAGCAGTACGTGCCGGAGACCCCGGTGCCGGCCGGCACGTAGGGGGCCGCCGCGCCGATCACCGCACCCGGGTCGGCCAGGTTGACATTGGTCGACGAGGCCAGCATGACCAGCGAGCTCGTACTGCCCGCGGGGAGCGCCTGGTTGTACGCGATCGTCTGGTTCGCGGCCAGCACGTTGTCCGCCTGCCCGGACCCGTAGGCGGGCAGGGTGAACGTCGCGCCGTTCACCGTCACCCGCTGTCCGGAGCCCCATCCCGCGTTGGCGAGGTCGGTGGCCGACATGCTGTAGTCGCCGTCCGCCGAGCCGAGGGCCGGGTCGGAGTCCGGACTGATGGCGGTGTTGTCGCGGCACGCGGCGAAGCTGCTGCAGGTGGTGTTTGCGTGCCCGGCAGCGAGGAAGCGGTAGGCGGTCATACCCGACACGTCGCCGGCGGCGTCGACGCCGGCGGTCCACAGGGTGTGCGGTCCGGCTGCCTGTGGCAGCACCCGGATATCGGCGGAGGAGTAGATCGAGTTCACCTCGACGTCGGTCAGTGCCCGGGCGTAGACCTGGGCGTCGGCCAAGGAGCCCTTGGTGTAGTCGGTAGCGCCGCCACCGCTGAACCTGGCCGCGCCGAGCGCCAGCGGGCCGGTGGCGTTCCACGGCGCGGGGTTGTTGCCCGTGGCTGCGAGGGTCCCGTTGACGTACAGCCGCATGGCGCCGTTGGTCGCGTCGAAGACGCCCACCAGGTGGGTCCAGGTGTTCAGGGCCGGCGTGCTGCTCAGGTGCGCCGAGTAGTACGCCGCCGGGGACGCGGAATCACTGGAGGCGGAGACGAAGGTGTAGCCCCCGAAGCCAGGGGAGTACTGGAGGTAGAAGGCGGCCGCGTTGGCGCCGCCCTGGGCGACGAAGGTGTGGTAGCCGGAAGTGTCGCCGAGCCGCACCCAGGTCGACACCGAATAGGACGAGGTCGTGGTCAGCACCGGGCCGTTGGTCGCAGCGAACCCGGTGCCGTTCAGATTCATTGCCCCGCCGCGCACGGTGTCGCCCGTGGTGAACGATGCTCCGCCGGTGAGCGTCGCGGGGTGGTTGCCCCCGGTGTCGGAGGCGGTCGCGCCGCTGCCGTCGGTGAGCTTCCAGCGTCCGGCCGGGGCCGACCCGACGGTTCCGGTGGCGGGCGCGATCTGGCTCGCCGGAGTGCCGCTCGTCGCGGGCACCTGGTCGAGGCCGTAGATGAACTTCGTGGCCGGTGCGCCGTCGGCCGCGCCGTGCACGGTGAACGTGGCGCCGGTACCGGCCGCCGCTCCGGTGCCGCCCCCGTTGTCGGTGTTCGGGAAGACCGGGTTCGGCGGTATGGTCGGGCTGTCCGGGCCGGTCGGCACGGCGGTGAAGTGGCACACCGGAGACCAGTCGGAGGTGGAGGCGCCGTCCGTCACCTGCACCTGCCAGGCCACGGTCTGACCGTTCGTCAGTGATCCGGTGAAGGAACTCGGCAGGCTGTAGTCGGCGGTGCTGCCGGAGCCCAGGCCGTCGCCGGACAGCCCTGTCGCGGTGGTGCCGGAACCGTCGACCCAGTACTTGAACGTGGCGCGCAGCGAGTCGCCGTTCGGGTCGGAGATCCTCGCCTTGAGCACCGGGGTGCTGGTTGCGACGGTCTTGCCCATGAACGGGTAGGGCGTGCTGGTCGCGCAGCCGGCGTTGGCGGAGCCGGAGACGGCCGACAGGTCGCTGCTGCCCGGGGTGCCGGGGTGCAGGTTGAAGAAGATCTGCAGGCTCGGGTTGTCGGAGAAGCGGGAGAAGCCGTTGACGTTGTGCGAGGACTCGTAGCCGTCCTCGGTGAGGGCGACGGTGAAGCTGTCCTTGTGGTTCGCGGCCTGCTGCCCGATCGGCCAGGTCACGTCCAGGCCGTGGGAGACGGAACCGTTGCCGGGGCAGTACTGCGGGTTGTAGGACGGGCCGAATTGAGAGCTGGAGATCGTCCCGCCGTAGCCCGACTGGTTGTTCCAGTCGGTGCCGGACCCGATGGCGCCGGCCCAGTGCAGCATGACGGTCGGGCTCTCACCGCAGGCTGCGGAGTACACCTTGGTCGCGTTCACCGTCGCGCTGTTGATGTCCGCACCCCAGATCGAGGACGGCAGATTCCACTGGTAGTAGGCGCGCATGGCACCCTGACAGCCGCCCCAGCCGTTGACACCCACGCCGAGGTTGCCGTAGTCACCCGCGCTGTCGGTGTGGTTGTACAGCGAGACGCCGTTGCACGGTGAGCCCTGTTTCACCTCGTCGAAGGCGGGGGTCCCGCCGTCTGCCGGGTGCCAGTTGAACGTCGGGTCCACGTAGACGGGGAACACGGTGGCGGGGTCCCCCAGCAGGCCCCGATCAGGGGTGAGCGTCAGGGCGTCTTCGCGGACCGACACCCCCACCACGGCGATCTTCGCGGCCGCACCGGGGTGCTTCGTGTCGGAGGGGTCCGGCGCGATCCTGGCGGCCGCGGCCTCCTGGGCCGTCAGCGGGCGCACCGCGCCGTCGGACTGCCCCACCCGGGCGTCCAGACCGGAATCCCACATGACGGCCGATCCGATGTCCAGGACGGGACCGTGCGGGGCGGCCTCGACCGCGGCCCCCCGGCCGGCGGCACCTGTGAGCGTGCCGCCGCTGACGGCGGTCGGCAGCCGCAAGGACGCGAGCCTCGAATCCTTCGCGGCCCGGGCGGATTTGACGACCAGCACCTCGCTGAAGCCGCCGCTGACCGTCGGCGACAGCACCAGGTCCACGTCGGGCAGGACCTCCGGATAGGTGGCAGAACTTCCGTCCACCTTCGGTACCGGCAGTTCTGACGGCCACGACACCCGGTACGTCGTCCCGCCGGAGACGGTTTCCACCAGTGGCCCGTTGCCGCCGCCGGAGAACCGCACCGATCCGTAGGCCGTCGCCGCGGGAGCCAGCCTGCCGTCCGGACCCCGGTGGAGGGTGGTGTCCACCGCCATCCACCGGCCGTTCTGCTCGGTCCGCACCGGCTTCGCCGAACTGTTCACGGCGAAACCGCCCCCGGGCTGCGCCACGACCTGCGTCGACTCCGTGGTCAGCGCGTCCACCGCCACCGGCTGACCGGTGGCCCGGGCCTTCGTTCCCGCGGCTGCCATGGCGGCGAGTTCAGCCGCGTCCGGCCCGGTGTTGCTCCGCAGGGGGGAGAGCCCTGACTCCTTCGTCAGCGATCCCGCCGGTGCGGGGTCGCCCGTTACCGAGGGCGCCGCCCCTTCGGCTCCCGGGGCGGTTGCCGAGGCGGGGGTGGCGTACCACCCGGCAGACAGGGCAAGGCCCATGGACAGGGCCGCGGCAACCGTCTGTCCTCTCTTCGGCGCAGTCATTCCAACCACAAGAAAAATTCCCCTTTGCTATTTATTTGTTTTCTTTTTCTGCAGCCTTGACATTTTTGTGAAAAATGGTGGTCGACATGCTTCCGCATGGTAGCCAGAAAATTAGCACGGTGCCATGTCCGATCTTGGTGACAATGGGGCGGTAGGTCCTCGATGTTGCATTTGGCGACCTTTGGGGTGGCATGCTGCGGGTGAGTGAGAGGTTTGTACAAATCTTGATTTCACCTTTTCTTTCGGAGGGGGATCGGCCTGGTAAGGGGCGGTGGTGCACCCCTGGCTCGGAAGTGCGTGATCTGATGTCAGATGCCTTTGTTTGTCGCGTTTTGACGGGAAGCTTGTTGGCGGCCGCACTCGTTTTCCGGCGATTGGATGTATCTTCCGGTCCCGGCTTCACCTCTGGTATCGTCCGCCCGATTCAATTTTCCATCATTACGGCGATGGGGGCTGTGCTGGTGTCGGACGTCGGTCTAATATTGCTTTTCGGGGATCGTCCTGGGCGGGGGGACGGCGGCATGGCTCGGCGCCTGCTGACATTTGCGGTGTCAGCCTCGCTGGCGGTCGGGGGCCTTCTCGGGACGCCACTGGCTGCTGCTTCGACCGCTCAGCGGGGGGCCGCCGCCCCACCCGCCGAATCGATTCCGGTATCGGCGGTCGAAGGCCACTACCAGCGTCCGCAGCCGATGCCGCGCTGGCAGCCGGAGAAACCGGCCTGGCCGACGGGATCCGCCGAGGTCTCCCTCGCTCCCACGCCACGTGGTGGTGCGTCGGCCGGGTCCCAGGCAGGCACGCTGCCCGTCCGGCTCTCCGCTGCCATCGGTGGACACTCCGAAGAGGACCGAGCACCCCGGGAGAGCGCCGACGCGACGCCGTCCTCGGCGCGAGTGACCATCGCCCCCCGTGAGGCCGCGCAGGCCCTCGGCATCAACGGCGTCGTCGTGTCGGTTGAGCGGGACGGCAGCGACGGCGGAGGAACCCCCCTGCACCTGGCGCTGTCCTACCGGCAGTTCCAGGACGCCTTCGGCGGGGACTGGGCTACCCGACTGGGCCTGGTCCAGCTTCCGGCCTGCGCCCTCACCACGCCCACCGTGCCCGCGTGCCGCAGGGAGACACCGGTCGGATTCCGCAACGACACCGCGAAGCGGACACTGGAAACCGACCTCCTCCTCCCGGACGGCGGCGCCCGCAGCGGTGATCCGCGACCTCCGGGCACGTCGGTGTCATCGGCGACCTTGCGCACCGGCACTGCGAACCCCGAAGCCGAGGCCGGACCGGTCGGCACCGTACGGGCCGGGATCGCCTCGTCCACCACCGTGCTGGCCGCGACCACGACCGCCACCACCGGGCCCGGCGGCGGGGGTGACGTCACCGCCACCAGCCTCAGGGCGGCCGGCTCGTGGCAGGCCGGGGGCGCTGCGGACTCCTTCACCTGGTCGAACCCGATTCCCGCGCCCGCGGTACCCGGGAACCTGGTCCCGAAGCTGCAACTGTCCTACGACTCCCAGTCCGTCGACGGCCTCACCTCCTCGACCAACAACCAGGCGTCCCAGGTCGGCGACGGCTGGCAGCTCCCGCAGTCGTTCGTCGAGCGCTCCTACGCCTCCTGCCACGACAACCCCGCGGGCCCCACCCGGACCGGGGACAACTGCTGGTCCGCTGGCAACACCCTGACGCTCTCCCTGAACGGCTCCAGCACCAAGCTGATCAAGGACGACGCCACCGGGACCTACCGGGCGCAGGGGGACTCGAACGAGAAGATCGAGTATCTGGCCGGTGCCGCCAACGGCGCGCAGAACGGCGAGCACTTCAAGGTCACCACCAACGACGGCACCCAGTACTGGTTCGGCCTGAACCAGCTGCCCGGCTGGACCTCCGGCAGCGCCACTACGGACTCGGTGTGGACCGAGCCCGTCTACGCGACCACGGCCGGCCAGCCCTGCTACCACGCGGTGTTCGCCGATTCCTGGTGCCAGCAGGCCTACCGGTGGAACCTCGACTACGTCGTCGACACCCACGCGGACACCATCGCCTACTTCTACAAGACCGAGCAGGGCCACTACGCCGCCGATGACGCGGCCACCGCCACCGCCCAGTACACCCGCGGCGGCTACCTGTCGAAGATCCAGTACGGCCAACGGGCCGGCCAGGTCTACTCCACCCAGCCCGCCGCCCAGGTGGTCTTCACCGTCAACGGGCGCTGCAACACCTCTGCGACCGGCTGCGACGTCTCCGGCCTGAACGCTTCCAGTGCGAGTGACTGGCCCGACGTCCCCTACGACATGGACTGCGCTGCCGGTGCCGCTTGCCTGGTTCACGCCCCGTCCTTCTGGACCGCGTACATGGTCACCGGCATCCGGACCCAGGTGCTGGTCGGGACCACCGAGACCGACGCCGACTCCTGGGCGCTCGCATACTCCTTCCCCCCGACCGGTGATTCCACCCAGCCGTCCCTGTGGCTCGACTCCATCACCCACACGGGCCAGGACACCGGCGCCGGCGGATCCAGCGTGCCCCTCTCCCTGCCACGGGTGGCCTTCACCGGTCGGCCGCTGTCGAACCGGGTAGACGTCACCGACGGGTACTCGCCGATCACCCGCCAGCGCCTGACCGGCGTCACGACCGAGACCGGCGCCCGGGTCACCGTCACCTACTCGGCCCCCGACTGTGCCACGGCCGTCCCCAGCGACCCCGCGCAGAACACCAGGCTCTGTTACCCGTCCTACTGGACCCCGAACGGGCAGACGTCCCCGGTCCTGGACTGGTTCAACAAGTTCGTCGTCACCAGCGTCACCCAGCAGGACCCCACCGGCGGATCGGCCAACGACACCGTCACCACCAGCTACACCCCCGTCGGCACCCCCGCCTGGCACCACGACGACAACCCGCTGCTCCCCGCCGGGCAGCGGACCTGGAACGAGTGGCGCGGCTACCAGGGCATGGTCGTCTCCACCGGGACGGCGCCGGATCCGGTCACCAGAACCCAGTACGGCTACTTCCGAGGCATGGACGGCGACACCCTGCCGAACAACGGCGTCCGCCGTGCCACGGTCACCGACTCCCGTGGCGATCCCGCGATCACCGACCTGGACCAGTACTCCGGGCAGGTGTACGAGACCCGCGTCTTCAACGGTCCCGCACTCGTCACCGACACCATCAGCACTCCGTGGTCCTCCGCAGCCACCGCCACCCACGCGCTCGGCGGAGGGTTGCCCGATCAGCACGCGTTCCTGACCGGTACGGCCACCACGCGGGTCTACACCCCGCTAGCGTCCGGCTCGACCCGCCAGACCCGGACCGACTACACCCACGACTCCCACGGCCGCATCGCCACGACCGACGACCAGGGCGACGTCTCCACCGCGGCCGACGACTTGTGCACCACCGTCAAGTTCGCAGACAACACCACCACCTGGATCCTCGACAAGACCGCCGAGACCAGGATCGTCTCGCTCGGCTGCTCCGCCACCCCGAACCTCCCGGCCGACCTGGTCAGCGACACCCTGACGTTCTACGATTCGTCCGCCGTCCTCGCCGCCGCGCCCAGTGCCGGCGACGCCACCAAGCGTCAGGAAGTGTCGTCCTACTCCGGGTCCACTCCGGTCTGCACCACCACACAGAGCCGGGCGGTGGACCAGTACGGGCGTCCGACCGACGTGTACGACGGGCTCAACCACAGGACCCACACCGACTACGTCCCTGCCGTCGGTGCGGTGCCCACGTCCATCGCCGTGACCGACCCGTTGAACCACGTGAGCACCGTGGTCCTGGACCCGCTGCGAGGCCTCGTGCTGAGGGCCACGGACGCCGCAGGGTACGTGACCAGCAGTCAGTACGACGCCCTCGGTCGCGTGACGGCCGTGTACCGGCCGGGCGAAGTCGCCCCCAACCCGCCGAGCCTCAAGTTCAGCTACGTCGTGAGCGACAGCGGCCCGTCCGTCGTCGACACCTACACCCTTGAGGACGACTCCACCTTCCGGCTGTCCGAGACCCTCTACGACTCGCTGTTGCGGGCCCGTGAGACCCAGGCACAGACCGTCGACGGCGGCCGCACCATCACCGACACGGTGTACAACACGGACGGTTGGAAGTCAGGGATCACCGACCCCTACTACAACGCCTCCCCGGTGTCCACCACCTATGTGCAGGCCCAGATCGGTGACGTCCCCTCCGCGACCGGCTACGCCTACGACGGCGCCGGGCGGCAGACCGATGCGATCTCCTACGCCCGCGGCACGGAGACGTGGCGCACCACCACCGGCTACGGCGGCGACTTCACCACCGTCGTCCCCCCGGCTGGCAGGACCGCGACCACCCAGGTCGTCGACGCCCGCGGCCGGCGGACAGACCTGATCCAGTACAGGGCCGGCCGGCCGGCCGACTACGTCAACGACCAGCCCGCTGACTACACCGACACCCGGTACACCTCCACCCCGGCTGGCAAACCGGCGACCCAGGTGGACCCGGCGGGCAACACCTGGTCCTGGACGTACGACCTGCTCGGCCAACGTACCGACAGCTACGATCCCGATGCCGGACACGTCAGGACCGGCTACGACAACGCGGGCCGACCCGTGACCTCGACCGACGCGCGCGGCAGACAGACCACCACCACCTACGACGACGACGGCCGCAGGACCGGCCTGTACGACACGACCGCCACTCAGGCCCTGTCCAGCGCCAACCAGCTCGCCGGCTGGACGTACGACACCCTCAAGAAGGGCTACCCCACTTCCAGCACCTCCTACTCCAACGGTGACACGTACACCAACGCGGTCCTCGGTTACAACAGTCTGGGCAAGGCCCAGGCCACAAGGACCACGCTCACCGGTGAGGGCACGAACCTGATCCCCGCCACCGGGTTCACCACTACCTACGGCTACACCCTCACCGGCCGCCTCAAGACCCGGAACGATCCCGCCGAGGGCGGCCTGCCCGCCGAGACCCTCACCTACGGGTACGACACGTTCGGCGACCCCACTTCGCTCAAGTCCAGCGGCGGTGCCACCTGGGACTACGTCACCTCGGTCGGCTACGACGAGTACGGCCAGCCGCTCATCTACACCATGGGGCCCTCGACCAGCCAGGTCCAGACCGCCCTCACCTACGACGTCCAGACCCACGGCCTGACCGACATCCAGACCACGGCATCCGCCGTTCCCGGGGTCGTTGACGACCTGTCCTACTCCTTCGCCAACGCCTCGGTCTCCAAGGGTGCGGGCCTGCTGGTCTCCACCGTCGACAAGCAGAACAACAGCTCCACGGTCGACACCCAGTGCTTCCAGTACGACTACGCCGACCGCGTCCAGCAAGCCTGGACAGCCACCGACGGGTGTGCCGCCATCCCGGTCCCCGGCAACAGCCCGACCGTGGGCGGTCCGCTCGCCCCCTACTGGCAGTCCTGGACCTACGACCCGGCCGGCAACCGCACCACCCAGACCGACCACGGCGCCACCGGTGTCCCCGACACCACCACCACCTACACCTACCCCGCAGCCGGTTCGGCCACCGACCAGCCCCACACCCTCACCGGCACCACGGCCACCGGCCCTGGCGCCGCCGCCAGCACCGCCTCCTACTCCTACGACCCGGCCGGCAACACCCTGAGCATCAACAGCGGTGCCCTCGGCAATCAGACCCTGACCTGGGACACCCAGGGCAGGCTCGCCACCGACACCACCGGTGCCGGAACCGCCGGTTACGTCTACGACACCGACGGCAAGATGTCGGTCCGCCGCGACCCGGGCACCACCACCCTCTACGTCGACGACGCCCAGATCGTCCTCAGCACCGCGTCCCAGAGCGTCAGCGGTACTCGTTACTACACGCTCGGCGACTCCACCGTCGCCGAGCGCACCAGCGCCGGTGCCGTCCACTACCTCGTCCCCGACCGGCAGAGCACCGATCAACTCGCCGTCTCCGCGAGCACCCTGTCCGCAGTCCGCCGCCAGTACCTCCCCTTCGGACAGGTACGCGGCACCGCCGGCACCTGGGTCGGCGGGGACAAGGGCTTTGTCAGCGGACACGACGACGTCGTCACCGGACTCGAGACCCTGGGCGTTCGCCAGTACGACCCCGCGGTCGGACGTTTCCTCAGTCCCGACCCCATGTTCGAAGATAACGACCCGAGCCAGACCAACGGCTACGACTACGCGGGCAACGACCCGGTCACCGGGGCGGATCCCGATGGGAACTACCGTGTGGCGCCCGTGGACGGGGGGAGCGACGCCTTCCTCCCGTCCGGGAGCAACGGAGAAGTCCCGTGCGACGAGAGCGCCGCCTGCAAGCAGTGGCGGGACGCGCCGACGGCCGAGAACAAGCCCAAGGTCGGAAAGCCGAACAAGCTCTCCGCCGCGGCGGCCGCGTCGATCCTGACCACCGGCCTGAACATCCTCAACGACTACTACTCCTCGAAGGAGAAGGGTTATGTGTACCAGGACGTCACCAGCATCATTTCCAAGATGACGGTCCAGTACAGCGACGGTGAGGCCGAACGGGTCGTGGTGATCACCAGCAAGAAGGGGCTTCCGGCTTCGGTCATCAAGAGCCTCAATGAAGCAGGCATCTGGGTCTTCAAAGCCTCACCGAAAGAGGGGTCACTCGGGAAGGGGCACGCGGAAGGCGCTGCGAAGGCCCTGCGGGAAGACGTCGATCTCCAGGAGGAGACGCTCGGCGGGAAGATCACGGACGTCGATACGGCGCTCGTCTCGGCGAACATCTGCTCGCCGGAGTGCGAGGAGGACGCGACGGCTTTCGTGGGTCGTCCCGGCACGGTCCTGGAGAAGGGCACCCGAGGGATCATCAATGGTCAGAGGATGGACAACACCCTTATGGCCAGCCTGCGGAAGGCCCTCGGTTCGGGGAGGCCGTTCGCAGTCTGGCTCCGTGCCTCGATGCTCGGGACCGGGCCGTTCGGAGGCGGCGGTGGAGGCGAGGAGGACGAGGAGGGAGGCGGTGGAATCATGTCGAACGGTGCCGTGGAGGACGAGGAATAACGAAATCTCCTGGAAAAGGACGGCCGGTTTTTCGTTCCACCGTTCCGGAGCACTGCTCCGTTGATCCGACGCAGCGGCCCGCCGAACCATCGGCGGGCCGCTGCGTGATGGGATAGGATCGTGTTCCGTGAAAGCCAGACTTCAACTCCTCGTTCGCAACCTGGTGCGCGCCATCGAGAGGGGGGACGTCGCAGACTTCCAGCGGCGGTCGGGAGAACTCCTCCATGAATCCAGGAAACAGGACGACCGGTTCCGGACGGCTGTCGTCGAGGAAATCGCCCGGTTGCTCCCCGGAGTGGCCGGAGAATTCTCGAAGCTGGCCGTGGTGGCGGGAGCGTGCGTGGAACTCGGCGGTTCCCCACTTCCGCTCGCCGAGGTGCTCCCGGTGCGCTCCGCAGCGGCGCTGGAGGGGTGCGTGGTCTTCGCGGAGGAGTGGGGCAGGGTCTCGGGAGACCGCGGCGCGCTCCCGGACCGTGGTGATCCGCAGTTGATGAGGAGCGTCCTGGAGAGGCTGTTGGAGGGCGACAGGTACACGGAGCCGGAGGTCGCGGAGATGGTGGTCTCGTACCTCGACCTCGACAACTGGCTCAAGGCGTCGATCACGGCGATGGGGAACAAGGAGTTCCGCGCTGCGATGACGTCCCGTGAGCGCCTCCGGCGGGCTGCCGGGGAATTTGCCGCGTCCTGGCCGCGTGCCGGGTGGCTCCACGGGCTCTCCCTGGTGCTGGACGAGGAACCGCTCGTCGTGCTCCACCCAGGGACGGGCAACGGCTACCGGCTGACCATGAGCGGGGTCGGCGACAACTTCCAGCTCTACACCCTGCTCGCCGACGTGCTGATCGGTGACCCGGCGGACGGACTCCTTCCCGGCGAGCGCCCGGACCCCGCATGGGTCGACGCGGCCCTGACGGGGCCGCAGATCTCGGAGGGCGGGCCGATCGCCAGGCGCTTCCTCCTCCACGACGCATACGGCGGGTACGTAGAACCCGAGGGCCGTCCCGCGAACATCCCGGTCTTCGAGGGCGTCCGTACGCTCGTCGTCCGCCCTTCCCCCGAACCCTTCGGCTGGCTGGCGGGAAGGACGTACGCACACATGAGGGCGACGGTGGAACTCGATTCCCTCCTCTCCCGGGAGGAAACGGCGAGATTGATCTCCGGCGTCCGCAGTCCGTCGGCCTAGGCTGCTGTTCCGGGCTTCCTGCTCAGCACTCCGGGCAGTCGGCCGGGACGGGGGCCTCGGGGAAGACATCGTCGCCGTCCAGCCACCCCAGGAGTCGTTCGGTGAGTGTGAACTCCTCGGGGAACAAGGCGTGTTCGATGCACCGGACATTCGGGTCCCAACCCCACATCCGGCCCTCCGGCGTGCTGTAGTCGACCAGGGACCATATCGCGCACCCCCAGGTCAGGAGCGGGACGACGGACTTCGGGTGGTGCGGTCGCCCGCGCCACCCCAGGTACTCCTGCAACAGGGGCTCGCTGTCACTGAAGCTGTAGGTCGTGTCGGTCAGGGACAGCGCCTCGCCCCAGCGTCCGAAGCCGCCGTCAGCGACTTCGAGGTAGATCCGTTTGAGCAACGGAGGCATCGGATGCCCCACCACAGCTTCAAGTTCGGTCACGGCCGCGGGCGGCGCGGGCGGCGGCAGTTCCCCCGGGCGGGCCTGCTCCCGGATCCGCCGGAGGATCTCGTCTTCATTCACACCACATTCCTACCAGCCACGACAACTTCCTGGCAGGGTTCGCCTCTCCACCGCCCGCACTTTCGCCGTCCCGATGTCCCAGACGCCGCTTTTCGGCCTGGCGCCGCACTCGGGGACAGGGGCGTGGCGGGGGAGTGTCTACGGGCACGGGGAGGGCTGCGGGAGGTCCGGGGGCCGCGGTGGGGTCGACTCTTAGCTTGATTCTGTCGGGGATCTTGGAGATGTCGGTCAGGTTCCCAGGGTTCGCCAGGATCTCGACCGGGGCATCTCGCGCTGGTCGAGGTAGTGCTGGAAGGCAGTCGGTCGCCGGGACCTGGGGGCTTCTTCGGCCGGTGGCAGTCCGCTGAGGCGCTCGATGTTGACGGCGATCGCTGTCAGAACGTGCTGGATGTGGGCCTTTCCTTGTGCTCGGTAGCAGCAGCGTCGCATGCCGTGGCCGTGGGCGAACTCGTTGACCGTGCCCTCCACTCCGGAGCGGACTGCGTAGCGTGCCTTCCATTCGGGTGTCCGTTGCTCGGCACGGACGCGGAGTTGCAGGTCACGGAGTTCTCGCGGTGGAAAGCCCACGATTCGGGCACTGTCGGCGGTGGAGGTGCACCGGGTGCGGGCCGGGCAGGGACGGCACTGACTCTTGGTGAACCTGGCCGCGGTCAACGGGGCGGCGGTGGGTGACGAGGTCGGGTAGGGGCCGTGCCAGCCCGCGCTGATCTGCCCCTGGGGCACGTGACCTGCTGACGGCCGTAGTCGATATGGAAGTCGTCCCGAGCGAATCCCTCGTTGCGGCGGTGCTGGTGGGTGGGGTTGCTCCGCAGTGGCCCGGAGACGGTGATCCGGTGTTCACGGGTGGCTTGCTCCAGGTGGGGCAGGGAGGTGTGCCGGCGTCGACCAGATGCTCGGCGGGCAGCAAGCCACGGCGGGCCAGGCGGGTGTGGATGCCGGGCAGGACCGGGCTGTCGTGGGTGGTGGCCGCGGTGGTGGCCACGTCCGTGATCACGTTGGGGCTGTCGGAAGCGCAGGTCTCCGTCCGATGGGCGGCAAAGCCCTTCCAGCTGATGATGTGCCCGTGCCTCGCATGGCGGGCTGAGGTGTCCTAGGGAGAGACGACCGCCCGGGACGAGGGCGGCAGCCCGGGTCCACCTTCCTTCTCGGCGGTGCGCCAGCGCAGTCGGCCTGCCTGGTCACGGTGGTGGTTCTGCACCATGATCTGGTGCAGTGCCTGGGCGCGAGGGCCGGGACCGTGGCCTGCTCCGTGCCGGTGCAGGTGTTCCAGGAGTTGGGCGACGTCGTTGCCGGTGGCGAGGATCCTGGTCGTGGGCTTGGTGGGGTTCTTGCCCAGGCGGACCGGCCGGCCGTAACGGCGCCCCCATGCTTCGTCGACCAGTTCGTCCAGCAGATGAGGGGAGGTGCCGGCGACTTCTTCGAGTGCGGCGCGGACCGCCTCGGTGACCAGTTCCAGGCGGGTCAGGTTGCGCACCGCAGCCAGGACGTGGGTGGAGTCGGTGCGTTGCGTGGTGCGCTCGCGCACCAGTCCGGCTTGGGGACTTCCCGGCTGGTGTTGACGCCCTCGTGCTCCTCGATGTTCAGGTCGATGGAGCGGCAGCCCAGGTCGGCGAGGTAGTCGAGCAGCACTTCCGGGGCGTGCAGGCTCTCCCGGCTGACCAGCGAGATCACCGAGAACGGCACGCCGTGCTCGCGCAGCGCGTTGATGCCGCGCACGATCCGGTCGAAGGCGGCCCGTCCGGCGCGGTCGACACGGCGCGCGTTGAGGGCGCGCGGCCCGTCGATGCTGACGCCGACGCGGACGCCGTGGGCGGCGAGCAGGTCGCACCAGCGGCGGTCGACCAGGGTGGCGTTGGTCTGGACGGCTTGCTGGACGCGGCCTTCGGCGCGCAGCGGCTCGAACGGGGCGAGGGGTTCGCCCGCGTGCCAGATGATCCGTACCGGCCGCCCGCCCGCGGCGGTCAGCTCGGCGACCTCGACGGGCATCGTGCTCTTTGACGCCCGCCCCGGCAGGTAGCAGTAGGCGCAGTCGAGGTTGTAGAAGGTTGTGGGTTGGAGGGCGACCTGCTGGGGCCGGTCATTGATCCAGCTCAGGTGGCGGGTCCTGGGGTCGGGTGCCGGCGGCCGGGCCGTCGGTGTCGTCGGTGCTGGTCGCATGTGGTGCCTCTCCGTGAAGTGGCGGTGCCTCGACGCTAGGAGGTGCCGCTTCCCGGGGACCACGATCTTGCGAGTTCTTGCGCACCCACCGACGGCGGCCGTCGATGGCGGAGGCGATCAGCGCCCGGGCCTCGGCGCCGAAGCGCGCCATCCGGGACAGCTCGGTGAAGACGCCCGCGTACATCTCCATCTCGTGGCGCTGCGTCAGCCGCAGGTGTCCGCTGACCAGTTCGACGGAGGTCTGGACGTCGTCGAACAGGTAGAAGTCCTCCGCCGGGGAGCGGGTGCGGCCGGTCGCCAGGGGGATCACGCCGAGGCTGACCTGCGGCAGGGTGCTCACCGCGATGAGGTGGCCGAGCTGGCCGTCCATCGTCTCCGCGTCGCAGACCGCGCCGCGCAGGACCGACTCCTCGACCAGCAGCGCGAACGTGGCGCCGCTGGAGAAAACCATCTGCTGGCGGGCCGTCCGGGCCTCCACCGCGCCGCCCACGTCGTCCACGGTGCCGCGGGAGCGTTGGACGGCGCGCAGCACGGCCTCGGTGCAGGCGCGGGTCTGGACCATGCCGGGGACGGTGCGGGAGGCGTAGACGCGGAAGCGCCGGGTTCTGCGGTAGAGGTCGAGGACGGAATCCTGGGCCTGACGCAGCCCGCCGGCCTCCAGGCGGCGCCACTCGACGTACATCGACTCCACCGCGCGGGAGGCGGCGATCAGCTCCGGGGCCTGCTGGTCGGCCCCGCACGCCCGGCACCAGGCCCGGATGTCCGCATCCGACGGCGCGGCCTTCCCGGCCCGGAGGCGGGAGGTCTTGGCGGGGTTCCAGCCGCACCGGGCCGACAGCTCGTCGCCGGTGATCCCGGCGTTCCGGCGGAGGTCGCGCAGCCGCTCGGCGAGGGCTCTGCGGGCGGCGACGACGCTGGAGGACGGGGTGTACGGCATGGGGCTGTCGGTCCGGTGTGCTCGTGCTCCAGCTGGTCAGATCGTGTACTTGTCGTGCGGGATCGCCCGCTCCCACACCTGCTCGAAGGCGTCCGCGCACAGCCGGACGGCCGCCAGGTCGTCGGTGAGCTCGCCGCCCAGGGAGTCACCGTCGCCGGAGAAGTGCCCCCAGCGCACCAGCCGGTCGTCGAACAGCCAGAAGTCGTTGCCCGGCAGCGCCAGGGTGCTGGCGTTGCGCCGCGGCAGCCACCGCACCTGCTCGCCGGCCGCCACGTTGGGGAACGTCACGTCGTACTCGTAGCGGATGTACTCGCTGACCGGCTCGGACACGATCCGGGCCCGGCGGATCTCCACGCCGCGGTCGACGGCCTCGGCGACGGTGTCCAGCCAGGGCCGCCACCACGAGGCCCGGTCGGCGGGGTCGAGCCGGTGCCCGTCCCGCCAGGCGCGCAGCGCCGGGTCGTCCTGCATGTACCCGTCGCGCATCTCCAGGTGGAGCGCGGAGCGGGTGGTCCCCCGCAGCAGTTCGTCAATCCTTGTCGTCGCGCTCGGCGACATCCAGTGCCTCCCTGATCGCCTGCGCGAGCCGCGCCGGCACGCGGACGACGGCCTCGTGGTTGGGGATGCGCCCGGTCGCCCGGCACTCGGCCTCCGTCTCCGGGTCGGCCTTCCACCCCTGGATCACCAGGTCCTTCCTCTCCTCGTCGACCCAGATCGTCGGCGAGTCGCCGTTCGGGCTGTTCGGGTCCTTCCCGATGAACTGTAGTGACGTCGGCTCCCCCTGTGATCGTCGGTTGCGAGATAGTGCGACGGCCTCCCGTGCTGCCCTCGATTGATCGCGTACAGCGGAGCGATTCGGGCCAACTCTGCTGTCATCCGGCGTGGTTGCGCAGCACCGTGTCGTGTGCGGCTGGCGGGTGACGGCTCGCAGCCCCCCGCGCGCAAGCGCACTGCTTGCGGTTGGAAACGCACCTTCTGTTACCGTACGCCTCGAATTGCGGCTCACTGGGGGGGCGAGCATGACTGGGTTCCACGTCGATCCGTCGCAGATGATCATCTCGTCGGCCGGGTTCACCGACTTGCAGGCATGGGCGGCGCAGATGCACAGCGGGCTGGTCGGCTCGCTGGACGAGGCGGCTGGCATGGCCGGTGACGACGACACCGGCCGGGCGTTCGCCGCCAAGTACGACCCGGCCGCCCAGTCCGTGGTGAACGCGCTGGGCCGGGTGTTCGGGCAGCTGGGCGGGACCGCGAACGGCCTCTACTCGATGGCGATGAACTACATCCGCACCGACGCGGACATCGCCGAGAGCCTGATGAAACCGCAGGAGCTGCCGAAGTCGTCGCAGCCGCAGTGCGAGCAGGAGCCTAGGACGGTCCAGATCCCCACCGCGGTCGGGCACCAGAACTGGGCGGTGCGGGAGATCGTCAGCAAGTTCTGGCCGCAAGGCGACCCCGCGAAGCTGCGGCAGGCCGGACAGGACTGGAGACGCGCGGCGCAGCTGTTCAGCCAGCTCGGGGCCGAGGGCGACGCCCGCATCCGCGCGGTCACCTCCAGCAGCACCGCCCAGGCGGTGGACGGCATGGCCGCGAACTGGGCCAAGGTCCACGACGGGTGCGCCACCTCGGGCCCGCTGCTGAACACGATGCAGCACGTCGCCTACCAACTGGGCGAGGCGTGCGAGGCGTACGCGGCCGGCATCGAGGACCTGCGCGACACGCTGGAGGACCTGGCGATCACCGCCGCGGCCGTGGCGGTCGCGGGAGTCGCGCTGACCGTCTTCACCGTCGGCATCTCGGACGCGGCGGCGGCGGGCGGGGAGGCGGCGATCGCCGCCGAGGCCGGGGCCGCGGCGCTCGCGCTCACCGCCGAGATCGAAGCGAGCGCGGAGATCGCGGTCCTGGCCGAGGCGGCCTCGATCGTCGACGCGGCCGCCGCCGCCCTGGTGCCGGTCGCCGTCGCCGGCGGCGCCGCGCTGACGCTCGCGGCCGTCGCCTCCCCCGCCGCCGCCGCGCCCGGCCCCACCCCGCCCGGTTCCCCCTTCGCCGCCCCGGGCGTCGGCCCCCTGCCGCCGGATCCCGCCAGCGCCTTCCCGGTCCTCCCGCCGGCGCAGCAGCACGACGTGCGGGTCTGGATGGCGAAGATGGCCGCCGACGGCAGGACCTCGACAGCCCCTGGCCCCACCGGGAAGCCGAAGATCGACGCCCGGCGCGCGTACGAGCTGCGGGTCGCGGGCGGCACGCAGTACGAGCTGTACACCACCGTGCCCAACCCGAAGAAGCCCGGCGAGCAGTCGACCATGCAGGCCGACGGCGTCCGGCCCCAGGACGGCGCGGCGGTCGAGGCCAAGTACGTCGGCCAGGAGAAGGGGTGCAAGTCGCCGTTCCGCCTCGGCAACGTCGACGGTGTCCCGCCCTACGTCTACGAGCCTGCGATGAGGGACCAGGCGTTCGAGATCACCCGGTACGGTTCGGCTTTCCAGGACCCCCGCAACAAGGTCAACCACCTGGAGGTCGTCACCAACGACGAGAAGTCCGCGGCCTACTTCGACGCGCTGATGGCCGCTCAGCATGTTCCCGGGGAGACCCGCGTGGTTCCCTGATCCGATGCCGTCCGCCCGACCGCCCGTCTTGGAAGAGGACACCGTGGGAGCCAAGTTCTACGTCAGCGCCGACCGATCCGTCGTCCCGGCCTGGCCGTTCACCGAACAGCAAGTCGCCGAGGCCGTCCAGCGGCGCTGGCCCGAGAGCACCGCCGGCGTGGTACCCGGCGATGTCCTGGAGATCGACGTCCGGGTCGGCGACGAACACTGCGAGATCCTCTTCTACGACGACCTTCGGTTCTTCGCCTTCCGCGACCAGGAACCGCTCCGGGTGCCCGTCGTCATCATCCACACCCTCCTGCGGGACCTCGCCCCCACCACTCCGGCCATCTGGTGGGCCGATTACGACGGCACACCGGAGCCCTTCGACGTCCAGGCCGATGCGGAGCAGGTGGCCGAGGACTTCGGCATGTAGCACGGGCGTGCCGGTCGACTCCGTCGCTTGACCGGGCGATTGGCTGCGGACCGGCGCCCGCTCACTGCGCGTCCGGACGCAGACCCAGCGCCCTGGTGCAGCGGGGGTGCGCGATGGGCCTGTGTCGTTCGCGGAAACTCATCGCTGCTACTCGGAGTGGATCTGGCGAGCCGTCACGACCTCCTGGAACCCTGTCCGAGTGATCGTCTCACTGGTCTACAAGGGGGCTCGGAAGCTGCTCGCGGTTCCGGCAGTGCTGCTGCGTCGGGACGCGGCCAAGGACGCCGAACTGCTGGTGCTGCGGCATGAGAACGCGGTGCTGCGCAGGCAACTCACCGCACCAGTGCGGTACGAGCAGGCGGACCGGCTGTGGTTCACGGCACTGTCGTCGCTGATCCCCCGGTGCCGGTGGGCGCGGGTGTTTCCGGTGACGCCCGGGACACTGCTCGTGTGGCACCGAAGGCCGATCGCCCAGAAGTGGGACTACAGCAAGCAGCGGGGCAGGCCTGGCAGGCCGCCGACCGCGAGCGCCGTGAAGGCGCTGGTGTTGCGGCTGGCCAACGAGAATCCGCGCGGGGGTAGCCGTCGGATCCAGGGCGAACCGGTCCGCCTCGGGCGTCCGATCGGCGCGGCGACGGTCTGGGAGATCCTGACGGCGGCGGGCATCGATCCGGTCCCGCGCTGAGCTTGCTCCGCTTTGGCGGGCACCCTCGGTGTGGTGGTCAGGCCGCCAAGGCGCTCTCGTCCTGAGCGGGACTGCGGTAGCCGAGGCTGCTGTGCAGCCTGCGCATGTTGTACCGGCCTTCGATCCACTCGAAGGTCGCCGTTCTGACCGCTGCGCGGCTCGGCCACGGCCGGTCGCCGATCCACTCCCGTTCCAGCGTGGCGAAGAAGGACTCCGCGAGCGCGTTGTCCCAGCACTGTCCGGTGCGGCCGACCGACAGTCGAACTCTGAACTCGGCTGCAAGAAGGGCGAATTCGCGGCTGGTGCACTGGCAGTCGCGATCGGGGTGGAAGGCCGCCGGTCCGGTCGGGCGGCGGGTTCGGCAGGCGGCCCGCAGGGCGTCGGCGACCAGTTCGGTCCGCAGGTGGTCGGCGGTGGCCCGGCCGACGACGCGGCGGGAGGCGATGTCGATGACGGTGGCCAGGTGGAGCCGGCCCTCCTGCGTCGGGATGTAGGTGATGCCGCCGCACCAGCGCGTGTCGAGAGCGGCCCGGTCGGGCCGGAAACCCCGCTGGACCAGGTCGGGCCGCAGGGCCGCACGCGGATCGGGGATCGGGGATCGTCGTACGGTGGCGCCGCCGGCGGTGCCGGCCCTGAACTCCGGCGTGAACGAGCGGCGAGGACGCGGCTTCTTCTTCCCCGTGCTCTCCACGACGGACATCATCCTTCCGGAGCCGAAGCCCCCGATCAGGAGTGTCCGTCAAAGCGAATCAAGCCCACACGTCTCGTGCTTCATCTTCGCGGCCAACTGAGGGCACCACGGCCCGAGTTGTTTGCCGTTACTGCTTGAGCAGCCGCACCACCGGTAGACCCTTCCCCGCTGTGGACGCTGTCCCATGGACTCCTCCTCGCACTCGGTGCTCTGTGGCACCAAGACTTGCTGGCCCGTTCGGCGTGCCGACAGGGCGTGGAGAGTGGGATGCGAGGCACGAGGTGGGCGAGGCGGGTGACCGCCCTCCAGTAGCTGATGACGGGGCGCCGGGGGTTCCGACGCGGCAGGCGTCCGCCGTGCGTCACCCGTCGACGGACGCGGTGGCGGTGAGGACGAGGACGGCTTGGTCGTCGTCGGTGCCGCTGTCGCCGGTGAAGGCCCGGACCGCCTCGACGACCGTGGCCAGGACGGCCGGTGCCTCCCTGCTCGTGGCGGGGGCGAGGGCGTCGAGGAGGCGGTCCTCACCGAACTGCTCCCCGTCGCCGTTGCGGGCTTCGGTGATGCCGTCGGTGTAGAGGACCAGGCTCTGGCCGGAGTCGAGGTGGAGGCGGCGGGTCTCCAGCCGGGGGCGGGGCATGATGCCCAGGAGCAGGCCCTCGCTGTGGACGGGGTGCGTGCCCTCCGCGGTCAGCTGGAGGGGCAGGGTGTGGCCGGCCCTGATGAGTTCGATGTCCAACCCGGTGGCCGTGGGGACGAAGTGGCCGTAGACGAGGGTGACGAAGCCGGTGCCGTTCTGGTTGTGCCAGTCGGTCAGCGCGCGGTTGACCGCTTGCACGACGGCTTCCGGGTCGGCCAGCAGGGGGGCGACGGCGCGGGCGGTGTTGCGGACGAGGGCGGTGGTGGCGGCGGCCCGGGCGCCGCGTCCGCTGACGTCGCCGAGCATGAAGGCCCAGCGGTCCCCCTCCAGCGGAAAGACGTCGTAGAAGTCGCCGCCGACCTCCAGTCCCTCGCCGGCGGGGTGGTAGTGGGTGGCCACTTCGGCGCCCGGCAGATCCGGCAGGTCCGGCAGCAGGAGCCCGGCCTGGAGGTCCCGGGCGAGCGCGGCGCGCTGGGAGTACTGGAGGGCGTTGCGGGCCGCGGAGGCGGCGCGGCGGGCGAGTTCCTCCGCCAGGACGACCGTCCGTCCGTCGAAGGTGCGGCCGCCGGTGCTGAGGAGGGTCAGCGTTCCGAAGAGCCGGCCGCCGTCGGTGAGCGGGACGCACAGGTAGGCGGTGACGTCCAGTTCGGCCCAGGGGCCGGCTTCGGTGGGGGGTCGGCGGGCGACCTCGCTGAGGCCGGAGTCCAGGACGCGCGCGGCCGGGCCGTCCGTCGGGTCGGCCTGGCCGTGGGAGGCCAGCAGGTGCCGGGCGGGTTCGTCGGGAGCGGCCGTGGCGACGCGGCGGAGCCGGCCGGTTTCGAGGATGTCGACGGCGCTCAGCGGGGCCAGGTCGGGGACGCACAGGGTGGCCAGGCGCTTGAGGATCTCGGTGTGGTCGAGGTCGGCGCTCAGGGCGGTGCTGGCCTTGAGGAGGAACGCCAGGTCGTCCCGGGCCGCCTTCTCCCGCGCTTCGGCGGCCGAGCGGGCCTGCTCGACCTGGTGGCGTTCGATGGCCAGGGCCGCGGTGTCGGCGAACACGCCGGCCAGTGCGAGGTCGGCTTCGCTCGGGGTGCTCGGTGTGCGGTGGTACATGGCGAAGGTGCCCAGCAGGCGGCCGTCGCGGGCCAGGATGGGGGTGGACCAGCAGGCGGCGAGCCGGGCGCGTTCGGCCAGGTCGCGGAAGTCGTCCCAGTAGGGGTCGGTGGCGATGTCGGAGACGATGACCCGTCGGCGCCGGTGGGCGGCCGTCCCGCAGGAGCCCACGCCCTCACCGGTGGCGATGCCGTCGATCGCCCGGTTGTAGAAGGCCGGCAGGCTGGGGGCCGTGCCGTGGCGCAGGTGGCGGCCGTCCTCGTCCGCCAGGAGCACCGAGACGAGCACCCCCGGCGACAGTTCCTCGATCGCCCTCGCCATCCCCTCCAGGACCTCGGACAGGGGGGCCTGGCGGGCGATCTGCTCCAGGAGGACGCGGTGTTCGGCGGTCAGCCGTTGGGCGTGCTTGACCTGGGTGGTCTCCACCCCGATCATCCGCACTCCCGTGACGTTCCCCCCCTTGTCGCGCCGGGGTTCGTACGTGAAGTCGAAGAACGCCTCCCGGGCCCGCGCGCCGACGCCCAGCACGACCCGTACGTCACGGCCGGTGTGGGAGCGGCCGGTGCGGTACACGCGGTCGAGGAGCGCCAGGAACCCCTGCTCGGCGAGCTCGGGCATCAACTGGCCGATCGGCAGGCCGGTTTGCGGCCGGTCGGCCCGGCCGATGGCGGTGAAGAACGCCGGGTTCGCCGCCTCCAGGAGGTGCGCGGGGCCCGCCATCGAGGCGAACACCGCCGTCGACTCGCCGAACAGGGCCCGCAGGTCGGTCTCGGTGCTCGGGCCGCCGGCCGTCGCGGACGGGCGCATCCGGTCGGACATCCGGTCGGACATCCGGTCGGAGTGGAAGGGGGTCTCGGTCATCCTCTTCCTCCTCCCCGCTCTCCGGTGGCCGGGCTGGTGGGAGCGCGGCGCGCGCCTCCCGGCCTCATCGGGTCTCGCCGGCCGGGAGCGGCGCACCCGCCTCCGGCGAGGGGGCCAGGGCGTCGAGCGCGGAGTCCAGCGTGGGCCGGAAGGTGAAGAGTTGGTCGAGCCCGACGATGCGGAAGACACGCATCAGATCGCTGTTGGGACCGACCAGGACGAAGGGGGCACCGGTGTCCCGCGCCAGGTTGTAGGCGATGACGAAGGTGGTGATGCCGGTGGAGTCGCAGTAGGTGAGGCCGGAGAGGTCGATCACCACGGGGTTGTCCGGCCCGAAGGTCGCCTCTTCGACGAGTCGGGTCAGCTCCGGCGCGGTGTGCTGATCGAGTTCGCCGGCCGCGCGCAACACGTCCACCCCGGAGGGGTGCCGGAGCCTGGCGGCGGTAAAAGTACGATCGGACACCTTTTCTCCTGTGCGGGTAGCAGGGGGCTGCCTCCGTCGAACGGTACGGGACGGGCGGCACCCGACGACAACCGCGCCGCCCCCGACGGGCACCGCGCCGACCGGCCCGCCGGGACGGGCCGCTCCGCACCGGCCGGCGCAGCGCGGCGGGTGCTGCTGCCCTGCTGCTCCGTACGGTCCTTACCGACCACAAACGCGACTGATCTATCCTACGGAACGAGTCAAGGTCCCCTCCCGCTCCAGGCTCACGAAAGGGTGCTCAGTGACACGTGCGGACAAAGGCGGGAGTCCCGCGCCGTCGACGGCCGGGAACGAGGTCTTCGCGGTCGGCGGGAGCGTCGGCGCCGACCTGGCCCGGGTCGACTGGTCGGCCACGCCGCTCGGTGAGCCCGAGCACTGGCCGCAGAGCCTGCGCACCGCGGTGCGCATCCTGCTGTCGTCGAAGTTCTCCATGTGGATGGCCTGGGGCGAGGAGCTGACGTTCTTCTGCAACGACGCCTACCGGCGCGACACCCTCGGCCAGAAGTACCCGTGGGCCCTGGGCCGCCCCTCCGCCGAGGTGTGGGCGGAGATCTGGGGCGACATCGGCCCGCGCATCGACGCCGTCCTCACCACCGGGGAGGCGACCTGGGACGAGGGGCTGCTGCTGTTCCTGGAGCGCTCCGGCTACACCGAGGAGAGCTACCACACCTTCTCCTACAGCCCGCTCCACGACGACGACGGCACCCCCGTGGGCATGCTGTGCGTGGTCAGCGAGGACACCGAACGGGTCATCGGCGAACGCCGGATGGCCACCCTGCGCGACCTGGGCTCCGATCCCAGCGTGGTGCGGACCGAGCAGGAGATGCTCGACTTCGTCGCCGCGCAGCTCGGCCGCAACCCGTACGACCTGCCGTTCACCCTCACCTACCTCGCCGACGACGAGGGCGGGGCCCGGCTCGCCGCGGCCACGGGCATACCGGCGTCCCACCCGGTCGCCGCGCCCCGGCTCCGGGCGGGCACCGACCCGCTGTGGCCGGTGGCGGCCGTGGCCCACGGGGAGGGCGTCCTGGTCCCCCTGGACGGCGCGCCGTTCGCCGACCTGCCGGCCGGAGCCTGGGAGCAGCCGCCGGTGCAGGCCCTGGTGGTCCCCCTGCTGCAACAGGGCGGCGCACCGTACGGGTTCATGGTGGCGGGCCTGAACCGCTACAGGGAACTCGACGACGGCTACCGCGGGTTCGTCGAGCTGGTGGCCGGGCACGTCGCCACCGGCGTCGCCAGTGCCCGCAGCTACCAGGCGCAGCAGCGGCGGGCCGAGGAGCTCGCCGAGCTGGACCGGGCCAAGACGACGTTCTTCTCCAACATCAGCCACGAGTTCCGCACCCCCCTGACCTTGATCATGGGGCCGGTCGAAGAGCTCCGGAACCGGCTCGCCGACGCGGACCCGTACGTGCGCGAGGAACTCGACGTCGTCCACCGCAACGGACTGCGCCTGGGCCGACTCGTCAACACCCTGCTCGACTTCTCCCGGATCGAAGCCGGCCGGATGCAGGCCAGCTACGCGCCCGTCGACCTCGCGGCGGTCACCCGGGAACTGGCCAGCGTGTTCCGCTCCGCCGTCGACCGGGCCGGCCTGGACTTCCACGTCGACTGCGCGGCGCTGCCCGAACCGGTGTACGTCGACCGGAGCATGTGGGAGAAGGTGATCCTCAACCTCCTCAGCAACGCGCTGAAGTTCACCTTCGACGGCTCGATCACGGTGGCGGTGGAGGCGCGGGACGGCGAGGCCGTGGTCACCGTCGCCGACACCGGGATCGGCGTACCGGACGAGGAGATGCCCCGGCTGTTCGAGCGGTTCCACCGCATCGAGAACGCCCGCTCCCGCTCCAACGAGGGCAGCGGAATCGGCCTGGCCCTGGTGCAGGAACTCGTCGGCCTGCACGGCGGCTCCATCACCGCGGCCTCCGTCGAGGGGGAGGGGACCCGCTTCACCATCCGCCTGCCGTTCGGGTCGGCGCACCTGCCCGCCGAGGCCCTCCTCCCGGGCGACGGGGTCCTTCCCGCCTCCGCCGCGGACCCCTACCTCCAGGAGGCCCTGCGCTGGCTGCCCGGCGAGCAGGGCGCCGTGCCGTCCGGACAGCCGGCCCCCGTCCCCCCGCAGACCGACGGCGACGCGCCCGCGAACGGCGCGGCGCTCCCGGCGCGGGTACTGGTCGCCGACGACAACGCCGACATGCGCGAGTACCTCGCCCGCCTGCTGCGCGGCGCCGGGTACCGGGTCGACGAAGTCCAGGACGGGTGGCAGGCGCTGGGCGCCGTCCGCGCCGACGCGCCCGACCTGGTGATCAGCGACGTCATGATGCCGGGCCTGGACGGTCTGGCCCTGGTCAGCGCGCTGCGCACCGACCCCCGCACCGCATCGGTCCCCGTGCTGCTGCTGTCGGCCCGCGCCGGACAGGAGGCCTCCATCGAAGGTCTCCAGGCAGGCGCGGACGACTACCTGGTCAAGCCGTTCGCCGCCGCCGAACTCCTCGCCCGGGTCCGCGCCAACATCGAGCTCTCCCGGCTGCGCAACCAGCACGCCCGCTGGCGCACCGCGCTGGTCGACTCCCTCCAGGAGGCCTTCTTCGTCTGCGACGAGGACGGCACCGTCGTCGAGATCAACGCCGCGTTCGCCGCCATCCTCGGCTACGGTCCCGAAGGACTGCCCTACCGGCCCGTGCACCCCTGGTGGCCCGACGCCACCACCGACCCCGAGGCGCACCGCCGGGTGACCGAGGCCTTCCAGAACCTGCTCGAACACAGCCGGGGCAGCTACACCATCCCCGTCACCCACCGGGACGGGCACCGGCTGTGGGCCACCGCCACCTTCAACCAGGTCCACGACCCCACCACCGGCCGCACCGCCATCGTCGGCACCTTCCGGGACGTGACCGCCGAGCACTACGCCATCCAGCGCGAAAGCGCCCTGGCGGCCCTGGGCACCTGCCTGTCGCGAGCCACCAGCGTGCCGGAAGCGGTGACCGGAGCCCTGGCCGAGCTGGGCAAGCTCTGGAACGCCCGCTACGCCGCGGCCGTCGTCTTCGACCAGGACGACCGGCCGACCCTCACCGCGACCGACGCCGACCTGACCTGGCAGCACCTGCCCGTCGAACAGCGCCGGACACTCGCCGAACTGCGCCGGCAGCCCCTGCTCACCGCCACCGCCGGGCAGGGCGGCGCGGGCGTCACCCTGGAGCACCCCGAGGGACGACTGGTCCTGTGGCTCGACCTCGGCAGCCTCCGGCCCTTCACCGGCGAGGACCAGCTCCTGCTGTCCCTGCTGGCCAGCCACCTCGCCCAGGGCCTGGCCCGCGCGCACCAGATCGACCAGCAGCGCGAGACCGCCATCGCCCTGCAGCGCGCGATCCTCGGCCCCTCCCACCTCCCCGACGGCTTCGCCGTCCGCTACGAGCCCGCCACCCGGCCCCTGGAGGTCGGCGGCGACTGGTACGACACCGTCACCCTGCCGGACGGCCGCATCGGCATCGTCGTCGGCGACTGCGTCGGCCGCGGACTCGAAGCAGCCAGCGTCATGGGCCAGCTCCGCAGCGCCTGCCGCGCCCTGCTGCTGCAGGACGCCGACCCCGCACAGGTGCTGACGGCCCTGGACCAGTTCGCCGCCAGCGTGCCGGGCGCGGCCTGCACCACCGTCTTCTGCGGCGTCCTGGACCCGGAGACCGGCCACCTGACCTACTCCAGCGCCGGACACCCGCCGGGCATCCTCGTCCAACCCGACGGCACCACCCGGCTGCTGGAGGGCGGCCGCTCCCTGCCGCTGGCCGTGCGCCCGCGCAGGCCGCGCCCGGAGAGCACCTGCACCATCCCGCCCCGGTCCACCCTGCTGCTGTACACCGACGGTCTCGTCGAGCGCCGCCGCCGGCCCATCACCGCCGGCATCGGCCAGGCCGGCGAGGCACTCCAGGACGGGCGCAACACGGCCGTCGACGACCTGGCCACCGACGTCATGTCCCGCCTGGCGCCCGCCGACGGCTACGACGACGACGTCGCTCTGCTGCTGTACCGCCACCCCGCCCCGCTGGAGATGTCCTTCCCCGCCGAGTCCTCGCAGCTCGCCCCCGTGCGCAAGGCGCTGCGGGGCTGGCTCGCGCAGTGCGACCTGCCCCAGGCGACCGTGCAGAACATCCTCGTCGCCGCGGGCGAGGCGTGCGCCAACGCCATCGAGCACGGCCACCGCGACGCCCCCGGCGACACCGTCTACTTCCGGGCCGAAGCCTTCGTCGACAACCTGCACCTGACCATCGTCGACACCGGGCGCTGGAAGCCGCCCCAGCCCGAGCACAACACCCACCGAGGACGCGGCATGGGCTTGATGCGCGCCCTGATGCAGCACGTCAGCGTCAACCCCGGACCAGCCGGAACCACCGTCGACATGCACACGAGGATCGCCTGATGACCACGCCCCTGACCCTCACGCCCAGCCGGCGGCCCGACGGCACGGCCGTGCTCACCGCCGTCGGCGAGATCGACATGAGCAACACCGCCGACCTGACGGACGCGCTCGACAGCATCCAGGGCCCCCTCGTCCTCGACCTCAGCGCCGTCGAGTACCTCGACAGCGCCGGCCTGAGCGTGCTCTTCCGCCACGCCGACCGGATCGAGCTCGTCGCCAACCCCCTCCTGGACCCGATCCTGGCCATCTCCGGCCTGGCCGACGTCACCGCCGCCGACAGCGGTCCGTGAACCTGCCGTCCGGAGCCCCGGCCGGTACCGGCCGGGGCTTGACGAGCCGACGATAGACTGGCGCGGGCACGCCACTGGGCCATCGGACCAGGGCGGCCCCAGGAGGGGCGGTACAGGCCGTGTGGTCGAGGTGACGAAGCGCATCATCGAGGATCGCCAGGTCCGGGACATGGGGCAGGGCGACCACCTGTGCCTGGCGTTCGACGACGACGAGGAACAGCGCCGCGTGGTCACCGCCTACCTGCGCGACGGGCTGGAGCGCGGCGAGCGGGTGGTGTACTACGCCGACCAGTGCACCCCCCGGCAGGTGCTGGACTGGTTGCGCGAGGCGGGGACCGACCCCGGTGAGGCCCTGTCCGACGGGCGGCTCCAGGTCACCACGGCCGGCGCCGGCTACCTGGCAGCCGGCCCCTTCGACCCCGACGCGATGGTCGCCGCGCTGAACCGGGAGGTCGCGGACGCCCTGGCGGCCGGCTACACCGGCTTCCGGGTGAGCGGCGAGATGGGCTGGGCCCTGCGCGGCGTACCGGGCGCCGAGCGGCTCGCCGAGTACGAGCGGAAGGTCGACGCCGTGTTCGCCGCAGGGCGTGCGTCGGCGATCTGCCAGTACGACGCCCGGCGGTTCGACGCGGCAGCCCTGCACGCCTTCGGGCGGGCCCACCCCGGCATGGTGGAAGCCGTTCCGCTGCACAGCAGCTCGACGCTGCGGCTGGTGCCGTCCTTCCACCGGGGCCGGCGCTCGCTGCGGGTGGAGGGCGACGTGGACTTCCACTCCGCCGAAGCGCTCGCCGCCGCCCTCCGGACCGCCGAGGGCTGGCCCGGCGACATCACCGTGGACACCGGGAACCTGCACTTCCTCGACCTCGCCGGGATACGGGCCCTGGTGCGCACCGCCGAACGGCTCTCCCCGGGACGGCGACTGCACGTCGTCGACCTCGATCCGATGCTGCAGCACGTGATCAGCGTGGTCGGCTGGGACCAGGAGCCGGCGCTGGCCGTCACCGCGCGGGAGACGGCCGGATGACCGCGACCGCGAGCTCGCGCGGCCCCCGCCCCGAGCAGGGGGGACGCCTGACGCACCAGGCGCTGGTCTACGGCAGCGACGAGGAGTTCCTCGCCGCCGCGGTGCCGTTCTGCCGCGACGGGCTCGACCGGGGGGACGCCGTCCTCGCGGTGACCACCGGCGCCAACATCTCGCTGCTGCGCCGGGCCCTGGACGGCGACGCCGCCCGGGTGGAGCTCATCGACGCACTCGACTGGTACAGGGCGCCGGGACGCACGCTGGGGGCCTACCACCGTTATGTCGACCGGCGCACCGCCGACGGCGCGCACCGGCAGGTGCGGGTGATCGGCGAGCCGGTGTGGCACGGCCGGGACCCGCTGGAGAAGGCCGAGTGGACCCGCTACGAAGCAGTGATCAACGCCGCCTTCGCCAGTTGTCCGGCGTGGATCGTCTGCCCCTACGACACCCGGGTGCTGCCCCGCGACGTGGTGGACGACGCCCGTCGCACCCACCCGGAGACGGTGACCGGTCGGGCCGCGCACCCGAGCGGTCGATACGCCGCTCCCGACGCCGCGGACGCTCCCTGGGCGCGGCGGCTGTCCGCGGTGGTCGCCGAGGGCGAGCGGGCGGTGATGCGGTTCGGTGACGATCCGGCTTCCGCGCGGGCCTTCGTCACGGAGCGGGCCGCCTCCTTGGGGCTGGACGACAGGGGCGCGCGGCGCCTCGTGTTCGCGGTCAACGAGATCGTCACCAACGCCGTCCAGCACGGGGGCGGTGGGCAACTGACCCTGTGCCGTTCCGGTCACCGCGTCGTGTGCGACGTCACCGGTCCCTCCCGGGGGAGCGTCGACTGGTACCTGGGTTATCTGCCTCCCGATCCCCGGCAGCCGCGCGGGCACGCCCTGTGGGTGGTGCGCCAACTGTGCGACCTGGTGGAGATCGACTCCGGCCCGGAGCTGACCACCGTCCGCCTGCACCTGAGCCCGTCCTGACGGGAGCCGAGGGGCCACAGGCCCCCGTCCTGCCGTCCCGACCGTGAAGTCGGTCGGGGGAGGCGGCACTCGGGACATCACCTGTCGGTTCTTCCCGTCGCCCGGTCAACCGGCGGGCGGGGGGTGGTGGCAGGGCCGCACGGGCCGGTCCCCGGCGGGGTCGTCGGTGCGAGGGGCGCGGTTGGCGCCACGGTCCGTGCGGCCGGTCGGCCGGGACCGGCCGGGCGGCGGGCACCACCTGCTCACCGACCGGCACGGCACCCCGCCCGCCGTCGCCCTGACCGGCGGGAACCGGCACGACGCCGCCCGGCTCCCGCCGTCGCTGGACGCGGCCCCACCGGTCCGGGGCCCGCGCGGACGGCCGCGCCGACGCCCCCGCGGGCTCTGCGCCGACCGCGGCTGCGACCACGGCAAGTGCCGACGGCTGCTTCGCCGCCGCGGCACCGCCCCGGGGACCGCCCGCTCCACCTCGCCCGCCTCCGGCGCGGCCTCCACCGCCGCCACCGTCCGGCGGCGGGACGGGTGGGGCGGGGCCGGATCTGCGCGGCTGTCACCGGCCGGGGTGCAGCGGTCGGCCGTGGCCGGTGCCCGGGCACGGGCGCGGGCGTCCACGGCACGGCTGTTTCCACTCCGGCAGTGTGACGGGGCGTCAGGAAGGGAATCGAACACGGGGGAGGGCGGGGTGGAGAACCCCGCCGCCAGGGGGTGGTGGCGATGGACCCGGAAACCGATCAGACGCCCGGCACCGACACCTGCGCCCCTTCGGGGGCGTCGGGCCGTCCGGCGCGGCTCCAGGTCGATTTCCCGTTCGACTACGCGGCGCACCTCGCGGACGGGCGCCGGATCGGACGCCTGCCCGCGCAGGCCCTGGGCCGGCCCGTCGCGGTGATCGGCGCGGGCGGCAGCGGCCTGGCCGCCGCGTACGAGCTCATGCGGGCCGGGCTCCGGCCGGTCCTGTACGAGGCGGAGGCCCAGGAGGGCGGCCCGGGCGGCCGGCGGCTCGGCGGCCGGATGTTCTCCTACCGGCACACCGAGGCGGACAGCGCCGTCGTGGAACTGGGCTGCATGAGGTTCCCGGACTCCGCGGCGCTGCTGCGCCAGTACGCGCGGCGCTTCGGGGTGCACTGGCGCCCGTGCCGGGACAACTACACCCCCGGCACCACGCCGCTGACCGTCCTGGACGTCGACGGCGCCCGGTTCGCGGTGCGGCGGATCACCGACCTGTACGCCCGGCACGAGGATTTCGCGACCGCGCACCGCCGGTGGCTGGCGGCACTGGACCGCATCGGCCTGCCCCGCCTCCAGGCGGCGCTGGCCGACCGCGACGCGGAGCGGGCGGGGTGCCTGTGGCGCGCGCTGGTCGGGGAGTACGAGCAGTGGAGCTTCTACCGGTTCCTGCGCGACCGGGACGGCGCGGGGCTGACCCACGAGCAGGCCGCGCTGCTGGGCACCGCCGGCGTCGGCCCCGGTCTGTGGGACAGCTTCTTCGACCTGAGCGTCCTGGAGATCCTCCGCCTGCTGCTGGCCACCGACGACACCACGCAGTACTACGCGCAGGAGGGCATCAGCGCGCTGGCCGAGGGGTTCTGGACGCACCGCACCACCGGCCCCGCCGGAGCGGCCGTCAGCCTGGAGCGGATCAACGACGGGGCCCCGCGCCCCGCCGTGACGGCCCTGGAGGTGGACCCCGACCCGGCGGGCGGGGTCGTGGTGCACAGCCGCGACGGCCGTGCCCGGCGCTTCGCCGCCGCCGTCTACACGCCCCAGCTGCACCTGCTGCAGACCGGCGTCGAACTGCGCTCCACCGTCCCCGGCACCTCGCCGCTGGGGCCGAGGCTGTGGCGAGCGGTGCGCCGGCTGAGCTACTGGCCGGCGAGCAAGACCGCGCTGGTGGTCGAGGAACCGTTCTGGCGCGGCACCACGCTGGACGGCGTGACCCTCACGGACCGCCTGCCGCGCAGCTCCTACACCTTCGACTACGGCCCGCCCCGCGCCCCGGGCGGCCGCCGCGCCGTCCTCGACCTCAGCTACACCTGGGGCCGGGACGCGGAGAAGGTCGCCGCCTCCTCCCTGCGGGAACGGGTGGAGCTGTTCGTCCGCGACCTCGCCCTCATCCACCCGGAAGCGGCCGGCGAGCTGCGCGCCCAGGCCGCCCGGGCGCACGCCGTCACCGTCTCCTGGGCGGACCGGCCCCACTTCCGCGGCATGTGCCGCTTCTCGCGCCCGGGGGAGCACGCCTACCAGGCGGACCTGTTCCACCACTTCCTCAAGGACTTCGCCGGCCGTCCCGCCGTGCCGGGCGAGCCCGCCAACGCCCTGTTCCTCGCCGGGGACGACACCTCCTGGTCCCCGGGCTGGCTGGAACACGCCCTCGCCTCCGGCATCAACGCCGCCTGGGGCGTGCTGCGCCTGCTGGGCGGCCGGCCCGAACCCGGCAACCCCGGCCCCGGCGACGTGCTGCTCGCCGCGCACCGCCCGCCCACCGCGCCGTGAGCGGCGACCGGACGGGCGACCGGGCGGCCGGACTGCTGCTGACCGCCGCCCGCTGGTGGGACGGGACCGGCGAGCACCTCCGTCCCCGGGCCAGGATCGCGGTCCGCGGCGGGCGGATCACCGGCGTGGGCGAGGACGCGGCGGCCCCGCCCGGCACCCGGGTGCTGGACCTCGGCGACCGCACCCTGATGCCCGGCCTCGTCGACTGCCACGTCCACCTCGCGGAGTCACCGGCCGGCGACCCCGGCGACCCGGTCGGCCGCCGGGTGCTGACCGCACTGCGTCCGCTGCGCGAACTGCTGGAGCGCGGCTTCACCACGGTGCGGGACCTGGGCTGCGACCTGGAGGAGCCGGTGGCGGTCCACCTGCGCGACGCGGTCCGCGCGGGCCTGGTGCCGGGGCCGCGGATGCTCGTCGCACCCCACCTGATCTCCGCCACGGGCGGCCACAGCGACCGCACCCCGCTGGCCCGGCCCTACGGCGCCGCCAGGATCGGCCCGCTGGCCGACGGCGCGGACGCCCTGGTCCAGCGGGTGCGGGCCGACGCCCGGGACGGCGCGGACTGGATCAAGTTCGCCGCCACCGGCGGCCTCACCAGCCCCACCGACCGGCCCGACCGGCCCGCCTACGGCCAGCGCGAGACGGACGCCCTGGTGGGCGCCGCCACCGACCTGGGACTGCCGTGCGCCACCCACGCCTTCTCCGACGAGGGCGTGGTCCGCGCCCTGCGGGCCGGCGTGCGCTCCGTCGAGCACGCCTGCCTCGCCACGCCGCCGGTCCTCGACCTGATCGCCGACCACGGCGCCTACCTGGTGCCGACCCTGCACGCCGTCGAGCACTTCCTCGACCACCTCGACGACGACGCCTTCTGGCCACCGGCCCGGCGGCCGACCCGCGAGAAGCTCGCCCGGCACGCCGCCGCCCTGCGCGGGCACGGCCGCCGGGTCGCCGCCAGCCGCGCCGCCGTCGCCTTCGGCACGGACGCCGGGATGTTCCCGCACACCGACAACTGGCGGGAGTTCCCGGCCCTGACCGGTGCCGGACTCACCCCGCACCGCGTGCTGCGCGCGGCGACGAGCACCGCCGCTGACCTGCTCGGCCGACCCGACCTCGGGCGGATCGCCGCCGGTGCCACCGCCGACCTGATCGCCCTGCCGGGCGACCCGTTCGAGGAGATCGAGGCCCTGCACCGGGTCGACTTCGTGATGCAGCGCGGCGCCGTCCGCCGCAGCCTCTGAACCCGCCGGCCTCGCTACGGCGCGTCCAGTTCGTCCGGGGGCAGGGGCCGGTAGTCGGGGTGCGTGAGCAGGTCGCCGGGGCCCGGGGCGTCCGGGTCGCCGCGCCCGCCGAGCAGGGTCATCACGCCCCAGGCGGCGTTGATTCCGGTCGCGAGCGCGTGGTCGAGCCAGCCGGGCGACCAGGACGTGTCGTCCCCGGCGAGGAAGAGGGCGTTGGCGGGCTCGCCCGGCACGGGGCAGCGGCCGTCGCGGTCCTTCAGGCACTGGTGGAACAGGTCGTACTGGAAGCGGTACTCGCCGGGCTGCGAGAAGCGGGCGATGCCCCGGAAGTTCGGCTCCTCCGCCCAGGAGACCGTCACGGCCGGAGCGTTCGCCGCGGCCTGCCGCAGCCGTTCGGCCGAGTCGGGGTGGACGGCGGCCAGCTCCCGCACGAAGGCGTCCACCCGCTCCTGCAGGGAGGAGGCGGCGATCTTCATCGCGTCGAAGGACCAGGTGAAGCTGAGGTCGAGCACGGCCCGCCGCCCGCCGGGGCCGCGCGGCGGGCCGAAGTCGCTGGTGTACGCCGCCCGCGGCAGCCGGTCGGTGAGCGTGACGCCGTCCAGGTCGGTGCCCTCCCAGAACGGCTCGTCCAGGACCAGCGCGGTCTTGGCGGCCGCCCAGTACGTGACCGAGCGAACGGCGCGCCGCAGCCGCGGGCCCAGCGGGTCCGGACCGCCCGCCGCGGCGCTCAGCCGGACGGTGGTCTCCAGCAGGTCGAGCTGCGGGGTGAAGACCGCCGCCGCGTACCTCGCCCGCCCGCCGTCCGCGTCGTGCACGACCACCCCGCGCCGCGGGTCGCCGGGCACCTCGATCGCGGTGACGGCCGGGCGCGGCGCACCGGAGTTGACCTCCTCCAGGCTGGTGCCGCGCCCGCCGGGGCCGGTGGTGCGGCAGGCCCAGAACTGTTCGGCCAAGGCGCTGACGCCGTCCGGGAAGCGGTGCAGCACGGCGCCGTCGGAGGCGAGCAGCAGCCGCAGCAGGTCCACCATGCCCATGCCGAAGAAGCAGTCCCAGGCGGCCGGGCCGATGCCCGCGGTGGCCAGCAGCCTCGCCTCCTCCTCCGACATGCCCGCTCCCTCGGGGTCGCGCAGGAACCGGTGGAACGTCCACTGCTCGTAGCCGCGCACCAGGGCCGACCAGCGCCGGCGCACCTGCGCCCGGTCCCGGTCGGCCACGGCCCGCCGCAGCGCCGGCAGGCCGGCCCGCTCCAGCGCGGCCAGCCAGCGGGTGTGGGCGCGGCGGAAGCCCTCGTGCCGGGAGCGCAGGTCGGCGAGGGTGCGCACCCGGTGGCTCTGTCCGTCGACGTCCCACACCGTCACCGGGGTCGTCGGGTGGGCGTAGTTCTCCCGGAACGGGACGGTGGACAGGCCGAACCGGTCGGCGTAGTGGAACAGCAGCCGCGCGGAGTCGGGGAAGCGCATGCAGCCCAGTTCCACCACCGCGCTGTCGGCCGGGTCGAGGCGCAGGCTGTGCATCCGCCCGCCCAGGCGCCGCCCGCCCGGGCCGTCGGGGCAGGACTCCGCCTCGTAGAGGACGGGCCTGCACCCCAGTCGCAGGAGTTCGTACGCGGCGCACAACCCCGCGCCGCCCGCACCGACGACGGCCACCGGCGCGCCGAGCGCCGAGTCCGGCAGCCGGCCGAGGCGGCGTTCGCCGGCGAGGTGGGCGGCGTAGTCGAAGGGGAAGTCGGGCTGGAGGTCGCAGGCCGGCGGAGCGGCCGGATCGGGTGACACGGGAAGTCGCCTCCGGAGGATCGCGCGGGGCAGGGGCGACGGGACCGGCCGCGGCGGCGGGACCGTCCCCGTGCGACTTCCCGGAGTGATGATCCTTAACTCTCCGTCGCACCAACGGGTGGTTCCGGCGATCTCGTCCCGCTCCGGCCCTGGCACCCGAACGGCCGACCTGCTTCAATGACGAAGGGTAATGGACCTGTCGCCCTGTGCTTCCGTCGGGTGCATCCGGAAGCGCGGGCGGTGGCGTCGCACGGGAGTCGAGGGGGGCGCCGCGGTGGACGAGACGGAGGGGCGCATCCACCTCGCGGTCCGGGCCATGCCGGTGACGGCCGGTCTGGGGCGGGCGTTCGCGCGGCAGCGCCCGTTGGCGGGTCTGCTGATCGCGGCGGACCTGCACCTGCTGCCGTCCACCGTGCCGCTGCTGCTGGCCTACCGCGAGGCGGGGGCCCGGCTCGTGGTGAGCGGCTCCAATCCGGCCTCCACCTCCGACGGCGTGGCCCGCTGGCTCGCGCGCCGGCCCGGTATCGAGGTGGTGCCGGACGGCGGGGGCCGCCCGGTTGCGGCAGCCCTGCTCGACCGCCGGCCCGACGTGGTGATCGACGAGGCCGACGCCCTGCTGGGCCTTCTGCACGCCGAGCGGCCGGAACAACTCGACGGCCTGATCGGCGCCTGCGTCCACACCCTCACCGGCGTCAGACGAGTCCGCGGCCTCGCCGCGCGCCGCGGTCTCGGGCTGCCGGTGATGGCCGTCGACGGCTCCGCGCTCAAGGGCACGTTCGACAACCGCCACGGCACCGGTGCCAGCGCGCTGGACGCGGTGGTCGCCCTGACCAACGTCTCGCTCGCCGGATCGGTGACGGTGGTGGTCGGCTTCGGGGCGGTGGGGCGGGGCATCGCCGAACGGGCCCGGGGCCTGGGGGCCCAGGTCCTGGTGACCGAGATCGACCCCTACCGGGCGCTGGAGGCGCACGCGCTCGGCCACCGGGTCAGCCCCCTCGCCGCCGCCGCCCGGGAGGCGACCGTCCTGATCACCGCCACCGGAAGCATCCGGGTGGTGCGCGCCGAACACCTGGCCCTGCTGCCCGACGGCGCGATCCTGGCCAGTGCCGGGCACGGCAGCGTCGAGATCGACCGCGCCGCGCTCGCGGCGGGCCGCACGACCCGCACCGTCCGGCCCGGGGTGGAGGAGTTCACGGACCCCGCCGGGCGGTCCGTCCTGCTGCTGGCCGACGGCAACCCGGTCAACACCGCCGGGGGGCCCGGCCACGCCGCGGCCGCCATGGACCTGTCCTTCGCCGCCCAGGCCCT
The DNA here is from genome assembly GCF_044750705.1 of Kitasatospora sp. NPDC088783. NCBI lineage: Bacteria > Bacillati > Actinomycetota > Actinomycetes > Kitasatosporales > Streptomycetaceae > Kitasatospora > Kitasatospora sp. NPDC088783. The sequence goes on from NZ_JBIVKJ010000015.1 coordinate 83,253, forward strand.
CGCCGTCGTCGACCTCGTCACCCGCCGCCCCCCGCCCGGTCTGCACGAGCTCGACGAGGGCATCCAGCGGCAGGTCGCGCGCCTGGCCGTCGAGGCGAGATCGATCCCGCTCGACCTCCCCTCGCCCGGCCACGAGGTCTACACCAGCCACCTCACCGGCGAGCCGGAACGCGCCGCCTCCGACACCCCGGAGCGCTGACATGACCCCACCCGAGCACCCGCACCACGCCCCCCGGCCGCTGCGGGACGCGATGCGACCGCACCCCGAAGGCGGCCGGCACCGCGTGATCTGGGAGTCCGGACAGCCCGTCCACCCGCTCGACCACCGCTCCGAGCGCGCGGCCGGCACCGCCATCCAGTACCTGCTGGACCCCGGTGAGGGCGCCGCGTGGCACCGCGTCGACTCCGACGAGCTGTGGATCTGGCAGGACGGCGGCCCGGCCCACCTGCTCACCGCCGACGCTCCGCCCGGCGCACCGGGACACCGCCCCGCCGCCCACCGCCTCGGCCCGGACGGCGACCACCGGCCCTGGGACGGCATGCACCGCCTGGTACCCGCCGGAACCTGGCAGAGCACCCGCCTGCTGGAGCCCGTCTACGCCCTGTTCGTCTGCGTCGTCGCCCCCGGCTTCGACACCCGCGACTACACCCTGCTGCCCACCCGCCGGGCCGACCCCCCGGACGGCCCGTCATGAGGAGGACCGTGGAAGCCCGAACCAGCCGCGTCATCGACCGCCCCGCCGACGCCGTGTGGGCCGACGTCGCCGACTTCCCGGCCATCGCGTCCTGGCACCCCGCCCTCGCCCGCAGCGCGCCCGCCGCCGGGCCGCACCTGCGGGAGATCCTCACCCGGGACGGGCAGCGCATCGTCGAGGAACTGCTCACCGACGACGACCGCAACCGCGTGCAGGAGTACGCCCTCGTCCGGCACCCCTTCCCCGTCACCGACTACCGGGCGCGCATCGAAGTCCGCCCGCTGGACCCGGGCCGGTGCGAGGTGCACTGGAGCGCCCGGTTCCACCCCCTGGCGGGGGACGGGCGGGCGGAACGGGCCATGTTCGAGAACGACATCTTCGGCCCCGGCCTCGACGGACTGGCGAACGGGCGGAGCGCCGCCGTGGAGCACCCTCCCGAGCAGGCGACCCTCGGCGTCGAGGAGGAATTCGTCCTGCTCGACACCGGTACCCACCGGCCCGTGCCCCGCGCCGGTCCCGTGATCGCCGGCGGCCGGCTCGTCCTTGGGGCCGAGCACCTCGTGCCCGAGATCTCCCAGGCCATGGTGGAGACCGTCAGCCCCGTGTGCGCCGGAGCCGCCGATCTGGCCCGGGAACTGACCCGGCTGCGCACGGGAACCGCTTCGGAGGCCCGACGGCACGGCTGCCTCCTGCTCGCCTCCGGTGTCGCGCCGTCCGGTTCGGCCGGCCCCGGGCACGGCGACGACCCCGACGGCCTCCCCGCCCTGCACGACCACCCCCGCTACAACGCCATCCGCCGGCGGTTCGGACCCCTGATCAGGCACCAGGGCACCTGTGCCTGCCACGTCCACGTGGGCGTGCCCGACCTCGCCACCGCCGTCGCCGTCGTCAACCACCTGCGGCCCTGGCTGCCCCTCCTGCTGGCGCTGACCGCCAACTCCCCGTACTGGCAGGGCGCCGACACCGGGTACGCGTCCTGGCGGACGGTGCTGTGGGGCAGGTGGCCGACCGCCGGGCCCCCGCCGTTCCTCCACTCGCCCGAGCACTACGAGGACCTCGTCGGCGCCCTGGTGGCCAGCGGCGCGGCACTCGACCCGGCGATGATCTACTGGTACGCCCGCCCCTCGCGCCACGTGCCCACCGTCGAGATCCGCATCGCCGACGTGCTGCCCACCACCGGGCAGACCGTGGCCTACGCCCTGCTGGTGCGGGCCCTCGTCGCCCGGGCCCGCGCGGCACTGGCCGCCGGGCACCCGGCGCCGCAGGTCGAGCAGGACGTCCTCGCCGCGGCCTGCTGGCAAGCCGCCCGCGAAGGCGTCACCGGCTCCGTCCTCGACCTGCTGACCGCTCCGGCCCCCGGCCCCCGGTCCGGGTTTCCGGTGGTGGCCGTCCCGGTGGTCGAACAGATCGGCACGGCGCTCCGGCTCGCCGGCCCCCACCTCACCGCCGACGACCGCCGGACGGTCGAGCACTGGCTGGCCGAACTCGTCCGCACCGGCGGCGCCAGCGGCGCCCAGCGCGCCGCCCACCACGGGGCGGGACGGATGGGAGACCTGATCGAAAGCCTGGCCGTCGCACCGGACCTGACGGCCGACCGCCCCCCGCTCCGGACCCGCCCCCGCTCTTCCGTCGAGGAGACGACATGACCGAAAGCCCCCGGGGACCGCTCGTGCCCGACCGCATGTACTTCACCACCGGCGCCGGTGCGCACGCCCGCGAACTCCAGGCCCACGACCTGATGTACATGGACGCCGGGCTGGGCCGGGTCAACCGGGTCATCGTCTCCAGCCGCGTCCCCCCGCACTGCCGCCTCATCCCGCCCGACGAAGGCGGCGCACAACTCACCGACGGGCAGATCCTGTTCGCGATCCAGGCGCTGGCCGAGACCAACACCCCCGGTGCGCGGATCGCCACCGCCGTGGGCGTCGCCGTCCCCGACGGCGGAGGCTTGGGCTGTGTCGCGGAAGTCCACGAGCAGGACGCCGTCGGCAAGGACGCGGCGACGGCCGAGGCCAAAGCCGTCCAGATGGCGCTGACCGCCATGGGGCTCGAACTGGGCCACCACGACTACGACGGCCAAAGCGCCCACCAGCCCGGCCGGGACCGCTACGACATCGCCGGCACGGCGGTGCGCACGCACGCCGCCTCCATCGAGGCCCGGGGCCCGGAGAACGGCGACTGGGTCAAGATCGTCTCCAGTCTGGTCTTCCTCTTCTGACCCCGTCCACACCGGCTCGTCCCCTCTCGTCTCCTCTCGTCCCCTCTCGTCTCGTCCCGTCCCGTCCCGCTCCGGCGGGGCGGCCGGACCGGAGCACCGCGCGCCGCACCGCAACCACCGTCCTGATCCCGGGAGCCCCCATGACGGAGAAGAAGGACCGGCGATTCCTCCTGCGCCCCGACGCCCTGTGGGACGGCGTGCACGACCACCCGCAACCGGGGGCGCAGGTACTGGTCGAGGGCGACCGCGTCGTCCGCGTCGATCCAGAGCCCCGGCACCACGCGGACGCCGAAGTGGTCGGCCTGCCCGGCTGCACCCTGCTGCCCGGCCTGATCGACTGCCACGTCCACCTCGCCGACGAGGGCGCCGACGGCGACTCCGTCCCCTACCAGGTCCTCACGGCCCTGCCGGCCCTGCGCGCCCTGCTCGACAACGGCTTCACCACCGTGCGCGACCTGGGCAGCGCCCACCAGCCCCTCAACGTCGCCCTCGGCCGCGCCGTGCGGGAAGGGCTCGTCACCGGCCCCCGGGTCGTCGCCGCACCGAACATCATCTCCCCGCGCGGCGGCCACGAGGACAAGGCCCCCGGCCTCGCGCAGCGCTACGGGGCGCAGATCGGCAGCGTCGCCGACGGCCCGGACGAGATCCGCAGGATGGTCCGCCGGCAGGCCCGCGACGGCGCCGACTGGATCAAGTACGCCGGCAGCGGAGGCTTCTCCTCACCCGCGGACAGCCCCCACAGCATCGCCTACGCACAAGAAGAGGTGGACGTCCTCGTCGCCACCGCCCGCGACCTGCACCTGCCCTGCGCCGTCCACGCCTTCCCCGACGAGGCGGTGCGCCGCGCGGTACGGGCCGGCGTGCGCAGTGTCGAACACGCGACGCTCGCCACCGAGCCCACCTACGCCCTGATGGAGCGCCACGGCACCTTCCTGGTCCCCACCCAGTACTGCCAGCGCCACTTCGTCGACCACCTCGACGACGAGGACTTCTGGCGGGGCCGACCCGCCCACCTGCGGCAGTCCTACCGGACCTTCGCCGAGCCGCTCCGGGAGGGCCTGCTCCGGCAGGCCGCGGCCTCCGTGCACCTGGCCTTCGGCACGGACGCCGGCATGTTCCCCCACCGCGACAACTGGCGCGAGTTCCCCACCCTCGTCGAGCACGGCCTGTCCCCGCTGCGCGCCCTGCGGGCCGCCACCAGCACCGCCGCCGACCTCCTCGGCCGCCCCGACCTCGGCCGGACCGCCCCCGGCGCGCGGGCCGACCTGACAGCCGTCGAAGGCGACCCGCTCACGGACATCGACGCCATGGGCCGCGTCCGCTTCGTCATGACCGGCGGCCGCATCACCACCCGCCCCGTCCGTCCGTCGACCCCGACCCGGTGACGTTGCGCGGCGCCTCCCCGGGAGGGGCGCGGGCGACTCGCTCCGGGATGTCGGGCACCATCCGGCCGCTGCCGCCCCTGCAACCGGCGCGTGGCGCTCTGGACCGCGGCGCCCAGTGAGAGTGCGGCGTCGTCCACGCGGTTCGGCCCGGCGGTCGGCCGGGCCGGCGCGTGGCCGGTGTGGGAGCAGCCCCGGTCCGCACCCGGCTCGAAGCGGGCCGGCCTGAACAGCACCGGGAGTACCAGGGCCGGGCCCTTCCGCGCGATGCTCCGGCCCCCGCGTCCGCGGCGTGGATCCCGCCCGTGAAGGGGAGGCACCACCGGTGTGCCGCAGCGGCATCCGCACCGTGACGCGCGGGTCGACCGCGAAGTCGGGGAGGTGGTCGGCGGCGGACGCATCCAGCGGGGGCGGTGGCGGGCCGGGTCAGCGCCCGGATGGTCCGGCGGGGGGAGGGGGTCGGCGTTTCGTGCTCCGGGCGCGTGTCACGGGTGGTCCTGGCTGTCGGTGGCCTAACGTGCCGTCATGGGCACCGGGCAGACGGCGGGCCTCTCCGGTGTCCGTCGGATCATCGAGGTGGGCGTCCTCGGGGCGGGCCGCCCGGCAGCGTCGCCGTCGTGGACGCCGGCGGCGGCCTCGTCGTCCGTGTGCGGATGGACGGCGGGCGGCTCGGTGGTGCCGGGCAGCGGGTCGACGGGGCGCACACCGGTGTGCTGTTCCGGTCGGCGACGGGTGGTCTGGCGCGGGGACGCCGGGCCGGGCGGGCGGTTCCGGGGCTCGGCGCTGTCGGGGCCGGGCCGGGTGCCGCTGGTGAGCGGGGGCGCGGTGGCCGCGGCCTGGTGACCACGGGCGGCGTGGGGTGGCCGGGCCGGGGAAGCAGCACGAGGGGGCCGAGGGCAGGCGTGGTCCGGAACGGCCGGCCACCAGTACGGGAGAGGCGCGACGACATGGCGGGACCGATTCTCATCACCGGTGCGGGCAGCGGCTTCGGCAAGGAGGTCGCGCTGCGGCTCGCCGCGGCCGGGCACGAGGTGATCGCGGGCGTGGAGATCATCGCCCAGGTCACCGCGGTGCGGGCCGCGGCGCGGGAGCGGGGTGTGGAGCTGCGGGTGGAGAAGTTGGACGTCACCGATCCGGGCGACCGGGAGCGGGCCTGGACGTGGAACGCCGAGGTCCTGCTCAACAACGCCGGCGTCTCCGAGGGCGGGGCGAGCGCCGACCTCCCCGAGGAGCGGCTGCGCCGCCAGTTCGAGGTGAACGTGTTCGGCCCGATCCTGCTCACCCAGGGGGTCGCGCGCGCGATGGCGGCCCGCCGCAGCGGGCGGATCGTCTTCATGTCCTCGGTCGCCGGGCTGACGGTCGATCCGTTCACCGGTGCCTACGCCGCCTCGAAGCACGCGGTGGAGGCGTTCGCGGACGCGCTCGACCAGGAACTCGCCGAGTTCGGCGTCACGGTGGCGACGATCAACCCCGGCCCGTTCCTCACCGGCTTCAACGACACCATGTTCGAGACGTGGAAGGAGTGGCGGGACGACCCCGCCGGGCGCCTGTACGACTACGCCCGGCTCGCCTTCCCGCACGAGCAGTACGACCCCGAACCGGTCTTCGAGCGCACCGTGCGCGTCCTGCTCGGCGAGGAGCGCCGCTACCGCAACCTGCTGCCCGCCGAGACGGAGCCGCAGGTCCGCGCGCAGGTCGACGCCCTGTGGGAGCGGCAGGTCAACGACGGCAGCCGCCCCGACCTGGTCCAGAAGGCGTACGACATCAGCCCCGCCACACCGGCCGGTTCCTGACCCGACGTCACCCATGCCTCCGCCGGCGCCGCGGGCGGAGGAGGGGCGGGCCGGTCGAGGAGCCGGGCCGCCATGGCTTCCTCCCCGCGGCCACAGCCGTACCGCCGCCGGTCGCGCGAGCGCGGCCGCGGGGCTGGGCGGGTCTGCTGGGCGGGTCTGCTGGGTGCGGCGTCGCTCCTGGGCCCCCCTCCGGTGCGCGACGCGGCCGGCCACCGCGCCCGCCCGGGGCAACGGCGCGGCCGGCACCTCCTGCCCGTACCCGGGCGACCGGTGGGGGAACTCCTTCGGCGGGTCGGTGAACGACTCCCGGTACGTGGGGCGGCCCCCGTCCCTCCCGGAGTCCCGCACCCTCGCCGTGGACCGGGGCCCGGGGCCCGGGGCGCGCCGTCGACGCGGTGGCCGGGACGGTCACCGCCACCGGCGGCGCCGACCAGCAGTTCCCCCTGCGGACGGCCTGAACCGGACCGGTCGCGGTCTCATCCGGCCGCCCCGGGCGGGGTGCGCCCGGCCGGGCCGGTCAGCACGGGGAGGTCCGGGTCCGCCGTCCACTCCTCCAGGGAGCCGTCGTAGACGCGGACGTCGTCGCGGCCGGTGAGGACCAGGGCGAGGGCGAGCAGGGTGGCGGAGATGCCGCCGCCGCAGTAGACCACCACCGGCCCCTCCGGCGCGGACGGCAAGCCGGCCGTGCAGGAGGCGAGTTCGGCGGTGGGGCGCACCGTTCCGTCGGCGGCCAGGACGGGGTGGGCGGGCAGGCCGACGCTGCCGGGGATGCGGCCCCGGCGGGTGTACCGGGTGGGGTCGGTGCCCTCGAACTGCCCGGTGCCGAGGGCGCAGACCAGGGTGCCCGCGGCTCGGCCCTCGCTCAGCGCGCGGACGTCGCGGCGGTCGGCCCAGGGTGTGGCGCGTTCCCGGTCGCCCGCCCGGGCGGCCCCGAACTCCCCGGAGAAGCGGGCGGGTTGACCACCTCGCCGGTGCGCACCGGCGGTGGGGCCGGGCACGGGCGCGGTGGCGGTGTTCCGCAAACGCCACTACGCGAGCGTCCGCTCCCTCCGGGGGCTGGCGGAGGAGCACGCCTTCCTGCGCCACCTGCGGGCGCGCGGCGCCCCGGTGGTCGAGGTCCTCGGCGCGCACGCCCGGGGCGAGTGGACCTACGAGGCGTACGCCCCCGGGGCGGGCACCGACCTCTGCCGCGACGCCCTGTCGTGGACGTCGTTCGCCTCGGGCCCACGCCCGGCAGGCCGGTGCCGCGCCGGCCCGCTTCCACCTCGCGGCGGCGGGGCATCCGGCGCCGGCCCGGTCCGTGCAGCCGCTGGTCTCCTCGGGGAGCATCTTCGCCGACCGCGACCCGTCGGCCGCGCTGGAGCGCTACGCGGCGGCCCGGCCCGCGCTCGCCGAGGCCCTCGACCGGGCCCCGGTGCGCGCGGACACCGAGCGGCTGCACCTGCCGTTCCACGCCCGACTGGCACCACTGCTGGGCGAGTTGGAGTCGCTGTGGACGCACAACGACTGGCACGCCTCCAACTTGCTGTGGCACTGCCCGGCGGCCGGCGGCACCGAGCGGGCCCGCGTCGCGACGGTGCTGGAGCACCTGCACGAGCGCTGGGGCGCCTGTTCGGGGCCTGATCGGGCGAGGGACGTGGGGCAGGCCGGGGCGAACGCCTCGGCCCGCCTCGGGGCGGAAGCTCAGGAGAACCAGGGAGAGCGCTCTCCCGTCGGAGGGGCCGTAGTTCGTCCGCATGTTCCACGGTGGTCGCCCCGGCGAACAAAGGCCGGTTCGACTCTTGAACGGAAGACCGCCCGGCCACTCCCGGGTCCATCCGTCGGGCCGCTCCGCTTCTGTGGCGGCTGCCCGCACAGTGCGAGTGCGCCGCTTCTTCGAGCGCGGCTTCGCCTCGGAGCTCCCGCCTCGACCCGCGTCGGCCTTCGCTGAGTCAATCTTGTGTAGGGCGAACGAGTTTCGCGGGGTGCGTATTGCACTGAATGCCTAGCTTGATGTCTGAATATCGGCATCCGGTGCACCGATTAACGATCAATGCTTTGAAGCCTGTTCACTTCGTTGACGCGACCGCAACAGGGGCGCAATCATCACGACATGAGAGAGCGCTCTCTCAGTCAGGACCACTCCAGGAGAGATGCTGTGACAGGTAGCCCCCCACCTCGCGCCCTCGCCGCACCACCCCGCACTCTGGTCTTCGCGTTCGTCGCCGTCCTGATCGCGACACTCGTCCTCGCCGTGAACCAGGCCGCCCCCGCCCGCGCCGAGGGCACCCTGCTGTCGCAGGGGAAGACCGCCACCGCCTCGTCCACCGAGAACGCCGGAACGCCGGCCTCCTCGGCGGTCGACGGCAACGCCGGCACCCGCTGGTCCTCCGCCGCCGCCGACCCGCAGTGGCTCCAGGTCGACCTCGGTGGCACGGCCACCCTCACCTCCGTCGTGCTCACCTGGGAGAACGCGTACGCCAAGGCGTACCAGATCCAGACCTCCGCCGACGGCGCCACCTGGACGAACGTCTACACGACCACGACCGGACGGGGCGGCTCCGAGAGCCTGACCGTGAACGGCACGGGGCGCTACGTCCGCATCCTCACCACCCAGCGGGCCACCCAGTACGGCGTCTCGCTCTGGGAGTTCCAGGTCTACGGCACGGCAGGCACCGGCACCGGCACCTGCTCGACCACCAACGCCGCCCTGAACAGGGCCGCCACCGCCTCGTCCACCGAGAACGCCGGAACGCCGGCCTCCTCGGCGGTCGACGGCAACGCCGGCACCCGCTGGTCCTCCGCCGCCGCCGACCCGCAGTGGCTCCAGGTCGACCTGGGCTCCTCGCAGAACGTCTGCGGCGTCCAGCTGTCCTGGGAGAACGCGTACGCCAAGGCGTACCAGATCCAGGTCTCGGCGGACGGCGCCACCTGGAGCACCGTCTACTCGACGGCCGACGGCCGCGGCGCGACCGAGCTGGTCACCCTGTCCGGCACCGGCCGCTACGTCCGGATGTACGGCACCCAGCGCGCCACCCAGTACGGCTACTCGCTCTGGGAGTTCCAGGTCTTCACCGGCGGCGGGGGCGGCAACCCGGGCAACCCGGGCGGCGGAAAGACCCTGCTCTCGTACGGCAAGCCCGCCACCGCCTCGACCTTCCAGGACAGCGGCAGCTGCACGGGCTGCACGCCGGCCAAGGCCTTCGACGAGGACCCGGCGACGCGCTGGGCGACCAGTGACGTCAACGGCTGGGTCGACCCGGGCTGGATCGCCGTCGACCTCGGCGCGACCGCGCACGTCACCCAGGTGGTGCTGCAGTGGGACCCGGCGTTCGCCACCGCCTACCAGATCCAGGTCTCCCCGGACGGCAACACCTGGACCAGCGTGTACTCCACCACCACCGGCAAGGGCTTCAAGGAGACCCTCGACGTCGACGGCACCGGCCGGTACGTGCGGATGTACGGCACCGCGCGCAGCAACGGCTACGGCTACTCGCTGTGGACCTTCGACGTGTACGGCACCGGCGGCAGCCCCACCGCCCCGCCCGCCCTCCCGCCGAACCCGGCCAACCCGCCGCGCCTGGTGTGGAGCGACGAGTTCAACGGCGCCGCGAACACCAAGCCGGACCCCGCCAAGTGGACCCAGGACCCGGGCAACGGCCAGAACGGCGAGCTGGAGCTCTACACCAACGGTGACAACACCAACCTGGACGGCAACGGCAACCTCGTCATCGAGGCCCGCAAGGAGGCCAACGGCCAGTACACCTCCGGCCGGATCAACACCCACGGCCACCTCGACTTCACCTACGGGCACGTCGAGGCCCGCATCAAGGTCAGCGGCACCCAGGGCCTGTGGCCCGCGTTCTGGATGCTCGGCTCGAACTTCAAGTCGGGCACGCCGTGGCCGAACTGCGGTGAGATCGACATCATGGAGCACGTCGGCAAGGTCGCGGACTCGGTGTACTCCACCCTGCACGCCCCGGCCTACAACGGCGGGAACGGCTACGGCTCGCCGTACACCCTCGCCGGGTCGGACTTCGCCTCCGCCTTCCACACCTACGCCGTCGACTGGGACTCCACCCACATGACGTTCGCGGTGGACGGCCACAACTTCTTCACCGTCGACCGCTCGACGCTGGAGCAGACCCGTGGCCCCTGGGTGTACGACCACCCCTTCTACATCATCCTCAACAACGCCGTCGGCGGTGACTGGCCCGGCAACCCCGACGCCACCACCGTCCTGCCGCAGAAGATGATCGTCGACTACGTCCGCGTCTCGCAGTGACCGAGGGCTCCGGGACCGGCCGGCCGGTCCGGTCCGGTCCCGGAGCCACTCCCCGCCCGGCGCCGTCGGCGCCGTCGCGGACGCCCCCGGCCGTCGGGGCCGGGGTGCCGGTCAGATGAGGCGGTCGCGGTGGGCTGCGGCGGCGGCGCGGACGAGTCGGGCGAAGCGTTCGCGGCTGCGCCGCTGGTGTGCGACGGCCTGTTCGTCGTCGTCCCGGTCCTGGGTGTCGCCGAGGCCGTCGTCCTCGTCGTCCTCGTCGGGTCCGTCGTGTGCGCTGTGCAGGAGCCAGCAGCCGTGGATGCCGGCGAGGAGGTCCTCCAGGAGGTCGCGGGCGGGGCGCTTGGGGTCGAGCGGGGTCAGGCGGACGGCGACGTCGTCGAGGTCGGGGTCGTCCTCGCCGGTGTGTTCGGCGACGGTCTCCTCGAAGTCCTCCAACTGGTCGCGCAGGGCGACGGGGTCCAGGAGGAGGCCGTCGGTGATGTGCATGGCGTGGCGGACGAGTGCGGCGACGGCCTCGTACGGGGTGGCGCCGTCCTGGATGAGGCCGAGGACGAGGGTGGGGGTCTCGTGGGGGAGTGCTTCGATGTCGTCGGCTTCGAGGACGACCTGGGTGGGGTCCTCGCCGGTGGCCTCGGCGGCGACCTCGGCCGCGGCGGCGAGCCAGTGCGCCGCGGCGACGGCGGCCGCGGTGGGGTCGACGGTGGAGAACAGGGCGGTGGGGCCGAACGGGTCCTGCTGGAGGAGGTGGTCGGCGGCGGCGACCTGGACGGGGGAGGCGTCCTCGCGGCTGAGGAGGACGGCCTGCTGGGCGCGTCCGGTGAGGTCGCCGAGTTCGGCGCTCTCCACGGCGGCGAGTTCCAGGGCCGCCTCGGCCCGGACTGCCTTCGCCAGGGCTTCGTCGCCCGGGCCGCCCGGGCCGTGCAGGCCGTGCAGGGCGCGTCCGGCGCGGTGGGCGGATTCGACGAGCGGGCTGTAGGAGACCGTCATCGTGCCGCCGTGCGGCAGGTGGGGCTCCGTGATCGCGTCGGGAACCCTGCCGAACGCCTCGCGTTCCCTCTCCCGGCGCCAGCCCTCTCCGTCGGGCTCCGGGGAGCCGGCGGCGCTGGACGGGTGGGTGTAGGTGCGCCACGCGGCGTCGGACAGTTGGGTGAGCGAGCGGGCCAGGGCCAGCAGCGCGGAGGTGTCCGCGTCGTCCGGCAGGGCGGCGATGCACCTGGAGAGGTCGCCTTCCCCGGTGCCCCACGAGGCGATCAGTTCACGCCGGTCGAGATCGACGCTGTAGCGCGTCATGCGCTGTACCTCCCGTGCCTGTTCCTGCGTGCCCCGTGGCACCCGGCAAGTCTGACGTATCGGCAGGTTGCCGGGCGTGACTGGGCGTTTTGTCCGCCGTTTTGAGGTTCACGTTCCGCGCCAGGCCGGGGTGGTCTCACCGGTGAGCCGGCGGGTCATGAGGTTGATCGTCGCGAGGTGGACCATGGCTTCGGAACGGGCCGGCAGGGTCTCGTACTCGCGGACGAGACGGCGGTGGTTCACGAGCCGGCCGAAGGTGCGTTCGGCGACCCGGCTGCGGGGCTGGACGGCGAATCCCTGGCGGTGGAGTCGCGGCGGATGACCTCGACATCGATGCCGGGGTTGCGCCGTGCTCGATGAGGGCGTCCTTGTCGCCCGTGTCGGTCCGTGCCTTGCGGATGACGGGGTGCTCGGTGGCGACCGCAGCCGGCGGCGCCGTCCTGCATGCTCGCGGCGGGGGGGATAGCGCCAGGGGATGCCGGTGCGGTCGACGTTCCGTCATGACGACGGCATACGGCGCAATCGCCGCTCCGTCCAGGGCCCACACTGCTTGAGGGACGAAAGCCAACGGGCTCGGCTTCCTGGGATGAGGCAGGAGGAACCGCACATTTCAAGCGGACATTCCTGTAACGGTGGCTCTCCTGGTATCAGAACCCCAGGCGTCACCGAACGCCGACAGCCCAGGTGCCCGAGAAGTCAGAATGAACCATCCCATCCTAATTACGAGTGAAACGCCCGGTAAGTGAACTGCCCGGCCTTCGGTCGAGCCGCCACTCCGGGGTTCGGTGATCGAGCAGGAGGCCGGTTGTGGGGTCGGCTCGGATCAGGTGGCTCGGGGGGAGGTCTGCCTGCCGTGGATCCGGGCCTCCGTTTCGGCCAGACGGTGCAGGAATCGGGCGTCCCGGAGCTTTTCGAGCGTGTGGCGGGCTGCGGACAGCGGAGCCGGATCCGTGGTGCGGTCCGCCAGGACGATGCGCAGTCGTGCGGCTGCCACTCTGCGTCCGTGGTTCTCAAGTGTGTTGATGCATTCGGCCAGGGCGCGGTGGTCGTGCCGGCGGAGGGCTGTTGCCACTTCGACGACCTGGGAGTGGCGGGCGGAACTGTGGGTGGCCGCCGCCTGGATGAGAGCGGACGGACTGGGTAGGCCGCGTTCGTTGTGGAACGAGACGACGGCGAAGGCGTGGGAGCCCAGCGTCGCGGCGTCGAGGTCGTGGTCGCCGGGGCCGTCCTGCAGTTCCATCGCCAGGAGGGCCCTGGTGGTCGACCACAGACTTTGGACGTCCTTGGTGGATTCCGACAGGAGGTCGGCGAACCGGTTCGCGGCATCGCGTTCTCCCCGGGCCATCGCGATGCGTATCAGGGCGAAGAAGCCGTCCAAGCAGAAGACGCGGTTCTCCGGCGAGGCGGAGGATTCCTCGAACGCGTGGACCAGGTAGTCGCTGAGACGCTCGGCGGTGTCCCACTCCCCGAACGCGTAGGCGATGGAGAGGCCGTAGGCGAGCGGCTGGGCCAGGTGCATGCTGTAGGTGCCGTACCGGCGGTTGACCGCTTCGTCCTCGACGGCACGCAGGCCTGCGAGGGGGTCGCCGAGTCCGGCATGTGCGGCGGCCAGCATCGCCAGTGCGTCGGCGCGTTCCCGTGACGGCAGGTCGGGCAGGAGCGTGCGCTGTTCGCAGAACTCCAGGACGCGGTCGGGGCGGTTCATGGTGGCGGCGACGAACTGGCATCCGTCCAGCACTTCGCTCGTCGTCCGGATGTCTCCCGCCCCCTCGAAGTGGTCCGCGATCGCACGCCCCTCGGCCAGGAGGGCGTCCGGATCGGTGCGGGCGACGAAGGCGCCGTCCTCGACCGACACGGCCCGGTTGTCGAGCACCAGGAACAGGTCCACGGCTGCGAGGTGCATCCGCTCGTCCGGGCTGATGCCGAGTCCGGCGAGGCGGTGGGCTTCCGTGTACCTGGTGAGGACCGAGTCCCGGCTCACACGGAGCCGGGCCATGAGTCCGCACCGCAGCCAGAGCAGGAGGAGCCTGCGTCGCAGCCGCACCGCTGTCTCCGGCCCGGTCGGGGCGAGGCGGTCGGGTTCGCCGGCCTCCTCGATGGCCTGTTCCAGGCTGGCGACCGCCTTGGCGGACACCCCGGCGACGGTGGCGAGGAGTTCCAGCAGTTCCACGCGCCGGTCGGTGCCCGCCAAGGTGAGGGCTCCTTCGATGAACGCCTGCGCCTCCGTCGAGAGACCCGCCCGACTGGAGGCGGCTCCGGCCCGTGCCAGGAGGGACGCGGCCTCGGCCGGCTGGAACGGCAGCGCGGCGGGAACGGAGGACCGCAGGCTCAGGCGCAAGGCGGCCAGGCAGTGCTCGCCGACGAGAATGCTGTGGCTGTCGGTGTCCTCGGCCAGCCCTGACAGCAGACCCGCTGCACCGGCGTGCACGGCTATGCGGGCGGCGCGCGTAAGCGTGCCCTCGGCGACGTCCCGGACGAAGGACTGCCGGATCACCGGTCGCCTGCCACTGTTCAGGTGCAGCACGTCCTGGGCGAGCAGCTCCTCGACAGCGATGGCGATCTGATGATCTGTCCGGTCCGGCAGCAGGTCCGGGTAGAGGCGGATCGGCAGGACGGAACCGCACACCGAGACGAGCCGCAGCACCTCCCGGGCGTCGGGGCTCAGGAAGTCCAGTCGGGCCAGCACCGCGGCGTGCACGGTGTCGGGAAGCGCGGTGCCGAGGGTGGACCCTGCTCCGGATCCGGTGAGCCGTGAAACGGACCGGACGAACTCGAGGGCGTAGTAGGGGTTCCCGCCCGACCGTTGGCTTATCAGTTCGAGCAGTTCCTCCGGTTGCTGGTGCAGGTAGCTTCCGACCACGGTGCGGATCTGGGCGGTGGCCAGCGGTTGCAGCGTCAGGCTGGTGTGATTGTCCCGTCCCGCGCCCCACCGTGGACGGCGATCGAGGAGTTCGGGCCGGGCGACCACCAGGACCAGCAGCCGGGAGCGTCCGCGCGAGACGGCCAGTTGCTCCATCAGGTCCAGAAGGAAGTCGCCGGCCCGGTGGGCCTCGTCCAGGACGATGATCACGGCACGGTCGCGGGTCGTGATACCGATGAAGAGCCGCAGGGCGGTGAGCACGGTTCCACCGTCTTCACCGAGCCGGCCGCCGCTGCCGAGGGCCGCCATCAGGTCCCGTGCCCTGCGGGCGCTCTCCTCGGCGCCGTAGCCGTCGGCCTCGAAGACGTGCTGCACCCGTGCCGTGCTGAGCCCGCTTCCGACGAGTCCGTCCAGCAGGGACCGCAGTCGGTCGCTGCCCCCCTGTCCGTGCGCGGACGCGTCGACCACCTCGAATCCGAGTTCGAGCGGCAGGCCGGCGATGAACTCCTCGACCAGCCGGGTCTTCCCTATGCCGCCCACGCCGAGAACGGTCACCAGGCGGCTGCGCCCTTCTTCGGCGACCCGGTCGGCGGCCAGCCTGAGTTGCAGGAGGTCGTGGCGGCGTCCAACCATCGGCGGCCGTTCGGCGCGGCGGCGTTCACGGGGCGCCACCACCGGATGGACCCGAACCGGGCCGTCCTTCCCCTTCAAACGCACCATGCGGGGAGCCGTGAACTCGAAGGCGTCCTCGGTGGCCAGGAAGACCCGGTCGCTGACAAGGATTTCGTCGGGTTCGGCGGACTCCTGCAACCGGGCTGCGACGTTCATGGCGTCGCCCGAGGCGATGAAGACCTCCGAACGGGAGTCGGAAGTGGCCATGACCTCACCGAGGTTCACCCCGACGCGCATTCTGAGGTACCTGCCGAGCAACGCGTCCCGCTGTACGGCGGACCGCAGTTCGAGTGCGGCCCTGAGCGCCCGTTCGGCTTCGTCCCCCTGGGCTCGGGGGATGCCGAACACCGCCACCACGGCGTCGCCGATGAACTTCTCCAGTCGGCCCTCGGCGGCTTCGACCACGGCCACCGCGTGCTCGAAGTACCGGCCCATCAGGACCCTGGTGTCCTCCGGATCCATCCCGTCCGCCAGCGAGGTGGAGCCCACTATGTCGGCGAAGAGCATCGCCGCGAGTCTCCGCTCGTCTGCCACTGGTTCGTTCTCCTACTCGTCGGGTGCCGTGCTTCGATGGTTCCGGGGCCGCCGTCCGTTCCGGAGCGGGTGCCGGCCGGACGCGGTTCGAGCGGTCAGACGACGATCGACCTGATCGCCGCGATCAGCCGGTCGACCTCCTGTATCCGGTCGTCCGGAACGCGGTCCAGGAGCGCGTCGAACTCGCGCGCCACGACGGCCCTGGGCGAGTCCTCCGGTGACCGCCGAGGCGGCACCATGGAGATGATCATCGCGGCCTGGTTCGCCAGCTCCGAGAGCATGTCCAGGGCCTCGATGTCGCCGTAGGAGCCGAGCAGGGGGTCCAGGACCTCCATCACGCCGATGACCTCGCCGTGTTGGATGAGCGGTATCGCCATGATGGTGTCGGGGATGAACCCGGTCTCAGCCGCCGTCCGCAGGTCGAACCGTTCGTCCGAGGACACCTCGCGGACGAGTATCGGCTCTCCGGTCCTGGCCACCCAGCCGACGATGCCCTGGCCCGCGGGTACGTCCATGCCGATGATCCGGTCCTCCCCGGCGCCGGAGGCCGCTTCGAAGACCAGGACGTCCCGCTCCTCGCGGTAGAGGAACACCGACGCGGCGGCGGAGGAGAAGGTCAGCCGGGCGAGCCGGACGGTCGATCGGAGCGATTCCTCGTAGTCCGTGATGTTCATCGGGATGCTCCTTCGAGGTTGTCCGAGATCAGTGAGAGAGCGTGCCGTAGCTGTGTCGTGCGGAACCGGGGGTGCCTGCCGAGGATCCGTGCGCACATCCCGGTGATGTGGGGCGTGGCGAAGCTGTTTCCCGAGACCACCCTGGTCCCTCCTCCCGGCCAGGCGACCCGGATCCGCGCTCCGGCGCCGAAGAACTCCACTGGCGGGGAGGGGTTGGTCTCGATCCGCTCCGGGCCGCCGAGACTGTGGGAGCCGACCGAGATCACCGAGGAGAAGCGCCACGGATAGCTGTGGACGGGGCTGTTGTGCGCGGACGAGACGATCGTCACGCCCTCGAAGTAGGCCCGGTCCGACAGGTCGTGCAGCGCCTCCTTCACGGGTCGGTGCCGGGTGGAGAGGCTGACGCTGATCAGCTGGAAGCGCTGCTCGACCGCCCAGGCGAGTCCGGACAGGAGCCCCGCACTGCTGCCCCGGTTGTCACTCCCGAGGATCCTGACGCTGGTCAGTTCGCAGTGCGGTGCCAGTGACCTGATGATCGAGGCGCACGCCGTACCGTGGCCCGCCGGGTCGCCGCTGTCGTCCGCGCGCACGCTCCACCGGCCGCCGTCGTCGAAGGCCGCGAAGGAGCCGGCGAGGGGCCCGACCAGCGGATGGCCGGGGTCCACGCCGCTGTCCAGGACGCAGACCCGCGCTCCCGCGCCGCTTCCGTCTCCCCAGGCCCACTCCCGGGTGGCGGCCGACGACGCCGCCACCCGTCCCGCCGGGAGGCAGGCCCCGACCGAGGTGTGCGCGAAGCTAAGCGTCCGCACGGCCCGCCACCTCCGGGGGCTCGCAGCCCATCCGGCTGGTCGCGGCGATGTCCATGCGGTCCTGGACGTTGAACTTGTAACTGGGGCAAGGCACATGTCCCTCCCGCCAGAGCTTGGGACAGCTTCCGCCGCAGATCGGGAGGAACGGGCACCGGTGGCAGGGCTGGGAGGGGTTGGCGACCTGGTCGTACCAGTCGTCGAACCGGCCGGACGGCCTCGGCCCGGCCCCGACGAGGTCCTCGGTCCGGGCGATGACCTCGCTGTCCTGCGCCCCGGGGACGAGCGGGTGCTCCGAACAGGAGTACACCTTTCCTCCGGGATCGTGGACTTCACCGCTGCGCGTGGTCGCGATGCAGGTGGTGGCTCGCGTGGCGGTCGGAAGCGGGAGGAACCGGAGGCCGAGCTGCTGTGCGCTGCGCAGCCACCCGGCCTCCTGTTCGGCGTACTTCCGGGCGCCGATCTCCACGCTGGAGATGTCGTTCCCCCAGGAGTGGACCGGCATGAACTGGAGACTGAACTGCGGCGTGCCGAATCCGGCGGCCGCCAGGTCCTGGAGCAGCCGGGGCACCTGGGCCTCGTTCCCGGTGTCGACGTTGACCCGGACGGTGATCCGCAGTTCCGGAGCCAGCCCGCGTGCGGCGGTCTCGCTCAGGACGCCGACGCACCGGTCGAAGGACGTCGACCCGTTCTTCAGGACCCGGCGACGGTCGTGGACCTCGCGCGGACCGTCGATGGTGACGTCCATTT
Source organism: Kitasatospora sp. NPDC088783 (assembly GCF_044750705.1). NCBI lineage: Bacteria > Bacillati > Actinomycetota > Actinomycetes > Kitasatosporales > Streptomycetaceae > Kitasatospora > Kitasatospora sp. NPDC088783. Next base: position 101,191 of record NZ_JBIVKJ010000015.1, read on the forward strand.
CGCGCAGTCCGCAGTCGTCGTGGAGCTGTGCCAGCTTGCGGGTGGTGAGGAGACTGCCGTTGGTGGCCATCCGAGCGTAGTACCGGACGCCGGTGGCCCGGCTGCGGGCGAGAAACCGCCTGCTCGACTCGGTGATCAAGCGGTACCCGAGGAGCGGCTCGCCGCCGAACCAGCTGACACTGACGACCTCCGTGCCCTCGGCCGCCATGGCGGCCTCCACCCGGGCGGTCAGCCGCTCGGCCCGGTCGGCGGCCAGGCGGGACTTGAAGTGCACCTGCCCGCAGTAGGAGCAGCCCATGTTGCAGTAGGCCGTCGGCATGATGGTGAACCTGCGGTGGCGGACGGAGTCCGACCCGGCCCGGAAGACGTCCAGCACCTCGCCCAGTTCGTCCGTCGAAGCGTCGACGACGGCACCGAGCCGTTCCAGTTCCCGCAGGGTGCCCGCTGCGATCGCCTCGATGTCTCCGCGCTCCAGGCGGTCGCAGTCGGCCGCGTCGATCGAGAAGAAGCGGGCCCGGCGAGACAGGTAGCCGAGACGGACGGGTGTGCCGTCCGGACGGCGGTAGGTACGGTCGCTCGTGATCAGGTAGCGGCTTCTGGCGAGGTGCACGGCGTCCTCCATTCGTGGGGAAGGTCCTTCACGGGCTGTCACTGACTGTCACGGGCTGAGGCGGGATCTGTCGTCAGCCGTCTGTGGCGGGGGATGGAGTGGTGCCGGGGGGACCGGGCGTAGACGTGAGACCGCCGTGGCTCCGGCCAAGGCCATGAGGCCGGCGCTGCAACTGAGGATCAGATCGATGCGGTGCAGGTGGAGGCCGCCGAGGTTCGCGGTGAAACCCGGTGCCATCCGGCTGGCCAGGAGCCCGGCCAGTGCCATGGACGCCACGGAGGCCAGGTAGACCAGCGGATTCAGGACGGCGTTGATCCGGCCCAGCAGCCGGTTGGGGGTCTCCTGCAGGATGATCGGCCCGAGCACGGTGTTCACCATGGCCAGCGGGACCCCCATCACGCCCAGCAGCGCCACGGTCAACGGCAGCGAGGTCGACCGCGCGTAGGCGAACACGAGGAGCGCCGTGGCGACGATGCCCCAGGCGAACACCGGTCGCTCACCGATCCTGGCGGCCAGGCGGGGGGAGAGCAGCGCGCCGGCGATGCTTCCCAGACCGAGTGCCCCGTTGAGCGTCCCCAGCCAGCTGGGATCGGCCTTCAGGTTCTCCGAGACGAAGAAGACCTCCAGTACGTTCACCGCTCCCACGCCGAACATGTACAGGAACACGGTCAATGTGATCGTCCGCAGGACGGGATTGCCGCGCAGGTGGTGCAGGCCCTCGTCGAGTTCCCGGCGGAAACCCCCTGAGTGCGGGGCCGACCCGGCAGCGCTCTCCGGGATCCTGGTCATCCGGATGAGGGCGTACGACAGCAGGTACGACAGCATGTTGACGGCGATCGCCCAGCGCACTCCTACGCTGAAGAGCAGCGGCGCGGCGAGCGGCGGCCCCAGCACCGATGCGGTGTTCGCCGAGGCGGAGGCCAGGCTGAACGCCTTCGGCCGGTCCTCCGGGGCGACAGCGGCGCCGACGGTGGCGAAGCGTGCCGGGTTGAAGAACTGGGAGACCGTGGCCGTTGCGGCGACAGCGGTGTAGATCGCGGCGAGTTGCGCCCATGTGGGCAGGCGGTCCCCCAGTACGGGGACGGCCAGCAGCGAGCCGACCAGCGCGGCGCGCACCAGATCGGCCACCAGCATGGTCCGCCGGCGGTTCCAGCGATCGACGAACACACCGGCCACGGGGCCGATCAGGACGGTCGGCACCGCAGCCGCGACCAGGACTCCGCTGACTGCGATCGGCGCCCACCTCTGTCCGTGTGAGATCACCGTGCCGACCCACAGGACGACGGTGACATCGAAAACGAAGTCGCCCAATTGGGAGACCAGCTGGCCGGTCCACAGGACCTGCCAGTTCCGGTTGTGGCGCAGACCGGGGGCCCGGTCGGCCGGTACGGGCGGCGTCGTGTCCCGGTTCGGGCGGGCCGACTCGCTGTGGGGGGCCATGTCAGTAGCCCTCCGGCGCCCGGCGCGGGGTCCGAATGCCGAGCGGCAGCCCGTCCTGCTGCTTGCGCGGGAACCCGCACGCCATGGCGAACGTGGTGAACTCCATCGGCGTGTCGAGTCCGAGCAGGTCGTCCGTCTCGGTGTCCCGGATGGCACCCGTGACGGCCGCCCCCAGGCCGAGTGCGTGCGCCGTCATGGAGAACACCTGCGCGACATGGCCCACGTTCTGGAGCATGAGCTTGTAAGCACGGGGATGGCGGTACTTCCAGGCCATCCGGTCGGCGACCGATGCGGTGAAGACGCCGAACGCGGAATCGGTGAAGAACCGTTGCCGGAACGTCAGCCACTCGACCTGCTCCCGTGTGACGGTACGGTCCAGCGGCACCAGGCCGTGGCGGACCCCGTCGTAGGCGTACAGCCCGGGTTCGACGTGGTCCACGTTGAAGACGAGGACGAACGCCTCGCACTCGTGCCGCGCGCCGCCCGAAGCCGCGGCTCGCAGCTGGAGGGTGCCCATCGCCCCGGCGTCGGTGAAACGCAGCGGGGCGAAGGAGTAGTGCAGGAGGTCGGAGAAGCGGTCGAGGTCGAGCGGTCGGTCCTCGAAGTGCCGGTGGGTGCGCCGGTTCTGGAGGACGTCCAGATAGCCGGATTCGCACTGGGTGCGGACCCTGGGCAGCAGGAGGATCCGGTCGGTGGGGGGAGGACGCAGGCTGGAGGGCTGGGGACGGTCGGCGACCATCCGGGCGTACCGTTCGGCGAGGCCGGGCGAGGAGTCGTCGATGAACGGGGTGTCCCTGACCCGTTGGTGGAAGCTCCAGGCGGTGATTCCCCAGGTGTCCCAGGGGGCCGGAACGGATCCGTTGCCGGTGACCAGGAACCCGTGCTCGACGAGCAGGTGGACGGTTCCCCGGTCGCCGGTGGGCGACCGGTTCTCGTCGAGTCCGTCGCGTGCCGAGAGGAGCAGGTCCAGGACGTGCGGTTCCACCTTGAGCCGCTTGGCGGTTCTGGGACTGGAGATCAGGAACGTTCCTCGGGACGCCTCGATCACCAAGGGGTCGACGGTCCGCAGCCCGGAGGCCGTCGCCGGCACCGGCCCGGTCGGGAGTGCGTCGTGCAGGGCATCCACTGGTCAGTGTCCTCCTTTGCTTCTTGCCACGGAGACCGCCGCCCGGCCCTCCAGCCGGCGCAGCCTCAGGTTGACCTCATCAGGTGTCGCGGAGGCCAGGCACTCCAGACGCCGGGCTGCGAAGGAGACGCCGAGACCTGCTTGAACGGGTTGGGCGGCGCGTGCGACGAACTTCTGGGCCGACACCTGGAACAGCCCTTCCGCGCGCAGCAACTGCCCGGCCCCGTCGGTGACTTCCTTCTCCGTCAGGCCGTGGAGGCTGAACCGGGCGGCCTCCTCCTCCAGCAGGGCGGCCGCCGAATCGGCGTCGGCCGCGCCGGTGGACATGCCGATCAGGGCGGCACCGTGGGCGCGGCCGTCGAGGCCCAGGGAGCGTATGCGGGCGTGGGTGCCGTAGACGCGTCCGAGCTCCTCCCGGAACAAGTGCTGCCACCTGGCGCTCCACCCGCCGCCGAGGGCGTGGGCGGCGATCTCCAGCGCGACGTGGTCCATCACGTCGCCGAGTTCGGCCATGCACCCCCACAGCAGGTGGGCACCGCGGGGGCCGGTGACCGAGACGTCCACCCGCTGCCGCGCCGGAGCGGGGACGAGGGTCGGACCGGCGGCCACGACCGGGGTTGCGGGAGCCGTCCGAGCGAGGGCCGCGCGCCAGGCGGGTTCTGCGGCGGCGTCGGAGAGGAACAGACTGACGGGGAGGGAGCGGACGAGGTCCTCCCGCGCTCCGGTGACCTGTTCCGGCGTCATGCCCAGGAGGCTCTCGACGGTACCTTCCCCGTGGCGGGCAAGCAGGCCGTCCGCACCGGCCACGGCGGCGTAGAACGCCCGCTCGGCACGGTCCGGGAGGCTGCTGTCCAGCCTTTCGACGAGCCCGAGTACGGAGGCGCGGGCGGTGCGTACCGCGTCCGGCTGCAGGACGGTGGCCGCGAGCGCGTCTGCGAACAGGGGAACCGCTTTCCGTATCCCGTCCTTCGACCCCTGGAACTCGAGGTGACACGACACGTGAGTGCGTCCCGGTTCGACCGACACCCCCAGGGATTCCAGCATGTCGGCCACGGTGCGCCCGGGGAGCGCGACGGAGTGCAGCAGTGCCTCGAGCGCCACCAGCGCCGGACCGCCGTCGGTCCCGGTCCCCGGAGCGGTGTGCCAGACGACGCGCGCGACCTCGTAGCCGCCGGGCCGGGCCGGGACCCGGACCACGAGCAGTCCGCCCGTCCGGGGCGGCTGTTCCTGCCACGGGAGGGTGTTCATCGGGTGTACACCGCCTTCACGCGGTCGTCGGGACGGTGCCACAACCCGATGGCCCGGTGGAAGCCGTCCCGGTCCACGGCTTCGATTCGTCCGGCGTGCCGGTCGAGGACGCCGTGCATCTGCAGGGCGAGCGTGAGGTTGGCCGCACGGTGGATCAACGAGTCGTCCTCCGCGGCCCGGTCCGAGAGGTGGATGGCCCGTGCCCGGGTGATGTCGGCCTCTTCCGGCCCGTGGCGCAGTAGCGCTTCCATCGCGGAGTCGAAGGCGTCCACTGCCCGGTCGGCGGTGACACCGGGCAGCGGGACGAGTTCCAAGACCCCCAGTGAACCGTCCCACCGCCGGGGGACCGTCCGTAGCGACAGCCGTTGCAGCACGGGCCGCTCGTGGACGAGCAGCCGGGTCAGGATCCCGGACGTTCCGCGGGCGAGCACGACCGAGCCCAGCCGAGCCAGGTCGAACGCGGCGGGGTCGCTCATCGGGGGGAGGTGCACCCCCAGGTAGACGCGGCTCCGGTGATCGCCGTCGAGTTCCAGCCGGAGCTGTTTCGGGGAACGCGGACCGCCCGGGACCGCAGTTCGCCGGACGGCCGGCGCATCGCGGAAGGACTCCAGCAGCCGGGTGGCCCCGGCGCGGGTGCGGTCCGGATCGAAGCCGCCGAGCACGGCCATCGTGACGTTCGGGGCGACGTAGTGGCGGGAGAAGAACCGGCGGCAGTCTTCGACCGTGACGGCTCTGACGTGGTCGGCGTCACCGACCGGGAGGTGGCTGTAGGGGGACGGTGCCGGATGGATGCCGGCCAGCAGGGTCGCGGTGGCGTCGCCGAAGGCCGGGGACAGCCGCTCGTCCCGCTCCCGCAGGACGATCTCCCGGTCTGCCGCCAGGCCGGTCTCGTCGAAGCCCGTTGTGATCTGCGAGAATCTGTCGGCTTCCAGGGTGAGCACCTCGGCCAGCGCGTCCGCCGGGACCAGGTGCAGGTAGGTCGTCCAATCCGCAGAGGTCCGCGCGTTCAGGAATCCGCCCATACCCTCGACCAGGCGTGCGTGCTCCCCGCGCGCCCGCCCGTCGGTGCCGGAGAAGGTCATGTGCTCGACCACGTGCGCCAGCCCGTGCCGTCCGGGCGGGTCGTCCCGGCTGCCGGCAGCGATGCGGACGTTCACGGCCACGAGTGGAAGAGCGGGCTCGTGGACCAGGACGGCCTCCGCCCCGCGCACCCGCAGGTGTTCCACCCTCACGGTTTCTCCTCACGGCAGGACTCCGGCCGGTCGTCGGGCCCGGTGGGCCGCCGGCTTCCGTCGAACCTGGCGGCCAACAGATCGGATATGGACAGGAGCTGTTCGGGCCTGGCGGCCGGAACGTCGAGCAGGGGAGGCAGGACCTCGTGGTCGGTGGCGTGGTCCCTCCAGCGGCGGACCATGGAGTTCGCCAGATTCGGGTCGACGGGGCGCGCCATCCGGTGCGCCTCCCGGAAGGAGACCGCGCCTGCCTCGGGCAGGCGGCACGTGTAGAGGAGGTCTCCCAGTGCGGCCAGGAAACGCGCCGCTGCCCCGTGGCCCGGCTCCGGAGCGACGCGTGATTCGAAGAGCGAGGCAGCGGTGGCTCGGGCGCGTGCGGTGGACCGTTCTCCGGCGGCCCCGCGCAGCAGGGCGATCCGCTGCAGAACCGGGGCGGCCGTGGCGAAGTCGTTCGGCTCCGGCCAGGGAACGCCCAGCAGGCACAGGACCTCGTGGGCGTGGAACGGCCCGGTGGCAGCGGCGGTCGGCCATTTCCTGCACAATCGACGGCACTCCGAGGAGGCGAGATCCTGCTCCCCCCTGCGGAACAGTATTTTCGCGGTCTCCAGTATCCGGTTGCTCCGGGCGAATCCCCGTACTCGGCTCATTGCGAGGCCGGTTCCCGTCGACAGGCGGGTGGGCACGGGAACTCCCATGATCTCCGCGGGTTTTCCGTCTGCCACCCTTTCCAGCTGTGACAGCGCGTCGAGGGCGAATGCCGGATCGGAGGTGTACCCGTGCATCCGGATGAGGTTGACGGCTCCCTGGAGACCGAGCACCAGCAGGCCGGGGGTCGGCGAGTGCTGCAGAAGCCCACGGGCGAAGGCGATCTGACGACGGCACACATCCTCGGCCTCCGTGCGCAGGCCGACCCGGAACAGTTCGAGCGCGAGTCGGTTGGACACCACGAAGGCCCGTTCGGTGGCTCCGTCGGCGAGCTCGGTCGTGAGGCTCGCTGCGAGGTCGTCCGGGCGCTTCCAGATCACCGTGTCCTCCGGAGCCAGGAGGCCCGGCCAGGCCGCACCCGTGAAGGAGCGCACCTGGCCGAACCCCCGGCCGGACCAATCGGTCTGCATCGGAGTTAGAAGCAGCCGCCGTTGGCGTTCAGGATGCCGGCCTCGGTGTCATCCTCGACCTCGATGCCGTGGGCCTCGACGTCGTCGGTCTCCGTCGCGTCGGCGGGGAGGTCCAGGTTCTCGTTCGGCTGGTCGGACATCAGCCACTCCTTCCACTGGTTGTGTGATCGTCATGTGTTCCGGCGGCTTCATGGGCGGGCGCCCGCCCACAGTCCGCTCCGGGGTCGGAGCGGACCACCGGAATTCCCCGGAAACCGATTGACTCCCGGAGAGCACCGGCACACTGACGGCCGAGCTCCGGGAGGACAGAGCAGTTCACGGCTCCCGGAACCGGTCGGACAGGGTGTCAGTGCGGTTCGTTCTCGCCATGGAAAAATTCCTTGCTCTCCACGGCGCCGCTTCCATTCCCGCGAAGGGAAGGAAGCCGGACGGGACGGCGCGCGGAACGGCATCCGGAAGGTCCCATCCGGTTTCCCGGGGTGGTCGTTCCTGTCTGCCGGACCTGTCGGAATCGGCGTCGTCCTGTCGAGTTCCGAGTATGGAGAGCGGGCCTCACCGACGGGTACTTCGCCGCCACTTCCCCTCGGTAGCGGCAGAGTAGGGCTGCCACCGACGGGCGCGGAGACCGACGGCGGATCAGTCTCCGGCTCCGTGCGGGGAGGAGGCCAGGCGTTCGGCGAGCCGCGCCGTGGGGATCTCGATCCACTCCATCGTCCGGGCGGTGCGGTAGCCGAGTGAGTGATTGATGTCGATCATGAAGGTGTTGGTGGTGGCCGTGGTGGTCAGGATGCGTTCCAGGTCCGGTCGTTCGTCGGCCAGCCAGCGCGTCATGGCCGCCTTCATCGTCCTGCCCAGGCCGTGGCCGCGGTGCCCGACCAGTACGGAGGTGTCGTGGACATAGCCGAACTCACGTCGGTGGGGGTAGTTGTGGAGGACGTGGACGCCGACGACCCGGTCCGTGTCGTCCTCGACGGCGATGACGACCCGCTGCTCCACGCCCGCGTCCAGCAGGTCGCGGTCGGTGGCGCGGATCAGCGCGGGGGTCCACACCGTCTCGCGGTGGCTCGTCGTGCCCAGCGGGGCGTCGTGGATCGCCTGCCGGGCCACCGCGTAGGAGTCGACGTACGGTTCAGGAGTGGCGCCGGTCCAGCGAGCCAGCCGGTAGCCCGGCCGGACGGGTACGTCCCACGACTTCGGGGGAGTCTCGGCGACGAGCAGCACCTGCATCACGGTGCTGCGGGTCACCGCGAACCCCAGGCCGTGCGCCCAACGGGATCCGGGGGAGCCCGGTTTCACGGGGACGCCGAGGACGGCGGCACGCCCGGCCGCCAGTACGGCGGCCGCCGCCGGGCGCAGCAGCGCGGTGCCGATCCCGCGCCGGCGCAGCTCCGGGTGCACGTGGACCTCGACGTTGGCGATGCCGCTGTTCGAGTCGTCGGGGAGGGCGACTCTGACCGAGCCGGCCAGGCGTCCTTCCAGGTGACAGGCCCAGTAGCGGCACGCCCCGTCCTCGATCGGTGGTGTGCGCAGGCGTCCGACCGCACTCTCGTAGGTGAGCGGCGGGTCCTCGGGGAAGTCCTCTGCCACGACCGCCGCCCGCATCAGGTGGTAGTCGGCCAGTAGGTCTTCGGAGGCGGTCAGTGGATCCAGGGGTCGGATGTCGAAGGGCAACGGGACTCCTTGTCCGCGGTCGTGCCGCATGCTGGGGAATGGATCCGGAATCGGGGGCGGGAAGGCTCCCGCCCGGGGGGAGGACAGCGTTCAGGAGGCGCTTCCCGTCGGGACCGCGCCGGGCCGGTGACGGGTGCGGACGGGGATGCGCGGTCATCGAACCGCAACGACAGCACCAGCGCCACCATGGTCAGTCCGAAGCTGAACAGCCCCATGGCGGCCGCTATCCCGCCGTGGAGGGCGACTGCCAGCCAGCCGGCCGCGCGGCGGGCTCCGCGCCGCGACAAGGCGCACACCGCGATGGCCAGTTCGACACCCAGGACGCTCCAGGTGAGCGCGCCGACGACGGCGCCCGAGGTCGTGATCGGGCTCAGTGAGGACCGGACCGCCAAGGGAAGGCCGTAGTCGGGATCGACGAGGACCGAGTACAGCGCGGTGCCGTCACGCCACTGCGGTGTGCGGAGCTTCGAGAGGGCGGCGCTGAGGTAGATGATCGCTGTCTGGCAGCGGATGGCGCACCAGGCGGCGTAGGAGCTGCCGGCCCACACCGGGGCGAGTGCTTTTCGTGGCCGAGCCCAATGCCAGGCCCGGGTGTCTCCCAACAGGACGGGCACGAGCAGCATCGTTGTGACGAGGGCGGCTTCGTCACCGCCGTTGGGCAAGGTCATGCCGGTCGTCAGGCTCCAGGTGACGAACCATTGGGGCACGCAGGTCCACCGGGGGCGGTAACCGGACGCGGTGACGACGAGGACGGCGATCGCGACCATCCTGCTGACGAGCATGCCGTTCGGACCGGAGCCGGCGATGCACCACAGCGACAGACGGTGGGCGCCGTAGCAGCGCATACCACCGGGGAGGCTCGGCTCGTAGGTGAAGAGGTCGTGGTCCGCAGTGAACACGAGGGTGGTCAGTTCGGCGAGCGCGAGCGCCGACCTGGTGACGGCGAGCGGCAGACCGCGGGGCTCGAACCCGGCGGCCGAGCTGAGCAGGCAGGCGGTCAACCTCCGCATGCCACAGAGCTGTTCGCTGCGCGGAGGATCTTCCAGTCGCTCTGCCACAACCTGGTGTCCGCGGTCCAGCGCACCGGACTCACCACGACGATCAGCAGGTGCCCGCAGAGGGTCGGACGTGCGGTCCGGTTCGGGACGCGGACGAGGGGCGTGCGCAGCGCTGCGTCCCGGCATGCGGACGGGGTCAGGCCTGTGCAGTCCAGCCAACCGTGCGCGGGGACCAGGGAACCCAGGTTGCCCAGCTCGACGTAGCGGGCGTATCCGGAGCGGCTCAGGCCCCAGCGTGTGCGAAGGTCCTGCTGCACCTGGGGGACGGCGATCAGCCGATCGCCGTCGCCGGCGGTGAGCGCCATCTCGAGATCAGCTGTCGGCTCGTCGGCGAAGAAGCCCCATCCCTGCGGCCAGAACACCGCCATCGCGGAGCGTCCTGACCGCGACCAACCGGGCACGGCCCCGGCCGGGAGCAACTGGGTGAGCGAGGAGAGAAGGAGCGCGAGCAGCAAGAACGCGGTGAACTGGAATCCCTGGGCGCTCGTCGGCGGAGACTTCGTGTTCCGTGATGCTGTCACCGCACTGTCACTGCGTGCAGGCCTGACAGGTGACATTGGGCCGCACTTCGGCCGAGGTGTCGGTCGAGGCGAAGACGGCTCCCGCCAGGATCAACCCGATCACGGCCCCCATGACCGCAAACCGCATGTGTTCTCCTCTGTTTGATGGTATGTCAAACTTTTTTCGATATACCTGAACGGACGTTGCCGAACTTACCGAGTCGCACTATCGGCCGACTACTGTTCGGCTAATCTCGTACACGCCGTTCCGGCCACCCTGCCGTCTGAACCTCTCGCGCAGTGTGGTCGGGACCAGGGCGCACGCGGGGGAGGCGTGAACCGTTTCGGTCCTGCTGCGAGCACAGGCGAAAACGACGTGGGGGAGCGGATGGACCTCGATGTTCGACTGTTGGGGCCGTTGGAGGTCGAGGCCCAGGGAAAGCTGTTGGCGATCGGGGGCCTCCGCTCCTGTCGCTTACTGGCCGTCCTCCTGCTGAACGCCAACAGCGTGGTGACGGCGGATCGGCTGATCGACGTCATGTGGGAGGAAGCCCCGCGGTCGGCGCGCCAGCAGATCCACAACACGGTGGGAGCGCTGCGCCGCATCGTCTCCCACGCACAGGGGATCGACATCCTCACGGTTCCGCTCGGTTACCGCGTCGACATCGACGACGAGCGGCTGGACCTGACCCGCTACCGGTCCATGGTGCGGCGCGCCGACGAAGCCCTGGCGGCCGGGGACACCGGCGCCGGCATTTCCTTACTGGCGAGCGCCCGGAGACTGTGGCGGGGCGCCGCGCTGGCCGGACTCGGCGGAGAGTACTTCACCAATGTCGCCACTCGGTTGGAGGAGGAGCGACTGTCGACCGTCGAACTGCTGCTGGAACTGCACGTCCGACGGGGCGACGGCGCTCAGGCGGTGGCCGAGCTCGTCGAACTGGTCGCCTCGCATCCGACGCGGGAGTCGTTCCGGGCGAGCCTGATGACCGCACTCCACTCCAGCGGCCGTACCAGCGAGGCCCTGGAGGTCTACGAAGAGGGCAGGCTGCTGCTGGCGGAGGAATTCGGTCTCGACCCGAGCGACGACCTCAAGGCGCTCCACCAGCACATCCTGCGCGGGCTTCCGGTCGCCGAGCCGCCCGCGTCGAGGCTGCCGCCCGTCTCCAAGACGCCCGTAGCGGCGGTGGCCACCGTGGCGGCGCAGGAATCGGCCCATCGGCAGTTTCTGCCCCATGATCCTCGCGAGTTCTCCGGACGACAGGACGAGATCCGTCAACTGGCAGAGGACAGTCGGCAGATCGACTCGGTGTCGCTCGTGATCTCGGCGATCAACGGGATGGGCGGCATCGGGAAGACCGCCCTCGCGGTCCGGTTCGCACACACCGTTTCGCCCGACTACCCGGACGGGCAGTACTTCGTCGATCTGAGAGGCTTCGCCGCCGGTGTGGACCCCCTCGATGCGGGAGAGGCCCTCGGCATGCTGCTGCGTCAGTGCGGTCTGCCGGACGAGCTGATCCCGCCTGGTCTGGAGGCCAGAACAGTCGCCTGGCGCGGTGCCGTGGCAGGAAAGAAGGTGCTGCTCCTGCTCGACAACGCGGTCGATGTCCAGCAGGTGCGCCCGCTGTTGCCGGGGACGAGCGGGCCGCTCGTCCTGATCACCAGTCGGCGCCGGCTGCCGGCTCTGGAAGGCGCCGTCCCCCTGTCCCTGGACCTGATGCCCTTGGAGGACGCCGTTGCGCTGTTCACCCGTATCGTCGGTGCCCGGCGCCTGGCTTCCCACGAAAGCGACGTCGCCGAGGTCGTAGAACTCTGCGGCCGTCTGCCGTTGGCCATCAGGATTGCCGCCGCACGCTTTCGCGACCGCGCCAGCTGGACCGTGCACTACCTCGTCGAGCAGCTCAGGGACCAGGAACGGCGGGCCAGGTTCCTCGACTTCGGGGAACGGAGCGTGTCAGCCGCGCTCACCCTGTCCTACCGGCACCTGTCCGGTGACAGTAGCCGGCTCTTCCGGCTGCTGAGCCTCCATCCCGGGCCCGACTTCGATGCGCGGACCGCCTCGGTGCTCACCGCCCTGCCGACGGACCGGGCCCAGGACATCCTCGAGGCGCTGTTCGACGACAACCTCGTGCTCCAGGACAAGCCCGGCCGCTACCACTTCCACGACCTCGTCCGGGACTATGCGGCACGGGTGTGCAGGGAGCACGACAACGAAACGGTCAGGAACGACGCCCGCAGGCGGTTGACCGACTACTACCTCCAGCTCGCCGGAGCCTGGTGCGCTCCGTTGGCGAAGGGGCCGTTCCGCTTCAATCCTGACATCACCCACTCCGTCAGCGGCATACCCGTGCCCTCCTCGGCGGCCGACGCGATCGAACTTCTCACCGGAGAGGCCGCCAACCTCGCGGAGGTCGCCCGCGCCGCCCTGGCCGACGGTCCACCCGAAGCAGCATGGCAGCTGGTCTGCGCCATCCAGCCCTTCCTGCGCCGCACCAACTATGCCGGCAACGCGCTCGAACTCTTCGAGGGAGCCGTCGGAGCCGCACGGTCGGCCAAGGACGAGCCCGGCGAAGCGCTGTGCCTCATGGGGCTGTCCGGTGTCCTGCGGGAACGGGGCCGGATGTCTGATGCCCGGTCCGCCCTGGAGCTGGCCGTCGCCATCAGCAGGCGCACGGAGGACAGGTTCGCGGAGACGTACCAGCTGACGGAGCTCGGTGTACTCAAGGTCAACGACGAGAGCTTCGCCGAAGCCCACGACTGCTTCCGTTCGGCTCTGGCCCTCGTGGAGAACCTTGCGGACCCCGAACTCACTGCCGCACTCAGGAACAATCTCGGAGTGGTCTGCAGGGAACTAGGTCGCAACGCCGAGGGTTTCGACCACCTCTCCCAAGCACTGATCTTCTACCAGGCAACCGATCGGGACCTGTCGGAGGCGTACGCCCTGGCGAACATCGGCATCCTCCTGGTGCGGGAAGGGCGCTTCGCCGAGGCGGCCGGGTACCTGGACCGTGCCCTCCGGCTGGGGGACGAAGGCTCCCACATGCACATCGCCGCAGTGGCAAGAGCAACGCTGTGCGTGGCCCACCGCGCGCTCGGTGACCTGCCGCGCGCTTTCGAAGCGGGACGTGCGGCACTTCGCCTCACCCGCGAGCACCAACTGCTCGAGGTCGAGTGCGACGCGCTCGACGGCCTCGGTGAGACGTACCTCGCGGCGGGGGACTTGGACAACGCCGAGACGGCCTTCCAACACGCCGTCGGCCTCGCGCGCGAGCGGAAACTGAGGCTGTACCAGGCGAGGGCACAAGAGGGATTCGCGCACATCGCGTTGTACCGGGGCGAGGTCCGGGCTGCTCGCCAGGGGTTCGAAACGGCCCTCTCCCTCTACCCCGACGGTGTGGCAGAAGCGGAGAATTCCCGTGCCCACCTGGTTGAGCCGCTTACCAGGGGAGTGCGCTGCACGCGCTGCTCGTACCACCAGCCCGCCGTACCCGGGTCCCCGGCTGCCGTGCTTTGAGAGGCGGCGAAGCTGAGTGGACGAGTAGCCGAGGGACGCCGGTTTTGTCGTCGTCACGTCGATGGTGCGCGCCGCCATGCAGCAGCGTGCGTGGTGCGCCGGTTCTCATGGACCTGGACCGTAATGATTTTGAGATGCCCACCGCCCGGTGCCCCCGCCGAACGGGCGGGGGCACGGGTGGGCGGCCGTCCTGCCGGCCGAGCGGGAGGGGACCGGCCCCGCCTGCGTCGACGGACCCGCCGGGCCGGGCGCGCCGTCCGGCGGCTCAGAAGACGGCGATCGGATTGACGGCGAGCCCGGTGGTGCCGGTGATGCGCGGTGGGGCCAGGACCAGCATGAAGCTCCAGCGGTTCGACGCCTCGCAGTGCCGGGCGAGCCGCTCGAGGTCGGCGACGTCGACCAGGGGGAGGCCCAGCCGCGCGAGGGCGACCTGGTGCATCGGCATGGGGGGCCGTGCCGGGCGGGCGTCGCCGATGTCGCCGACGTAGACGCTCGCGCCCTGCTCGTCCAACCACCGCACGGCGCTGAGGTCCAGGCCGGGCACGGGTTGGTCGAAGGGCCGGTTGATGTCCCATCCGCCGCGCACCGCGACGGCGTCTCCGGCGGACAGCGGCGTGCCCGCCCGTTGGAGGGCGGCGTCGAGGTCGGCGCCGGTGACGCGCCGGTCGGCGGGCAGGCGGCCGCCCCCGGGCGCGAGGTCGAGGAGTACCGCGCGGGTCACGATGCCCTCGCCGAACGGGTCGGCCGAGCCGTGCGTCACGCCGGTCGGCGTCACCGCGGCGTGCACCGGCACGCCGGGGTAGACGTGTCCGTCGACGGGCATGTGCGCGACGGCGTCCAGGTGCGTCAGGCCCGCGTTGTGCGTGTTGACGAGGAGGCTGTCGGTCATCGCCAGGGGCTGCGCGCCGTTGAAGTTCACGGTCTGGAGGACGCCGGCCGGCATGACGGCCGGGCTGCCGACGGGGCTGAGTCCGGTGGTGAGCGGCACCGGCTCGGTGCGGCGGGCCAGGCTGACGTGGAACCCCTCGCGCACCTCTGCCGCGGCCCGCCGCTTCGCCGCCGCGTCGATCAGGTGCAGCGTGCCCAGTTGGTCGTCGTCGCCCCAGCGCGCCCAGTTGGTGGGGAGTCGGGTCTCGTTCACTTCGCGGCTCCGTCGCGCGTCGACAGGCACGTGGTCAGCCGGTCGAGGGCGGCGAGGAGGTCGGCGTCCCCGGTGCTGCGTGCGCTGAGGTAGCCGTCGGGGCGGACGAGGATCCAGTCGCCCCCGGCGGCGGCCAGCGTGTCCCCGACCCGGCCGTCGGGGTCCCACACGCCGCGGGTCCCGCCGTCCGGGTGCGGTCGGCTGCGGCTGACGGTCACCTCGTCCAGCCAGGCGGGCAGCGGCCGGGCCCCCGTGAGGGCGTGCCCGCTGCGTCCGAAGACGAGCAGGTGCCAGGCCGGGGTCCTGAGCAGTCCGCGCAGGGCCGTCCAGCCGGGTGACTGGGCGTCGGCGGCGGAGACCTGGGTGAGCCGCTGGCCGGGCCGCGGACCCTCGTCCGGCCCGTCGTCCGGCCCGTCGCCGGGCACCGTCAGCGGGCTGTCGGGGTAGGCGATGCCGAGTCCGGACATGGTCCGGATGAGGCGGCGCATGAAGTCGCGGTCGGCCGCCCGGGCGTCGTGGGGGGTCGTCGGAGCGTCGACCATGGCCGTGTTCATGACCTCTCCGGTGGAGGCGAGCAGGGCCCGGCCGATGGGAACGCGCTCGGCGTCGTAGGTGTCGAGCAGGGCGGTACCGGCGTGGCCGTGCAGGACCATGGCCAGCTTCCACGCCAGGTTGTACGCGTCCTGGACGCCGGTGTTGAGGCCCTGTCCGGAGGCGGGCGAGTGGACGTGGGCGGCGTCGCCGGAGACGAAGCACCGTCCGACGTGCATCGCGGGCACCGCGCGCTGCTGGATGGTGAACTTCGACGCCCAGGTGGGGGTGTCCACGAGCGTGTCGCGCCCCAGGGCCTGTGACAGCTTGCCGCTGAACTGCCGGGCGATCTGCCCGGGTTGATCGGCGTCCCCCTCGCCGGTCGTGTCCAGCAGCCGCCACTTGCCCGGGTCCGGGAAGGGGAACAGCATCAGCGCGCCGCCCGGGGGGAAGAGCCAGTGCAGGCCGTCCCGCTCCAGATCGGTGTGCACGACCGCGTCGGCGATCAGCCAGGTGTGCGCGGTTTCCCCCGCGAGCGGGAGCCGGAGGGCCTTGCGAACGGTCGAGCGTCCGCCGTCGCAGCCCCACAGGTACCGCGCGCGCACGGTCTCGCGCCCGGCGGAGGGGCCGTCGCCGCCGTGCAGCACGGCTGTGACGGCGTCGTCGTCCTGCCGGAACGACTCCAGCCGGGTGTTCCACTCCACCGCGACCCCGGCCGCGGCGGCGTGCCCGCGCAGCACGCGTTCGGTGATCACCTGGTCGACGTTGAGCATGTACGGGAACCGGGTCGCCAGGCCGTCGAAGTCGTAGTCGACCCGGGACGTGCGGTCGGCCTGGTGGCGGACGAACCCGTTGACCCTCGTTCCGTGCGGAGCGATGTCGCCGAGGACTCCCAGCTGGTCGTAGATCTCCAGGCTGCGGGCGTGCGTACCCAGCGCGCGGCTGGTGGTGGCCGGACCGGCAGCGGCGTCCACCAGGCGCACCGAGACGCCCGCCCGGGCCAGTTGCAGGGCCGCCGTGAGTCCGACCGGGCCGGCCCCCGCGACGAGGACGTCGACGTCATAACTTGTCATCGCAAGCAAACCCCCTGTGTCAGCAAAGCTGACACAGGAACGTATCCCCCGATCGAGAGGAACGCAAGCAATGGACACCGGAGATCACGCGGACGCGAACCTGCCGCTGCTCCACCTCCTGCAACGAGGTGTCCGCTGGTTCTCCGACGAACTGCTGGGACGCCTGGAAGCCGCGGGCGTGGACCCCATCACGCCGGCCCACGCGACCGTGCTCGCCCACCTGGACCGCGAGACGTCGCTGAGCGTCGCCGAACTGGCCCGCCGCGCCGGCGTCACCCGCCAGACGATGCACCGCGCCGTCACGCAACTCCTCGCCGAGGGCCTCCTGGTCAGCACGCCGGGGCCGGGGTTCCCGCGCAGCACCCTCATCGGCCTGACCGACGCGGGAAGCCTGCGCCGCGACGCCGCGTTGGGAATCCTCCACGACCTGGAACAGGTTCTCGGCAGCCGACTGGGGCCCGCGGCGCTGACGGAGTTGCGCGACGGTCTGACGCGGGCGTGGCCGCGCTGAAGCGGGTGCGGGTGCGGGTGCGGGCACGGTGAAGCGGGCGCGGGTGCCGCGGTCAGCGGCTCCGGCCCGGGCCGTCACCGCGCCCGCCGACGGGGGCGCGTAGGGCGCGCGGGGTACTGCTGGGGCTGCCGGGCGGCGCGAGGAGGGCGGTCGCGGCCCCGGAGCGCTGTCTCCGGCAGGCCGCAGCTCCGTGTTCCGGGTGTGAACCGGAACCGATCGGAGGCTCCTGCGGCGCAGTTCGCGGGTGAGGGTGTGCAGGACCCGCTTCGGGCCGGAGCGCCGGGTGGGGAGGTCGGGGAGGGCGGGTTCGCTTCGGTAGCCGCCCCGCTGGGTGGACGGGGGGTCGGGGGTCGGCGGCACTTTCGGTCGGCGTCCGGAATCGAAAACCTCCCTTCGGCCATGCCTCGCCCCGGAACCGCCCGGGTTGAGCGAGCGATGCGATCACGGCCAGGATGCGGGGCCATGGACATCGTGGAAGCCGTCAACTCCCATGCCGGGAAACTGGGTTCGTTGTCGGCCGCGCCACCGGGGCAGCTGGCCGCCGCGCAGGCGCCCAAGGTCGCGGAGGAGACCGGGGAGCCCGCCCGGGCCGTCATCGGCCCACTCGCGGCGAACCCCCGGAAGGGGCGTTCGCACGCCTGGCCGGACGTGGACGCGGACGCGGAGGCGTGCGGCGTCGTGGGCGCCGCGTTGGTCCTGTCGGCCCGCCGCGGCGAGGACCCGGGCCGGTGCAGGGAGGAGCAGTTGGGCCGCCTGACCCGGCGCCCGCTCGCCCGGGAGTCCGCCGCTTGATCACCTCACCGGGAACGCCGGGTCGGCACCGGCGCCCGGCGCCGGCGCCCGGCGTCCCGCCGGAGGCCGCCGAACTGCACCTGCGGGCGATCGCGGACGGTCGGCCGGTCGAGGAGGTCGGGGTGTTCACCGCCGGAGGGGTCGCGTTCTGGTACCGGGGGGAGTACCTCCCCGACGGCCGCACCCTGCGCTACCTGGCGCGCCTGGACAGCGCACTCCCGTTCCCGCCGCCCGACCCGCTCTGAGGCCCCGCCCGTCCGCTGCCCACCGCCCGAGGGAGACCCCGATGACACCGCACCCCGTCCGCCCCGTCCACCCCGTCCGCCCTGCCGTGCCCGAGGACGCCGAGGAGCTGCTGCGCCTGCGCGTCGACGTCCTGACCGGGCAGGCGGCCACCGACGCCTGGCGCGCCACCTTCCTGGCCGACATGCAGGCCCGGCTCGGCACCGACCCGCACCTGCTCGCCTACGTGGCCGACGGCGGGGACGGTGGGGACGGCGGGGACGGCGGGGACGGCACGCTGGCGGCGTGCGCGATCGGCGTCGTCTACCGGGGCTACAACGGTCCCTCCTACCCCGACGGCCGGTGGGGGCGGGTCCACACCGTCGTCACCGATCCGCGCCACCGGCGCCGGGGGCTGGCGGAGGCCGTCACCCGGGCCCTGGTCGGCGCGCTCCAGGAACGGGGCTGCTCCTCGGTCGAGTTGATCGCCACCCCGGAGGGTCTGCCGCTGTACCGGAAGCTCGGCTTCGACCCCGCCGCCCACTACCTGACGCTGCGTCAGCCCCTGGCGGCGGTCGGCACCGACCGGACGGCGGCGGGAGGGGCGGCGTGAGGCGGCGCCGACCCGGTGCGGCCCCGGCGGACGGGTCGTCCCCGAGCGAGCGGCTGCTGTTCGGCGGCCCGATGCGCTACGACAGCGGGTTCGTCCGCCACGAGGAGACCACCGCGCAGGCCGGCCTGTGGACGGTGGCCCGGCAGATCCCCGGGATGCTGCGCCTGGCGTGGGTGCTCGCCTGGCGGGCCGACCGGGCGGCCCTGGCGGGGGTGGTCCTCGCCGAGGTCGGCCGGGCGGGCGCGGCGGCGCTGTCCCTGGTCGCCGTCAACGCCGCCCTGGGGCGCCTGTTCGCCTCCGCCGGTGCGGCCAGTGCGGCCGGTGCGCTCCGTGCGGTGCTGCCCGCCGTGCTGGCGGCCGGGGCCGCCGCCGGTGCCGGTGCCGTCCTCGCGGCGGTCTCCTCCTGGGGAGCCGACCGGCTCAGCCCCCGGATCCAGCGCACGGCGACCGTCACCCTGCTGGAGCGGGCCCAGCGGGTGGAGCTGGCCTCGATGGAGGACCCGGAGTTCAACCGCCTGCTGGAGTCCGCCCGGTTCGGCATCAACTCGGTCCACCGGCTGACCACCGAGTCGGTCGCGGTGCTCAGCACCCTGCTCTCCATGGCCGCCACCGGCGGCGTGCTGCTCACCCTGTCCCCGGTGCTGCTGCCGCTGCTCGTGCTGATCGCGGCCCCCCGCGCGTGGGGCGCGGCCGTCACCGCCCGGCGGCGGCGCAACTCGACGACGGCCTGGCTCCAGCACCTGCGGGCCTCCCAGCTCATCGCCCAACTCCTCACCCAGACCCACACGGCCGCCGAGATCCGGGTGCACGGCGGCGGCACCTTCCTGCTGCACCACTTCGAACGGATGGCCGCGGCCTCGGACGCGGAACAGGCCCGCCTGGCCGCGGCCGGCGCCCGCACCAAGGTCGCCGCCGCGGCCGCCTCCGGCCTCGCCTTCGCCGCCACCTTCGGCCTGCTGGGCCTGCTGGTCTCCACCGGGCACCTGGCGCTCGCCGCCGCGGGCACCGCCGTCGTCGCGGTGCGCACCGGCGCCGCGAACGTCGGCGGCCTGCTCGGCAGCGTCAACCAGCTGTTCGAGGAAGCCCTCTACGTCGGCGACCTGCAGACGCTCACCACCGAGGCCGACACCCGGGCCATCCCCGCCGGCGGCGCCGACCTGCCCGAGCGCCCCGCCGCGATCCACGTCGAGGACGTGTCGTTCACCTACCCGGGCCGCACCGCGCCGTCGCTGGACGGGGTCAGCCTGGTGGTGCCGACGGGCCGGATCGTGGCCCTGGTCGGGGACAACGGCGCCGGCAAGTCCACCCTGGCCAGGCTCCTGTGCGGGCTGTACCAGCCGGACCGCGGCACCATCCGCTGGGACGGCGTCGACACCGCGACCGCCGACCGCGCGCAGCAGTTCGCCTCCACCGTGCTGCTCCCGCAGGACTTCTTCCGCTGGCCCCTCACCCTCCGGGCGATCGTCACCACCGGCCGCCCCGACCACCACGACGATGCGCAAGTCCTGGGCGCGGCAGCCGAGTTCGCCGGGATGGAGGACCTGCTCCGGCAGCAGGACCGGGGCTGGGACACCCTGGCGGCCAAGGGCTTCGAAGGCGGGGTCGACTTCTCCGGCGGCCAGTGGCAGCGGATCGGCACCGCCCGCACCCACCTGCGCGCCACCACCACCGGCACCGACGGCCGCCGCCCGTTCCTGGTCGTCGCCGACGAGCCGACCAGCGCGCTCGACCCGGCCGCGGAGGTGCGGGCCTTCGACCGCCGGCGCCGCCTCGCGGACCAGGGGCTGACCGTCCTGCTGATCACGCACCGCCTGGCGGCCTCCGCCTCCGCCGACCTCATCCACGTCCTGAAGGACGGCCGCCTGGTCGAACAGGGCACGCACGAGGAACTCATGGCCGCCGACGAAGCCGACCCCGGCGGGGACCGGCCCGGCGCGGGCAGCTACCGCACCGCCTACCTCCTCCAGGCCCAGCAGTACGCCACCCGGCTCCCCGGGCCGCGCCCCGCCGCCGAACCGGCCGAGCGGAGCGACCGGTGACCGCCCGGCAGCCGTGCGGTCCTCGGTCCGGTGCCGCTGCCGGGCGGTCCGTCGTCACCGGAGCGGCACCGCGACGCCGGTCACCCGGTCCGCGGCGAGGTCGGCGCGTGCCGGCCGTCGTCGAGGGCGACGACCTCACCCCCGCCGCCGCCGTCACCCGGGACGCGCCGCACCGAGCCCGTCCGACCCGGCTGTCACCCCGTGTCGGCGCTCCGCCGTACGCTGGGCGGCCATGGACTGGCTGGAGCGGGTGGCGAAGCTGAGACGGTGGACGGGCAACGGCGTCCGGGCGCCGCACAAGCCGCTGCTGCTGCTGTACGCTCTGGGCAGCTACCAGCGGGACGCCGACGGCGGGCTGCGGTACAGCGTGGTGGAGGGGGAGTTGAAGCGGCTGTTGGAGGAGTACGGGCCGTCCCACCCGACCACCCCCGCGTACCCGTTCCACCACCTGGTCAGTGACGGGGTGTGGGAGGTCGGGACCGACCGGGGGCCGGGGAGTCCGGGCACCGGCGTGGGGGTGCTGCGCTCCAGTGGCGCGACCGGGCGGCTGGCGCCCGGGCTGCGGGCGGCGCTGCGGAGGGAGCCGGCGCTGCTGGGACGGCTGGCGCGGGTGCTGCTGGACTTCCACTTCCCCCCGTCGCTGCACACGGACCTGTGCGAGGCGGTCGGGCTCGACCTGGACCTGGCCGACACCGAGGACGTGCGGGGCGGTGGACGGGCGCGGGCGGCGCGGCGGCAGCGGGACCGGCGGATGCGTGAACTCGTGCTGATGGCCTACGAGTTCCAGTGCGCGTTCTGCGGCTACGACGGGATGCTGGGCGCGAGCGCGGTCGGGCTGGAGGCGGCGCACGTGCGGTGGTGGTCCTTCGACGGGCCGGACGAGGTCGACAACGGCCTGTGCCTGTGCTCGCTGCACCACAAGCTCTTCGACAAGGGCGTGCTGGGGCTGGGGGAGGGGCACCGCGTCCTGGTCTCCCGGCACTTCGTCGGCCGCGGCGAGGCCAGCAGGCAGCAGGTGCTCGCCCTGACCGGACGACCGGTCATCGGCCCGCAGCCGAGCCTCCCCCCGGTCGCGGACCGGCACCGCGCGTGGCACGCCGCCCAGGTCTTCCGCGGCGAGCCCCGGCCGTCCCCGGACCCGGTGCCCACCGGCTGACCGGGTCCGACCGCAGGACCCGGACGCCGGTGGCGGGATCAGGTGAGCTGCCAGTTCTGCGCGGCCGTGCCGGTGGCGGGCTGCTGGATGACCGGGGCGCCGTCGGTGGGGGCGGTGGCGGTGAGGAGCAGTCCGCTCTGCTGGTTGGTGACGGTGTATCCGCTGCCGGCGGGGGTGAACCGCCAGCGCTGGCTGTCGGTGCCGGTGCAGGCGGCCTGGACGGCGGCGGCTCCGGCGGCGGGGGAGGCGGCGGCGACGTCCAGGCAGAGGTGGGAGGCGCCGTTGGTCAGGGTGTGGGTGCCGTCGGCGTTGGGGACGAGCTGCCACTGCTGGTTGGGGCCGCCGTGCGGGGTCCAGGTGATCAGCCGGGTGCCGGCGACGGTCGAGGAGGCGGGGTCGTCCAGGGCCTTCCCGCCGGTGGTGAGGGTGTGGGTGCCGCTCGACGGTCCGCCGTAGACCTCGAACTCGTGGAGCGAGTAGCCGTAGGCGGTGCCGCGCTGGGTGCCGTACATCCGGACGTAGCGGCCGCTGCCGGTCAGGCCGGTGAGGTCCTGGACGCCGCCCGTGCCGGTGGTGGTGGTGTAGGCGGTGCGCCAGGTGGTGGCGTCGTCGGAGAGCTGGATCTGGAAGGACTTCCCGTACGCGGCCTCCCAGCGCAGCACCACCCGGCTGACGGCCCGGGTGGAGCCGAGGTCGACCTGGAGCCACTGCGGGTCGCGGTAGGCGCTGGACCAGCGGGTGGCGCCGTCGCCGTCGGTGGCGGAGGCGGCGGGGAAGTCGGCGGTCTCGGTGCTGGAGGCGGTGGTGGGGCGGTTGCGGGCCAGGTTGCCGGGCTGGGAGAGGCCGGGCCAGGCCGGGTTGTGGCCGACGGCGGTGGCGATCGGGGTGAAGGCGGCGTAGTCGGCGGCGGGTTTGGGGGAGCCCCAGGTCTGCTGGGCGAGCGTGCGCAGCGGGTAGGCGATGCCGGCGGCGATCTGCTCCTCGGTCTCCGCGGTCGGGTTGTCGCACCAGACGTGGAGCAGCGAACCGGGGTTGCGGGTGGGGTCGTCGAGGGTGTTGCCGCCCTGGAACAGGTCCGGCGTCCAGGTCTCGTACATCCACGTGGTGTCGGGTTTGGCGCCGCCGAGCACGTAGTAGGTGGGCGTCCAGGACTCGTTGGCGACGGTGTGTCCGGCCGCGGCCAGCTGCTGGGGCGTCAGGCCGTAGTCGTACCAGTACTCGACCAGGATGTCGGCGTTCGGGCTGACGGTGCCGTCGCCGGACTTGATGCCGTCGTTCCACATCCGGGTGGTCTTGCCGCCCGCCCGGACCAGGGCGTCGGACCAGTTGACGAAGCCGTAGTAGGCGTCCTTGGCGGTGGCGCCGGCGCCGTAGGTGGCGCGGGCGTAGGCCAGCAGCTGCGGGTACTGGCCGTAGTCGGTGACGTACTCGTCGGCGCCGATGTGCCAGTAGGGGCCGGGGAAGAGCGGCAGGTACTCGTTGATCAGGTCCTTGACCAGGGCGTACGTGCCGGGCAGCGAGAGGTCGACGAACTCGGCGCTGGTCGCGCCGGAGCTGCTCCTCAACTTCAGTTCGGGGTGGGCGGCGAGGATCGTGTTCATGTGCCCGGGGGTGTCGATCTCGGGGACGATGGTGACGTGGTACTTCTGCCCGAGGGCGACCAGGTCGGCGATGTCCTGCTTGGAGTAGTGGTCGGCGGAGACGATCTCGGGGTGGGTGGAGCTCTCCAGGCGGAAGCCGAAGCTGTCCGACAGGTGGAAGTGGAAGTAGTTGAGCTTGAGGTAGGCCAGCTCCTTGACGTGCTGCTTCACCCAGTCGACGGTGAAGAACTTCCGGCCCTGGTCGATCATCAGGCCGCGCTCGGACTTGGCGGGCCAGTCCACCGCGGTGCCGGCCGGTACGGTGGCCGACCGGTGGAGGAGCTGGAGGACCGTCCGGGTGCCGTAGAAGGCGCCGGTGTCGGTGGCCGCGCTGATCGCGATGCCGGTGCCGACGGTCATCCGGTAGCCCTCGGCGGGCAGTGAACCGTCGCCGAGGGTGAGCGCGATGTCCCCGGCGGCGGCCGGGCCGGTGACCACGCTCACCGGGCGGCCCTCCAGGGCGCCGAGGTCGTCGGCGAAGGTGGCCGCCTCGTCCGCGAGTTGGGTGCGGTAGGCCGGGTCGACGGCGATCCGGGTGGCGGCGGTGACGGTGAACGTGCCGCTTCCGGCGGTCCACTGGCGCAGCGCGGGGACGGTCTGCGGGGCGCCGGTCGCGGCGTGGGCGGGCGGTGCGGTGGTGAGCGCGGGCAGCACCAGGGCGGCCGCGGTGCAGAGGGTGGCGAGCAGGACGGACCGGATGCGCATCGACGCCTCCATTGGTATGGACCTGTCAGTGGTGCCGGTGAACTGCCCACCAGTGCAGCGTAGTTGGTGGTTCGTGTCAATGGATGCTCGCGGAGTGCGACTTCCGCGCACGAATGAGCACGTGGCCCGGACGGCTCGTTTCCTGGCCCGCCGGCCCCTCCCGCCGGCCCCTCCCTCCGGCCCCTCCCTCCGCCCCGCCTCGCCGCCGGGATATTTCCATAATTAATGCCAAGCGCTACGGTGAGGGCATGACCGAGCAGACCTGCCGACGATTCCAGGGCCGGGTGGCCCTGATCACCGGTGCCGCCAACGGCATCGGTGCCGCCACCGCACGGCGACTGGCCGCCGAGGGCGCGGCCGTCGTGGCCGTGGACATCGACGACACCGCCGGGGAGGCCGTGGCCGAGGCGATCCGGGCGGAGGGCGGCCGGGCCGAGTACCGGCACGGCGACGTCACCTCCGCCGCGGTGTGGGACGAGCTGGCCGCGCACGTCGCCGACCGCTACGGGCGGCTGGACGTGCTGCACGGCAACGCCTACGCCGTCGTCGTCAAGCCCGCCCACGAGCTGACCGAGCCCGAGTGGGACACCCAGCTGGCCGTGACGCTCAAGGCGTCCTGGCTGGCGGTCCGGGCCTTCGCCGGAACCCTGCGGGACACCGGGGGCTCGATCGTGCTCACCTCGTCCGTCCACGCGCTGGTCGGCCTGCCGGGCCACCCCGCGTACGCCGCCGCCAAGGGCGCGCTCTGCGCGATGGGCCGTCAACTCGCCGTCGAGTACGGCCCGCGGGTGCGGGTCAACACCGTCCTGCCCGGGCCGATCATGACCGCCGCCTGGGACCGGGTGGACGAGGCGGGACAGGCCGACAGCGTCGCCGAGACCGTGGCCAAGCGCTTCGGCCGGCCCGAGGAGGTCGCGGCGGCGGTGGCGTTCCTCGCCTCCTCGGACGCCTCCTACGTCACCGGCGCGAACCTGGTGGTGGACGGCGGCTGGTCCGTGGTCAAGGCCTCCTCGTGACCGCGCGGTACCCGGGTGCGCGCGCGACCGCCCCGCGCACCGCGACGGAGGGGGCCCGGTGAACCGGCCGGCCCGCGGACTGCACGGACAGGCCGTCGAGATCATCGGCGAGCGGATCCTCCGCGGCGTCCACGCCCCGGGCGACTCGATCTCCCCCGACCGGATCGAGCAGGAACTCGGGGTCAGCAAGACCGTCGTGCGCGAGGCGCTGCGCGTCCTGGCGTCCAAGGGGCTGATCGCCTCCCGCCAGAAGCGCGGCACCTTCATCCGGCCGCGCTCCGACTGGAACCTGCTGGACGGCGACCTGCTGCGCTGGCAGGGCCTGGGCAGCCCCGACGCGACCTTCCTCGGCAACCTCGGCGAAGTCCGCGCCATCGTCGAGCCGGCCGGGGCCCGGCTGGCCGCCGAGCGCCGCGACCAGGCCGACCTCGC
Source organism: Kitasatospora sp. NPDC088783 (assembly GCF_044750705.1). Lineage (NCBI taxonomy): Bacteria > Bacillati > Actinomycetota > Actinomycetes > Kitasatosporales > Streptomycetaceae > Kitasatospora > Kitasatospora sp. NPDC088783. Next base: position 126,573 of record NZ_JBIVKJ010000015.1, read on the forward strand.
CGCCCTGGAGGACGCACTCCGGCGGATGGCCGCCGCGGGCGACGACGCCCACGCCGCGGTCGAGGCCGACCTCGCCTTCCACCGCGCGCTGCTGGCCGCCGCCCACAACGAACTCCTCACCCGGATGGAGGTCGTGATCGAGGCCGGCCTGCGGGTGCGCGACCACCTCGTGCACGGCTCCGAGCACGGCTCCGACGCGGTCCCCGCCCACCGGGCCGTCCTCGACGCGGTGCGCGCCCGCGAGCCGGAGGCGGCCGAGCGCGCCGTCCACGCCCTGCTCGCCCAGGCCGCCGCCGACCTCCGCCACCTGACGGACCGAGCCGCTCGGCAGGAGACCGAATGAAGATCACATCACTGGAGACCTTCCTGGTCGCCCCGCGCTGGCTGTTCCTGCGCGTCGCCACCGACGAGGGGATCACCGGCTGGGGCGAGCCCGTCGTCGAGGGCCGCGCCGAGACCGTGCAGGCGGCCGTCCGCGAACTCGCCGACCACCTGGTCGGCGAGGACCCGCTGCGCATCGAGCACCACTGGCAGATCCTCACCAAGGGCGGCTTCTACCGGGGCGGCCCGGTGCTCTCCAGCGCGGTCGCCGGCATCGACCAGGCCCTGTGGGACATCGCCGGCAAGGCCCACGGCGTCCCCGTCCACCACCTGCTCGGCGGCCACGTCCGCGACCGGGTCCGGGTGTACGCCTGGATCGGCGGCGACAGTCCGGCCGACGTCGCCGAACTCGCCCGGGCCCAGGTCGAGGCGGGCTTCACCGCCGTCAAGATGAACGGCTCGGCGCAGCTGCGCCCCATCGACACCCCGGCCCGGACCCGGGCCGTCGTCGACCGGGTCGCCGCCGTCCGCGAGGCGATCGGCGACGAGCACGACGTGGCCGTCGACTTCCACGGCCGGATGTCCACCGCCATGTCCCGGCGCCTGCTGCCCCTGCTGGAGCCCCTGCACCCGCTGTTCGTCGAGGAGCCCGTCCTCCCCGAGCACTCCCGCGACCTGCGCAGCCTCGTCGACTCGACCTCCGTCCCGCTGGCCGTCGGCGAACGGCTCTACTCCCGCTCGGACTTCCGCGACGTGCTCGCCGCCGGCATCGCCGTCGCCCAGCCCGACCCGTCGCACGCCGGCGGCATCTCCGAGGTCCGGCGCATCGCGGCCCTGGCGGAGACCCACGGCGTCACGATGGCCCCGCACTGCCCGCTCGGCCCGATCGCCCTCGCCGCCTGTCTCCAACTCGCCTTCGCCACACCGAACTTCCTCATCCAGGAACAGAGCCTCGGCATCCACTACCACCAGGGCGGCGACCTCCTGGACTACCTGCTGGACCCCGAGCCGTTCCGCTTCACCGACGGCCACGCCGCCCGGCCCACCGGCCCGGGCCTCGGCATCGACATCGACGAGGACGCCGTCCGCCGCGCCGCCGAGACCGGGCACCGCTGGCGCAACCCCGTCTGGCACCACCAGGACGGGTCGTTCGCGGAATGGTGACCGACCGGCCGGTCACGGCCCGCACCGACCTGCCGTGCGGCGGCCGGTGGACCTCCCTGCGGGCCGGCGGGCGCGAATGGCTCTGGCACCGGCCCGACCCGGCCCGCGCCACCGCCCGCCCCGGCGACGCCTTCGTCGACGCCGGAGGGCTGGAGGAGTGCGTCCCGACCGTGCGCGGCACCCCCGACCACGGCGACGCCTGGTCCCGCCCCTGGCGGCGCGACGGCGACACCGACCTGGTGGAGTGCCCCGACTTCGTGCTGCGCCGCCGCGTCGAGGGCGGACCGGCCGGGCTGCGCGCCGCGTACGAGCTGCGCGCCGAACCGGGCTACCGCTTCCTGTGGGCCGCCCACGCGCTGCTCGACCTCGGCCCCGACGCCCGCCTCCGCGCGCCCGGGTCCACCGCGACCCGGCTCTTCCCCGAGGCGGCCCGGCTGCTGGAACGGCCCTGGCCCGCCGGCGCCCGGCACGTCACCGGCCCCTGGCCCGCGCCGCACGGCCTGCGCCTGGACCGGCTCGGCCCCGACGACGGCACCGCCGTCGGCGCGGTCCTCACCGGCTGCCCGAGCGTGACCGTCACCGACGGCCCCGACACGCTCACCATGTCGCTGCGGGCCGACGCCGGGGTGCCCGTCTCGGTGGCGCTGTGGCGCAACCTGCGCGGCTTCCCGGCCCCGGCCCCCTACCGCAGCATCGGCGTCGAGCCCATGCTCGGCTCGGTCTTCGACCTGGCCGAGGCCGGACCGGGCGAGGCCGCGACGGTGCCGCCCGGCGGGACGCTGCGCTGGGAGCTGCGGATCACCGCGACGAGCGGCTGAACGCCGACCGGCCCGGACCGGCCTCCTTCCGGAGGCGCGGCCGGGCCGGGCGGGCCGGGCGGGCCGGGCAGGCCGGGCGGGCAGGCGGGGCGACCGCTACGGCAGCTGCCAGCGCTGGTTGGCACCCCCGTTGCAGGTGTAGACGATCAACTGGGTGCCGTCGGTGGTGTCGTAGCCCGGGTCGTCCAGGCAGATCCCGGACCCGGCCGCCGGGAGCGCGCTCCTCAGCGTGCCGTCGGGCTGCGGCTGCCACTTCTGGTTCGCGCCGCCGTTGCACTCCCACAGGTCGACCTTGGTGAGGTTGGCGGTGGAGGCCCCGACCACGTCCAGGCACAGGCCGTGGTGGCTCAGTGCGCCGTTGGCCCAGACCCACTGCTGGTCGGCCCGGTCGGCGCAGCCGCGGAGCTGGGCGGGGTTGCCGTTGTCGTCGGCGTTCGTGGCGCTCACCGCACCGGCGGCGACGCACTTGCCGGGCAGGGCGGAGGCGGTCCGCCCGGAGCGGGGGGTGGCGTCGGTGCCGGGCGTGACGGCGAAGTCGTCGAACTGGTCGGTCTGGTAGCCGCCCACCCCGAGCCCGGCCAGGCCGCTGGGGTAGGTGGAGTCGTTCGCGCTGCCGACGGCGGTGCCGTCGATGCGCGCGGTCAGGGTGGAGCCCTGTGCGGTCAGGGCGATGGTGTGCCACCGGCCGGTGCCGAGCGCCGTCGTGGTGCCGGAGGCCAGGGTGGTGGTGCGCCAGCCCAGGTCGGTCTTGACGATCGACCAGGCCCCGGTGTCGCCGACCCGCAGGTGGTAGCCGTCCAGGCCGTTGTTGTTCTTGCCCTGCCGCATGACCCGGCCGAGGACCTCGACGGTGCCCGGCTGCTCCAGCAGGACGTCGGTGGCGACGGTGTAGTTGCTCCACGCGGCGTCGCCCAGGAAGGTGTAGGGCGCGTTGTAGGGCTCGTCGGTCCAGCGGACCGGCGTCGCGGGCGCCACCTGGCGCAGGCACGACCCGGTCCGCCCGCCGCCGCACGCGCTGCGCTGGAAGGCGCCGTTCATGTCGGTGAAGTACTTCGGCGAGGTGGTCGTGGCGGCGGTCTCGAAGGTGTCGCCGTAGGGCAGGGCCAACTGCCCGCGGGGCGGGGAGGCCGCGGTGCCCTTGGCGCCGGCCGGCAGGGTGGTGGTGAAGGTGTAGACCCGGCCGGGCTGGAGGGTCGCGCTGTAGTGCCCGCCGGACGGGACGATGTCGGCCTGCCGCACGAACCAGTCGGCGGGGTCGGTCGAGTCGAGGTCGGTGGCCCACACGTGGACGGTGCCGCCGGAGAGCCCGCCGGTGGTGGTGACGTCCACGCTCTGCGGTGCGCCGGCGTCCACCGTCTCGACGACCGTGGTGTAGTCGGAGTCGTTCGTCGACTTCAGCGTGGTGTAGCTGCCGTTGGCGCGGTTGCCGCCGAGGTAGCCGCTGGCGGCGTCGAGGTAGTGCCAGCCGGGCTTGGTGAACTGGGTGGTCTGGGCGGTGACCCAGGTCGTCCTGCCGATGTCGTACCGGCCGGACCAGGGCTGGTCGGCCACCGCCATGCCGGTGAAGGAGAAGTTCAGGTTCGGGTACGCCGAGCCGACGAGCGGCCAGTTGATGTACGAGGTCATCCGGCCGTCGATGTAGTCGCGGTTGATCGCCCGCGCGACGGCCGGGGCGCTGCCGTCGTAGTGCTCCGACCCGTTCTCGGAGGCCCAGAGCGGCTTGCCGAGCGACTGCGCGGTCGCGTTCGAGGGACAGGAGGTGAAGGCGCCGCCGTAGCCGCACGGGTAGTGCACGCCGACGACGTCGACCGCCGACTTGAAGCCCGGGTTGGCCGCCATGTCGGAGGCGGTGGACCAGTTGTTGTCGCCGCCGACGATCTTGACCGAGGCGTAGCCCTTGTCGTTCAGCGTCGTCCTGAGCTTCTGGTACCAGGACATCGCGGTGCCGTCGCCGCCGGAGTAGCGCTCGTTCCACCCGCCGAGGTAGTCGATCGTCAGGTGGTGCTGCTTCGCGCAGTCCAGCCAGCTCGTCAGGTAGGTGATCGCGTTGTCGGTGTAGAAGTAGTTGCCGTTCGGGTTGACCCAGCCGGGCGCGCCCCAGGACAGGCCGGCCAGCTCGACGTCGGGGTTGCGGGCCTTGGCCTGCTCCATCAGCCACCACTCGTAGCCCTGGCCGCAGTCGACGGTGCCGGCCGTGTGCATGTGGCTGGCCTCGGCGCCGTCGGTGGAGTTGGTGTCGCCGCCGATCTCGACCTTGAGGATCTGCAGGTCGGCGCCGTAACCGGGCTTGAACAGGTAGTCGAGGACCTGACCGCGCTGCGGTTCGGGGTAGTCGGCCAGCAGGCGGGAGTTGCCGCCGCCGCCGCTGATCGCGCCGATGCCGTCGAAGACCCGGCCGCCGCCGTTGCCGTCCACGGTGATCGTCGTACCGGTGGCGGCGTCCGCCGGCTGCGGCGCGACGGCGTTCAGGGTCGCGACGGAGAGCAGCAGGGCGGACAGGGCGGCGAGCCGTTTGGCGCGTCCGCCGCTCGTGGGTGAGGTCGTGCGCGAGGTGTCGTGCATGGGGGTTCCCTTCCGGGGTGGACGGTCAGGGGAGGTGCACGGTCAGGAGGCCGGGAGCAGGTTCCAGACCTGGTTGGCACCGGAGTTGGCGCGGTACTGGATGACCCGCGCCCCCTGGCCGGTGGCCGCGCCCGAGACGTCGGCGACCAGGCCGCTGCCCAGGTTGACCAGCTGGTACGAGGTGTTCCCGGGCGAGGAGTACGCGCCCGCGGCGACGAGCGCCCACTGCTGGTGGGCCCCACCGGTGCAGGTCGACTGGTCGAGCGGGGTGCTCTCCGCGGCGAGCGACCCGACGGGCACCTCCAGGCACTTGCCGCTGTGCACGTTGGTGAGCGTGTAGGTGTTCCCGCCGACCCGCGTCAGGGTCCACTTCTGGTTGGCGCCGTTGTCGGCCGGCCACTGGATGACCTTGCCGCCGTCGGCGGTGGAGTTGTCGCTGACGTCCATGAGCAGCCCGCTGTTGGCGCTGCTCAGGGTGGACGTCCCGGTCTGCGGGCCGGAGGAGCCCGTCCAGGTGCCGGTCGCCGGGTCCAGGCTCCAGGAGTTCTGCCAGCCGACGGCGACCGTGGTCCCGCTGATGGTCATCGGCAGCCAGATCAGCGGGGACGCGCCCAGGTCGGAGAGGTTCCAGCGGTCGGCGGCGTAGACGTACGTGGTGCCCGCGCTGCCCTGGACCGGGACGATGTTGGCCGTCTGGCTGTCGTAGGTGCGGGTGCCGACCGGCGCGAAGGTGCGGAACGGCTCCCAGGGGCCGGTCGGCGACGGCGCGCTGGAGTAGACGTTGTCGTTGGTGCCCCAGCCGGTCAGGTGCGATCCGAGGAGGTAGTACCGGCCCCCCGCCTTGACCAGCGCCGGGGACTCGAAGTCCTCGCCCTGGCCGTTCTGGCCCGGGAAGAGGTGCACGGTGCTGTCGACGCTGAGGTAGTCGGCGGAGAGCCGGTCGATCCGCAGGCCGTTCGCCCGGTCCTCGGTGAGCAGGTAGCCGGTGCCGTCGGTGTCCTGGAACAGACCGATGTCCAGGCTCATCTGGCCCAGCGGGCGGAAGCTGCCGCGGTAGGTGTAGGGCCCGCACGGGGTGCTGCTGGTCGCGACGCCGACCTTGCGCTCGCCGTAGCCGCGGTCGTCGACGTGCAGGTACATCACGTACGTCTTGGTGGCGGCGTTGTAGAGGACCTTCGGGCGCTCCACGATGCGGTTGGGGCCGAGGTCCCCGCTGCTCTGCCGGCTGAGCGCCGGGCCCTGCGGGGTCCAGTGGGCGAGGTCGGTGGAGCTGTAGCAGGCGATGCCCTGGAAGGAGGTGTCGGCGGAGGACTCCCCGGTCTTGTCCTCACCGAAGCCGTACCAGGTGGAACCGGACTTGACGATGCCCAGGCCGTGCAGTTGCAGGGGCGCGCCGGCGGTGTCCGCCCACGCCTGGCCGGGGGTGAACCGGACGGGTGCGGCCTGGGCCTCCCCCGCCGGCAGGAGCCAGGCCGGGACGGACAGGAGGGCGGCGGCGAGGAGACCGGAGAGGCGGGGCTTCCGCGGGGTGCGTGCGGCGAGCGGAACGGGCACGGGGATTCCTCCATCGCTGAACGGAGAGCGGGTCTGTTGGGGGAGCGGCGCTGAGCGATCTCCCAAAATCAAACAATTCTCGACAGGCCGGGTGAATTCTTGACCACGGGCCTGCGGCCTGTCCAGACATCCGTCAAGTCGACTGTGAGCAGCCGGGGTTCGATCTCGGGTGCCCGGCAACAAGCCTTGAAGGCCGCCCGGGGCGGTGTGCCCGTCGTGCCTTCAAGTGTTCGACTGTGAAGTTCCGCGATCCCCGGGAGGAGCTGAATTCCCGCTGGTCGCAGGAGGGTTGTGCGGCGAGCCCGCCCGGTCGCGGGTCTTGACGCGTACGTGAACAGGGCGTTACGAATGTGCATGAGTGGTTGGTTGCGAGCTTTTCTGATCCGTTGTGTTGCTTTCGGTCGGTCAGTTGCCTGGCCGGTCGGTCGCCTGGCCGGTCGATCGGCTGGTCGGCAGCCACTCGTCCCTTCCGCCCCCGCCCCGCCCCGCGCCGGTCACCGGTACCCCGTACGCGGACCCTCCGGCGGCCACCCCGCACCTCCGAGGAGCGCTCATGTCCACACTCCCCACCTCCCCGTCCGGGCGGAGGGTCCGGCGCCGGCCGGCGCTCGCGGTCCCGGTCGGCCTCTCCGTCGCCCTGGCCCTCGTCCCCCTCGCGGTGGTCGGCGGCGCCGCCCCGGCCGCCGCCCAGGACAACGGCGCCGCGCTGACGCCGCCGATGGGATGGAGCAGTTGGAGCAGCGTCCGCTCCAACCCCACCGAGGCCAAGATCATGGCCCAGGCCAAGGCCCTGCACGACAACGGCCTGGTCTCCCACGGCTTCACGTACGTCAACGTCGACGACTACTACTACCTCAAGACCACCGCCGACGTGGACGACTACGGCCGGTGGAAGACCGACCCCGCGAAGTTCCCGAACGGCATGAAGCCCGTCGGCGACTACGTGCACGGCCTGGGCGAGAAGTTCGGCATGTACCTCACCGCGGGCGTCCCGGTGGCGGCGTACGACCGGAACACCCCGATCGAGGGCACCGCGTTCCACGCCCGGGACATCGTCTCCGACACCACGAAGTTCGAGAACAACTTCGGCCCCGGCCGCAACGGCATGTACTACATCGACTACGCCAAGAACCCGGCCGCCGCGCAGGCGTACCTCGACTCCTGGGCCGGCCTGCTGGCCTCCTGGGGCGTGGACTACGTCAAGCTGGACGGCGTCGGCACCTGGAACGTCCCCGACGTCCAGCACTGGTCGCAGGCCCTGAACCGGACCGGCCGGACCGTCCACCTCGGCCTCTCGCTGGCCCTGGACGTCAAGTCCGCCACCACCTGGCGGCAGTACGCCAACAGCTGGCGCACCGACGGCGACCTGGAGTGCTACTGCGGCACCAACGGCAGCCCCTACCCGCTGACCAAGTGGGACAACGTCGCCAAGCGCTTCGCCGGCTCCCCGAAGTGGACCGGGTTCAACGGCCCCGGCGGCTGGAACGACCTGGACTCGCTGGAGATCGGCAACGGCCCCACCGGTGCCGGTCTCACCCGCGACGAGATGCAGACCCACATGACCCTGTGGGCGGTCACCAACTCCTCCCTCCTGCTCGGCACCGACCTGACCGCCATGGACCCGACCGACCTGGCGATGCTGAAGAACGACGAGGTGATCGCCGTCGACCAGGCCGGCCGCACCGCCCGCCCGGTCGACCAGCTCACCCAGCAGCAGACCTGGGTCACCCCGAACCCGGACGGCAGCTACACGGTCGCCCTGTTCAACCTCGGCCCGTCCGCGGCCGACGTCACCGCCCGCTTCGCCGACCTCGGCTTCTCCGGCCCGGCGACCGTGCGCGACCTGTGGACGCACACCGAACTCGGCTCCTTCACCGGCTCGTTCGGCGCCGGCCTGAACCCGCACGCCAGCCGCCTGCTCAAGGTCACCCCGGCCGCCGCCGCCACGTACACCTCGGTGCGGTACCAGTTGGTCAACGCCGCCACCGGCCAGTACCTGGACGTCTCCGGCGGCTCGACCGCCGACGGCGCCGGCCTGGTGCAGGCGGCCGCCAACGGCGCGACCGACCAGCAGTGGCAGCTGGCCCCCACCGGCGACGGCTACTTCAGGATCGACAACGTCAGGAGCGGCCGGCTCGTCAACGTCCCGGGCCCGACCACCGTCCCCGGCACCCAGCTGATCCAGTACCACGACGACCACCACGACAACTCGCAGTGGAAGCTGACCCCGACCGGCACCGGCGCCTACACCGTCACCTCCCGCTACGACGGCCAGAACATCGCCGTCTCCGGCGGATCGGTCGTCCAGCAGACCGCCGCCGCCGGCAGCACCGCCCAGCAGTGGACGCTCGTCCCGGTCCCCGTCGCGGGCGTCGAGTACAAGCTGGTCAACGCCAACAGCGGCGGCCGGCTGGACGTCAGCGGCGCCTCCACCGCCGACAGCGCCGGCCTCGTCCAGTGGCAGGACAACCAGGCCGCCGACCAGCGGTGGACGTTCACCGCGCAGGGCGGCGACTCCTACGGCGTCACCAACGTCCACAGCGGCAAGGCGCTGAACGTCCCCGGCTCGACCACCACGGCCGGCACCCAGCTCGTCCAGTGGCCCTACGACGGCAACGCCAACTCCCGCTGGAAGCTGGTCGACGCCGGACCCAACCTGGTCCAGCTCAGGAGCGTCTCCGACGGCCAGGCCGTGGACGTCGACAACGGCTCGCTCGTCAACGGCGGCAAGGTCCTCCAGTGGCCCGCCGGCAGCGGTGCCAACCAGAAGTGGAGCCTGGTCTCGCCCTGACCCGCGCACTGGACCCGCGCCCTGACCCGCGCCCTGACCCGCGTCCTGACCCGCGCCCGCGACCGGGCCGGAGGCCGACCGGGGCCGGTGCCGGGCCGTCGAACCGGCGGTCCGGCACCGGCCCCGGACGTACCTTCCCCGGCCGCCGCCGGGTACCCTGCTGCCCCGGACGGGTGCGACCGCATCCGCGGGTGCGGAAGAGGCACGATCGTGGCGGACCAGGGACTGCTGGCTCCTCAGCGCCGGGCGCTGATCATGGAGTCGGTGTCGCGCCACGGCGCCGTCCGGGTGGTCGAACTGGCCGCCCGGATGGGCGTGTCGGGCATGACCGTCCGTCGGGACCTGGACGCGCTGGCCCGCGAGGGAGTCCTGGAGAAGGTGCACGGCGGCGCGGTGGCGCTGACCGGGGCGCGGACCGACGAGCCGGGCTTCGAGGCGAAGTCCGCCCTGGAGTCGAGGGCCAAGGCCGCCATCGCGGACGCGGCGGCGGCGCTGGTGCAGCCCGGCAGCGTGATCGCCCTGTCCGGCGGGACGACGACCCACGCGGTCGCCGAGCGGCTGCTGGCGGTGCCCCGACTGACCGTCGTCACCAACTCGTTGGCCGTCGCCGGGCTGCTGGCCGACGCCGCCGCGCGGCGCGCCGCCTCCCCGGTGCTGCTGCTGACCGGCGGGACGCCCACCCGGTCCGCGGCCCTGGTCGGCGCGATCGCCGACCAGGTGCTCGCCTCGCTCCACGTGGACCTGGCGATCCTGGGCGCCCACGGCGTGTCCGAGCGGGTCGGCCTGACCTCGCCCAACCTCGCCGAGGCGCAGACCAACCGCGCGCTGGTCGCCTCCGCCCGCCGGGTGGCGGTCGTGGCCGACCACACCAAGTGGGGCACGGTCGGGCTGAGCGGATTCGCGCGGCTGGACGAGGTCGACTGCTTCGTCACCGACGACGGCCTGCCCGCGCCGGCGCGCGCGGTCCTCGCCGAGGCGGTCGGCGAACTCGTCGTCGCACCGGTCCCCCGGGGCTGACCCGCCCGCACCTGATCGTCCGGCGGCCCGGCCCCGGTCCGCCCCCGTACCGGTCCGGCCCCTCGCGCGTGCCCGCCCCTCTCCCCCATGTAACAGCCCAATATCGATCGTGTCAGCCAGCGCGATCCCATTGACGCGCCGTTCACGATGGTTGTTCCATTGCGACGGATCGCGTTACTTGCTGTTTGATTCTGGTGACTTCACGTCGACGGTCTCGTGGTCCGCACCGCGACCGGCCCCCAGTCGCTGCCCCGGATCCAGGACTTCCTGCCGCCCCACCTGGCCGACCGCCTCCAGGCGGTCGACATGCAAGGAGAACCATTCATGCGTGCTGCGTACAACCGTCGGACCGTGGTGGCCGCCGCCACGGCCCTGACCGCCGTCCTCGCCCTGGCCGCCTGTTCGACCGGCAAGGAGTCGGTGAAGGGCGGTGACACCTCGGTCGCCAAGGTCGACGGGAAGATCTCGTTGACGTACCTGCAGAAGCAGGGTGATCAGGAGTACTTCATCGGTGAGGCGGACGGTGCGAAGGCGAAGGCCGCGGAGTTGGGGATCGACCTGAAG
>NZ_JBIVKJ010000016.1:0-5197 GCF_044750705.1 Kitasatospora sp. NPDC088783
TCTGGCAGAACGTCGCCCAAGGCACCCTCCTCGTCATCGCCGTCGTCATCCAACAACGACGCAACGGCGAACGCCCCATCGGACTCCCCGCCTGAGAACCCGTCACTTCCCCTCTCCACCAACGGACTCCGTCGGCGGCACCGGCCACCCGGGCCGTCAGCCGTGGACGCCGGCGGGGAGGACTCCCCGCCGGTCACGGGACGCCGCGGGGCCGAGCCCGAGCTGACCGATCTCCAACTGCCTGCGGACCAAAGGTCGTTCGCCGAAGGGCGCGGTTCGCTCGGCATCAGCGGCGAACGACCGGTCGAAGAACCTGCGGGAGTCAGCCCGCGAACGCGGCCAATGGTCGGCTCCGGTTCCCGTTCCGGCTCGGCGACCTGACCGGCCGCTGCTCGAACGAGCTCGGTCGGCGAGTTCGTCCGGCGGTGTGCGCCAGGGGTGGGGGTCGCCGTAGGAGGGCCCGGCCTCGGCGGGGTCGAGGACGAGCCGCCACCGGCCGTCTGCGGCATGGCCCGTCCAGAGCACCGCCGAGCGGAGGCCGAATTCGGCCCCGAGGATGGCGCCGTCCTTCACGTAGAGGTCGAGCTCCTGGCGACTGCCCTCGTCAAGCGCGGCCAACTCGGCGGCGAACCGCTCCCGGGCGGCCTCCGGCGAAGCGCCATCGGCCACGGCCCGGCAGATGCGTACCGTCAGCATGGCGGAGTCGAACCCGGCCAGGTCGGCCAGCGCGATCCGGCGGAGCAGCTCGGGTTCCACCAGCCACGGCAGACCACCGAGCAACTGCTCCTCGACGACCGAGTGCGCCGCAGTGCCGTCCGAGGCTGCCACGAACCGGGCATGGCGGTCCGGTTGCTGTTCCAGCACCGTCCGCCACATGCGCTTCCACACGTCGTACTCGGCCCTGAACCGCTTCGACCACTCCGCGACACTCTCCCCCTCCGCGCGTACGCGCTCCGGCTCTCCGGGGAGCAGCGCGACCGCGGCGTCGAACACGCGGTCGTCGAGGCCCCCGGTCCGCAGCACCTCCTGCGCCGCTGTGCGGTCCTTCAGCATGGTGGACGTGAAGTTCGGCGGCGCGGGCACCCGTCGGTGCAGTTCGGCGGCCACCGCGCTGGTCAGCACCGGCGGACGGTCGGCGGTGCCGAGCATGCCGAGCCGGTAGGCGGAACAGCCGCGCAGGGCTTCCGCCAGCAACTCCCCGCCGAAGTCGGGGTGCCCCAGGGCGAGGGCGGTCAGTTCGACGGCCGCGTCGGCGAAGTAGCCGGACTCCTCCCGCCGCAGCCCCTCCGCCACGGCGGCCGCCAGCATCCAGCCCGGTGCGCTCTCCCGGAAGGGCCCGCGCAGGAGCGCCGCCAGCAACTCCCCGACCTGCCGGTCACCGGAACGCTCCCGCGCCTGCCCGGCCGCCGTCAGCGCGGCGGCCGAACCGGGCTCGGCACCGGCCGCGACGGCAGTCAGGAACTCCATGGGCAACCGGTCGCCACTGGCGGACATCGTTCTCCCCTCCCGAGACGAACAGCCGCCCCATCCTGCCCCACCGCTCGGACACCCCAGGCCCCGGCCGAGCGGCCCACCTGTCCGCCGGACGGGGCACCGAGGTCATGCAGGGCGCCCGGCGCGGCTGCCGCGGCCCGGCCCGGTGGCGCGGGGCGGGGCCCCGGGGCGCACCGGCGCGGTGGGCCCGAGCAGCGTGCTGACGGAGGGTGGCTGGCAGGCTACGGTGGGGGCGTCAAGCGGTGTACGCGGGCGGCGGTGCCGGCCGTGCACGGTTCTGGGGGGTGCGGGGCATGATCGATCCGCTGTCGGTCACGGCGGTCACGGGGGTGCTGGGCGCGGTCGGCTCGGCGATGGCGGGGGAGGCCGGGAAGTGGGCCTGGGAGGCGGTCGGGAACCTCGCCCAGCGGGTGACCGGGCGGCAGGTCGCGGCCCCGGTCGGTGCGGAGGAGTGCGAGGAACTGGCCCGGCGGCTGGTCGAAGGGGCGCGCAACGACCCGGAGCGGGCCAGGGCGCTGGCCGCCTGGATGAGCGGCCTGGCCGATGGCGCCCCGGGCCCGGCCGGTGCGGTGCCGCGCCTGCTGCCCGCCTCCACCCGGTACTTCACCGACCGCAGGGGGCCGCTCGCCGCCCTCGACAAGGAGGCCGGGCGCAAGGCCGACGGCCGCCCCCGGCAGGTGCTGCTGCACGGCCCGGACGGCATCGGCACCAGTGCGGTGGCGATCCACTGGGGCGGCCGCGAGGCGCACCGCTTCCCCGACGGGCAGCTGTACGCCGACCTGCGCGCCGCCGGGCCGGGCGGCGTGGTGGACCCGGCGACGGTGCTACGGCGCTTCCTGCGGCGGCTCGGCGTCCCCGCCGAGCACCTGCCGGCCGGCCTCGAACGGCGAGCCGAGCGGTTCGCCGAACTGCTGGCCGGCCGCCGCCTGTTGGTCGTCCTCGACCACGCCCACTCCGCCGCCCAGGTGCGGCCGCTGCTCACCGCCGCCCCCGGCGTGCTCACCGTGGTCACCGCCCGCCGCCCGCTGGCCGGGCTGGACGCGCTCAACGTCGCCGTCGGCCCGCTCGCCGAGAAGGACGCCCGCCGCCTGCTCACCGACCTGGCCGGCAAGCACGCCGTCACCGCCGCCAAGGCCGCCCTGCCCGGCGTCCTGGAGCGCTGCGCCGGCTCGCCGTTCGCGCTGCGCGCCGCCGCCTCCTCCGGGCTGGGCGACACCGCGCAGCGGGCGCTCGCCGGGCAGACCTTCACCGACCCGGTGGAGGCCGCGACCGCTGACCGGTACGCCCGCCTCACCCCGAACGCCGCGCTGGTGTACCGGCGTTGCGCACTGCGCCCCTGGCCCGCGATCGACCCGCGGGCCGCCGCGGCCACCACCGGCCTGAGCGAGGCGGCGGCGGCCGAGGCGCTCGACGAACTCGCCGCCGCCGGGCTGCTGGAGACCGGGCTCGACGGCCGGCACCGCTACCGCCCGGCGGTGCGCCGTCACGCCGAGGCCGCCGCCGTGCGGGAGGACGGGCTCGCGGCGTGCGCCACCGCCGTGCACCGCGCCGTCGAGCACTACCTGCGCCTGGCCGTCGGCGCCGACCACGCCGCCCTCCCGCAGCGCTGGCACCTCGGGCCGCTGTACGCCGAGATCGGCCCCGACAGCTACCCGGACGAGGCCGCGGCGCTGGCCGTGCTCGGCGCCGAACTCCCCAACCTGGTCGAGGCGGTGGCCGCCGCCGAGGAGTTCGCCGAGCCCGGGAGGGTGTGCCAACTGGTCGAGGCGCTGTGGGCGCTGTAACTGAAGGCGGGGCGGCACGACGAGCTGCTGCCCGCGCTGCGGGCCGGGGCCCGGGCCGCCGGCCTGCCGGGCACCGAGGCCCGGACGGCCGCCCGGATGCACGTCCAACTCTCCCTGGCGCTGACCGAGTTGCAGGAGTACGGCGAGGCCGAGGGGCAACTCGTGCTGGCCGCCGACGCCGAGGAGAAGGACGGCCACCTGCGCGGGCAGGCCACCGCCGTGGAGACCCTCGGACTGCTGCGGCTGCGCCAGTGGCGCTACGCCGAGGCGCTGGAGTGCTTCGACCGGGCCGCCGGACTGCTCGCGGGGATCGGCGACGGCGACAGCGGACGGGCGGACCTGCCCCGGGCCCGCGCCCTGCTGGACCGGCACCGGGGCCGGGCGCTGCGCGGACTGGGCCGGTTCGAGTCGGCCGGGGAGGCGATCGCGGCGGCGGTGGCGTTCTTCCGGGGCACCGGCGAGGCGTACAACCTCGCCCGGGCGCTGACCGACCTGGCGCAGACCCGGATCGAGCAGCGCCGCGGCCCGGACGCGCTGCCGTTGCTCGACGAGGCCGCCGTGCTGCTGGAGCGCGGCGGCGCGACCTTCCACCTGGTGCCGATCGGGGTGCTGCGCGAGCTGTGCGTCAACGAGCCGGAGTGACCGCCACCCGGTGGTCGGTGCCGCCGGAGCGGACGGTCAGCGTGCCGGACACCGGCCCCGCGGCCAGCAGCGCGGAGGCCGCCGCGGCCGGGTCCACCCCGTCGAAGGCGCCCGCCAACTCCAGTGCCGCGCCCGACCGGTGGCGGACGGTGCAGGTGCCCGGGCCGGTCACCTGCACGGCCAGCGTGCACGAGCGGTGGCGGCGCAGCACCTGATCGGCCCAGGCGAGCGGCGGGCCGAGCCGGGGGTCGTCGGCACCGCCGTGCCGGACGATCACGTCGGCCAGGGCCAGGGCGCCCGGGTCGAGGGTGTCCTCGTGCACCGCCAAGTGGGCCTCGCCCGACCCTGCCGGCTCGTAGCGGGCCGCCGCGAAGCGGCGCACCTCGACCGCGCCGTCCGCCCCGACGCGGGTCAGTACCCGCACCGGGGCCGTCACCACGGGCGGCTGGTGCGCGGGCAGCGGCAGCGGATCCAGCAGCGCGGGCGCGGCCGGTTCGGGCAGGCCGAGGAAGCGGTAGAACAGCGACCGCAGCAGACCGGCCGATCCACCCGGGTCGGACGTGGTCAATCCGGCCGGATCGGCGGGTACGTCACCCCGGCCGATCAGCTCCTCCAACTGCGGGCCGAGCGCGGCGTGCGGATCGAGCTTCGGCGCCGCGCGGACGAACGCGGCGACCTGGGACCCGTCGTCGATCACGGACGGCCCGGTGGCCGCCAGGACGACCGGGGTGCCGAGGGCCGCCGCGTAGTAGCTCACCGAACCGAAGTCGCCCACCACGGCGTCCGCGGCGATCAGCGCCTGTCGCCAGTCCGCGACCGGGTCCACCAGCGTCACCCCCGCCCGGCGCGCCCCGTCCAGCCAGAGCCGGACCTGGCCGGGACCGTGGCCGTGCCACACGTTGGGGTGCAGCACGACCGCGACCCGGTACTCGTCCAGCGGCAGTTCCGGCAGCCGGGACAGCAGCAGCGGCAGGACGTCGTCCGGGCCGCCGTCCCCGAACAGCGAGGTCGGGTTCCAGGTCGAGTTCAGGACCAGCAGGCGCTGGCCGGACCGCACCCCGAACGCCCGGCGGAAAGCCTCCCGGCGCGGCCCGGCCGCGAGGATCCGGTCGAAGCACGGGTCACCGCCCAGGACGGCCGTGTGCGCCGCCGCGGGACACGCCGCGGCGAGCCGGTCGACCTGATCGGGGTGCGACAGCACCAGCGCATCGGCGATCGGCACCCCGTCGTCGGTGAGCAGCCACTCCGGCGACAACCCGAACGTGGGGACGCTCCCG
>NZ_JBIVKJ010000016.1:5295-78215 GCF_044750705.1 Kitasatospora sp. NPDC088783
CGGCTCCCGGCTCCCGGCTCCCGGCTCCCGGCTCCCGGCTCCCGGCTCCCGGCTCCCGGCTCCCGGCTCCCGGCTCCCGGCTCCCGGCTCCCGGCTCCCGGCTTCGCCAGCTTCTTATTGTATCCGACGCCATGCGAGAGGACAGTCAACTTCTGCTTGAAGCAATGGAGTTGACCGCCGAAGCTGGCGGATATCGCCAAGTCCGGGGCGAGGGCGAGTGCCTGGTCCCAGGGCAGGACCGGGACGCCCAGTCCGGCGAGGAGTTCCGGGAGGCCGGAGCGGAAGGGCGAGGTGCCCGGGCAGGTGGCCGTCAGTTGGACGCGCAGGTCGTCGCGGAACAGGCCGACGACGTCGAGCAGCCGGGTCGCCGAGGTGACGTTGTGCGCCACCAGCAGGACCTGGCGGCAACCGCTACGGGTGGTCCACCGTGCGGAATCCGCGCCGACCGGCACCCTGATCCACTCGCCTGGCAAACCGTTCCTCCGCGATCGTCGCACTGCCGTTCCGGCAGCTTAGCGATCACGGAGGAACGGCGGACCCGTTCCGGCTGCGGACGGCGTGCGTCGGCTGCCGGAACGGGTCCGCGCGGGGGAGGGGCCTCAGTGGACGACGGTCAGGACCGGGCCCTCCTGGTCCGCGCCGTCGTGATGGGGGGACTTGCCCTGGTGGCCGGTGTTGATCAGGGCGAAGGCGGTGGCCGAGGCCAGGGCGAGGATGCCGGCCGCCCACCAGATGGCGGTGGAGAAGCCGTGGACCATGGCCTGGAGTTGGAGCAGGTGCCCGGCGGCAGGCGTCGTCGCCTCGCGGGCGTGGTCGGCGGCGTAGTCGGCGGTGGCGCTGGCGGCCAGGGTGGACAGCAGGGCGGTGCCGATCGCGCCGCCGATCTGCTGCGAGGTGTTGACCATGGCGGAGGCCACGCCCGCGTCCTGCGGCTTGACGCCGCGGGTGGCCAGGCTCATGGCGGGCATGAAGGCGGTGCCCATGCCCAGGCCCATCAGGAACAGCCCCGGCAGCAGCACGGCCGCGTACGAGCTGTCGACCTTGATCTGGGCGAGGATCACCAGCGCGCCGGAGGCGAGCAGGAAGCCGGGGCCCATCAGGAAGCGGGGGGCGACCCTGGTCATCAGGCGGGCGCCGATCTGGGTGGAGCCGGTCATCATGCCCGCCACCATCGGCAGGAAGGCGACGCCGGAGATCACCGGGCTGTAGTCCAGCACCACCTGGAGGTAGTACGTCAGGAAGAGGAACAGCCCGAACATGCCCACCACGGCCATGCCCAGCGAGAGGTAGGCGCCGCCCCGGTTGCGGTCGAGCACCACCCGCAGCGGCAGCAGCGGCGCCTTCACCCGCTGCTGGACGATGACGAGCAGGGTCAGCAGGACGGCCGCCGCGACGAACAGGGTGACTGTCGACGCCGACCCCCACCCGTCGCTCTCGGCGCGGCTGAACGCCCACACCAGCGAGGCCAGGCCGCCGGAGGCGAGCAGCGCTCCGGGCAGGTCCAGCCGGGCCTCGTTGTGGCTGCCGGCCGGCTCGCGGACCTCCATCAGGGTGCCGGTGATCGCTATCGCGGCGATGAGGACGTTGACCAGCAGCGTCCAGCGCCAGTTCGCGTACTCGGTCAGCACGCCGCCCAGCAGCAGGCCCACGGCCGCGCCGCCGCCCGAGATGGCGCCGTAGATGCCGAACGCCTTGGCCCGCTCCTTGCCCTCGGTGAACATCACCGTGAGCAGGGACAGCGCGGCGGGCGCCAGCAGCGCGCCGAACACGCCCTGCAGCGCGCGGGCGCCCAGCAGCATGCCGGTGTTGACCGCGGCCCCGCCCAGCGCGGACGCCAGGGCGAAGCCGACCAGCCCGGTCAGGAAGGCCCGCCGGCGGCCCCACTTGTCCGCGATCCGGCCGCCCAGGAGCAGCAGTCCGCCGAACGCCAGCGCGTACGCGGTGACGACCCACTGGCGGTTTCCGTCGGAGAAGTGCAGGGCGCGCTGCGCCGAGGGCAGCGCGATGTTCACGATGGTGCCGTCGAGCACCACCATCAGCTGGGCCAGGCAGATGAAGACCAGCGCCTTCCAGCGCCGTGGATCGAGGGGGGCCGTCGCGGCGGCCGTCGGGGAGGACATCAGGAGATCACCTGTCGCATCGGGTCGGGGGAGAGGCGGGGGAGGGGGCCGGGGCGGTGGCCAGGGGCAGGATCACCTCGTGGACCACCCGCCGGGCGAAGGCGTGGTCCGGGGGCGTGCCGTACAGGAGCACCCGCTGGAGGATCAGGGCCGGGAGCAGGCCGACCAGGAGTTCGAGGTCGCGCTCCGGGGGGATCTCCCCCCGCTCGACCGCCCGCCGGAAGACGGTTTCGAACACCTGGCGGCGGGACTCCTCGAAGTGCCGCCGGAACACCTCGCGCAGGACCTCGTCCTGCAGCACGGCGGAGATCAGCCCGACCATCACCCGGGTCTCGAAGACGCTGCCGGTCTCGGCGAACGCGCGGGCGATCTCCTCCAGGTCCTCGCGCAGCGAGCCGGTGTCCGGTTCCGCCAGCGGGCCCTTGAAGCGCTCGATGGCGTCGACGACCAGCTCCGCCTTGCCGGACCAGCGCCGGTACACCGCGCCCTTGCCGGCGTGCGCGCGGGCCGCCACCGCGTCGATCGACAGGCGTTCGTAGCCGATCTCGGCCAGCAGTTCCAGCGCGGCCCGGCACAGCTCGTCGTCCCGGGACGGGTCCCTGGGGCGCCCGCCGCGGTGGTCCGCTCGCTGCGCCGCGGCGCCGTCGGTGCCGGGGTCCACGGGAAGGCCCACCTGTCCGCCTCCTCAATCGGTACGCATCAGTTCCGGAACGGAATCGTACCGCATTTCCGGGAGTCGGTCGGACCCGTTCCGCGGGAGGCGGCCGGACCCGTTCCGCCTCCGCCGCGCAGGCGGGTGAAACCGGGCTTCGACGGGTCGCCGCCGCGGGTACGCCCACGGGGACACCGCGACCGCCCGCCCCGCCCCGTGGGCCGGCGGCGAGGGACGGACCGACAAGGAGTGGACTCGTGACCAGTGCCCCCGTGCACGCGCTGAACGACGGTACGAAGCTTCCCGGGGTGGGCCTGGGCACCTACCCGCTGGACGACGAGGCGGCGGAACGGGCCGTCGCCGGCGCGCTGGAGACCGGCTACCGGCTGGTCGACACCGCCGTGAACTACGGCAACGAGACCGGCGTCGGGCGGGGCCTGGCCCGCTCCGGCGTGCCCCGGCAGGACGTGGTGGTGACGACCAAGCTGCCCGGACGCCACCACGGCTACCAGGAGACCCTGGCGTCGTTCGAGGAGTCCCGGCGCCGGCTCGGCCTGGAGTACGTGGACCTCTACCTCATCCACTGGCCGCTGCCCCGGGTGGACAGGTACGTGGACTCCTGGCGGGCGATGATCAAGCTCCGGGACGACGGCCTGGTCCGCTCGATCGGCGTCTCCAACTTCACCGCCGAGCACCTGGAGCGCCTGCACCGGGAGACCGGCGTCCTGCCGTCGGTCAACCAGGTCGAACTGCACCCGCTGCTGCCGCAGGACGAACTGCGGGCCGTCCACGCGCGGTTGGGCGTCCGCACCGAGAGCTGGAGCCCGCTCGGCCGCGGCTCGGCGCTGCTCGACGACCCCGCCGTCGGCGCGGTGGCCCGGGCGCACGGCGTGACCCCCGCGCAGGCCGTGCTGCGCTGGCACACCCAGCTCGACGCGACCCCGATCCCCAAGTCCGCGGACCCCGGACGCCAGCGCGCCAACCTGGACCTCTTCGGCTTCGAGCTGACCGCCGAGGAGATGGCCCGGATCGCCGACCGGCCGCACGAGCGGCTGGGCGGCGACCCCGACTCCCACGAGGAGTTCTGACCTCCGACGGCGGACGGTGGGTGGCCGACGGCGGGTAGTTGGCGACCGGGGCGGCCAAGTCGGTGGTGGATTCCTGTTATGGCGGGGCGTCCCGTGGATCTCCTAGGACGCGGGTGGGTGGGAGCGGATCGGACCGCTCCCGCCTCCCGGCCGGTTCGGCCGCCGTCCGGCGCCGAGATCCGCAGCCCCGCCGATCGTGCAAGGAGATCCACCCCGATGGTTCAGCGCCCCCAGCCGACCCGTCCCGCGACCGCCGCGTCCGTGACCGCCCCGCTGCTCGCCGCCTTCACCGCGAGCGCCCTCCTGGCCGGCCCCGTCCTGCTCGCCGCACCGGCCGTGGCCGCGCCGGAGCCGTCGAGCGTCGACCACCACGCCGTGGTGCTGGTGAACTTCCGCAACAAGGCACTCACCGACGCCGCCAAGACCCGGGCCGACGCCGTGCGGAACTTCTTCGGCACCGGCAGCACCTCGCTCGCCTCCTACTACGCCAGGAACTCCGGCGGCCGGATGAGCGTGGTCCCCGCCCGGGGCGACGGGGTCTTCGGCCCGTTCACCATCGACATGGACGACTCCGCCGCCTGCGACAGCGGGAAGATGAACGAACTCGCCCGCAAGGCCGTCTCCGGCGTGCCGTTCGACCACATCTCCGTCGTCTTCCACTCCGACTTCTGCTCCAGCTGGTGGGGGCTGGGCTCGGTCTCCGGCCCCAACAGCTGGTTCC
The DNA here is from genome assembly GCF_044750705.1 of Kitasatospora sp. NPDC088783. Classification (NCBI taxonomy): domain Bacteria; kingdom Bacillati; phylum Actinomycetota; class Actinomycetes; order Kitasatosporales; family Streptomycetaceae; genus Kitasatospora; species Kitasatospora sp. NPDC088783. Next base: position 9,877 of record NZ_JBIVKJ010000016.1, read on the forward strand.
ACGAGGGGGCCGTCGACGACGGCGCCGCCATCATCCACGAGATCGGCCACAACCTCGGCTTCCAGCACCAGGAACGCCAGGTCTGCCCGGCCGGCACCTTCACCACCTGCACCGCCGACGAGTACAGCCACCGCACCCCGATGGGCGGCGGCGGCGAGAAGAAGGGCCTCAGCGCCCCCGAACTCCTCTCGCTCCAGTGGCTCACCGCCCAGCAGACCACCACCCCCACGGCCGGCACCAGCGTCCACCTCACCCCGCTGCACGCCCCCGGGACCGGCGGCACCCGCGCCATCGACCTGCCGCTCGGCACCGGCGGCGACCGGGTCGTCGTCGAGTACCGCACCCCCGACCCCGGCACCCCGGACGTGGACGTGCCCCAGGGCGTCGCCGTCTACCGCGTCACCAAGGGCAACTACAAGGACGCCGTCATGATCAGCAACACCGCCCAGCAGAAGAAGGCCGCCAACAACTCCCTCGACGTCAACGGCCCGGCCCTCACCGACGACGCCGCCCACCTGTCCGTCAGCGTCGTCGGCACCAGCGACACCGGGGCCGACATCCGGATCCGGCTCGGCGCCGACGCCGCTCCGAAGACCACCGCCCCGGCCGCCGCCAAGCCCGCCGCGACGGCCGCCAAGCCCACCGCCACCGCCGAGCCCGCGCCCTCCAGCGCCGCACCGGGGCCGCTCTCGGCCGAGTACCCCGACCACCAGGCTGTCGACCCCGCCGGCCCCGCCCCCGTTCCCGCCACCACCGCCACCGACGGCCGGGGCCTCGCCCAGACCGGCGGCGGCGGTTCCGCGCTGCCCCTGACCCTGGGCGCCGTCGCCGCCCTGCTGATCGGCGCCGCCCTCTTCCTCGTCAACCGCCGGGGCACCGGCCGCCGCGCCCGCCGCTGAGGTCCGCCCGCTGTCCGGCCCGTCCGGCGGAACGCCGGGACCGGACGGGCCGGAGCGCGGACGCGTGGACGTGCGGACGCGCGGGTACGTGGGTGCGCGGGTGCGGGCCGGGTCGGTCCGGGCGGCGGGTGCGGTGACGGGCCGTCAGGAGTGCTGCTCCTGCGGCGAGCAGGAGTCCGGCCGTGACGAGGACGGGGGTGAGCGGGAACCCGGTGGAGGCCAGCCGTCCGGCGGTGGCGGACACCGGGGCCGGTCAGCCGGTCAGCCGCTCAGGACGAGGGCGGGGTGGCGAAGGGGGCGCTCCAGGTCTGGTTGGGCTGGTGGCTGCCGCAGGTGTAGGTGGCGACGGTGGCGCTCGTGTTGGTGCCGAGGCCGCTGCCGGCGACGTCGACGCAGACGCCGGTCGCCTGGCGCAGCTGCCCGGACCGGTTGTAGGTCCACACCTGCTTGGGGTCGGACCCGTTGCAGGCGGCCAGGGTGAGGCCGGAGGAGGCGCCGGAGACGCACAGCCCGGTGTTCTGGTAGGAGGCGATCAGGCCGTCGGCCCGCCGGGTCCACTGCTGGTTCGAGGTGCCGTGGCAGGCGTAGAGGGCGACCTTCGCGCCGGTGGCGGCGCCGTTGTACGCGTCCAGGCAGAGCGGGCTGGCCTGGAAGGCGCTCTGCACGCCGGTGATCTGGCCGGTCGGGACGGCGGGGCCGCAGGTTCCCGGGGAGATCCGGTAGGCGGCGTTGTCGTGGCTGCCGATGGTGGTGGTGAGGGAGCCGGTGGCGCTGGAGTCGGTGTGCGTCCACAGGTCGCGGACGGGGTGGGCGCAGGAGTCGGCGAAGCCGATCCGGCCGAGGTCGAGGGTGTAGGTGGTGGCGGCGGCGTTCTTGTTGAGGACGACCACGGCCCGGCCGCCGTCGGCCAGCGGCTTGACGACGACGTCGATCCCGGCGGTGGTGGCGGCGTTGTCGCGGGAGGCGAGGTAGCCGCCGGCGCCCAGCGCGTCCTGGTCGACGGCGATCAGGTCGGTGTTCTTCAGGATGCCCAGCTGCGGCGCGTAGGCGGTCGGGTCGGCGGCCATCTTCCGGACGTCGGTGCTGATCATCAGGGGGGAGCCCATCGCGGACCAGAGCGCGAACTGGCTGCGCTGCTCGGCGAGGGTGAGCTGGTTGTTGTCGCCGATCAGCAGCATGTCGGCGTCGTTGGCGTTGCCCGGGCCGTTGTAGCGGGCCAGGCCGACGGTGTCGATGAAGTTCTGCAGCACGCCGCCCTCGTACCAGTCCGCGGCGTGCGGGGAGTCCCACGCGGAGGCGGTCGCGCTGTGCCAGACGTTGATGTCGGGGCTGACCCGCCACATCTGGCCCAGCCCCCGGACCCAGTCCATCGTCTCGTACTTGGCGGTGGAGGTCGGCCCGTAGCCGGCCGGCGCCGACTCGTTGAAGAGGATCTTGCGGTCCTTGTTCGCGGTGGCGGTGCCCAGGGCCTGGGCGAACGCGGTGAACTCGCTCTGCCGGTTGGCGGAGGTCGTCCCGCAGTTGTCGAGCTTGATGGAGTCGACGCCCCAGTACGCCAGGGAGTTGGCGTCGGCCTGCTCGTGGCCCATGATGCCGCCGGGCACGCCCTGACAGGTGTTCACCCCGGAGGTGGTGTAGAGGCCGGCCTGCATGCCCTGGCTGTGGACGTAGGACGCGTAGTCGGTCAGCTCCCAGTCGAACCCGGGCTGGCTGCTGCCGCCCCAGGTCGCGGCGCCGTGCAGGTAGCCGGCGGAGGTCCGCTGCATCCAGCAGTCGTCGACGGTCAGGTTGGTGTAGCCGGCGGCGACCAGGCCGGTGTCCTTCATCGCCTTGGCCTGGTCCTGCATGAACTGCTGGAAGGAGTAGCCGGTCCGGGTGCCGTCCAGCCGGGCCTGGGCGGCGCAGGTGAAGCGGGCCCAGTTGTTGAAGCCCATCAGCGGTTTGACGCCGATGGCGGTGCTGGTGTTGGCGGCGACCGGGTCGGCCTGGGCGGCGGGTGCGCCGCTGACGGCGAGTGCGGCGACGACGGCTGCCGTCGTCGCGGCCGTTCTCCTGCTCCACGTCATGGGGGAACCTCCTGTGAGGGACGGGCCGTTCCGGTGTGTCGGCGGGCCCGAGGGGGAGTGCGGGCGGTTGTTCTCGACGACTGGGACGACGGGCACGGCGGGGTGGGGACGCCGGAAGCACCGGGGGAGGGCGGTCGGCAGTCGTCGTGAGTGAAACTGCTTGCTTCGGCGCTATAGCACGCACCTTTGCGCAAACTGTGCTGGCGGTGGCGGGCGATGTCAAGGGGTCGCGACCGAAGCGGGAGCTTGGCGGCGGTCGGCCCGGGGCGCGAACTTCCAGGGCGGGCCGGGCAGTCCGCCTGCTGAACGGCATTGCTCATTTGTGATCGATAGGGCTATAAATCAATCATCTTCAAGCATTGACCGCCTGTGCGGTCCGCCCTGGAAGGGCCGTCCCCATGACTGACGTCGCTGCCGCGACCGCCGTTACCGCGACCGCTGTTACCGCGACCGCCGTTGCCGCCGAGATCGCCGGCCGGCCGGAGTGCCGGCGCCGGGCGATGGCCGTCGAGACCACCGCGCTGCCGGCCCCGGGCGAGCGGGTGGCCGTGGTCGGCTGCGGCACCCCGCTCCACGTCGCCCGGGCGTACGCCGTGCTGCGCGAGACCGCGGGCGCGGGCGGGACCGACGCGTTCGCCGCCTCCGAGTACCCGGCCGACCGCCGCTACGACCGGGTGCCGGCGATCACCCGCTCCGGCCCCACCACCGAGGTGCTGGCCGCGCCGGCCCGGGCCCGCGCCGCGGGCATCCCCACCACCGCCGTCACCGGCGATCCCGCCACCCCGGTCGCCACCGCCGCCGACGCGCTGGTCGACCTCTCGTTCGCCGACGGACGCTCGGTGGTCCGGACCCGGTTCGCCACCACCGCGCTGGCCCTGCTGCGCACCGGCCTCGGCCTGACGCCGGCCGACCTGCCCGAGCAGGCGGCCGCCGCCATCGCCGCCGAGCCGCTCGAAGACGCTCTGGCCGCCGGGCAGTTCACCTTCCCCGGCGCCGGTCGGACGGTCGGGCCGGCCGGCGAGGCGGCGCTCAAGCTGGGCGAGGCCGCCGGGGCCTGGACCGAGTCCTACCCGGCGATGGAGTACCTCCACGGGCCGGTCGGCGGCAGCGGCCCGGACCGCCCGGTCCGGTTCCCCGGCGGGCCCCCGGCCGACCTGCCGGACCGGGTCGCCGCCACCGGTGCCCGGGTCGCCGCCTCCGGTGCCCGGGTCGCCTCCGGCCGGCGCGACCCGCTGGCCGAACCGGTGCGTGCCCGGCGGCTGGCCGTCGCGCTCGCCGGGGCCGGGGGCCACGACCCGGACCACCCGCGCAACCTGACCCGCTCCGTCGTGCTGGACACCCCGTGAGGGTCCGCCACCCGGCCGCCGGTCCGGCCCCGGTCGTCGCGCTGGACGTCGGCGGCACCCACGTCAAGGCGACCGTGCTGGCCGCCGACAGGTCGGTGCTGCACGCCGAGAGCGCGGACACCCGGGCCGACCGCGGTCCGGACGCGGCGCTGGAGAACGTGCTCGGCCTGGCGGGCCGCCTGGTCCGCCGGTTCCGGCCGGCGGCGGTGGGGATGGCCGTGCCGGGCATCGTCGACGAGGACGCCGGGATCTGCCGGTACGCCGCCAACCTGGGCTGGCGCGACCTGCCGGTGCGGCAGTGGGCCGAGGAGGAACTGGGCCTGCCGGTGGCCCTCGGGCACGACGTGCGGGCCGGCGGCCTGGCCGAGGCCCGGCTCGGCGCCGGACGCGGGCTGCGGTCCTTCCTCTTCGTACCGGTCGGCACCGGCATCGCCGGTGCCGTGGTGGTGGACGGGCGGGCGCTGCCCGGGGCGCACGGCGGCGCCGGCGAGGTGGGCCACCTGGTGGTCCGCCCGGACGGGCCGCCCTGCGGGTGCGGCGGGCGCGGCTGCCTGGAGGCGATCGCCTCCGCCTCGGCCGTGGCCCGCCGCTACCGGCAGTTGGCCGGCCTGCCGGCGGACGAGCACGTCCCCGCCGAACAGGTGCTCCAGCGGGCCGGCGCGGGGGACGGGATCGCCGAACGGGTGTGGCGGGAGGCGGTGTCCGCCCTGGCCGACGGCCTGGTCACGGCCCTCACCCTGGTCGACCCGGAACGGGTGGTGATCGGAGGCGGGCTGGCCCGGGCCGGCGCCGCCCTGCTGGACCCGCTGCGGGCGGCGGTGGCGGAGCGGCTCACCTTCCAGTCCCGCCCCGAGCTGGTGCGGGCCCGGCTGGGCCACCGGGCGGGCAGCCTGGGCGCGGGCCTGCTCGCACAGGACCTGCTGCGCCGCCCGGCCGGCCCGACGGCCGTCGCCCGGCTCCGGCCGCCGGGAGGCGCGACGTGATCCTCGCCGTGACGCCGGACGCCGCGCCGGACGCGACCTCCCGGGCCGAACGGTTCGCGCCCGGCGGCAGCACCCGGGTGCCGGCGGTGGCCGCGCGGGCCGGCGGCAAGGGCGTCCACGCCGCCCGGGTGCTGCGCGGGCTCGGCACCGGCACCGCCGTCACCGGCCCGGCGGTCGCCGTCGGCAGCTCGCACGCGATGCTCACCCGCGACGCCGCGCTGGACTTCGAGCTGACCGCCGCGCTGCGGGCGGCCGTCCCCGTCCCGCTGGTGCTGCACGGCTCCTCCGGCGTCGCCGACCGGGACTTGGCCGCCGCCGTCGAGCGCGGCATGACCAAGGCCAACGTCGCCACCCACCTGGGCGCCGTCTTCACCGGCAGCATGCGGGGGCGCCGGCGGAGAACGCCGCGCTGGTCGACACCCGCAGGTGCCTCGCCCCGGCCCGCGAGGCCGCCGCGGCCGAGGCCGCCCGCCTGCCGGCGGTGCTGGACGCGGCCCGCTGACCGGTGCGCAATAGTGCCCGCGGCGCCTGCGGTGCCTGCGGTGCCCGCGGTCTCCGGCAACTCCGTTGTCCGGACGGCCGGTTGACTCCGTCCCGGGCCGGGAGCGTCGTTCCGATGATGCGACGGCCAACCTCCCGGAGCCCGGGCCGGACACGGATGGCGGCCGCCGAGGGTCGGCAGGCCATCCACCGCAGGGCGCTGCCAGTGGTTCCCCGCACCGGGCGGACCACTGGCAGCGCTCCGGCGCGTCCCGCCGGCCGGGGGTCCCGTCGCGGGGGCGTCAGGTGTCGGTGCCGAGGACGCGGATCTCGGCGGCGGAGGTCCACGGGCCGCGGTTGCCGGCCTCGCTGAGGGCGCGCAGCCGGACGTGGCGGGCGGTGCGGGCGGTGAAGTCGACGCGCTTGGGCAGGGCGTCGTCGGCCCAGGTGCCGGTGGCGGCGGGGGCGCTCCAGGTGGTGCCGTCGGTGCTGGTGGACACCTCGTACCGGCCGATGCGGCCGTTGACGCCGCCGTCCTGCCGGGGGAGGTAGGACAGGCCGCTGACGGATCTGGCGGCGCCGAGGTCGAAGCGGATCTCGTGCGGCAGCGGGGCGGCGGTCCCGCTCCACCCGGTGTGCCACTTGGTGGAGAGCACGTCGTCCAGGACGTTGGCGGCGGCGCCGTTCTCGGCCGAGGTCTCCTGGCTGTCGGCGGAGGAGACGGTGGCGGGCAGGGCGCCGACGACGGCGGGGTCGGTGACGGACTCCCGGCCGGTCTCGGCGTGTCCGGCGAAGCGGCGCAGGAAGGCGTCGGCGGTGTCGGCGGTGGCGGTGAGGTCGTACCAGTGGCCGGAGGCGGTGAGGTCGAGCGTCTTGGTGGTGGTGGCGCCGGCGGCGAGCGGGAAGGTCCAGGGGCCGTCGGTGCGGTGGGCGCCGGCGGTCACGGTGACGGTGCAGGCGGCGGTGCCGCTGTTCTTCATGGTGAGGGTGAGTGTCCCGCCGGGGCCGTCGACGGCGGCGGTGACCTCGGGGTTGGCGTTGCCGCCGGTGGTGGCGGTGACGCGGTTGCCGCGGAAGCGGCGGTGGAAGCCGTTGGCGCCGATCAGGGAGAGGTCGTAGGCGCCGGTGGGGGTGCCGGCGACGAAGTAGTCGGTGAGTGTCCTGCCGGCTTCGACGGTGTGCCGCCAGGGGCCGTCGGTGCGGTGGGCGTTGGCGTACAGGTAGACGCACTGGCCGGCGGCGCCGGTGTTGGCCAGGTCGAGGTAGAAGGTGCCGGGGGTGACGCGTCCCCCGGCCTCGAAGGCGTACGGGATCGGGCGGGCCTTGCGGTGGCCGGCCTCCTGGAGCTGCACCGACTGCACGGCGGGGACGGCGGGGGCGGGCAGGGTGGAGCACTGGGTGGCGGCGGCGGCGACGTAGCCGCTGGTGTCGGGCAGGGCGGGCCAGGCGGTGGTGGCGGAGGTGAAGTCGAAGGCGGAGCGGAGGTCGCCGGTGACGGCCCTGCGCCAGGGGCTGATATTGGGTTCGGCGACGCCGAAGACCTGTTCGCAGAAGCGCAGCACCGAGGTGTGGTCGAAGACCTGGGAGCAGACGTAACCGCCGCGCGTCCAGGGGGAGACGACCGTCATCGGGACGCGGAAGCCGAGGCCGACCGGCTTGCCGCCGGAGATCTCGCCGGTGGTGGCGACGGTGGACAGGCCGTCGGTGTCGGAGGCGGGCGGGGCGGGCGGCGGGACGTGGTCGAAGAAGCCGCCGTTCTCGTCGTAGTTGAGCAGGAAGACGGTGTTCGCCCACACCTCCGGGTGGGCGGCCAGCTTGGCCAGCAGCCGGGCGGTGAGGTCCTCGCCCGCCGCGGGGCGGTAGTTGGCGTGCTCGGACAGCGCGGTGGGGGCGACGATCCAGCTGACCTGGGGGAGGGTGCCGGCGGCGAGGTCGTCGCCGAACGCCTTGACCAGGTCGGGGACGGTGGCCAGGCCGCGGTCGTACAGCGGCTGGCCGGCCTTGGCGTTCTTGAAGGCGGCGAACCAGGCCAGCGCGTTGTCGTCGAAGTTGTCGCTCTGCTGGTAGACCCGCCAGCTGACCCCGGCGGCCTGGAGGCGTTCGGCGTAGGTGGTCCAGGTGAAGCCGGCCGCCGGTTCGGTGTTGTCCATCACGTTGGCCTGGCCGACCGAGCCGCCGTTGGTGCCGGTGAACACGTGCAGCCGGTTGGGGTTGGTCTGGGTCAGGGTGGAGGAGAAGTACTGGTCGCAGACGGTGAAGTGGTCGGCCAGCTGGTAGTAGAAGTCCAGGTCGCCGCGGGCGAAGTGGCCCATGCCGAGGCCGGGGGTGCGGGCGGTGTTCCAGCCGTCGTACCGGCCGCCGTCGTACATGCCCAGGTCGGTGGGCCAGTTCATGGCGGGGGCGGAGGCGCAGACGGCGCTGGTGGCGGCGGTGTTCATCCGGAACGGCAGGATGTACCCGTCCGGGTGCGCGGTGGACGGCTGGTACCAGACCGGCTTGCCGCCGGGCAGGGTGACCGCGTTGCGGTCGCCGAAGCCGCGCACGCCGCGCAGGGCGCCGAAGTAGTGGTCGAAGGCCCGGTTCTCCTGCATGAAGACCACCACGTGCTTGACGTCGGCGATCGTGCCGGTGCCGGCCGGGACGGGGGTGGCCAGCAGGTCCCGCAGGACCTTGGGCAGCGCGCCGGTGGCGGCGACACCGGCCGCGCCGGCCGCGCCGGACAGGACGGCGCGGCGGCTGATGCGGGGGGAGGGGGACATGGGGGCTGACTCCTCGCGGTCGGGCTGTCGACGACGACGGGCACGGTGGGGAGGCCGGAGGAACGGGGGGACGGCCGCCACCCACCTGCTGAGCAAAGGTGATTGCTTGGGCGCTCGATCGCGCACCTTTGCGCAAACTGTGCGGGCGGCGGCAGCCCGTGTCAAGGGAACCCGCAAGCACGGCCGGGGACGTGGCGGCCCCCGGCCGGAGTGCCGGGCGTTCGGGGCGCGGGAGTCGGTGGAGGTCAGCGCTCCTCGCGGAAGTCGACGTGGCGCTTGACGACCGGGTCGTACTTGCGCAGGACCAGCCGGTCCGGATCGTTGCGGCGGTTCTTGCGGGTGACGTAGGTGTGGCCGGTTCCGGCGGTGGAGCGGAGCTTGACGATCGGGCGCAGTTCGTTGCGTGCCACGGGAGTCCTCGGGTTCGGCCCGGTGTCCGGGATGCGGTGTCGGGGGATGGGGCACGACTCTAGCAAAATGAAATCCATTTTCATGTAGAGTGCTCCCGTCCACCCGACCGGAACGGAGCCCCGATGTCCGCCCACTGCCAACTGACCGGCCGCAGGCCGGGATTCGGCAACGCGATCTCCCACTCGCACCGCCGCACCCCGCGCCGCTTCGACCCGAACATCCAGCGCAAGCGCTACTGGCTGCCCGGCGAGGGCCGCCACGTGCGCCTCACGCTCAGCGCCAAGGGCCTCAAGACCGTCGACGCCATCGGGATCGAGGCGGCCGTCGCCCGCATCCGCGCCCGCGGGGAGAAGGTCTGATGGCCAAGCGCAGCAAGATCGCCAGGAACGAGCACCGCCGCGCCCTGGTCGCCCGCCACGCCGAGCGCCGGGCCGAGTTGAAGCGCACCCTCACCCGCCCCGGCAGCACACCGGAGCAACGCGCCTCCGCCCGGCGGGAGTTGGACCGTCAGCCCAGGGACGCCAGCGCCACCCGCCTGCGCAACCGGGACGCCGTGGACGGCCGCCCGCGCGGCTACCAGCGCGCCTTCGGCCTGTCCCGGATCAACCTGCGCACCATGGCGCACGCCGGACAGCTGCCGGGCGTGCGCACGTCGAGCTGGTGAGCGCCGTGCCCGCCCACCTCCGACTCCCCGTCGTGATCGTCGCCGGCCTGCACCGCGCCGAACGCCGCCGCGCCGTCAAGGAGTTGCTCGACGCGAGCATCGGCGCCGTCGTCCTCCACCACGACCTGCGCGACGCCGACCGCGGCGTGGTGCACCGCCAACTGCGGGACGACGAAGGCGTGTTCGACACTCGCGAACTGCCGCTGGTCAACGGCTGCCCCTGCTGCGCGGTGCGCGAGGACCTGCTGCCCGAGCTGGCCGGGCTCGCCGAGTCCGGCGAACACGGCCTGGCGATCGTCGAACTGTGGGGCGGCAGCGACCCGCACCCGGTGGCCGAGGTGATCGCAGAGGGCGAGGTGGACGGCCGCCCGATGGGGGAGCTGATCGAACTCGCCGGGGTGGTCACGGCGGTCGACCCCGACCGGCTGATCGGCGAACTCTCGGTCTCCGACGACCTCGCCGAACACGCCGAGCACACCTCCGCGGACGACGCCCGCACCCGGGCCGAGGCACTCGCCCACCAGATCGAGTACGCCACCACACTCGCCCTCGCCCGCGGCGGCGACACCGGCATCGCGATGCTGCGCCAACTGCACCCCACCGCACGGCGGGTGGCGCTCGGCACCGGCGAACTCCTGCGGGCGGCGCTCGGCGGCTTCGACGTCCCGGCCGCCCGCGACCGGGTCAACCCGGCCCTGGCCCTGCTGCCGCAGCAGGCCGACGAGGCGGGCGTGGCCACCCTGGTGTGGGAGCGCCGCCGCCCGCTGCACCCCGGACGCCTGCACGACGCGCTGGAACTGCTCGTCCCCGCCGCGCAGCGCAGCCGCGGCCGGTTCTGGCTGGCCAACCGCCCCGCACTCATGCTGGCCTGGGACGCGGCCGGAGCCAACCTCGCGGTCGAGGAGTGCGGGCCGTGGCTGGCGACCCTCCCCGACGAGCACTGGGAGCACTACCCGCCCGAACGCCGGGCCGCCGCCGCCCTCGACTGGCACCCGCAGCACGGCGACCGCGTCCAGCAACTCGCCTTCACCGCCGAAGGACTGGACGCCGACGGGATCACCGAACTGCTCGACTCCTGCCTGCTCACCGACGCCGAACTGCTCGCGGGCGAACAGGGCTGGAAGACCCTCCCCGACGCCTTCGCGGACCTGCTCGAACCCGTCGCCTGACCGCCCGCCCGCCCGCTGCCCCGCGCCGCCACCACCCGAGCGCCGCCACGACCCGAGTGCCACCACCCGAGCGCCGCCACCACCCGACAGGAGCCCCCGATGGCCGTCCCCAAGCGCAGGACCTCCCGCAGCAACACCCGCCACCGCCGCGCCCGGTGGAAGGCGAGCCCGCCCCGGCTGGTCCCGGTCACCGTCGACGGGCGCGAGCACCTCGTCCCGCGCCGACTGGCGAAGGCGTACGAGCGCGGTCTGCTGACGCCGTGAGAGCGGAGCGGGGGGCCGCAGCCCGGCGCTGCGGCCCCCCGCCGTGCCGGGGGACGTCCCCGGGCGGGGCGGTCACTCGATCCGGCACCCGGTCCGGGCGGCGAGGAGCTGGTCGCCGAGCAGGGTCACGGGGTGGTCGTCCCCGGTGACGGCCAGGACGGTGCGCACCCCCGCCCGGGCCAGGGCCGCGTGCCAGCGCGGGGCGCCGGGCGGGGGCGCGTCGGGGTCGGTCCGGGGGTCGTGCGGGTGCAGGTGGGGCAGGAACGCGTCGCGGACCAGGAACTCCAGGCGGGCGCGCACGGGTTCGTTGAGCAGCAGCCATCCGCCGGGGGCGAGCAGTGCGGTCAGCCGCCGGGCGGCGAGGTCCGGGTCGGGGGCGCAGGCCAGCGCGCCGTCGGCGACCACCACGTCGAACGGGCCGGTGACGGCCCCCGGCCCGGACCCGGGGCCGTGCAGGTCGAAGCGGGCGTACCGCAGGTGCGGGTGGCGGCCGACCCGGGCGCGGACGGCGGCCAGCAGCAGGTCGGACGGGTCGGTGCAGAGGTAGTCGGCGGCGGGGGCGGTCCGGTCCGCGAGGGCGCGGGTGATCTCGCCGGTGGCGGTGCCGGCGCCGGCCGCGAGTTCCAGCACCCGCAGCGGTCCGGGCCCGGGGTGGTCGGCGGCGATCCGCCGCAGGGCCGCGGCGAGGACGGCGGCGCGGTAGCGGCCCGCCGCGGTCCTGGTCGCGAGGGCCTCGACGACCCGGGTGCTGCCCTTGGGCAGCAGCAGGGCGGCGGCCTGCTGTTCGCCGGTCAGCAGGGCGGGCAGCCGTTCGGCGGCGGTGCGCAGGTGGTCGATGACGGTGGCCGAGCCGAGCCGGCCGGTCCAGGCGTCGGCGGCCGACTGCCAGGCGTGGGCGGTGTCCGCCGGGCGGACCGGCCGCGTCGCGGCGAACAGCTCGCCCCGGCGGGTCGTCAGCCCGTGCCGGGTCAGCTCGGCCAGCCAGCGTCCGACCAGCCGGTGGTGGGCGGGGGCGACCCGGGCCGCGCGCAGGACTTCGGGGAGCCGGTGGCCGCGGCCGGGTTCCTCGAGGACGCCGTCGCGGCGCAGGGCGAGCAGCATCGAGGAGAGCACGGCGGCGTCCAGGCGGGCGGTGAACACCCGGGCCTGCTCGGCGCTGACGCCGATGAGCCGCTTCCAGGCGGCGTCGGTGGCGGCGGCGGCGACCTTCCGCAGGGCGGTGTCCGAGCTCTCGGCGTCGCTGCGGGGCGCGCGGACGTGCGCCACGACCGCGCCCAGCGCCTCGACGGCGGCGTACACGTCCTGTTGGCGCGGTTCGGGGCCGACGTGCAGCACCCGGCGCAGGTCGTCCAGGTCCTGGGCGTACTGGTCGCCCAACTCGCTGATCCGCCAGAGCAGTTCGGAGGGCAGGCTGAGGTGGGTGGAGCGCGAGCGGGCCAGGTCGGCGAGCAGCTCGGCCGGCGGCCGGTCCGGGTCGCCGTGGACGACCGTGCCGCCGGCCAGCAGGGTGGCCAGGGCCAGTTCGACGCCCAGGCCGGTGGGCGGCAGCAGCACGGTGTGCCGGATCGGCAGCGGTCCGAGGACGCTGGCCCAGTACCGCAGCCGGCGCTCGTGCGGGTCCGACTCGCGGGTCGCCGCCCGGGCGGCCCGGACCCGGGCGGCCACGGCCTGCGACAGCGCGTCGGCGGGCACCGCGCCGGTCAGCAGCGCGGCGCCGCTGACCGGCCGGCCGTCGTCGCCGATCAGCGCCGGGCGTTCGGCGAGGCCGCGCAGGGCGGTCACGAGCGGGGGGACGGAATCCACGGGGGGCGCTCCGGGGTCGGCGTGGGGGCGGCACCACTGAACCACGGACCACACCAGAATGACAATCGTTATCGTATTCACTGAATGGCGGCGGTGCCGTCCCGGCGCGGGCGCCCGGGCGGCGGCTGGATGTGGATCTTGCCGAACCGGCCCTAGGCTGTCGGCATTTGAAGCAGCGTCAACTGGAGGAACTTGCCGTGGCCGTGAAGCAGAGCGATTGGGTGGTGGCCGCAGCGGACCAGGTGATCGAGGAGAGCGAACGCCGCGGCGGCACCCCGCTGGTGTGCGCCTCCGGCATCAGCCCGTCGGGCCCGGTCCACCTGGGCAACCTGCGCGAGATCATGGTGCCGCACTTCGTGGCCGACGAACTCCGCCGCCGCGGCCTGGACTGCCGCCACCTGCTCTCCTGGGACGACTACGACCGGCTGCGCAAGGTCCCGGCCGGGGTGCCGGCCGGGTTCGCCGAGCACATCGGCCGGCCGCTGACGGCGGTGCCCGACCCGTGCGGCGAACACGCCGACTGGGCCGAGCACTTCAAGGCGCCGCTGCGCGAGGCGCTGGCCCGGCTGGGCGTCGAGGTGGACGAGATCAGCCAGACCCGGATGTACGGCTCCGGCGCCTACCGCGACCGGATCGTGCACGCGATGCGGCAGCGCGACCGGATCGACGAGGTCCTCGGGCGGTACCGCACCAAGCAGGCCGCCGCCGCCCCGGCGGACGGTCCCGAAGCGGACGAGGACGAGGACGGGGCGGCCGCCGACGGAGCGGGCGGCTACCACCCGTACCGCCCGTACTGCGCGGACTGCGGACGGGACTCCACCGCAGTCGTCGACTTCGACGAGGCCAGCACCCGGATCCGCTACCGGTGCGCGTGCGGGCACCAGGACGGGTTCGCGCTGTCCGGGACCGACGGCGGGAAGCTGGTCTGGAAGGTGGACTGGCCGATGCGCTGGGCGTACGAGGGGGTCACCTTCGAGGCCGGCGGGGTGGACCACTCCTCGCCCGGGTCCTCCTTCACCGTCGGCTCGCAGCTGGTGCGCGAGGTCTTCGACGGGCTGCCGCCGAAGTACCTCGGCTACAGCTTCGTCGGCATCAGCGGCATGGCCAAGATGAGCAGTTCGAAGGGTGGGGTCCCCACCCCAGCCGACATCCTGAAGGTGCTCGAACCCCCGGTGCTGCGCTGGCTGTACGGCCGGCGGCAGCCGCGGCAGTCCTTCCAGATCGCACTGGACCAGGAGATCCAGCGGGTCTACGACGAGTGGGACGCGCTCGGGCGGAAGGTCGACTCCGGCACCGCCACCGAGGCCGACGCGGCGATGCTGGCCCGCTCGGCCGGCCCGGCCGCCGGCCCGCTGCCCACCACCCCCCGGCCGCTGCCGTTCCGCACCCTGGCGTCGGTCGCCGACGTGGCGGCCGGCGACCCGGAGCAGACCCTGCGGATCCTGCGCGACCTCACCCCCGACGAGCCGCTGGCGAACCTGGACCGGGCCCGGCCGCGACTCGACCGCGCCCAGGAGTGGGTGCGCACCTACGTCCCGGCGCAGGACCGCACCCAGGTGCGCACCGAGCCCGACACGGAGCGGCTGGCCCGGCTGACCGAGGACGAGCGGACGGCGCTCAAGCTGCTGGTGGAGGGCCTGGACGCGAACTGGTCGCTCGCCGGCCTGACCTCGCTGGTGTACGGCGTCCCGAAGCTGCGGGCCGGACTGCCGCTGGACGCCCCGGCGTCACCGGAGCTGAAGACGGCCCAGCGCGAGCTGTTCGCACTGCTCTACGAACTCCTGGTCGGCCGCGACACCGGCCCCCGGCTCCCCACCCTGCTGCTGGCACTGGGCGCGGACCGCATCCGGTCGCTGCTGGCCACCGGCTAGCCCGGCCCGGCCGCGCGGCACGAGGACCGGAGGCCCGGCTCAGCCCGGGTCCTCCGGCTCGCGGCCGCACCCCCGGCCCGCCGCGGACGCGGCCAGCCGGTCGGCCCAGTACCTGACCTGGTCCGGCGCCTGCCGGGAGTGCGCGACGAGCGCCAGCCGGTCCCACGTCCCGTGGTCGCTCCAGTGGCGGAAACTGCGGTGCGCGTGCTGCCAGGAGACCCCGAAGCCCGGCGGGACGGCCCGCCACGGGGCGCGGCTGGTGAGGATGAAGGAGACCGCGGCGAACAGCGCCTCGTCGTCCCGGCGGCGGGTGCCGCCGCCCTGGGGGCGGCGGGCCGGCGCCGGGAGCAGCCACCGGGCCGTCGGCCACACCACCATGGGGGCGAGCCAGCCGAAGCGGTGCTCGCGGGCCGGCGGCCGTACCCCCGGCCGGGCCGGTCGGAGGGCGGGCGGGCGCGGGCCGGGGGCGTCCCCGGCGCGGGCGGGGCGGAGCGGGGCGGTCGCGGTCGGTCCGGCCGGGGCGAGCAGGTCACGTGCGTACGCGGAGGAAGGCATGCCGCCAGCGTGCCCGAGCCGCGGCCCGGGCACAGGCGGCGGTGGCCCTCGGGTTCGCGCCTTGCGGAGAGCCGCCACCCCGCCCGCGGGCCGGGCCCGCAGCGGAGCCCGGCCGACTCCGGTGCGGGCCCGGGGGTCCGGGGGTCAGACGGTGTCGCCGGCCAGCCGCCGCAGGTCCCGCTCGCTGAACCCGGCCAGCGCCCGCAGTTCGAGGTCGGGCTTGCCCCGGCCGCGGAACGCCATGTGGTCCGTCTCGCGCTTGGCGTAGTCGCCGAGCCCGATCTCGTCGACGAGTTCGTTGTGCCGCCGCAGCACCCGCGCGGTCGCCTCCTCCACCGCCAGCTCGTCGCCGCCGTAGAGGTGGTCGAGCCAGCGGTTGGCGTAGGTGACGTGCCGGACCTCGTCGGCCAGCACGTGGTCGAACATGAGGCCGACGGACTCGTACCCGGCGGCCCGCATCCGGGGGACCGCGTTGCCGAAGACCTCGATGGCGGCGTCCTCGCCGGTGCGGCTGAGCACGATCATCCGGTGGTCCAGCGGCTGTCCGGCCATCGCCGCGTAGAGGTCCGGGTCGCGGTAGGGGAACTGGCGGTAGTCCACGCCCAGCCGGGCGATCTCCTCGATCAGCAGGTGGGTGTGCCGCATCTCGTCGTGGCCGTGCCGGGTCATGTCGAGGTAGAAGCCGAGCGGCAGGTCCGCGAAGTCCGCCATGCTGCGCAGCGGGACGTCGGTGGCGATGAACTCGATCTGGATGCTCTTGCGCATCAGGTAGACCAGGGTGTCGTCGTCGAGCAGGCTCGGATCGGGGTCGGGGGTGGCGCCGCCGATCGCCGGGACCCGGCCCGCCCAGGCGGGGTAGCTGCGGTGCGGGCAGGGCGCGGGGGACAGCGGGACGGTGCCGGTGGGGGTGACCGACGGCCCCGGACGGTGCGCCCCGCGCAGGATCGCGCCCGACTCGACGTCGGGCAGGCCGAGTTCGGCCGCCGGCTGCTGGGGCTCCAGGGCCAGGCCGAGGCACAGGTCGTACAGCCGCCGGTCGTGGTAGGTGGTCTCCTCCGCGCACTGGTCGCGGGAGGTGCGGTACAGCACGGCGAGTTCCCGGAGCAGGGCGTACCCCCAGGCGAGCGCCTGCTCCGGGTCGTCCGCCGCCAGGACGGCGGTCACCTCCTCGACCGCCTCCGCGGAGGGCCGCCCCAGCCGGTCCGGCCGGACCCGCAGCTCCAGCGCCCGGGTGTGCAGCAGGTCGGCCTGGGAGACCAGGCTGTGGATCGCGCGGACCAGGGCCGCCCGCGGCGCGATGTCACCGGTGCGCGGGGCGAAGGCCGCCAGCGCCCGGCCGGCCAGCAGGGTGGCGTGGTACAGCGAGAGGTCGAAGGCCGCGAGTTCACCGATCGAGAGGGCGTCGATGCGGCCGGGCCCTCCGCCGTCTGGAGCGTGCGCGTTCATGGGGATCCCCTTCGGGTCGGCTGCCTGCGGATCGAATCTAGGCAGCCCCGTCCGGCCCGGCTACGGCTGCGGCGGGGGAGTACCGGCCAGGCCGGAACTCCCCGCCGCAGGTGCGGCCGACCGCCACAGGAGACAACTCCCTTGTCGCCCCGCGGCCGCCGGTGCCACAGTCGCGGGGGCCTCCTCCGGGAGGCCGACTGACGGTGCGTCGCTACGTGTGGCCGGCTGGAGGAGCACATGGACACGTCCGAGAACCCGATACCCGACCTGGACGAGCTCGCGGTGGCCGCCTACCGCCGACTGCTGGAGGAGGGCCGCCGGGACGACGAGTGGCTGAGCGCCAGCGCGGACGTCCCGCTGGAGCGGGTGGACGAGGTGTACCGGCTGCTGAGCAGCCTCCGGGTGGTGGAGGCGCACTCGGACCGGGACTGGCTGGCCGTCGAGCCGCACGCCGCGATGGCCGCGCTGGTGGTGCCGATGGAGGCCGAGGCCCGCCGCCGCGCGGCCCTGGCGGAGCGGCTGCGCACCCAGCTGCAACTGCTCGTCCCGGTGCACGAGTCGGTCACCGGCGCGCGCTCGCAGCAGACCTTCGAGATCGTCGGGGACGAGGCCCTCGACGCCCTGCTCGACCTGGAGATCGGCCGCACCTCCCAGCAGCTCCTGCTGCTCCAGGCGGACAGCGGGAGCTTCGACCGCCAGTGGGAGCGGCGCACCGACCAGTGCCGGGACGCGCTGCGCCGCGGCGTCGCGATCCGCGCCGTCCACCAGCACGGCGCCCGGCTGCACCTGCCCACCGAGGGCCTGGCCGAGACGCTCGGCGCGCACGGGGCGCGGTTCCGCACCATCGACGAACTCCCGGCCCAGCTGGTCCTGTTCGACCACCGCTGCGCCCTGCTGCTGGCGGCCGACGGGGCCGGGCAGGACGGCCCGGACCCCGAGGACGGGCCGCAGGCCGCGGTGCTGGTCCGCCACCCGGTGGTGATCTCCGTCCTGGCCGGGATCTTCACCAACTGCTGGGACCGCGGCGTGCCGTTCCTCGCCGACGAGGCGCAGCCGCCGCAGGTCATCGACCAGGTCAAGCTGTCGATCCTGCGCCTGCTGGCCAGCGGCGCCAAGGACGACGTGGTGGCCCGCCGGCTCGGCCTGTCGGTGCGCACCTGCCGGCGGTACCTCTCGGACCTGATGAGTTCGCTCGGCGTCAGCAGCCGCTTCCAGGCCGGGGTGGAGGCGTGCACCCGGGGGCTGGTCCCCGCGGCGGGCGGGGCGGCCGGCCCCGACCGGCGGGCGATGGTCACCTCGTCTGCGGAATGACCTGGTGGGCGATCAGCTCCATGTGGTCGTAGTCCTCCGGCTCCAGCAGCTGGAGGTAGACGCGCTCCACCCCCGCCTCCCGGTAGCGGCCGATCTTGTCCACCAGTTCCGCGGGGGACCCGGTCAGCCCGGTGGCGCGCAGCTCCGCCTCGCCGCGCTCCATCCGGTGGGCCCGGGCGGTCACCGCGGCCGGGGTGCTGCCGCAGCACGCCACCAGGGCGACCGAGAGGACGGGGGTGCCGCTGTCGCGGCCCAGGGCCCGGCAGGCGTCGCGGACCCGGTCGAACTGGGCCCGGGCCACCTCCGGGCGGACGAACCCGACGTTGTACTCGTCGGCGTACCGGGCCGCGAGCTCCGGGGTGCGCCGCGGCCCCCGGCCGCCCACGATGATCGGCGGGTGCGGGCGCTGCACCGGCTTGGGCAGCGCGGGGCAGCCGGTGAGGCGGTAGTGCTCGCCCGCGAAGTCGAAGGTCTTCCCCGCCGGGGTCGCCCACAGCCCCCGCAGGATCCGCAACTGCTCCTCCAGCGGGCCGAAGCGCCGGGCCGGGAAGGGGATGCCGTAGGCGGCGTGCTCCTCCTCGTACCAGCCGGCGCCCAGCCCGAGCTCCACCCGGCCGCCGGACATCTCGTCGACCTGGGCCACCTGGATCGACAGCGGCCCCGGCAGCCGCAGGGTCGCGGCGGACAGCAGCGTGCCCAGCCGGATCGTGCTGGTCCGCAGGGCCAGGCCGGCCAGCGTGACCCAGGAGTCGGTGGGGCCGGGCAGGCCGGGCCCCGGGCCCACCGCCAGGTAGTGGTCGGAGCGGAAGAAGCCGTCGTAGCCGAGGCTCTCGGCGACCTGGGCGGTGGCGGCCTGCTGGGCGAAGCCCATCCCCTGCTGGGGTTCGACGAAGATCCGGAAATCCATGCTGCTGGTCCTCCTGGCGGGCGGGACGGTGGGGGGCGGTCGGCGGTGCCGCGGCTCAGCCGTACTGGGGCCGGGTGATCCAGGCGTCGTGCAGCGCGGCGTACGTCCCGTCGCGGGCGAGCAGTTCGGCGTGCGGGCCCGCCTCGACGATCCGGCCCCGGTCGAAGACCAGGACGGTGTCCGCGCTCTGCGCGCTCACCAGCCGGTGCGCCACCACCACGGCGGTCCGCCCGGTGGTCAGCTTCTCCAGCGCCCGCTGGATCCGGTCCTCGGTGGCCGGGTCCACCGCCGAGGTGGCCTCGTCCAGCAGGAGCACGGCCGGGTCGGCCGCGTGCGCCCGGGCCAGGGCGACCAGTTGGCGCTCCCCGGCGGACAGCGAGCCGCCCTGCACCCCGACCGGGGTGCGCAGGCCCAGCGGCAACGACTCCAGCCACTCGTCCAGGCCCAGCTCCCGGAACGCCCGCCGGATCCGCCCGTCGTCGGCGTCCGGCACCCCGAACCGGATGTTCTCGGCGATGGTGGTGTCGAACAGGAAGCCCTCCTGGGGCACGATGACCACCCGGCGCCGCAGCGAGCCCTGGTCGATCCGGTCCACCGGCACGCCGCCGATCAGCACCTGCCCGCCGCTCGGGCGGAGCAGGCCGCAGGCGAGCTTGGCGAAGGTGGTCTTGCCCGAACCGGTCTCCCCGACGACCGCCACCCGCTGCCCCGGCTCCATCACCACCGACACGCCGTGCAGCACCTCGTGGCCCCCCGGGTAGGCGAACCGCACCCCCGCGAAGGAGATCGC
Organism: Kitasatospora sp. NPDC088783; assembly: GCF_044750705.1. NCBI lineage: Bacteria > Bacillati > Actinomycetota > Actinomycetes > Kitasatosporales > Streptomycetaceae > Kitasatospora > Kitasatospora sp. NPDC088783. The sequence goes on from NZ_JBIVKJ010000016.1 coordinate 29,601, forward strand.
GGCCGGCTCGGCGCCGAGCACCGTCCGGGCCGCGTCGTCCACCGGGTCCTGCGCCTGCACGGCGAGGACGCCGAGCAGGCGGCGCCAGCCCGACAGCGCGCGCTGCGCCTCCGTGAACGCGGTGACGCCCATCCGGGTCGGGGTGACGAACAGCACGGCCAGGAACAGGAACGCCGTCAGGTCGCCGACGGTCAGCCCGTCGCCGGTGAGCCGCGCGCCGACCAGCACCAGCGCGACGGTGATCAGACTGGGGACCAGCTCGGCGACGGTCTGGGCCGCCGTGGTCCCCCACTGGCAGCGGGTCTGGGCGGCGTGGACGTCCGCCACCGCCCGGTCGGCCCGGGCCACCGCGTAGCCCCGCGCCCCGTAGACCCGGATCGTCTCCCCGCCGTTCAGGGTCTCGCCGGTGACCCCGAGGAGCCCCGCGAGGCGGTCCTGCAGGGTGCCGAAGAGGCGCGACAGCGAGTTCTGACTGCGGTTCAGGAACACGATCAGCGGCAGCTGGAAGGCCCAGACCAGCAGGGTCAGCCGCAGGTCGTAGTAGGCCATCACCAGGGTGGTGGTCAGCATCTGCAGGGCGCTCAGCGCCAGCATCAGGCCCTTGTACTGCAGGAAGCTGCTGACCGTGTCGACGTCCGAGGTCACCCGCGCCACCAGGGCGCCGCGCGGTTCGGCCTCCTGGACCACCAGCGGCAGGTCGTGGATGTGCCGGAAGGCGGACGTCCGGGTGGCGGCCAGACCGGCCTCGCTGGCCCGGTAGAGCCGGACGCTCACCCAGTAGCCGGCCGCCGCCGTCGTCACGACCGCGACGCCCGCGCCGACCACCGGCCAGACCACCGCCCCCGTCCCGGCCCCGTCCCGGGTCGCCCCGTCCAGGGCCCGCTGGAGGGCGACCGGCAGGGCCACCCGGCCGGCCACCGCGACCAGCCCCAGCAGGACGGTCGCGGTGATGCCCCGCAGGAACTCGTCGGACAGCGCGATCCCGCGCCGCATGACGGCCCAGGCCCCGCCCGGGGCCTCGGAGATGGTGCTGCTGCTCATCCGGCGAACTCCTTGTCGGTGGGGGCGCCGTGGAGACCGGCGCCGTCGGCGCGCCGCTCCCGGTCGCGGCGGTAGGCGGTGACCAGCTGCCGGTACGCCGGGAAGGCGGCCAGCAGCTCCCCGTGCGGTCCGCGGGCGCGCACCGCGCCCCGCTCCAGGTAGACCACCTCGTCGGCGCGTTCGACCGCGGCCAGGCTGGACGAGGCCATCACCACGGTCAGTTCGGGGCGCAGGGCGCCGAGCCCGTCCAGGATCGCCGCCTCCACCAGCGGGTCGACCGCGGAGGTGGCGTCGTCCAGGACCAGCAGCCCCGGCCGGCGGAGCAGCGCCCGGGCCAGGGCGAGGCGCTGGCGCTGGCCGCCGGACAGGGTGTGCCCGCGTTCGCCGACGGGCGTGTCCAGCCCGTCGGGCAGGGCGTCGACGAACCCCTCGGCCTGCGCCAGCCGCAGCGCCCGCCGGACCTCCCGGTCGTCCGCGTCGGCCCCCAGACGGATGTTGGCCCGGATCGAGTCCTGGAACAGGAACGGCTGCTGGGGCAGCAGGGCGATCCGCTCGGTGGCCCGCGCCGGGTCGAGCAGCCGCAGGTCCGTCCCGTCCAGCCGCACCCTGCCCGAGGACGGGACGGCCAGCCCCGCCAGCAGGGCGCACAGCGAGGACTTCCCCGAACCCGAGCGCCCGACCAGGACGACCTGCCGGTGGGCAGCCACCTCGAACGACACCTCGCGCACGGCGGGTTCGGGCGCGTCCGGGTGGACCAGCGAGACCCGCTCCAGCGCGACGGCGGCCGCGCCGGAACCGGCGGCGGCCGGGTCCGGGTCCGGTGCCGGGTCCGGACCGGTGGTGGCCGTGTCCGCGTCCGGGCCGGTGGCGTCCGACCCGGGGCCCGCCGCCGACGGCGGTCCGGCGTCGGCCAGCACCGCCTCGACCCTGGCGAAGGCGGTGGCGTTCAGCGGGAACTCGCTGATGATCCAGCCGACCGAGACCATCGGCAGCCCCAACAGGGCGATCAGGAAGGCGACCTGGACCACCGCCCCCGGCTCGATCCTCCCGGAGCGCACCTCCAGGGCGCCCACCAGCAGGGCCGCCAGCATGGCCGCACCGGGCAGCGCCTCCATCACGGGGTCGAAGACGGAGCGGACCCGGCCCGCGGCCAGGCTCGCCTGCCGCAGCCGCTCGGCCGACTCGGCGAAGCGCGCGGTCTCCGACTCCGCCCGGCCGGTGGCCTTGACCAGCAGCGCCGCCTCGAAGCTCTCGTGCGCGACGGCGGCCAGTCGGCCGCGCACCGCCTGGAGCCGGGCGACCAGCGGCCCGGCCCGGTACTCGAACGCCACGCAGAAGGTCAGCACGACCAGCAGCAGCACCACGCCGATCCAGCCGAAGGCCGGGGCGGTCAGGAACATCGCCGTGATGCCCGCCGCCAGCATCAGCAGGGCGCTGCACGCCGACGGCAGCAGGCGGACCGCCTGCCAGGTGACCTCCACGTCCGCGTCGATCACGGACAGCAGGTCGCCGGTCGCCCGCTGGCGCTGCCTGGCCGGCGGCAGCACGGCATAGCGGCGCACCAGGCGACGGCGCAGGTCGGCCTGCAACCGGTGGCGCATCACCGCCGACAGGCTCTCGCGGCACACGAAGCCGACGACCTGGAGCAGGGCCGCGCCGAGCAGCCAGGCGGTGTCCGCGGCGAGGCCGGGCACCGCCGAACCGGCGGCCCGGGCGGCCAGCACGTGGTTCGTCACCTGACCCAGCAGCCACGCGGTCGCCACGGTGGTTCCCGCGTAGAGCGCGCTGCCGGCCAGTGCCCCGGCGAACGGGAGCGGCTGCGAGCGCACCGCTGTCACGAGGAGGGCGAGGCCGCGCCGTGAACGCGCCCCCCAGGCATCGTGGTTGTCCATGTTCCTCTTCTCGTTCCAGCCCGGCGGTCGGGCTCCGGAATCAGGGGCCCCCTCCGGGGCGGTCCAGTGCTGGGGGCCGCGCAGCGGCCGACCGGCGGCTACGACCTGGTCCCCCAGGCGCCCGCCGCGACGGCCGCGGCGACCGCGAGCTCCACGGCCGCGCCGGCCTCCCGGCGCTCCAGGGTGTGCCAGCGCGACCCGAGGACCAGCCGGACGGTGACCGCCCGGTGCTCGCCCGGGACGTCGTAGACGTCGAGCACGTCGACCCGGCGCACCAGCGGCCCCGAGTCCGCCAGCGCGGCCAGCACCGGTCCGGCGGCCGGTCCGGGCGGCAGCAACAGGCAGACGTCGCGCTGGACTTCGGGGAAGCGCGCGGGCGTGGTGACCGTCCGGGGCACCCGCGGCAGCGACAGCAGCCGGTCCACGTCGAGTTCGGCCACCGCGGAGCGCTCGGCGGGAGCGCCCGCCGGGAGCACGCCGAGACGGCCGACCGGCTGCCCGGCGACCAGCAGCAGCGCCGCGGTGCCGGGCCGGAACGCGGGGTCGTCGAGGAGCTCGGTGCGCAGCGGGCCCGCGGCGAGCGGGCGCAGCAGCGCCTTGACGGCGTCCAGGACCTGCCAGTAGCCGGCCTCCCGGAGCGGTCCCGTCCCCGGTGCCCCCGGCGGGTCGGCGGGGGTGTGCAGCAGTGCCAGCGAGGTCCGCTCCCGCGCGCCGTCCGGCCCGAGCGGGTCCAGCACCATGCCCAGTTCGTACAGCGCGTGCGGGGCCGTGGCGGGGGACTGGGCGCGGGCGGCGGCGGCCAGGCCGGGCACCAGGCTGCGGCGCACGAAGCGGGTCCGGCCCGGCCCGGACCCGGCCAGCCCGAGCACCGGTGCGCACCAGGGGTCCTCCCGGGCCGGGCCGTCCGCGGGCGCCGGGCCGGTGCCGACGACCGGGGTCAGCAGTTCGTGGAACCGGCACCCGGCCAGGGTGCGGCGGAGCGCCGCCAGGGCGCGGTGGCGGTGGTCGGGTTCGGGGCGGACCTCGCCGTCGGGCAGCGTCGCCGGGATCCGGCCCAGCCCGTGCAGGCGGACCAGCTCGGCCACCAGGTCCTCCGGACCGCGCAGATCGGGCCGGGAGGGCGGCACCCGGACGCGCAGCCCGCCGTCGGTCCAGTCGCAGTCCGCACCGATCAGGGCGAGCAGCCGACCGTACGCCGGGCCCCCGGCGGGGCCCTCGGACGGGCCCTCGGCCGGGCCCTCGGACAGCGACCGCAGCGCGGCGGGGTCGAGGGTGAGCGTCCGCCGCCCGGCCGTCGGACCGAAGGCCACCGAGACGGCCCGGCCCCCCGACGGCGTCCCGGGGTCCAGCAGCGCGCCGACCCGGGCGACGGCACGCCGACAGCGCTCGCCGTCCGGCGCGTTCCCCGCCTCGGCGGTCGCCAGCACCAACAGACGCTCCGCGCCCGGCGGCAGCGGCGGCACGGACGGCGGCGGCACGGACGGCGAGGGCGGTGTCGGGCGCGGGGTGACGGTCAGCGGCAGGTGGGCGTGGTCCGCCCGGTCGGGCGCACCGCCCGGCGCGCGGGCCCCGGCGGGGTCGTCCAGCCGGACGCGGACCCGCCCCTCGGCCGGCAGCCGGTGGGCGGAGAGCCGCACCCCGTACTCGAACGCGGCGATCAGCAGCACCCGGTCGAGCCCGTCGTCGGCCGTCAGGCCGGCCAGTGCGGCCCGCTCCCAGTCCGGCGCGGGCCCGGCGGCCGGAGGGTGGGGCAGCAGCAGGGCCGCGGCGCAGACCTCCGGCGCGCGGACCTCCAGGACCGGCGCGTCGGGCGACCCGGGGGGACGGGTGCCCCCGGGGTCGGCGGTGCCGGCGGTGGCCGTGGTGGCCGTGGTGGCCGTCCCGGGGCCGTCCAGCCGGAGGTTGATCTCCCCGGCCAGGCCCCACAGCCCGCCGCAGTGCGCCAGCGCGTCCGGGATCCGGAGGGTGAGCACCTCCTCGGCGCGCGCCTCCGGCAGCAGTGCCCGGACCGGGGTCCCGGGTCGCGAGCCGGGTGCCAGCAGGTGGACGTGCGGGTGCGGGCCGAGGCCGAGTTCGGCGCTGGTGCAGATCCGACCGACCGGCTGTCCGGGGTGTCCGGCGGGGCCCACCCGGAGCAGCCTGCCGCGTACCGGTTCCGGGCCGGACCGGTCGGCGGTGGCGAAGAGCCTGGCCCCGGGCAGCGCCACCGCGACCACGCTGCCCGGGGGCGGCGCCTCCCCGACCCCGTCCGGCAGCCGCACCAGTTCCCCGGTGGGCACCGCGACCCGGACGGTGCCCGGCCGCCCGGCCGGGCCGGGTTCGACGCGGCCGGCCACCACCAGCGGGCTGAGCAGGCCGGCGGAGTCGGCGCCGGTGACGGCGATCCCCGCCTCGCCCAGCAGCTCGTCGATCTCGCGCACGGACAGCTCGCGGTGCAGGAACTCGTTCAACCAGGAGACCGGGACCCGCATCTGACGCCCCCTCAGTAGGTCTGGGTGAGAACGGACAGGTCGTTGTCGAGGAAGTGCCGGATGTCGTCGAGGCCGTGGCGGATCGCCAGCACGCGTTCGAGGGACACCGCCAGCGACAGGGCCCGGACCTGCGGGGACGCCCCGACCGACCGCATCACCGCGGCGGACAGCATCCCGCCCGAGATCACCTCCAGGTGCCCGCTGCCCAGGCAGAGGCCGCAGCCCGCCGACCCGCACGGGGTGCAGGCGACGTCGATGGCGAGCCCCGGGGAGACGTACGGCAGGGTGCGGAACCGCAGCCGCGCGGGCACGCCCGGGCCGAGCACCTCCGCGCAGAGCCCCAGGGCCAGGCCCTTGAGGTCGCTCAGCCGGATGCGCGGGCCCACGGCCACCGCCTCGGACTGGTGGAACTGGGTCACGAACCGCGGCCCGGGGACGGTGCGGCGGTGGCACGGACCGTCGACCACGAACCGGGCGCTCCGGCCCGGCGGCAGCTCGCGCAGCAGCCGCAGCGCGGACGCGGTGGTGTGGGAGCGCAGCACCGCGCCGTCCTCGGTGAAGTAGGTGTGCTGCGGGCTGCGGGTGGGGTGGTCGGCGGGGACGCCCAGCAGGTCGAAGCTGTGGGCGACGTCCTCGATCTGCCGGGACGCGCGCCGGGTGAACCCCGACCGGCCGAAGTAGTGGGCGACTTCGTCCGCCAGCCGGCTGACCGGGTGCGGCTCCGGCGGCGGCGCGGCCGGCCGGGCCAGGCACGGGTCGAGCGTCCCGGTCGGCGCGGCGGAAGCGGCTGGCGCGGCGGGGTCGGTCGGCGCGGCGGGGTCGGTCGTTGCGGCGGGGTCGGTCGGCCGCTCCCGCCGTTCCCGCAGGGCCCGGGCCAGTTCGGCGGCGGCCGTGCCGAGCAGGCGGCCGAGCGCGGGCCGGTGCGCCGGGGGCGCCTGGCCGATCAGCGCCCGGTGCCGGGCGAGCGAGCCGCGCCGTCCGAGGTGGCGGCCCTCCCACTCCGCCAGGGCCGGGCCGGTCGCCGGGCAGGCGGCCAGTTCGCGCAGGGCGAGGTCGCGGAGGTCCCGGATCCGCGGCGCGGACAGCGGATCCCGACCGGTGGCCGCGGGTGCTGGTTCGGACATGGATCCCTCCTGATCGGTTTTCCCGCATGCGGTCCGTGCCGATTCCCGGCCGGGGATTTCCGGTGCCCCATCGTGGCGGAGCGGGCCGCCGGAACGCAACGGGATCGGCTTCTCCGATGTCGGCCGTGAAAGCTTTTGCCCGTTTTGCCGGGGTGGTCATTTGCGGACTGTCAGCAACTTTCACCGATGGCCCGATGGTGTCGGGAACGGCACCGTGCCATGGTCTCGCTATCGCTTCTTTCCGGTGTCACGAGAGGACGTCAGATGAGTGCATGGAATGCGCAGACGTACGGCAGTCGCTGGGCGGAGATCTACGACGGCCTGCCCTGGCCCGGCCCTGAGCAGGCCGTCGACTTCCTGGCGAAGCTCGCCGGCGACGGCCCCGTCCTGGAACTCGCCATCGGCACCGGCCGCATCGCGGTGCCGCTCGTCGAGCGCGGCATCGAAGTGCACGGAATCGACTCGTCGGAGGAGATGACCGAGAAGCTGCGGGAAAAGGAGGGGGGCGCCGGAATTCCGGTCACGAAGGCGGACATCTCCTCCTTCGAGGTGGAGCAGAGCTATTCCCTGGCCTTTCTCGTGCTGAACACGATCTACGCCCTGCAGACCCAGGAGGAGCAGATTTCCTGTTTCTCCAGCGCGGCGGCGGCCCTGGAGCCGGGCGGGCATTTCGTGGTCGAGGCGTTCATGCCCGACCCCACCCGCTTCCGGCGCAACTCGTGGACCCAGGTCCACGACATGGGCCTGGACCACGTGCTCATCGAGGCGGACAAGCACGACCCCTCGACCCAGCAGATCCTGGAGCAGCACATCCACCTCAAGCAGGGCAAGGTCGAGCTGTTCCCGGCGTTCCTGCGCTACGTCTGGCCCTCCGAGATGGACCTGATGGCGCGCCTGGCGGGGCTGACCCTGGTCGAGCGCACCGGCGGGTGGCTCGGCGAGCCGTTCAACGCCAGGTCGGGCAACCACGTGTCGGTGTACCGCCGCGGCACGGTCTGACGTCCGGCCGATGACGTCCACGCGGGCAGCGGCGGGGCCGGTGCGGGCGCCCGCCGAGCTGGCGCTCGGCGCGCGGCGGCGCATCCTGCGCTTCGCCGAGGACCAGCAGGTCCACCTGGGTTCATCGCTCTCCGTGGTCGACCTGCTGGTCGCGGTCCTGCGGGAGACCGGCGCGCCGGCGGGCGACCCGTCCGACCCGGGCCGGCCGCGGCTGGTGCTCAGCAAGGGGCACGCGGTGTGGGCCCTCTACGCGGTGCTGGCCGAGCACGGGCTGCTGGACACCGAGCGGCCGGGCCCCTGGGCCGGCCACCCGGTGGACGGCGTGCCGGGGGTCGACGCGGCCACCGGGGCGCTGGGCCACGGCCTGTCGATCGGCGCGGGCCTGGCCGAGGCGGCCAGGCTCCAGGGGCGCGGCCACCGCACCCACGTGGTGCTCGGCGACGGCGAGTTGAACGAGGGGTCGGTCTGGGAGGCGGCGATGTTCGCCGCCCACCGCCGGCTGGACCGCCTGGTCGCCCTGGTCGACGTCAACGGGATGCAGCAGGAGGGGACGACCGCGGAGGTCCTGGACCTGGGCCCGCTCGACCGGAAGTGGCGGGCCTTCGGCTGGCGGACGGTGACCGTCGACGGCCACGACCACGCGGCGCTGCGGGCCGCCCTGGCGGAGACCGCCGCGCCCGACGGGCAGCCCACGGTGCTGCTCGCCCACACGGTGAAGGGGAAGGGGGTGCCGTTCATGGAGCACAGCGCGGACTGGCACACCGGCACGCTGGACCCCGCCCGGCTGGCGGCCGCCCTGGCCGCCCTGGACCGGGGACGGGCGGTGGCCGATGACTGAGCGGAACCCCGGGACGGGGCCGGCCGCCGGCATGCGGCCCGCGGTCGCCCGGGCGCTGGCCGACCTCGGCGACCGGCTGCCCGACCTGGTCGCGCTGGCCGCCGACGGCCGCGCGCTCGCCACCGCGTTCGCCGCCCGGCACCCCGACCGCTTCATCGACGTGGGCATCGCCGAGGGCAACCTGATGGGCGTCGCCGCCGGGCTGGCCCGGGCCGGCCAGCGGGTGGTGGTCTGCGGGATGGCGCCCTTCCTGGTCCGCCGGGCGGCCGAGCAGCTCCGCATCGACATCTGCCGCCCCGGCCTGGACGTCACCGTCCTCGGCGTCGGCGGCGGCCTCGGCTACGGGACGCTGGGCGCGACCCACCACGTCCCGGAGGACCTGGGCGCGCTGTCGGCCATGCCGCACACCCGGGTGTACTGCCCCGCGGACGTCCACGCGGCCGACTGGGCGGTACGGGACGCCGTGCTCGGCGGCGGCCCCCGCTACGTCCGGCTCGGCGCGCGCGAGGACCCGGTGGTCCACGCCGCCGACACCCCCTTCTCCTTCGACCGGCCCGGCGTCTTCGACTTCGACGGCCCCGACAGCACGAGCGCCCCCGGCGACCCGGACGCCCCCGGCGACGCGGTGGTGGTGGCCGCCGGCCGCACCGTCGCGGAGGCGCTGCGCGCCGCCGAGGCGGTCCGACCGCACGGGCGGCGGGTCCGGGTGCTCGGCCTGACCGCGGTGTTCCCGTTCCCCCGGGAGGCCCTGCTGGCGGCGGTCTCCGGGGCGTCCACCGTGGTCACGGTCGAGGAGCACCACGTCCTCGGCGGCCTGGCGACCCAGACCGCCCTCGCCCTCGCCGGGCGCTGGCACGGCACCTTCCGCTTCCTGGCCGTGGACGAACGGCCCGCTCCGGTGCTCGACCAGGCCGGACTGTTCCACTTCTACGGCATCGACGCGGCCTCGATCGCCCGCGCCCTCGTCGAACCGCCCCCGACCCCGGAGTGATCTGATGCGCATCCTGCTCGGCGCCCAGAGCTGCGGCTTTGGCCCGATATCCAAACTCACCGCCGTCTCCCGTGCCCTGGACGGGCACCACCGCGTCTTCACCGGAGTCACCGTCGCCGCGGACTTCGCCCACCGCAACGCCGACGCCTTCGACGAGTTCGTCGACATCGCCGCCGACGCCGGGGCGCTGGACCGGGAGATCCGGCGGGCCGACTGGGTGGTCTCGGTGATGGACGCCGACCTGGTGTTCCGCGCCGTCGCCGCCGGCCGGCCGGTGCTGCTCGTCGACAGCCTGCTCGCCTTCTGGAAGCTCGACACCCCGGCCTGGCGGATCGCCGAGCTGTGCGAGCGCTCCCGGCGGACCGGCTCCGCCCCGCCGGCCGAGGTGCTGGCGGAGCTGTCCCCGCACGAGCAGGTCTTCGCGGCGCACCTGCTCGCGGACGTCTCCGCGGCGCAGAACTTCCCGGGCGTGGCCGAGCGGATCGCCGAACTCCGCGCGCTCGGCGCCGTCGGGGCCCACCTGACCGGGCCGATCGTGGACGAGCCGGCCCTGGCCGACGTCCCCCGGGCGGCCGAGGACGCCGTCGACCTGATGGTCAACATCGGCGGCTTCAAGAACTTCCTGCTCGACTACGACCACCACAACGCGTACCTGCACCTGGTCTCGCGCTGGATCCCGGACCTGCTGGCCGACTGGCCGCGGTTCGACCGGGTCGCGGTCTGCGGGGGCAGCTACGGCGGCGACCGGGCCGCGCGGGTCGCGGTCGGGGGCCGGACGGCGGAGTTCCGCTGCCTGTCCCACCGGGCCTTCATCCCCGCGGTGGCCTCCGCCCGGCACTACCTGCTCACCCCGGGCCTGACGGCCATTCACGAGGCGCTGCTGCTGGGCCACTTCCCGATGGCCCTCCCGGAGCAGCACTACGGCCACATCAGCAACCTGGAGGGGCTGGCCGGCACCCTGTTCGAACGGCACGGCAGCCGGTTCTCCGACCTGATCCCCGGGTACGAGGTGCCGGCCGACGACTTCGAGGGCACCGCCGCGATCGTCGGCCACGTCGGCCGGCTGCTGGCGGACGACGGCGGGTACGCGCTGTTCCGCCGCGGCATGAACGAGCGGATCGAGAGCTTCGTCGGCCTCGGCCCGGAGGACCGGGCGGACGGCGTGGCCGAACTGCGCGCGCTGCTCCAGGGCCCGTCCTTCTCGGCGCTGCTCGGCGAGGTCCTGCCGGCCCCGGCCGACGAGCTGGTCGGGGGCGCCCGGTGAACACCGACGCGTACCGGGAGTGTCTGTTCCGCACCGAGGAGTCGATGCTCGCGCTGCACCGCCGCCTCGACGGCGCGGAGCCGGCCGGGATCACCTTCCGGACCTGGGTCCCGCGCAGCGAGCGCAAGCAGCGCCAGCGGCTGTTCGTCGAGACCGCGGTCCGCGGGGAGCCCCGCTACGTGGCCAAGGTCCCGCTGGACCCGCAGGACGACATGGTCGACCGGGAGTGGGAGCTGCTGTCCGGGCTCGGCGGGCTCGACCTGCCGCGCCCGCGTCCGGTCGGCAGGCTCGACCGGGGCTTCGTGATGAGCCACGTGCCGGCCACCGACTTCCCGGCCTTCATGGCCGCCGCCCGGCCCGAGGAGTGGCCCGCCGTGCTGTGCGCCGGCGTCGAGCTGGCGGCCCGGCTGCACCGGCAGGGGCCGCGCCCGGTCGGAGCCGTCCCCGGGGAGGTGGCCGCGGCCTACCTGCCGGCCGGGGTCCGCCTCCCGGCCGTCACGCTGGAGCGGCTGGAGCGGGCCCGGCTCGCCCCCACCCACGGCGACCTCGGGCCGTGGAACCTGCGCGTCGACCGCGACGGCCGGATGTCGCTCATCGACTGGGAGGACTACCGCCCGGTCGGCCTGCCCGCCCTCGACGTCCTCAACCTGGTCGTCACCGCGGCGCTGATCGCCTTCCCCGACTACCCGGACCGCGGCTTCGACTGGTTGTACGAGCGGGTCTTCCACGGCGAGAACGCCTTCCGCACCGCCGCCGACCGGGCGTTCCGCCACTACGCGCGGCTCACCGGCCAGGACGTCGAGTCCGTGGTGGCGCTGACCCCGGTGCTCTGCCACTGGATGATCCGCCGCATCGAGGACCAGGGCCGGCCCACCGGCCACCTGTTCTTCCGGCCGTTCACCGAGCGGTTCGAGGCCGAGACCCCGCGCTGGTCGGGGGTCGGCCGTGGCTGAGCCGGAGCTGTTGGACGCGGTGGTCGTCGGGGCCGGCCCGGCCGGCCTGTTCGCCGCCTGGCGGCTGGCCACCGGCGGCGCGCGGGTCGCGCTGCTGGAGGCGGGCGGCGACATGCGCCAGAGCCTGTGCCCGAAGGTGTCGGCGCGGATGGGCGGCCGCACGGTCCGGTCCGCGGAGAAGTTCCGGCTGCAGTGCAACCGCTGCGACTGCCTGACCGGACTGGGCGGCGCCGCCTTCCACTTCGACACCAACCTCGGGTACGTCAGCGGCCTGTCCAAGTCCAAGATCGAGCAGGACGGCCGCGGCGGCGTCCGGACCTACAGCGGCCTGGAACGGACGCTGGGGAGCTTCGACCGGGCGGCCGACGCGGTCCGGGACGTCTACCGGCTGATGCACCGCTTCGGCCTCCGGCCGCCCCGGCCCGGGCCGCCGCCGCCCGCCTCCTGCGGCGTGCCGCCGAGCGGGTTCGCGCTCGCGGACGAGGCGCTGTCGCAGGCGGTCACCGTGGACGAGGCGCTCGGCATGATCGACGGCCTGGTGGCCGACGCGGTCGCGGCCGGACTGCGCCTGCACCTGCGCACCCGCGCGGAGTCGGTCGTCCGGGCCGAGGACGGCACCTGGCTGGTCGGCGCCGCCGGCACCGTGTTCCGGGCCAGGAACGTCATCGTGGCGGTGGGCAAGCTCGGCCTCGGCTGGGTCCGCGAGGTGCTCGACCGCAACGCGGTGGCCCACCGGCCCAGCCCGACGGTGGACGTCGGCGTCCGGCTGGAGACCACGCGGCAGCTGGCCGCCCCGCTGACCGCCTCCTGCCAGAACCCCAAGTTCACCTTCCTCAACCGGGACGGCGACCCGGTCCGGACCTTCTGCGTCTGCGAGGGCGGCCGGATCATGCAGTACGCCTTCCAGGACACCGTGGTGCTGGACGGGCAGCACTGCCTGACCACGCCCACCCGGCGCACCAACTTCGGCATCGTCACCACGGTGCGGGTACCGCCGGGCGGCGACGGCACCCGGTACGCGCTGGACTTCAGCCGCCGCGCCACGGCCGCCGGAGACGGCCTCCCGGTGGTGCAGCCGCTGATCGAACTGCTCGGCCGGGGCCGCTGCGCGGACCGGCCCGGCACCAGCCTGGTGCAGGCGCGGTGGACGGACCTGGCCGAGGTCCTGGGCCCGCGGCGGGTCGCCGACATCGCCGCGATGGTCGACAGCCTGGAAGCGGTCGCGCCCGGGCTGATCGGGCCGGAGACGGTGGTCGCGGCCCCGGTGGTGGAGCGCCTGTTCCCCGCCATCGAGCTCTCCACCGACCTGGAGAGCAGCGTCCCGGGCCTCTACTTCACCGGCGACTGCTCCTCCAAGATCATCGGCGTCACCTACGGAGCATCCACCGGGCTGGCGGCCGCCGCCGCCGTTCTGCGCAGTTGATCGGAGAGGAAACCATGTTCACCAGGCCACAACGCCCGGCCGCCCCGGGGCCCGCGACCCGCCGGCGGCACACCTGGCGGTCGGCCGGCTGGAGCGCGCTCCGCCGCGCCGCGCCGCACCTCCCCGCGGAGCGGCAACTGACCGCCGCCCTCGCCCTCCTGACGGAGCGCTACGGCCTGCCGCTCCAGCTCGCCGCCGGGCCGGGCTGCGGGTCCCCGGCCGCGGCGCAGCGGTACCTGGCCGACGCCGGAGCCGGAGCCGACTGGGACGCGCTGGTGACCGCCACCGCCGCCGACGCCCCCGCCGACGCCCCCGCGCCGACGGCCGGACCGGCCGCGGTGCGGATCCGGATCACGGCCGGCGCCGCCGATCCAGACGCCGCCGCCGATCCAGACGCCGACGCGGACGCCGCCGACGGGAACGACACCGGGGCGGACCTGGTCTGGACCGCCACCGACCGGGGCCTGGAGGCCCGCTGGGACCCGGCGGTGTTCACCGAGGAGACGGTCGCGGCGATGGCGGGCCACCTGGACCGGCTCGCGGCCGAGCTGGTCCGGCCGGACCGGCCGCCGCTGGCCGCGGTCGAGGTGCTCACCGCGGACGAACTCGTCCGGAACGGCGGGACCCCGGAGCGGCTGCCGGAGTACCCGCCGATCACCCTGCACCAGCTGTTCCAGCTCCAGGCGTGGCGCACCCCGGACGCCTGCGCCCTGGCCATGGGCGAACAGCGGCTCAGCTACCGCGCACTCGACCTGGCCTCCAACCGGGCCGCGCACCGGCTGATCGGGGCGGGGGCCCGGCCCGGCGACGTCGTCGCGGTCGGCGGCGACCGCTCGATCGGCCTGTTCACCTCGCTGCTCGCCGTGCTGAAGGCGGGCTGCGTCTTCGTCCACCTCGACCCGGCCTACCCCGTCGCGCGGCTGCGGCAGTTCGTCGAGGTGAGCCGGCCGCGGCTGGTCCTGACCGGACCGGGCGCCCCCGAGCTCGGCACCGGACTGCCCGAGCTGGCCTTCGACGCGCTGCCCGACCCGGCGGAGCCCGGGCCGGACCACGCCCCGGACGTGGTCGTCGGCCCGGAGAGCCCGGCCTACATCCTGTTCACCTCGGGCTCCACCGGCACCCCCAAGGGCGTGCTGCGGCCGCACCGCCTGCACACCACCCGGATCTTCCTCGAACAGTCCATGTACGCGGTCGGCCCGGACGACCGCCACCTGCTCAAACTCCCGATCAGCTCACGGGAGTTCCTGTGGCCGCTGGCGACCGGGGGCACCGCCGTGATCGCCGAGCCCGGCGGCGAGCGCGACGACCAGTACCTGGTCGACCTGCTGCGGCGCGAACGCGTCTCCGTGCTGAGCTGCGTCCCCTCGATGCTCCGGGTGCTGGCCGCCAACCCCGGCTTCGCCCGGTGCCCCGCGCTGCGGCACGTGTTCGTCGGCGGCGAGGCGCTGCACCGCGACCTGGAGGACCGGGTCCGGGCCATGGGCTACCAGGTGCACAACACCTTCACCCTGACCGAGGCCGACTACGTGGCGCACCGCAAGGACGGCCTGGACGAGCGGCCCGAGGACGCCTCCGTCATCGGCCACCCCCTCGACATGCGGGTCTACCTCTGCGACGACCGGGGGCGCCGGGTGCCCCCCGGGCTGGTCGGCGAGGTCTGGGTCGGCGGCCCCGGCGTGGCGACCGGCTACCACCGCGACCCGGAGCGCACCGCGGAGCGCTTCGTCGCCAACCCCTTCGGCGACCCGCGCACCCCGCTGCTCTTCCGCACCGGCGACCTCGCCCGGCACCGCGCCGACGGCTCCCTGGAGTACCGCGGGCGCCGGGACCTCCAGGTCAAGGTGCGCGGCCAGCGGGTCGAGCCGACCGAGGTCGAGTTCTGGCTCCGCGAGCACCCGGGCGTCCGGGACGCCGCCGTGGTCGGGTACCCCGACCGCGAGCAGGGCGCGTTCCTGGTCGCCTTCGCGGTGGGGGAGGAGCGCGCCCCCGCGGAGCACGAGCTGCGGGCGTTCCTGGCCGACCGGCTGCCGGCCTGGATGCTGCCGCGGCACGTCGCCTGGGTCCCCCGGCTGCCGCAGCTCTACAGCGGCAAGCTCGACCGCGCCTCGCTCCGGCTGCCCGCCCGGGTCCGGCCGCCGGACCTGCCCGCGCCGACCCGGCCCCGCACCCCGGCGCAGGAGCGCCTGCTCGGGATCTGGCGCACCATCCTGCAACTGCACGAGATCGGTGTCGACGACGCCTTCACGGCGGTGGGCGGCGACTCGCTGCGCCTGATGCTGCTGCGGGCCGCGGTCCAGGACGAGTTCCGGATCCGGCTCGACCTGGCGGACCTGCTCGGCGCGCCGACCGTCCTGGCCCAGGAGCGGCTGCTCCGGCCGACCGCCCCGGCCCCGGCCGAACCGCTCGCCACCGCGCCCGTCCCGGTCGTCCCCGTCCCGGCCGCCCCCGTCCGGTCCGGACCGCCCGGACCGCCCGCCGCCGCCCCGACCCCGGCCGGGCCGTCGGCCGCCGCGGGCGAGCGCTCCCGGCGGCGGGCCCTGCGCGAGGCCCAGCGGGCCGCCGCGGCCGAAGGGGGTGAGCGACGGTGACGCACATCGCCGTGATCGGCATGTCGGGCCGGCTGCCCGGCGCGGCGGACCTCGACGCGTTCTGGCAGAACCTGCTCGCCGGCCAGGACTGCATCACCCGTACGCCGTCCGACCTGCTCCGCGGTACGGTCGCCGACGAACTCCTGGACGACGCACGGTGGTTGGGCGCGTCCGGACGGATCGCCGCGCCGTACGACTTCGACCCGGCGTTCTTCGGGATGTCCCCCAAGGAGGCGCTCTCCACCGATCCGCAGCACCGGCTCCTGCTGACCACGGTGCACCGCGCCCTGGAGGACGCGTGCGTCGTCCCCGGCACCGGCCCCGGCCGGGTGGGGGTGTTCGCGGGCGTGGGCCGCAACCGGCACGAGGAGCTGGTGCGGGCGGTGCTCGCCTCCCGCGGCGAGACAGTCAACGAACTGGCCCTGGAGATCGGCAACGAGAAGGACCACAGCACCACCAAGGTGGCCTACCGGCTGGGCCTGACCGGCCCCGCCGTCACCGTGCAGTCGGCCTGCTCGACCGGGCTGGTCGCCCTGCACCAGGCCTGCCAGAGCCTGGCCGCGCAGGAGTGCGACGTCGCCGTGGCGGGCGCCGCCGCCCTGCGCGTCCCCGACAGCCACGGCTACCTCTACCTGGAGGGCGGCATCGGTTCCGCGGACGGAGTCTGCCGGCCGTTCTCGGCCCGGGCGGGCGGCGCGGTGGCCGGCGACGGCGTGGTCGCGGTCGTCCTGAAGCGGCTGGAGGACGCGGTCGCGGATGGCGACCGGATCAGCGCGGTGGTCCGCGGCTCCGCCGTCAACAACGACGGCGCCAAGAGCGGCTACGCCTCCGTCAGCGCCCGGGCCCAGGAACTGCTGGTCCGCGACGCCCTGCTGTTCTCCGAGACCGACCCGGACACCGTCGGCTCGGTGGAGGCGCACGGCTCCGGCACCCCGCTCGGGGACGCCGCCGAGTGGTCCGCCCTGGCCCGGGTCTACGGCGCGGTCCGGCCGACCCGGGTGGGTTCGGTCAAGTCCGGCATCGGCCACCTGCGGGAGGCCTCCGCGCTGGCGGGGTTCGTCCGGGCGGTGCTGAGCGTCCGGCACGGCCTGGTGCCGCCGACCATCAACGTGGGCCTGCCCGCCGAGTACGTGACCCGGGAGACCTCCGGGCTGTCGCTGCCCAGGGCGGTGGAGACCTGGCCCCACCCCGGCGTGCGCCGGGCCGCCGTCAGCGCCTTCGGGCTCGGCGGGACCAACGCCCACGTGATCGTCGAGGAGCCGCCGGCCCGCCCGGCCGCCGCCCCGCCGACGGCCGCCGCCGCCGTGGTCCTGGTCTCCGCGCACACCGAAGGGGCGCTGGAGCGGACCTCCGCCGACTGGGCGTCCGCGATCGACACCGGCGCCGCCACGCCCGCCGAGGCGGCCGCCGCCTCCCAGCGCGGCCGCCGCCACCGCCGTCACCGCCGGTTCGCGGTGGGGTCGGACCCGTCCGCGCTCGCGGCCGGACTGCGTTCCCCCGCCCCGCCCGCCGCCGCGCGGCCCGCCCCGGCCACGGCCCCGGCCGTCGGCCTCGTCTTCCCCGGCGTCGGCGACCACTACCCCGGCATGGGGGCCGGCCTGCACCGCGCCCTGCCCGGGTTCACCGCCCGGCTGGACCGCTACCTCGGCGACTGCGGCGACCGGCTCGGCCAGGACCTGCGCCGCCTGCTCGCCCCGGACGCCCAGGCCGGGCCGGGCGCCCGCACCGGCGCGGTCTTCAACCTCCGCCGCCTGGTCGACGACGGGCGCGGCACCTCCACCGACGAGGTCTTCGACCCGGTCGCCTCGCACGCCGTGCTGTTCTCGCTGCAACTCGCGCTGGCCCGCAGCCTCCAGGCGCTCGGGGTGCGGCCGGCCGCCGTCACCGGGCACAGCCTCGGGGAGCTCACCGCCGCCACGGTGGCCGGGGTCTTCACCGAGGAGGACGCCCTGCGGGTGGTCGTCGAGCGGGCCCGCGCCGTGGCGGCGCTGCCCGAGGGGGCGATGCTCGCGGTGAGCCTCTCCCGGGCCGAGGCCGAGGAGCTGACCGGCCCCGGGGTCTGGCTGGCGGCGGTCAACTCGCCCCGCAGCAGCGTGCTGGCCGGTGAGCGGGCGGCGGTCCTCGAGGTGGTGGACCGGCTCAACCGGCGCGGCCTCCAGGGCCGGCTGCTCCCGGTGCGCCACGCGTTCCACACCCCGCTGCTGGCGCCCGCCGGGGAGGAGCTGCGCGCCCTGCTCGGCAGCCTGACCCTGTCGGCCCCGACGGTCGCGCTGGCCTCCAACACCACCGGCACCTGGGTCCGCGCCGAACTCCGGGACCCGGAGTACTGGTACCGGCAGCTCACCTCGCCGGTCCTGTTCGGCCAGGCCCTGGCCACCGCGGCGAAGGAGTGCGACGTCCTGCTGGAGGTCGGGCCCGGACAGTTGCGGACCCTGGCCGCCCAGGCCCGGGCCGTCGGCGACGACCACGCCGCGGTGGTGGCGACCGTGCGCCGGGAGTACCAGAACGAGTCCGACGCCGAGGTGCTGCTGCACGCCCTCGGGCAGCTGTGGCAGCGCGGCTGCGACCTCGACTGGGAACGGCTCGGCGGCGGACCGCTCCCGCCGCCGGCCGCCCTGCCGCCCACCGCGCTGGACGAACGGCCCCTGTTCGTCGCCGAGGGCGGCCCGGCCGGCCTGCTCTCGCCCGGCCCCGCCGCACCGGCACCCGCGCCCGCACCCGTCCCTGCGCCCGCACCCGTCCCCGAGCCCGCTGGAGCCGGGGACGGGGACGGGGCCGGGGACGGTGACCCGGACGCCGTGGCTGCGGTGCTGGCCGAACTGTGGGAGGAGGTCCTCGGAGTGGAGGACCTGACGGCCGAGGACGACTTCTTCGAACTCGGCGGCGACTCGCTGATGAGCGTCCAGCTGGTCTTCGGCATCGAGGAGCGGCTCGGGTTCCACGTACCGGCGGTCGCGGTCTTCCAGGAGTCGAGACTCGGCCGGATGGCCGCCCACATCACCACCTGGCACGCCACTGGAGGCAGCAGATGAACCACCCCGCCGTGGGCGTGGTCGGCGCCGGGGTCATGGGCGTCAGCCTGGCCCAGAGCCTGACCGCCGCCGGCATCGACACCGTCCTGCACGACTCCGACCCCCGGCAGCGGGCCACCGCCGAGAGCCGGGCGAGCGCCGCGGCCCGGCTGGCCCGGCTCTCCGGGAGCCGCGCCGGCGCCGAACGGCCCGGGCGGCTGACCGTCACCGGGGAGCTGGCCGCGCTGGCGGACTGCGGCCTGGTGATCGAGAACGTGATCGAGGACCCGGAGGTGAAGGAGCGCGTCCACCGCGCCCTCGACGAGGTCCTGGCACCGCGGGCGGTGGTGGCGGTGAACACCTCCGCGGTGCCGGTCTCCGGCCTCGCGCTGGCCACCGGCCACCCCGAGCGGATGGTCGGGGCGCACTTCATGAACCCGGTCGGCGCCTCCACCATGGTCGAGGTGGTGCGCACGCCGTACACCGCGGCCTGGGCGCTGCACGGCCTGGAGGAACTCCTCGGCCGGCTCGGCAAGGAGACCGTGGTGGTCGAGGACCGGGCCGGGTTCGTCATCAACCGCTGCCTGATGATGTTCATCAGCGAGGCGGCGGCCCTGGTCGACGACGGAGTGGCCACCCCGCAGCAGGTGGACCGGCTGTTCCGCGGCTGCCTCGGGCACCGCACCGGGCCGCTGCGCACCGCCGACCTGATCGGCATCGACACCATCGTCCACACCCTCGACGTGCTGCGCGGGCACTACGGCCCGGAGCGCTTCACCCCCTCTCCCGCCCTGCTCCGGATGGCCGCCGAAGGCCGGACCGGCCGCAAGAGCGGACAGGGCTTCCACTACTACTCGGACGGGGAGACCCCATGACCAATCCCGTGGCGCCGACGGCGCCCGCGGACCCGGCGGCACCGGCCCAGATCCGGTCCGAGGTGGCGCGCTTCCTCTCCCGCTACGTCGACGACCCCGCCTCCCTCGAAGCCGAACACCTGCTGACCGGCGGCCTGTTGGACTCGCTGGCGGCGGTCGAGCTGATCGGCCACCTGGAGCGCCGCTTCGGGGTCCGGGTGCTCGACCACGACCTGGAGGTCGACAACTTCGACTCCCTCGCCGCCATCACCGCCTTCGTGGCCCGGAAGCAGCGGGCATGATCACCGAACTGGCCCCGGAGCTGGCGGCGGAGTTCACCGACCGCCCCACCGCCGCGCGCGCCCTGGGCGCGCTGGTGCCCCGGGCGTACGGCGGCCTGGAACTCGGTTACGCCGGCTACGGCGAGGTCAACCGCACCGTCGCCGAGCGGTCGCCGTCCCGGCAGAGCCTGCTGACCGTGCACGGCATGGTCTGCCGGGCGCTGGTCCGCTGGGGCAGCGCCCGGCAGCGGGACGAGTACCTGCCGCGGCTGGCCGACGGCAGCCTGCTGGGGGCGTTCGCGCTGAGCGAGGAGGCGGCCGGCAGCGACGTCCGCCGCATCGCCACCACCGCCCGCGAGGTGCCGGGCGGCTGGGTGCTCGACGGGCGCAAGCGCTGGGTCACCTTCGGCCAGGAGGCCGGGGTCTTCCTGGTGTTCGCCCGCACCGGCACCCGGGACCTGGCGGTCCTGGTGCGCCGCGACGATCCGGGGGTCCACCTGCAACCGGCACCGCGGACCAGCGGCCTGCGGGACGCCAGGCTCGCCGAACTCGTCCTCCGGGAGTGCCGCGTCCCCGCCGACCGGCTGCTGGGGCGGCCCGGCGCCGCGCTGTCGCACATCGCCGCCGACGCGCTGACCCTGGGCCGGCTCTGCGTGGCCTTCGGCGCGTGGGGGCTGGCCGGGGCCGCGCTGTCGGCGGCCCTGCACCGCTCCATCGAGCGGCACCAGTTCGACGGCCCGCTGCACCGCCTCCAACTGGTGCGCGGACTGCTGGCGGACGCCGCGGTCGCGGTCGACTCGGCGCAACTGCTCTGCCGGCGCGCCGCGACGGCCCTCGACGAGGGCGACGAGTGGGCGCTGGGCCACGTCCTCACGGCGAAGCTCGGCGCCAGCCGGGCCGCCACCGCCGCCGCGGCCGCGGCCGCCCAACTGCACGGCGCGGCCGGCCTGGCGGAGGGGAGCCGGGTCGACCGCTTCGTCCAGGACGCCCGGGTGTTCGAGGTCATCGAGGGCAACACCCAACTGCTCCAGGACCTGATCGCCGATCAGGCCCTGGCCCGCTTCCGCGACCACGCGGCCCGGGCCCTGCCGTCGACCGGTCCGGAGGGACACCATGTCGGGTGAACCGGCCGTCAAGGCACCGGCCGCCACGGTCAAGTGCGTCGTCTGGGACCTCGACGAGACCCTGTGGGAGGGGGTGCTGGCCGAGGGCACCGCGGGCGGCCTGCGGCCGGGAGTGCTGGAGACCCTGCGCTCCCTCGACCGGCGGGGCGTCCTGCACTCCGTGGCCAGCAAGAACGAGCCCGCCCGGGCCCGGGACCGGCTCGAACAGCTCGGGGTGGCGGAGTACTTCCTCTGCCCGCAGATCTCCTGGGAGCCGAAGTCCGCCCTGGTCGCGGCCGTCGCCGAGCAGCTCAACCTCGGCCTGGACAGCCTGGTGTTCATCGACGACTCCGCCTTCGAACGCGCCGAGGTCGCCGACGTCCACCCGCAGGTGCGCTGCCTGGACAGCACCGCCGCCGCGGAGCTGGCCGACCTGCCGGGCTTCGACCCGCCGGTGACCGCGGAGGCGGCCGGCCGCCGCCGCCTCTACCGGGAGGCGGAGGTCCGGCGCGACTACGAGGAGTCGTTCCAGGGGCCGCGCGCCGAGTTCCTGCGGACGCTCGGCCTGCGGCTCACGGTGGCCGAGGCCACCCCGGACGACCTGCTGCGCGCCGCCGAACTCACCGAGCGCACACACCAGTTGAACACCACTGGCCTGGTCTTCGACGCCGCGGAGCTGGCCGCGCTGATCCCCCGGCCGGACCAGACCCTGCTGGTGATCACCCTGGAGGACCGGTTCGGCGGCTACGGGACGGTCGGCGTGGTCCTGCTCGGCACCGACGAGACGCAGTGGCGGATCCGGCTCTTCCTGATGTCCTGCCGCGTCATGGGCCGCAACGTGGGCGGCGCCGTCCTGGCACTGCTGGCCCGGGAGGCCGACGCCCGCGGCCTCGACCTCACCGCCGACTTCCTCGCCAACGACGTCAACCGGCCGATGTACATGGTCTACCGCCTGGCCGGATTCGAGGAGATCGGACGGGAGGGCGAGGTCCAGCGGCTCCGGCTCCGCAGCGGAGCGGGCCGCGCCAACCCCGACTACGTCGAACTCCACGCACTGATCTGAGCCGCCACCACCCCGCCACCACCCGCCGCCCGCCCTCACCCGCCACCCGCCATCACCCCGTCACGACCCATGGAGACGAACATGCAAGCCTTCACCGACCGCTGGGAACAGGGATTCGCCGCGCTCTACGACAACCGGGAACTGGCCGAGATCTCCTGGGTCACCACCTCGGTCAGCCCGGCGCTCCAGCAACTCGTCATCGACGGGGTGATCCCGCGCGGCTCCGAGGTGGTCGACCTCGCCTGCGGACCCGGCGTCCACGCCGTCTTCCTGGCCCGCCACGGCATGCGCGTCACCGGCGTGGACCGGTCGGCCACCGCCCTGGCCAAGGCCCGGGAACTGGCCGGCTTCTACGACTGCGACCCCGCCTTCGTGGAGGGCGACATCCTGCACACCCCGCTGCCGGACGGCTGCGCCGACGTGGTGCACGACTCCTTCGTCTACCACAACGTGCGCCCCGAGGCCCGGGACGACTACCTCCGGGAGGCCGCCCGCCTGCTGCGCCCGGGCGGCCTCTTCGTGCTGGTCGGCTTCTCCGACCGGATGTCCCCGGGCTCCGGGCCGATCCGGCTGACCTCCGACGACGTGGTCCGCCCGGCGCTGGAGCACTTCTCGATCGAGGAGCTGCGCCGCTTCCGGAACCTGCCGACCGAGAAGCGCCCGGACCAGTGGCACTGGCTCGGCGTCTTCCGGCGCCGGTGACCGCCGCCGCGGCGGGGCCCGGGCGCTTCGCCGGGCAGACCGTGCTGCTGACCGGGGCGGGCCGGGGCATCGGGCGCGCCTGCGCCCTGGAGTTCGCCCGGGAGGGCGCCCGGCTGGCCCTGGCCAGCCGGACCCCGGCCCAACTGGAGCGGGTCGCCGCGGAGATCGGCGCGCTGACCGGCGTCCCGGCGCTGTGCGTGCCCTTCGACGTGTCGCGGGCCGAGCAGGTCCGGGCCGGGGTGGGCACCGTGCTGGAGCGGCTCGGGCCGATCGACGTGCTGGTCAACTGCGCGGGTCTGTTCTCGATGGGCCCCTCGGAGTCCACCGCGGAGGCGGACTCGCGGGAGCTGCTGGCCACCAACGCGCTGGGCACCCTGCTGGTCTGCCAGGAGGTCGGCCGCGGCATGCTGGAGCGCGGCCGGGGCCGGATCGTCAACTTCGCCTCGCTGCTGTCCTTCACGGCCTTCCCGGGGCGGGCCGCCTACGCCGCGAGCAAGGGCGCGGTCCTCCAGCTCACCCGGGTGCTCGGGGTCGAGTGGGCGGCGCGCGGGGTGAACGTCAACGCGGTGGCCCCCGGCATGATCCGGATCGAGACCAGGCACCCGGCCGTGGCGGCGGGCGAGTTGAGCGAGGACGAGATCCTCGGCCGGATCCCGATGCGGCGGCGCGGCCGGCCGGAGGACGTCACCGGGCCCGTCCTCTTCCTGGCCTCCGCGCAGGCCGACTACATCACCGGGCAGACCCTGGTGGTGGACGGCGGCTGGCTCAGCTACGGGTACCTGTGAGCGCCCGGCCCACGCACGTCCGGCCCACGGGGCCCCGACCCATCCGACCCCGGCCCGCGGGCCGGGGCGGGACCACAGGAGCGGAGAGCGGAGAACGCTGATGACCGACTACAGACACGCGCTCATCGGGTGCGGCCGGGTCGCGGCCAACCACGTGGACGGCTTCGGCCGGGTCCCCGGGTGGGTCCTCGCCACGGCCTGCGACCGGGAGCCCCACGTCAAGGAGTTCGCCCGCGAGCACGGGATCGCGACCGCCGCGCAGGACGTCGAGGAGGTGTTCGCGGACCCCGGGATCACCAGCGTCTCGATCGCGGTGGACCACGTGCAGCACGGGCCCCTGGCGGAGCGGGCGCTGGTGGCGGGCAAGCACGTCCTGGTGGAGAAGCCGCTCTGCCTGGACCCGGCGCAGGCCCGGCAGCTGGTCGCGCTGGCCGCCGAGCGGGGCCTGGTGCTCTCCACGGTCGCCCAGCACCGCTACGACCCGGTGGTGCGGGCGGTGCGGCAGTGGGTGGGCCGGGGGCTGCTCGGCCGGCTGGTCTTCGCCTCCGCGACCCTGCAGGCCCGGCGGGAGCCCGACTACTACACTGGGAGCTACTGGCGCGGGACCCGGCGGGGCGAGGGCGGCTCGGCCCTGATCAACCAGGGCTACCACTGCCTGGACGCGGTGCGCTGGATCTGCGGCGACCTCACCACGACGGCCGCCGTCCGCACCGCCAGGGCGCTGGGCGGCGTCATCGAGACCGAGGACACCCTCAGCGGCCTGCTGTCCGCCTCGGGCGTGCCGGTCACGCTCAACGTGACGGTGGCGAGCAGCGTGGAGTGGCGCACCCGGATCGAGATCGTCGGCGAGCTGGGCTCGGTGGTCTTCGACCTCGACCACCCGGGGCGGCTGCGGCGCTGGGACGGGTCGGCGGAGCTGGTCCGCCTCGCGGAACGGGAGAGCAGCCGTGGCCTGGCGGAGGAGCCGCCCGGGACGTCCTACTACGGCACCTCGCACCGCCGGCAGATCGCCGACTTCTGCCGCAGCGTCGCCGGCGGGGGCCCGATGCTCTCCTCCCCGGCCGATTCGGTGGGAACGCTGGAGACCATTCTCTCGCTCTACGCGCTGTCGTCCCGGTGAACGGACCGGAAAGCGCGGACGGCACCGGGCCGGCGGGCCGCCGGACCCTACCGGGAGAGGAATTCCGCCGGAGCCGGCATCAGTGCGTCGAGGCATTCCTCGGCGGTTCTCCCGGAGCGGATGAATCCCCGTTCCTCCGCGCCGAGGAATCCCTCCTCGACCATCCGGTCGAGGAGGGTGATCAATGGGTCGAAGAATCCCGCGACATTGGCCAGGGCGACCGGCCGCCAGTGGAATCCCAATTGGTTCCAGGTGGAAACCTCCATGAGTTCGTCCATCGTTCCGTAGCCGCCGGGGAGGACGACGAAGGCGTCCGCCATTTCGTACATCAGCGCTTTCCGGGTGTGCATTCCCTCGACGACCAGGACCTCGCCCCGGGCGTCGTCGAGGCGCTCGCGCTCGTGCAGGGCGTCCGGGATCACGCCGAACACCTCGGCGCCGGCCTCGTGGGCGGCCCGCGAGACGGCGCCCATCAGGCCCACGCCACCGGCCCCGTAGACCAGGCTCCCGCCCCGGCGGGCGATCGCCGCACCCAGGTCACGGGCGGTCCGGAGGTACTCCGGCCGGCTGCCCGAACGGGAGCCGCAGAAGACGCCTATCCGGCTGGGCGCGGCCGGGGGAATTGTCACGGTGGATTCCTTCGCGGAGGGGGATCCGGTCCGGTCGGCGGGCTGAACGGTATTCATCCGACTCATCCCCAGCCCAGGTCGTCCCCGGAAATCCGGACGGACGCGTCAACGGCGGTGGTGCGCGGAGCGTGCGGACCCTGGAGCGTGATCACGGCGCTCAGCACGGCACCTGCCGTGAGAGCGGCGCCGATGATCTGTCCCAGGCGGCGTGCGAAAGAGTTCATCGTGATCTCCAGTCATCCGAGGAGCGGCCGAATCGGCGGCCCGTGGGCTACCTTGCTACATGCCGGGTACGAGCCGAATGGACGGGGGCGCTCGGCATACTGCATTGCGCGTATCCGAGGGGATGACCAAAGTGGCAGATTCGGAGTTTCAGGACGACTTGGACACGATCGCCCTGAGCGAGGGTGCGCTCCGGGTCTACCTCCACGCCCTCGACCTCCCCGCTCCGCTGCGCTGCGACCGGGCCGGCGACGAGATCGGGATCGGCCCGGCGGAGTTCGACCTCGCGGTCGAACAGCTCCGGGCGCTGAAGCTGGTGAGCGCGCAACTGCTGTCCGAGGGCTTCATCGCCCCGGTCGCCCCCGACAGCGCCCGGGTCCAGCTGCTCTCGCCGCTGGTCCGGGAGCTGGAGCAGAAGCAGCGCACGGTGGACGCGGCCCGGGCGGTCTACGCCCGGCTGTCCGTCGAGTACCACCGCTCCACCACCCGCAGCGCCCGGGACGAGACGGTCACCGTGGTGCGCGAACTGCCGGACGTGCGGCGGCTGATCACCGAGCTGTCGGCCGGCTGCACCCGCGAGGTGCTGACCGCCCAGCCGGGCGGCGGCCGCACCGAGGAGGTGCTGCGCGAGTCCCTGCAGCGCACCGAGAGCCTGCTGAACCGGGGGGTGCGGATGCGCACCCTCTACCAGCACACGGCCCGCTACAGCCCGCCGACCGCCGCCTACGTCGCCCACGTCACCGCGCACGGCGCGGAGGTGCGGACGCTGGGGGACGGCTTCATGCGGATGCTCCTGTTCGACCAGGAGGTCGCCCTGATCGAGCTGAACGAGACGCCGGCCGGGGCGGTGCTGGTCCGCGAGCCCAGCATCGTGCACTTCATGTACGAGTCCTTCGAGCGGGCCTGGAGCCAGGCGACCGAGTTCGACGCGGACAACCACCCGGCGTCCGTGCGGCAGACCACCGACAACACCAAGGCGACGATCATCAGGCTGCTGGTCGACGGGGTCGAGGACAAGGTGGTGGCGCGGCGGCTGGGCATGTCGCTGCGGACCTGCCAGCGCCACGTGTCGGAGATCCTGCGCGACGTCGGGGCCAGGAACCGGCTCCAGGCCGGCTACCTGATTCACCGTTACGGCCTCGACCGGACGGACGCCCTTCCCGGGGAAACGGAAGGCGCCGGAGCGGAAGAGTAGGTGAACCGGAAATGTCGGCCCCCCGCTCGCCGGGTGCCGCCGCCCGCGATTCCCCCGGGGGCCGTGCCCGCATCATGGCCGACTCGTCGGCAATTTTCATTGCGGTGAAATTTTCTTGCAGTAAAAACCTGGCTTCTGTACGTCAACAGTCGATTCCTGGCCGTGCCCTGCCGCGGCGCGGGTCGAACCAGCGGAAAAGGGGAGAACCCGCGTGAACGACGACCGACAGCTCCACGTCGACCTGCCGACCGCGCCGGACCGCGCCGGCGCACTCACCTGGGGGCAACTGGCCATCTGGGAGGTGCTCCACTGGCTCCCCCCGGGCGACACCACACTGACCCTCTCCACCGTGCTGCCGCTGCCCGCCGGGACGACACCGGAGCGGCTCACCGCGGCCCTGACCGTCCTCGTGGCGCGCCACGACGCGCTCCGGACGGTGTTCGAGGAGTCGGGCGGCGAGCCCCGGCAGACCGTGGTCGGCGGCGGCCGGATCGCGGTCGACGTCCACGACGCCCCCGAGGGCGCCGCGGCCGAGACCGCCGAGAAGCTCCACCGCGAACTGCGCGGCCTCCCCTTCGACCTGGCCCGCGACCTGCCGCTCCGGGCCGTCCTGGTCACCGAGCGGGACACGCCCGCCGCGCTGGTCCTCGCCATCAGCCACATGTCCGTGGACGCCTGGAGCTTCCGCATCGTCCGGGAGGACCTGGAGACGCTGCTGGCCGGCGCGGAACTCCCCGCCCGGGGGCCGCAGCCGCTGGACCGCCTCGACTACGAGCGGTCCGACCTGGGGCGGCGGCGCGAGGAGCGGGCCCTGGCGCACTGGGCCGAACAGATCCGCGAGACCCCCGCCCCCATGCTCGCCGAACTCCCCCCGCCCTCCGCCCCGCACCTGCGCTGGGGCCGGATCGAGTCCCCCGCGCTCGCCGCGGCGGTCCGGCTGCTGACCGGCCGGG
The DNA here is from genome assembly GCF_044750705.1 of Kitasatospora sp. NPDC088783. Classification (NCBI taxonomy): domain Bacteria; kingdom Bacillati; phylum Actinomycetota; class Actinomycetes; order Kitasatosporales; family Streptomycetaceae; genus Kitasatospora; species Kitasatospora sp. NPDC088783. Next base: position 57,103 of record NZ_JBIVKJ010000016.1, read on the forward strand.
CCGGGGTCACCGGCCCGGTGGCGGTCCTGGGCGGGGTCACCCGACTGCTGGCCCGGTACACCGGACAGGACCAGGCCACCGTCCGGCTGATCGTGGCGACCAGGTTCAACGCCCGGAACCGGCGCTTCGTGGGCGCCTTCAACCAGAACGCCCTGCTCCGGGTCCCGTCCGTCGCCGACCCCTTCGACGACCACCTGCGCCGGACCTCGCTCGCGGCCCTGACCGCGTACCAGAACTGCGAGTACGACCCGCGGACGGTCGAGCGGATCGTCCGCGAGACCGCCGCCGAACGCGGGGTGGCCGCGGGCGGCTACTGCTTCTTCAACGACATCAGCGTCGAACCCGCCAGGCGCCCCGGCACCGAGCCCCGGGCCGCGGACGCCCCGGACCCGCGCCCGCTGCGCGCCGAGACCGTGCTCTCCGTGCCCGACATGGACCAGGTGCCGATGGGGGCGACGTTCTTCCTCTTCCTGGAGCACATCGGCGAACGCGCCGTCCTGCAACTGTGCGCCGACGAGCGCTTCCTCGCCCCCCGCTCCGCGACCGAGTTCCTCGGCGACCTGGAGGACCTGCTGGTGTCGGCCGCCGTCGCCCCGTCCGCCGCCGCGGGCTGACCCCGCGCCGCCGCGGGGTGCGGCCGACCGACCCGTCCGGTCGGCCGCGCCCCGCAGCCGGGTGTCACGGAGTGAGCCGGTTGGGGCCGCGGAAGAGGAACACGGCGTCGCGGATCGACTCCAGCCCGAGCATCACCATCAGCACCCGGCCCAACCCCAGGCCCAGCCCCCCGTGCGGCGGGCAGCCGTAGCGGAAGCAGTTCAGGTAGTCCTGGATCGGCTCGGCCCCCACGCCCTTCTCGGCGGCCTGCTTCAGCAGCACGTCGTACCGGTGCTCGCGCTGCGCCCCGGTGGTGATCTCCAGCCCCTTCCACAGCAGGTCGAAGCTGAGCGTCACCTCCGGCTGCTCGGGGGAGCGCATGTGGTAGAACGGGCGGATTCCGGCCGGGTAGTGGGTGACGAACACGAACTCGTGGCCGCTCCGCTCCCTGACGTGCGCGGCGAGCGCCCGCTCGCCCTCGGGGTCCAGGTCCTCCTTGAGCCCCTCCGGGTCCCAGCCCCCGGCCCGCAGCAGCCGCTGGGCCTCGGCCATCGTGATCCGGGGGAACGGCAGCTCCGGGACGACCACCTCCCGCCCGAAGTGCTCGCGGATCGCCGGCCCGTGGACCCGCGCCACCGCGGCCACGGCGTGGGCGAGCATCCGCTCCTCGAACGCCATCACGTCCTCGACGCCGTCGATCCAGGCCAGTTCGACGTCGACCCCGGTGAACTCGGTGGCGTGCCGGGAGGTGAACGACGGCTCCGCCCGGAACACCGGGCCGACCTCGAAGACCCGGTCGATCCCGGCCGCGATCGCCATCTGCTTGTAGAACTGCGGCGACTGGGCGAGGTAGGCGCTGCGGTCGAAGTAGCCCAGCTTGAAGACCTCGGCCCCGGACTCGGAGGCGGTGCCCATCAGTTTCGGCGTGTGCATCTCGGTGCAGCCCTCGCCGTGCGCGAACTCGCGCATCGCCTGCTCGACCGTGGTCTGCACCGCGAACAGCAGGTGGGCGGCGGGCCGGCGGCGCACGTCCAGGAAGCGCCAGTCGAGCCGGTGCTCCGGCCCCGAGCGCTCGTCGATCGGCAGCAGTGGTTCGGCCCGGTTGAGGAGCTCGACGGCGTCCGGGACGATCTCCACCCCGCCCAGCTTGACGACGGGGTTGGCCACGACGCGGCCGGTGACCCGGACGGCGGACTCGACGGTGAGGTCCTCGATCGCCCGCTCCGTCCCGTCCCCGGGGCCGCCGCGCCGGTGGGTCACCTGGGCCGTGCCGGTGTGGTCGCGGACCAGGACGAACTGCATCGCGCGTTGCAACCGCAGGGTGTTGACCCAGCCGGAGACGGAGACGGTCCGCCCCACGTGCTCGTGCAGGTCGGCCACCGGGACGCGGGGGGTGTGGTGGATCATCGCAGTCCTCCATGGACTTCGGCTGACCCCTTGGAAGTGCGGGCGAGAAGGGCGACTCGCGGTGCCACCGCACTTTCGCCGCGACCGGAGCCGCGGCCTCATTCGGGCCCGGTGACGGGGGCTGGCCGGCGGGGCATTTCCTCCCCGCGCTCAGGAGTGTCTTCACCGCACAGTGCGAGACCGCCTTCCCAGCTGCCGGCGGTTCTCTCTGCTCGCACGGTCCTGCGGCTACTCGTCTCCCTCGTCGCGTTACCCACGAGGGTAGGGGAACTGACGAGGCGGCTGCAACGGTGTTCCCGGCCCGGCGGCATGTTCGCCGGAGACCGGGGCAGGCGGCTCCCCGTAAGCGCAACGAAGCGTACGAGGAGGCAGCGATGACCGAGGGTATGTGGGACTACGCGGGCGCCGAGGGCTACACCACGGGTTCCGACCTGACGGGGTACCGGGTCGAGGCGACGGACGGCCACATCGGCAAGGTCGACAAGCACACCGTGGACGTCGGCGCGGGCTACCTCGTGGTCGACACCGGCCCGTGGATCTTCGGCCGCGAGGTGCTGCTCCCGGCGGGCACCGTCACCCGGGTCGACGACCAGGAGAAGACGGTCTGGGTGAACCGCTCCAAGGACGAGGTGAAGAACTCGCCGGAGTACGACCGGGAGGCGCACGCCGACGACCCGGCCTACCGCCACCAGGTCGGCGGCTACTACGGCGGCACCGTCTGACCTGCCGGACCCGTCCCGCCGGGGCCCCGCGTCTTCGGACGCGGGGCCCCGGCGCGTGCGCGGGCGGCGCCGTGACGGGGGAGGGGGAGGACTCCGCCGGTCAAACCCCCCGCGTTCACTCGTGGGGGTGAACAGTCGATCGGGGGGCCAAGCCGCGCCCGGTCCGGTGCCGAAGGACTCGCGAGCGGGGCGCGGAGTTGGCCGGGCCCCGGACCGAGACGAGGCATGATGGCCACAGAGCACATCGACTCCCGGCTGCTCGCGGAACTCACCGAGCAGTCGGAGGACTTGAACAGCGACGCGCAGCGGATCACCCGCGCCGCACTGACCGGTTTCGAGCAGGTGACCGAACCGCGTCGGCGCTGGTGGCAGCGGAGCGGGGTGCTGGCCGGCGCGGCGGGCGCCGCCGCGCTGTGGGGCACCTCGCGGGCGCTGGCCGCCTCGGCCTCGGCGAGCGCGGACGACGTGATGGCGTTGCAGACCGCGGCGTCGATCGAGAACCTCGCGGTGAGCGTCTACCAGACCGCGGCGGCCCTGCCGTTCATCAAGGACGGCAACAAGACGGTGGCCGCGTTCATCACCAAGACCACCGCCCAGCACCAGGCCCACGCCCAGGCGTTCAACTCCGCCGCCACCCAGGCCGGCGGCAAGGCCCAGAACCAGCCCGACCCGAAGTACAAGGCCGTGGTCGACCAGGCGCTGCCCACCATCAAGGGCCCCGCGGACGTGGTGAAGCTGGCCATCACCCTGGAGGACGTGGCCGCGCAGACCTACACCAAGAACGTCTCCCAGGTCTCCTCGCCCGAACTGCGCAAGCTCTTCGCCTCGGTGGCCCCGGTCGAGGCGCAGCACCGCGCGGTGCTGCTGGCCGTGCAGGCCCTGCTGGCGGGCAACGCCGCCGACCTGATCGCCATCCCCGTCGACCCGGCCAAGCTGCCCGCCGCCGCGGGCAGCGTCGGCATCCCCGACACCTTCTACAAGACCGAGAACGCTTCGCCGATCACCGAGGGGGCCGTCAAGTGAGCACCGACTGGGAACTGCCGATCAGCGAACAGCAGTTGGCGCGCCTGACCCGGGACATGGAGGAGGCGCACCGGGAGACCCTGCCCGCGATGCGGGCCGGCGCCCTCGACCTGGCCGCCGAGCTGCGCACCCGCCCCGCCCCCCGGACGACCGCCCCGCAGGAGCCCGGCCGCCGCCGCTTCCTGCTGGGCGTGGGCGGGGCCGCCGCCGCGCTGACCCTGGCCGCCTGCTCCAGCGGCAAGTCCGCCACCTCGCCCGCCCCGAACGCCTCCTCGACGCCCGCCTCCGGTGCCGCGTCCGGCTCGGCGTCCGGCCAGTACACCGGCGACCTCAAGGTCGTCGCGCTGGCCACCGCGCTGGAGAACCAGGCCGTGGGCGCCTACCAGGCCGCCCTGGACGCCGCCAAGGCCGGCAAGCTCGGCACCGTCCCGCCCGCCGTGGCCACCTTCATCACCACCGCCATGGGCCAGCACGCCGACCACGCCAAGGCGTGGAACGCCGTGCTGACCGGCGCGGGCAAGCCCGCGATCACCGACGTGCCGCTCTCCAACCAGCCCGCCACCCTGGACGCGCTCGGCAAGGCCGCCACCGTCGGCGACGTCGCCCAACTCGCCCTCCAACTCGAGAACCAGGCCGCGCAGACCTACCTCTTCGCGACCTACAACGTCACCAGCCCCGGCGGCATCGCCACCGCCGCCACCATCGCCCCCGTCGAGGCCATGCACGCCGCGATCCTCCACTACGTCCTGGGCCAGTACCCCGTCCCCGACGACTTCCTCCCCGTCGACAAGGCCGCCAACCCCGCCCTGCTCACCGTCTGAACGGGTTCCCGCGCGTCGGACCCGGTGCCCGCACCGGGTCCGGCACGCTGGGAACTCCGCCCGCGTCAAGGGAAGGCCCTTCCGTGACCCGCACCACCGGACGGCCGTCGGCCGCCCTCGCCCTCGCCGTCGCCCTCGCCGCCGTCCTGGCCGCCGCCGGGTGCTCCAGCAGCGCCCCCGCCCCGTCGTCGACGTCCGGCAGCCCGAGCGCCGCGGCCTCGAACGGCACGGGCGCGCCCTCCGGCAGCACCGGCGCTTCCGGCAGCACCAGCGCTTCCAGCAGCACCGGCAGTCCCAGCAGCACCTCGGCGACCACCGTGTCGATCAAGGACTTCAAGTTCAGCCCCGACACACTCACCGTCGCCCCCGGCGCCACGGTCACCGTCACCAACCAGGACTCCACCACCCACACCCTGACCTCGGCCGGCCAGAAGGCCTTCGACACCGGCAGCATCGCCCCCGGCGCCACCGCGACCTTCACCGCCCCGGACACCCCCGGTCCCTACCCCTACCTCTGCACCATCCACCAGTTCATGACCGGCACCCTCACCGTCAAGTAGCCCCGACCGCGACCCGCGGCGCCCGCCGCCCCCGACGGGAGGGCGGGCCCGGCACCGGGCCCGCTCCCGCGGTTGCCCCGTGCGGGTGATCCCCCGGCAGGTCGCGGCGGTACCGGTCCCCGGCGGGGCGAACGGGCACCAAGGTGGTTCCGGGGTGTCTCGCCCCGATCCCCTCTTCCCCGCCGGGCCGGGCCCGTCGGCCGTGGACCGCCCGGCCGTCTCCCTGGAGGCCCGCGTGGAGGCAGCGCGATTCCTTGCCAGAACAGGTGCCGCCGCGGCGGCCACCCTGTGCCTGCTGGCGGCCGGCGCACCCGCCGCCGACGCCCACCCGCTGGGCAACTTCTCCCTCAACCACTACCTCGGCCTCACCGTCCGGCCCGACACCGTCGAGGCCCTCGCCGTCACCGACGCCGCCGAGATCCCCACCCTCCAGGAGCAGCCGAAGGTCGACCGCGACGGCGACGGCACCGCCGACGACGCCGAACGCGCGGCCTGGGCGGACGCGCAGTGCGGCCTGACGGTCCAGCACCTCCGGGTGACGGCCGGTCCGGACGCGACGCCGCTGACCTGGCGGACCGACTCGGCGCGGTTCCGCTACGAGGACGGCTCGGCCGGCCTGCGCACCAGTCGGCTCGAATGCGTGCTCCACGCCGACCTGCGGCTGTCCGCCGCCGGGAGCGAGATCCGGGTGACCGCCGGGAACGACCCGGGCCGGGTGGGCTGGAACGAGATCACCGCGCGCGGCGACGGCGTGACGCTGGACGGCTCCGACGTCCCGGCCGAGTCGGTCTCCAAGGAACTGCGGGACTACCCGAGGGACCTGCTGGACAGCCCCAGCGGCGTCACCCACGCCCGGTTCCTGGCCCGGCCCGGCGGCGCCGCCGCACCCGCGGGGGCGGCGGCCGTCCGGGCGGACGGCTCCGGGCCGACCGCCTGGCTGGCCGGCTTGAACACCCGCCTCGCCGGGATCGGCGCCGCCGAGCGGCTGACCGTCCCCCTGGGCCTGCTCGCGGTCCTGCTCTCCATCGTGCTCGGCGCCGGGCACGCCCTGCTGCCCGGGCACGGCAAGACGGTGATGGCGGCCTACCTGGCCGGCCGGCGCGGGCGCACCCGCGACGCCGTCACCGTCGGCGCGACCGTCACGGTGACCCACACCGCCGGGGTCATCGTCATCGGCCTGGGCCTGACCACGTTCTCCTCGCTGGCCGGTGACGTGCTGCTGGGCTGGCTGGGCGTGCTCAGCGGCGCGCTGGTCGTCCTGGTGGGCGCCGGCCTGCTGCGCGACGCCGTCCGCCGCTCCCGCCAGGCCCGCACGCACGGCCGCCTCCCGCACCCCCAACCGGGCGCCGACGACGCCGAGGCCAGGGAGGCCAGGGAACTCGCCCACGCCGCCGCCCACGCCGCGGGCACCCCGCACGACCACGACCCGCACCCGGAACCGGACGGCCACCACCCGCACGCCGAGACCCACCACGGCCACGCGCACACGGCGGTCGCCGAGCACGACCACGGCCACGACCACGGCCACGCGCACACGGCGGTCGCCGAGCACGACCACGGCCACGACCACGGCCACGCGCACAGCCACGATCACGACCACGACCACCCGCACGATCACGGCCATGACCACAGCCATGACCACGACCACGACCACGGTCATGACCACGGCGGAAACCTGACGCACGGTCACCACGGCCACCGCCACGGCCTGTTCGGCGGCCACCACCGGCACGACCCCGCCGCCGCCACGAGCCGGCGCAACCTGATCGGTCTCGGCATCGCCGGCGGCCTGGTCCCCAGCCCGTCCGCGCTGGTGGTGCTGCTCGGCGCGATCGCCCTCGGCCGGACGCTGTTCGGCGCGGCCCTGGTGGTCGCGTACGGCGTGGGCATGGCCGCCACCCTCACCGCCGTCGGCCTGCTCCTGGTCCGGGTCGGCGACCGGCTGGCCGCGGTGCGGAGCGGGCCGGTCGCCGGGCACCTCCACCGGCTCGCCCCGTACAGCGGGCTGCTCACCGCGCTGCTGATCCTGACCGTCGGGCTGGGACTGGTCGTCCGCAGCCTGCCCTCGACCCTCTGAACCACCCGTACCCGCCGGAGGAAGACCCCGTGGACCGCAGCCGTACCCGCCCCACCCGCCCGTTCCTGCTCCTCGCCGTCGCCGTCGCCGCCGCAGCCGCCGCGCTGCTCACCGGCTGCGGCGGCGGGGAGCAGGACGGGAGCTTCGACGCCCAGCCCGGCACGCCGTCGCCGAGCTGCCTCCCGCACCAGAGCCGGGAACCGGGCACCAGGTACACCGGCGGTGAGAAGTCCGATCCGACGGCCGTGCTGGAGATGATGCGGTTCTACACCGCCAACGGGACCAAGGCGTACTGCGACGGCAAGCCGCCGACGGCCGTCGACCGCCGGTGGACGGATCTGTACACCGGTCTGGGCGGCGACGCGGGACACGTGGCGGCGCCGCCGCCGAAGTGACGGCCCCGCCGGCCCGCGGCTCAGCTCCCGGGCGGGAGTTCGGCCAGGGCGGCGCGGGCGGCGGGGGCGTGCAGCGGGTGGAAGGCGGGGTCGGTGGCCAGCGCCGTCCCGAACTCGGTGCGCGCCTCGTCGTTCCGGCCGAGCGCGCGCAGGATCACGGCGCGGTGGTAGTGGAAGAGTGCGTTGCGGGTGCCGAGCGCGAGCGCCTCGTCGGACTCCCGCAGGGCCTCCGCGTCGCGGCCGACGGCGTGCAGGGCCCAGGCGTAGGCGTCGTGGGTGTCCAGGAACGGGCGGGTGCGCAGGCCCTGTTCGGCGATCGCGACGGCGGTGGCCGGGTCGCCGTGGTCGGCCTCGAACAGGGCGGCGTCGGCGTCGAGCGCCACGCCGTTGTCGGTGAACAGCTTCCACTCGGCGCGCAGCACCCGGTACTGCTCCTCGGCCTCCGCGGTGCGGCCCAACGACTGGAGCAGCTCGCCGAGTTCGAGGACGTACTCGGGCTGCGGCACCTGGGCGGTCGCCCGCCGGAGGTCGGCGACGGCCTCGTCGCTGCGACCGAGCGCGGCCTCGGCCCGGCCCCTGGCCTCCAGCAGCGAGGCGGTGCCGGGTGCGGCGCGCAGGCCCGTCTCGGCCTGGGCGAGGGCACCGGCCGGGTCGCCGCTGCCGAGCGCCAGCAGGCTGAGGTGGTAGAGCGCGAAGGCCCGGTCGGCGGCGGTGTTGGCGTCGTCGAGGGCGCGTTTCATCAGCGCGGTGGCCGCGGCGGTGTCGCCGCGCAGCTCCCAGGTGTAGGAGGCGCGGGCGAGGGAGGGGGTGCCGGGCTTGAGGTCGACCATGCGCTGCGCGGCGTCGAACGACTCGGGGTAGCGGCCGAGTTGGGTGCAGGCGTCGGCGAGCGTCCCGTAGAGGGTGGAGTTGTCGGGGTTGATCGCGATCGCCCGCTGCGACCAGTCGAGGGCCGCGGTGAAGTCGTGGCGGGCGCCGGTGAGGGCGGCCATGCCGGCCATCGCGGTGAAGTTGCCGTCGGGGTCGGTGCTCAGCGAGCGGGTGAGGACGTCCTCCGCCTTCGGGTAGTACGACGGATCGGCGGTGATCTTGGCCTGCTGGACGTACGCCAGGCCCAGGGAGGCCATCGCGAGGGCGTCGTCGGGCGTGCTCCGCAGGTGCTCCTGCAACCCGCGGATGTCCCCGGCCAGACCGGTGTCGGCGGTGTCCTGGCCCGGGGGCCGCTCCGGGGCCGGGGCACCGCCGCGCTGCGGGGCGAGGCCGAGGCCGCCGGCCAGGAACAGGCCCACGCCGAGGGCGGTGGCGACGGCGGCGGGCAGCAGACGGCGGCGTCGGTTCACTGCGGTACTCCGGGGTGCTGGGCGGGCGGGGGCGTGGCGCCGGTCGGGGCGGCGGAGGCGGCGGCCTGCGCCGGGACGGCGAAGACCACCAGGTTGGCGGGGTAGGTGTGCTGTCCGTGGTCGTAGACGCCGTCGCAGGTGATCAGGCGCAGGCTCGGTCCGGGGGTGTCGCCGAAGACCTGCTCGGCGGGGAACCCCTGCTTGTCGTAGCTGCGCAGGGCCTGGACGGTGAACGCGGTGCTCGTCCCGTCCGCCGCCAGGACGTCGATGCCGTCGCCCGGACGCAGCACGGACAGGCCCGCGAACACCGCCGGGCCGGTGAGGGAGTCGACGTGGCCGACGATCACCGCGGTGCCGGGGCCGCCCGGGGCAGGGCCCTGGCTCCACCAGCCCGCGACGTCCGGGTCCGCGGGCGCGGCGAGGTGCCCGTCCTCCTGCACCTGGAGGTCGCTGAGCCCGGTGTCGACACCGATCCGGGGAATGCGCAGCCGGACGGGCGGAGCGACCGGCGCGCGGCCGGCCTCCGACGCGGTCGGCGCGGTCGGCGCGGCGACGGGCGCCGCGCCGTGCACGGTGGCGGGCAACTCGCCGACATCGACGCCCTGCGCGACGGCGGGCACCGCCGGACGGTCGACGACAGCCGCCACACCGAGCCCGGCCAACGCCAGCCCCGCCGCCACCGCACCCGCCCCCACCACCCGCCACGGCCCGAACGCCCGGACGGCGGCACCGGCCCGGCCGACGACCGTCTTACCGCGCTCCTCACCCGGGCCGGCGGGCGGACGAGCCTCCTGCGCGCGGGTCAGGGCGTCGCGGACGGCGGCCCGGGCTCGCGCCACGGCCGCACCGGCCCGCCCGGTGATCGTCTTGCTGCGCTCCTCACCCGGACCGGCGGGTGGGCGGGCTTCTTCCGTACGGGTCAGGGCGTTGCGGCTGGCAGTACTGTCCCGCGTCGCGGCGGCACGGGCCCGGTGGGTGGCCGTGCCGCCCTGCTTCTTCCCATCCGGGTCAGCGGGCGGGCGGGCTTCCTGCGTGCGGGTCAGGGCGTCGGGGCTGGCAGCACTGTCCCGCGTCGCGGCGGTATCGGCCCGGTGGGTGGCCGTCTTGCCGCGCTCCTCACCCGGGCCGGCGGGTGGGCGGGCTTCCTGCGTGCGGGTCAGGGCGTCGGGGCTGGCAGCACTGTCCCGCGTCACGGCCGCACCGGTCCGGTCGGTGGCCGTCCCGCCCTGCTCCTCACCCGGGCCGACCGGCGGGCGGCCCTCCCGTGTGCGGGTCAGGGCGTCGCGGACGGCCGCTGCGGCGGCGCCGGCCCGGGTGAGGGCGGCTTGGGCCCGCACGACGGCCGGCCGGCCGCTCGCGGGGAGCGGCCGGCCGGCCCGTTCGGGCGGTGTCACGAGCGGGCGGAGCGGCGGCGCAGCGCCAGCACGCCCGCCGCCGACACCAGCACGCCGCCGGCCATCGCGGCTGCCCCGGCGACCGGGAAGCCGCTGACGGACAGCCCGCCGAAGCCGGCCTCGACGGAGCCGCCCGGGTTGTCGGAGACGGCCTGGTTGACGGCGGCGGTGTTGGGCAGCGCCACGTAGGGGAAGTGGTGGCCGAAGGCGTGGTCGTTGGCGTTCACGCCGTCCCCGGCGGCCAGCGCGGGCACCAGGGTGCCGGTCTGCGCGGCGCCTTCGGCGGCCTGCAGGGTGATGTCGACGACGTCGTCGGCCAGGCGGCGGCCGTTCGGGAAGCCCGCCAGGTCGCCCGCGAGCACGCCGAGCCGGTTGGGGGCGGCGGCCGGGGCGACGCCCATGTTCAGGCGCAGCTCCTCGGAGGGCACGAAGCCGTCCTTCTTGACGTCCTTGTTGAGCAGCTGCGAGTTCAGGTCGGCCTGGACCGGCCCGCACGCCTTGCAGATGCCGGTCAGGAAGATCTCCACCAGGTCGTTGCGCGGCGCCGCCGGGGCGGGGATGCCGTAGATGCTCTGGACGAGCTTGGGCACGATCGGGTCCTTGACCTTGTCGACCACGGGGGTGACGGTGTGGTCCTGGTCCGGGGTCAGCGCGTTGAAGGCGTCCTTGTACTTGATCGGTACGACGACCTCGTTGACGAGCGGGTTGCCCAGCCGGGACACCTGCCGCCAGTCGCCCTCGCCCTTGCCTTCGCCGCCCTTGCCTTCGCCGCCCTTGTCCCCGCCGGACTTGCCTTCGCCGCCCTTGTCCGCGACGACGGCGCCCTTGCGGTCGGTGGTGGACCACACCCCGATCACCGGGTTGCGCTCGGCGTCGCCCTTCAGCGCCAGGCTCGTCTTCGGCACCTGGATGGCGATGGTGTTGACGTTGTAGCCGGTCAGGGTGTCGTGGCCGGACTCCTTGAGGTTCCCGCCGTAGAGCAGGTCGAAGACCCGCAGGTCGAGGAAGAACGGGTCGTCGGCCTGGCCGGCGAAGCTCTGCCCGCCGTCGGGGAGGTCCACGACGGCCTGCTTGCGCAGCGAGCCGTAGTCGGGCATCGACGCCTTGCCGACGTTCGACGGCGCGACGGGGGCGTCCTTGAGCAGGACCTTGCACTTCCCGTCCGGGCCGGTGACCGTGAGGGTGTAGGTCTGGCGGTAGTTCAGGTTCGGGTCGTCCAGCGACTTCACCACGCCGGTGTTGTACAGGAACTGGTTGGCGTCGTCGCGGTAGTGGCTGGCGAACGCCCAGGTGTAGGTGGTGTCGGGCTTGCCGTCGCCGTCGCTGTCGATCTTGATGGTGTAGTGCGCGTCGTCGGCGAACGGATAGAAGTTCGGGCCGCCGTTCGGCTCCTCGAACGGGATCCAGTTCGCCACCAGGGTGACGGTGTCGGGCTTGTCCGGGCTGACGAACGCGTACACGTCCGTGTTGTCGGCCCGCGGGTCGCCCGAGATGAGCGGCGCCTCCCGGTGGCTGGAGGCGTGACCCACGCCGGGGGCGAGGCCGACGAGGGCGCCGGCGGCGGCGAGGGCCAGCACCCCGAGGCCCGCCATGGGCTTCTCGGAACGGCGGGCGAGGGAGGACAGCTTCGAGGACGGCGGACGCTGCATGATCTGCGCTTTCGTGAGGGGGACCCGGATCGCACCGCGCGGCCCCCGTGGGAAGGGGGACCGCGCGTTCCGAACCGCCGGCTCCGGTGGCGGCGGTCGGGGACAGACCTGAGAACCCGTCAGACGGCTGCAGGTGTAAGCCCGACATAAGAGCACCACGGCCCGGGCCCGGCCGCGCTCGTTGCTGCGCCGTCAGGGAGGTGTCGGCCGGACACGGCACCCGATGGGAGCAGTCCCGGCCCTCCGGCGGGTCAGCGGCAGCCGTCGTGCGGGCGCGGCGGGACCAGCCAGCCGCGGGCCTGGGCGGCCATGCCCGCGCTGAACCGGCTGGTGGCGTCGAGCTGCTCCAGCAGTTCCCGGACGATGCGGCGCATGGTGCGGGAGGAGACGCCGATCTCCCGGGCGATGGCCTCGTCCTTGTAGCCGAGCTGCATCAGGCGCAGCACCTGGTACTGGCGGGCGGTGGGGCCGGTGCGGGTGGGCGGGGCGAGTTCGGCCGGCCGGGCGTCCTGCCAGCAGAACTCGAAGGTCTGCGCGAACAGGCTGACCAGGTCGGGGTTGCGCACCACCGCGACCGCGGGCTCCGCGCAGTCGCCGTCGTCCCCGCCGCCCCCGTCGTCCCCGCCGGTCGGTGCCGGGACGAGGGCGAGGCCGGTGTCGAGCACGGTCAGCCGGTAGGGGAGGGTCGCCGAGGTGCGGATCTGCGCGCCCGCCCGGCGCAGCGCCTTCAGGTGGGCCCGGCCGCGCGGCACCCGGAGCATCGACTCGCTGTGGATGGTCCGGACGGCCACCCCGCGCCCCAGCACCTCCTCGTCCCGGCGGCGGGCGGCCAGCAGCAGCGACGCCGGCAGCGGCGTCCCGGGGTGCATGCTGAGGATCCGGCCGGTGGCCGTCGCGACGGTGTCCTCCAGCAGTTGCCGGACCTCGGACTCGCCCCGGAACACCTCCACCCCGTGACCGCTCAGCCGGTCCAGGTGGGCGGGGAGCGCGCCGGTTCGGACCTCTGCCAGCCTGCGGTCCAACTCCTCGACCTTGCAAGCCAGTTCGCCGATGGCCTGGCGGGCCGAGTGGAGGATGCGGCCCATCTGGGCCTCGGGTAACGACGGCTCGCGCCGGTCGGGCTGAAGCTGCATGAGCGCGCCCCCAGGTCTCTCGACACCCCCGTGCCGACTACGACCGGCGCGCGGTCCCCGGGGGGAGCGTGCACGGTCGGTTGCACCGTGTGCACGAACAGCAACCATGCTGCGTCACGGTCCGCGAGCCGAACAACCCACATCTCAGCCATCGGACAGCGGTGTGCTGTGGCCTGCGTCACAGTGCGGGATGCGGCTGCTTCGTGTCCCGACGGCCGCTCGGGGCCATGGCCGGACTGAGCCATCGGCGTTCGCTGGACAGCCTCGGCGGTCGGCTGGTTGGTTTGCGAGTGGCCGCTGAGTGGTCGGTGCCGTCTCACCAGGAGAGACGGATCGTGGACGCACACCGACCGGCGGCGCTCCACCACGGCTGTTCTCCGGCGCGCCGGGCCGCGATCCGGCCGGCCCGCGCCGCCCCGGCCGACGGCCCGGAACGCCGATCCGATCCGGGGCCGACCCCGTTCCCCGAGGTGCATCACCACCGATCCGAGAACGCGAGAGGACCTATGGGCGTCGAAGAGTTGACCAATCCGCTGCTGGCCGGGTTCTGGAACGAGACGCGCCTGCGATCGAACCTGGAGGCCGTCTCCCCGGCCGCCGGTCAGCCCGACCCGGGTCTGAGCGTCCAGTGGACGCGGATCGCCGCGGCCCTCGGACTGGGGTACGGCGAACGCTCGGGCGCGGTGATCACCAAGGGCAAGACCCTGATGCGGGCCCGCACCACGCCGTCCGCCGGGGCGCTCTACCCCTTCGAGGTGCTGGTGGCGTTCCAGGACGGCCACGAGTACGCGCTCTACCACTACGACGCGGCCGGTTGCAGCCTGCGCCGACTGGCCGCCGTCGGCCGCCGCGACCTGGCCGACCTGCTGGCCGGCTCCGCCCGGCCCGCCGACCCGCTCGCCGCCGACCCGCTCGCCGGCGACCCGATCACCACCGGTCCGCTCGCCACCGATCCGCTCGCCGCCGACGGCGCGCACCCCGCCGAACTGCCCGCCGCCGTGGTCGCGGTGGTCGCCCGGCCCTGGCACGCCATGCGCAAGTACGGGCGGCGCGGCTACCTCTACACCCACCTCGACAGCGCCCACGCCGCCACCAACATCGCGCTGGCCGCCGCCGACGCCGGTTTCGCCCCCGCCGTCCGGCTGCGCTTCGACCGCCGCGCCCTGTCCCGGCTCTTCGGCCTGGAGAACCTCTGCCGGGAACCCCAGGCGCTGGTCACCCTGACCGCGCCGACCGGGCCCGCGACCGTCGGGCCCGGCCGCGCCCCGCGGACCAACCCGTTCGCGGTGCCGATCTGGTGGCACGACGGCGGCCGCGGCCTGGAGCAGCCCGACGGGCCCGAACGCGAAGCCTGGGACCTGGTCAGCCCGGTCAGCACCTACCACCAACCCCGGGACCTGGCCCGGCGGTTCGGCACCACCCCGGCGATCCGTCCGGCCGCCGCCGGTACCGCGCCGCTGGTGCTGACCGGCCGGGACGCCGACCCGCTCGCCGACTTCGGCGCGGTCGTGCTCGACCGGCAGTCCGCCAAGGGCTTCCTGGCGAAACCGCTCGACGCCGACGCGCTCGGCCGGGCGCTGGCCGCCGTCCGCGGCGGCATCGCCGTCGACTGCGCCGACGGGCCGCTGGCCGGGCTGCGGCTGCTGGTCCGCAACGTCGACGGGCTGCCGGCCGGCGCCTACGAGTACGACCCGGACGGGCACCGGCTGCTGCCGGTCGGCGGCGACGGCGGCTCGGAGGAGGCGGTGGTCGCGGCCTGCATGAACCAGGGCGTGGTAGCCGGCTGCGCCGCCCTGGTCGCGCTGCACGCCCCGGTCCGCCAACTGCTCGGCGAACGCGGCCAGCAGGGCCTGGCCGAACTGCACTTCCACGCCGCCAGCGCCGCCCAGCGGCTCTGCCTCGGCGCCGCCGCGCAGCACGTCGGGATCACCTGCCTGGGCGGCTTCGACGCCGGCCGGATCGCCGAACTCGCCCTGCTGGACGACCAGGAGGAGGTCATCTACGTCGTCGCGGTCGGCGTCGCCGACGAGAACGCCGTCAAGTGGGACCGGGCCCCGGTCGCCTACAGCCACGCCCGCGACCCCCGGCAGCAGCCCGGCTGAGCCCGGAACGGACCAGACCCGCGGCCGAGCCGGACACCGGCGCCGAGACCCGATCACAGAGAGCAGCGTGTGGTTTCCATGTTGAGCAACAGCATCCTGTCCGCGCACCTGACGGACGGTCACCGTGAGTTGCGGGCCCGGGCGGCGGACCACTTCACCCCGCAGTGGCTCGACAAGTGGCGCACCGGGCCCGACGGCCGCCTGCGCCGCGAGACCTGGCAGGACCTCGCCGCGAACGGCTTCATGGGCGTCTCGCTGCCCCGCGACCTCGGCGGCCAGGGCCTGGGCCTGCTCGGCGCCCTGGTCCTCGGCGAGGCCATGGCCGGGGCCCGCGACGGCGGCATCGCCCTCGCCATGCACGTGCAGAACGAGATCGCCGGGGACTGGCTGGCCGCCGCCCGCGACCCGGCCCTGCGCGAGCGCTACCTGCCCGCCCTGCTGGCCGGGGACCTGGTCGCCTGCCAGTGCGACACCGACCCGTCCGCCGAACAGCCCACCACGGCCACCACCGACGGCTCCCGGATCGTCCTCGACGGCCGGAAGAAGTTCGTCATCAACGGCGCCACCGCCGACCTGTGCTTCGTCAGCGCCGTGCTCGACGGCGCGCCCGCCATCGTCGCCGTCGAGAAGAGCACCCCCGGCGTGCGGGTCACCGAGGTGTACGACAAGTTCGGCACCCGCAGCGTCGACTCCGCCCAGGTCGAGTTCGACGGCGTCCGGGTGCCCGCCGGGCAGGTCGTCTCGCGCAGCGGGATCAGCCAACTGATGCGCTGGAACCGGGTGATGTCCCGGATGCGGCTGCTGATCGCCGCCGACGCCTACTTCACCCACCGCACCCTGCTCGACCACGTCACCGACCACGTGCGCCGCCGCACCCTCGGCGGCCGGCCGCTCGGCGCCTGGCCGGTCAACGCGCACGCGCTGGCCCGCGCCCGGGCCCACCAGGAGCTGATGGAGGCGGGCATCGCCGACGCCTACCTGCGGGTCACCGCCGGCGGCAGCACCGTCCCCGAGATCGCCGAACTCAAGTGGTTCTGCGTCGAGAAGGCCAACGAACTCGCCACCCTCGCCACCGACCTGGAGGGCGGCGCCGGCTACATGTGGGACAGCCCCTCGCTGCGGGCCCACGCCCAGCTCCGCGGCTTCCGGATGTCCGGCGGCAGCCAGACCACCATGCTGACCATCGCCAACCACAGCATGGCCTGCCGCGCCGAACTCGACCTCGCGCCCGCCGGCCGGGACGGGGCCCGCCGTGGCTGACCCGCGGCGGCTCGGCGCCGCGTTCCTCGCCGCCTGCGCCGGACACGGCCGACGGCGCGCCGTCGTGGCCGGCGGCGACGCGCTCGACTACGCCCGGTTCGGCGCACTCGTCCGCGCCCGCGCCCGCACCCTGGACGCGCTGCTCGGCCCCGACACCACCGACGTCGGCGTGCACGCCGCCAACAGCGCCGACTACCTGGTCTCCTACTACGCCCTGCTGGTGGCCGGCCGGCTGCCGTTCCTGATCGACGCCACCTTCGGCGCCGCCGAACTCGACGGCATCCGCCGCAGCTGCGGCGTCCCGGCCTTCCTGCACGACGCCGACCGGCCGTTCCCGCTCGGCGGCACGCCGCGGGCGGTGCCCGGCAGCGCGCTGGCGCTGACCGTCCTGCCCGGCGGGCGCGGCGACGCGCCCGCGCCCGGGCCGTCCACCGCCACCTGCCGGTTCACCTCGGGCACCACCGGCGCGCCCAAGTGCCTGGAGTTCACCGCCGACGCCGTCACCGCCGCCGCCCGGACCTGGGCGGCCGGCACCGGACTCGGCCCCGACGACCGGGTGCTCTGCCTGGCCGGCTTCACCAACGGGCTGGCGTTCAACACCTCGCTGCTGCCGGTCTTCACCGTCGGCGCCGAACTCCACCTCTACCAGGGCCTGCCCACCTCCGGCGGCATCACCCGGGCCGTCGCCCGGGCCGCCGCCACCCGGCTGGTCGCCTTCCCGCTCGCCTACCGGCTGCTCGCCGCCGCCCCCCGGCCGGACGCCGTCGCGTTCGCCACCGTCACCCGGGCGGTCTCCGCCGCCGCCGTCCTCGACCCCGAGGTCCGGCGGACCTTCGAGGCCCGGTACGGCGTCCGGATCGCCGACTACTACGGCATCGCCGAGACCGGCCCCTGCACCTACGAACGCGACCCCGAGCACACCGAGGGGCTCGGCACCGCCCTGCCCGGCGTCTCGGTCCGGACCGTGGACCTGCCCACCGGCGAGCGCGAGGTCCGGGTCCGGACCGACTCGATGGCCGCCGGCTACCTCAACGCCCCCGGCGCCCTGGCCGAACGGCTCGACCCCGACGGCTACTACCGCACCGGTGACCTCGGCCGGATCGAGGACGGCCGGCTGTTCGTCACCGGCCGGCTCGGCGGCCCGATCAACCTGGCCGGCCGCAAGATCGACCCCGCCGAGATCGAACGCGCCCTGCTCGACCTCGACGGCGTCACCGACGCCGCCGTCTTCGCCGACACCGACGACAACGGCGAGACGGTGCTGCACGCCGCACTCGCCGGCACCGGCCGGCTCGGCCGGGCCGAGGTCGTCGACGCCTGCCGCGCCCGGCTCGCGCCCTTCAAGGTCCCCGGCCGGGTCACCTTCCTGCCCGCCATCCCGCGCTCCACCGTCGGCAAGGCCCGGACGACCGAACTGCGCCGCCTGGTCCGGGACGCCCGGGCCGCCGACCCCACCCCGCACGGACTGGAGAACCCCGCATGAGCACAGCCCACGAGGCGGCCCGCACCGACACCGACACCGACCTGCGCGCCGAGATCGAACTGCTCGTCGAGACCGCCACCGGACGCGTCGTCACCGTCGCCGACCTGCGCGCCGCCGACGGCGAACTCGACCGGGCCGGCGTCAACTCCATCGGCTACATCAACCTGATGGAGGTGCTGGAACAGCGCTACGACGCCGTCATCGACCCCGAGGCCGACCCCGAGCACCTGTACTCCGTCGACTCGATCGCCCGCTTCGTCACCGCCCGGCTCGCCCGCGGAGGCCGCGCGTGACCGCCACCGACCCCCGGGCCGCGCGGGCCGCCCTCGACCGGCTGCTCACCCGCCGCGGCCTCGACCGGCCGGCCGACGCCGACGACGCGGTCCTCCGGAGCCCCGAGCGGGAACTGGAACGGGCCCTCGACCAGGTCTGGGAGCGGCACCCGTTCGCCCTCGCCGCCGCGCTCACCGAGCAGGTGCACGGCGTCCTGCCGCTGCTCGACACCTTCGAGGCCGACGCCCCGCTGCTCGACGGCGTCCGGACCGGACGGGTCACCGCCGCGCTCGGCCTCTACACCCCGAACGCCCTGTTCAGCCTCACCGTCCCCGCCGTCCGGGCCGACCGCGACGGCGACCGGACCACCCTGCACGGCCGCTACCGCTACGCCGCCCGCGACGCCGAGGCGGCCCTGGTCACCGTCCGGCTGGACGGAGCGACCCGGCTCGCGCTCGTCCCGCACGACGCCCCCGGCGTCCGCCCGCACGGCGCCGGACGGTCCGCCGACCACGGCTGGGCCGTCCTCGACGGCGCCGTCCCCGCCGCCCTCTCCCGACCCGTCGACTGGGCCCTCGACGGTGTGCTGACCGCCGCCCTCGACGCCCACGCCTGGGCGTTCGCCCGCCGCGCCCTCGCCCGGCCCGCCCGGGACGTCGCCGACCTGCGCCGGACCCTGGCCCGGGCCGGCGAGGGCGTCGAGGCGCTCTCCACCTCCCAGTACCTGGCCCACGAGCTCAGCAAGCTGGAGATCGAACTCTCGCTGGCCGCCGCCGCCGCCCGGTTCGGCGCCGCCTTCAAGGACGAGGCGCCCGGCGGCACCGCCGCCCTCGCCACCCTGCTGAGCTGCGTCGACCTGCTGCGGCGCACCGCCCGCACCACCGAGGACATGGCCACCGAACTCGGCCTGGCGGACGCGCCCGCCGACCGCGACGACGCCGGCCTCCAGGCCCACTTCGGCGGCCGGCGGGTGGTCGAGAACGAGCTGGCCCGGCGGATGGGCCTGGTCCCGGAGGCGGTCGCCGCATGACCGCACCCGCCGCCCCCACCGCCGCTGCCGCCCCCGCCGTCCCCGCCCCCGTTCCCGTCGTCGTCTGCGGACTGACCGGCCGGATGGCGGGCGTCGTCCGGCAGGGCGTCCTGGCCGCCCCCGACCTCGCCCTCTCCGCCCGCCTCACCCTCCGCGCCCCGGACCACCGGCCGGACCGCGGCCCGGACCGCGACCCCGACCCGGGCCCCGACCCGGCCGTGCCCGTGGTGCACCGCCTCGCCGACCTGCCCGACCCGGACCCGGTCGTCGTCGACTTCACCGCCGAGGAGGCCACCGCCGACCTGCTCGACCAGGCCCGCACCGTCCGCTGCGCCCTGGTCATCGGCACCAGCGGCCTCGGCGACCGGCACCGCCGCCTGCTGGCGGAGGTCGGCCGCCGCCGCCCCGTCGTGGTCGCCGCCAACTACAGCCTCGCCCTGCTCGCCGTCACCCGCTTCGTCGCCGACCTCGCCGCCCACGCCGACGACAGCTGGGACGCGGGCGTCAGCGACCTGCACTTCGCCGGCAAGCGCGACCGCCCCAGCAGCACCGCCCGCCACCTCGCCGCCGCCTGGCACACCGCCCGCGGCCCCGGCGCCCCCGCCCCGGACGTCACCTCCTTCCGCCTCGGCGACGCCCTCAGCGAGCACCGCCTGGTCGCGGCCGGCACCGGCGAGCACATCGAGGTCCTGCACCGGATGGCGGACCGCCGCGCCTTCCTGCCCGGCGTGCTGCGCGCGATCCGGTACGCGGCCGCCGCCGGGCCGGGCGTCCGCACCCTGGCAGACGTGGTGCGCGACCCCGCGCCCGCACCGAGGTGAGCGCCGTGCGGCTGCTCTGGGACGAGGTCCGGCCCGGCGCGGCGCGGGACGCCCACCCGCCCGGCGCCCCCACCGGGCCGGACGACCCGCACGGCGGCTTCACCGGCGCCGCCCGGCAGGACCAGCGGTACGCCGCCCGGCACGCCCTGGCCGCCGGCCTGGTCCGGCTCGGCCTGGTCCCCGACCTGCCCGACACCCACCGGCGGATCGGCCTCGCCGGGCCCGCCGCCGTCCGCCGGATCTGCTGGGACGGCGCCGCGCTCCGGCCGCCGCTGCAGTTCTCGATCGCCCACACCGCCGACCAGGTGGTGGTGGCGCTGCGCCGCGCCGACCCGCCCCCCGCGGGCCTGGGCGTCGACGCCGAGACCGCGTGGGACACCGCCGCCCGCAACCTGCACCGGTTCGGCACCCCCGCCGAACTCGACGCCCTGCACCGGGCCTGCGGGCCGGTCGAACCGCTGCACCTGTGGTGCGTCAAGGAGGCCCTGGCGAAAGCCTCCGGCCTGGGCTTCCGCACCCCGCCCAAGCGCTACCGGCTGCACCCCGCCGGCCCGCCCGGCCGACTGACTGTCGAGATCGCCGGCGCCGGCCCCGCCGGCCACCGCCGCCCCGCCCGCATCCGGGCCGGCACCCGCACCGCCACCGGCCGCCCGCCCACCGCCTGGGCCGTCGCCGACCTGCCGACGCACTGAGCCCGGCGGACCGGGCCCCGACCACCCGACCGATCGAAGCCGACATGGGAGAAGGAAGACCGTGACCGAGGACGCCCCGCCCACCGGCCTCAGCCGACTGATCGCCGACCGGCCGGAGGCCGTCCCGGCCGTGGCCGACCCGCCGACGCGCTGAGCCCCGGCCGACCGCCCTGCCGACCGGCGGTCCGCCGCCGCGCTGAGCCCCGGCCCGTCGCCGTGCCGCTCACCGGCCCGCCGCCGCGCCGGGCCCCGACCACCCGACCGATCGAAGCCGACATGGGAGAAGGAAGACCGTGACCGAGGACGCCCCGCCCACCGGCCTCAGCCGACTGATCGC
>NZ_JBIVKJ010000016.1:78314-136026 GCF_044750705.1 Kitasatospora sp. NPDC088783
CCGACCGGGCCGCCGACCGGCCGGAGGCCGTCGCCCTCCTCGCCCCCGACCGGGCCCCGCTCAGCTACCGGGCGCTCGCCCGGCGGGTCGAGGAGGTCGGGCGGACCCTGAACGGCCTCGGCCTGGGCCGTCCGCACCGGGTCGCCCTGGTGCTGCCCAACGGCCCCGACCTGGCCGTCGCGTTCCTCGGCACCGCCGCGTACGCCCAGAGCGCCCCGCTCAACCCGGCGTACCGGCGGCAGGAGTTCGCGTTCTACCTCGCGGACATGCGGGCCGACGCCCTGCTGGTCGAGGCGGGCGACGACTCGCCCGCGGTCGAGGTGGCCCGCGAGCGCGGCCTCCGGATCATCGAACTCACCTCCCGGCCCGGCAGCCCCGCCGGTGAGTTCGAGCTGCGCAGCACCGGCCCGGCCACCGCCGTCCCGGTCGCGGACGGCGGCCCCGGCGGCCCGGACGACACCGCGCTGATCCTGCACACCTCCGGGACCACCGACCGCCCCAAGCTCGTCCCGCTCACCCACGCCAACCTGCACGTCGCCGCCCGCAACACCGGCGCCGCCTTCGCCCTCGACGAGCACGACCTCTGCCTCAACCCGATGCCGCTGTTCCACGCCCACGGCCTGACCAGCACCCTGCTCGCCACCCTGGTGCGCGGCGCGGGCATCGTCTGCACCCCCGGTTTCAGCGACACCGGCTTCTACCGCTGGCTGGGCGAGTTCCGCCCGACCTGGTACACCGCCGTGCCCGCCATGCACCAGGCCCTGCTGTCCGTCGCCGACCGGCACCGCGAGGTCCTCGCCGCGACCCGGCTCCGGTTCGTCCGCTCGGCCTCCGCGCCGCTGCCCGGCGCCGTCCTCACCGCTCTGGAGGAAGCCTTCCGCGCCCCGGTGATCGAGGCGTACGGCATGACCGAGGCCGGCTCCCTGGTCACCACCAACCCGCTGCCGCCCGGGACGCGCAAGCCCCGCTCGGTCGGCCTGCCGGTCGGCGAGGCGGTGGCCGTCCTCGACAAGGCCGGCCGCCCGGTGCCGGTCGGCGAGTCCGGCGAGATCGCCATCCGCGGCGCCAACGTCACCGCCGGCTACGAGGCCAACCCCGAGGCCAACGCCCGTGCTTTCACCGGAGGTTGGCTGCGCACCGGCGACGAGGGGCGGCTCGACGAGGACAGCTACCTGTACGTCGTCGGCCGCAGCAAGGAGATCATCAACCGGGGCGGCTCCAAGGTCGCCCCGGTCGAGATCGACGAGGTGCTGGCCGGCCACCCGGCGGTCAAGCTGGCCGTCGCCTTCGGCGTCCCGCACCCGACCCTCGGCGAGGACGTCGCGGTGGCCGTCGTCCCGCGGCCCGGCGCCGTCGTGGTCGAGCGGGACATCCGCGAGTACGCCCGGGAACGGCTCGCCGACTTCAAGGTCCCCAGCCGGGTCCACCTGGTCGAGGACGTCCCGCGCAGCCCCACCGGCAAGGTCCAGCGGCTGCGGCTCGCCGAACTCCTCGCCGCCGCCGGGGCCGCCGCCCCCGCCCACCGGGACGCCCCCGGCGACCCGCTCGCCCGGCAGGTCGCCGCCGTCTGGGCCGAGGTGCTCGGCACCGAGGACTTCGGCGCCGACGACAACTTCTTCGACCTCGGCGGCAACTCGCTGCTGCTCAAGCGCGTCGCCGCCGCCCTGGGCGAGCGGCTCGGCCGGGACGTCCCGCTGCTGGCGCTGACCATGTGCCCCACCGTCGACACCCTCGCCCGGCACCTCGCCGACCGGCCCGCCGGGCCCGCCGGGTCCGCAGCGCCCGCAGCGCCCGCGGGCCCCGACCCCGCGACCCGGGAACGCCTCGACCGCGGCCGCGACCGGCTGCGCCGGCAGCTCGACCGGCGGCGCACCGGCGCACCGAAGGAGAACAGCTGATGGAGCACGCCGACGACACCACCGGCCTGGAGATCGCCGTCATCGGGCTCGCCTGCCGCTTCCCCGGCGCGGACGGCCCCGAGCAGTACTGGGAGAACCTGCGCACCGGCACCGAGTCGATCACCTTCTTCACCCCCGGGGAACTCGCCGCCCGGGGCGTCCCCGAGGCGCTGCGCACCGACCCCGACTACGTCGCCGCCCAGGGCGTGCTGGCCGGTGCCGACCGCTTCGACGCGGACTTCTTCGGGATGAGCCCGAAGGAGGCCGACCTGACGGACCCCCAGCACCGGGTCCTGCTCCGGTGCGCCTGGGAGGCCCTGGAGGACTCCGGCCACGACCCGCGCGCCGTGCCCGGCCAGGTCGGCGTCTACGCCGGCACCTACTACAACAGCTACGTCGACCACGTCGACGGCCTGATCGACCCCGACGACCCCGGCGAGGTCTTCGCCCGCAACCTCGCCAACGAACGGGACTTCCTGGCGACCCGGATCGCCTACAAGCTCGACCTGTCCGGCCCCGCCCTCACCGTCCAGTCCGCCTGCTCCACCTCCCTGGTCGCCGTCCACCTGGCCTGCCAGGCCCTGCTCAGCGGCGCCTGCGACACCGCGCTGGCCGGCGGCGCCACCGTCCGCGCCCACCAGCACCAGGGCTACCTGTTCCAGCCCGGCGGGATCTTCTCCGCCGACGGCCACTGCCGCCCGTTCGACGCCGCCGCCCAGGGCACCGTCGCCGCCAACGGCGTCGGCGTGGTCGTGCTCAAACGGCTGGAGGACGCGCTGGCCGACGGCGACCCGGTCCGGGCCGTCATCAAGGGCTCCGCGGTCGGCAACGACGGCGCCGAGCGGATCGGCTTCACCGCCCCCGGCGTGGCCGGCCAGGCCCGGGTGATCCGCGCCGCCCTGGAGGCCGCCGAGGTCGACCCCGCCACCATCGGCTACGTCGAGACCCACGGCAGCGGCACCCCGCTCGGCGACCCGATCGAGATCGAGGCGCTCGGCCGGGCCTTCGGTGGCCTGCCGCCCGGCAGCTGCGCGATCGGCGCCGTCAAGGGCAACATCGGCCACACCCACGCCGCCTCCGGCGTCGCCGGGCTGATCAAGACCGTGCTGGCGCTCCAGCACCGGCAGATCCCGCCCAGCCTGCACTTCGACGTCCCCAACCCGGCCGTCGACTTCACCGCCGTGCCGTTCCGGGTCAACACCCGCCTCACCGACTGGCCCGCCGACCGCGGACCGCGCCGGGCCGGCGTCAGCTCCTTCGGCATGGGCGGCACCAACGCCCACGTCGTCCTGGAGGAGGCCCCCGCGCCCGCCGCCCGCCGCGCCCCCGGCCGCCGCCGCGTCCTGCTGCCGCTCGCCGCCCGCACCGCCACCGCGCTGGAGGCCGCCACCGACCGCCTCGCCGACCGCCTCGACGGCGCCGCCCCGCCCGACCTGGCCGGCACCGCCCGCACCCTACAGACCGGCCGCCGCCACTTCGGCCACCGCCGCTTCCTGGTCGCCGAGGACACCGCCCGGGCCGCCCGCGCGCTGCGCGAGCGCACCCCCGGCACCGTCCGCACCGGCCACCACGACGGCACCCCCCGCGAGGTCGCCCTGGTGCTGCCCGGCCTCGGCGAGCAGCGCCCCGGCATGGGGCGCGAACTGTACGAGGCCGAACCGGTCTACCGGGCCGCCCTCGACCGCTGCGCCGAAGGCTTCCGCCCCCACCTCGGCCTCGACCTGCGCGAACTGCTCCACCCCGCCGGCGCCGCCGACACCGCCGCCGCCGGGCCCGACCTGCGCCGGATGCTGCGCGGCCCCGCCGCCGCCGACCGCACCGAACTCGACCGCACCCGCTACGCGCAGCCCGCCACCTTCGCCGTCGAGTACGCGCTGGCCCGGCTCTGGGAGTCCTGGGGCGTCCGCCCGGCCGCGCTGATCGGCTACAGCATCGGCGAGTACACCGCCGCGCACCTGGCCGGGGTGCTGTCGCTGGACGACGCCCTCAAGCTGGTCGCCCACCGGGCCCGGCTGATCGACGGCCTGCCCGCCGGCGCCATGCTGGCCGTGCCGCTGCCCGAACGCACCGTCCTCGGCCTGCTCGGCGACGACCTGTCGCCGGCCGCCGTCAACGGGCCCGAGCTGTGCGTGGTCGCCGGCACCGACGAGGCGGTCGCCGCCCTGGAGGCCCGGCTGGCCGCCGACGGCGTCGCCGCCCGGCGGCTGCAGACCACGCACGCCTTCCACTCGCACCTGATGGACCCGATCACCGAGGAGTTCGCCGACCTCGCCGCCGGGGTCGCCCTGCACCCGCCGACCGTCCCGTACGTCTCCAACGTCACCGGCGACTGGGCCGACGCCGACCTGGTCACCGACCCCGGCTACTGGGTGCGGCACCTGCGCCGCCCGGTCCGGTTCGCCGACGGCGTCCGCCGGCTGTGGGAGCGGCCCGGCCGGGTGCTGCTGGAGACCGGCCCCGGCCAGTCGCTGACCAGCCTGGCCCTGCAGCTGCGCCCGGCCGGCGCCGCCCCCGGCGTCGCCCTCGCCTCGATGCCCGGCCGGTTCGACCGGCAGGGCGAGGAGCGGTTCCTGCTGAACACCGCCGGCGCCCTGTGGGCGGCCGGCGTCGACCTCGACTGGTCCGCCGTCGGCGGCGGCGACGGCGCCGCCCGGGTCTCCCTCCCGCCCTACCCGTTCGAGGAGAGCCGGCACTGGATCGACCCGGCCCCCCGCCGGACCGCCCCCCGGCCCGGGCTCGCCCGCCGGGCCGACCTGGCGGACTGGTTCCACACACCCGTGTGGGAGTCGCTGCCCGCCCGCCCGCAGGCCGCCCCCGGCGCGCCGTCCTCCTGGCTGCTGTTCACCGACGAGGTGGGCGTCGGCGACGCGCTCGCCGCCCGCCTGCGCCGCGACGGCCACCGGGTCAGCACCGTCCGGGCCGGCCGCGGCTGGGGCGAACTCGGCGACGGCGCCTACCGGATCGACCCCGCCAGCGCCGCCGACCACCGCCGCCTGGTCGACCGGCTCACCGCCGACGGCGGCCCGCCCGACCGGACGGTCCACCTGTGGACCGTCGGCCCGCGCCGCCCCGTCGACGAGACCCTGCAACGCGGCTTCCACAGCCTGCTCCGGCTCGACCAGGCCCTCACCGCCGCCGCCCCCGGCACCCCGCCGCACCTCACCGTCGTCTCCAGCGACGCCCACGCCGTCCTCGGCACCGAACCCCTCGCCCCGGAGAAGGCCACCGTCACGGGGCCCGCCCTCGTCCTGCCGCTGGAACAGCCCGGCACCACCTGCCGCGCCGTCGACGTCTCGCTGCCGCCCGGCCGCCGCTGGAGCGCCGCCGACACCGACCTGCTGTACGCGGAACTGCTCGACCCGACCACCCGCCCGCTCACCGCGCTGCGCGGGCGCCGCCGCTGGGAGCGCACCCACCGGCCGGTCCGGGTGGAGGCCGCCGCGGACGGCCGCACCCCGCTGCGCGAGCACGGCGTCTACCTGATCACCGGCGGCTTCGGCGGCGTCGGACTCACCCTCGCCCGGCACCTCGCCACCGCCGTCGCGGCCCGGCTGGTCCTGGTCGGCCGCACCCCGCTGCCGCCCCGCGAGGAGTGGGCGGCGCTGCTCGCCGACGGCCGGGCGGACGGCGCGGCGGCCGAGCGGGTCCGGGCCGTGCTGGAGCTCGAGGGGCTCGGCGCGCAGGTGATGACCGCCGCCGCCGACGTGGCCGACGCCGCCGCCCTCCAGCGGGTCGCCGACCGGGCGGTGGAGCGGTTCGGCGCCGTCCACGGCATCGTGCACGCCGCCGGGGTGCCCGCCGCCGGCCTCGCCCAGCTCAAGACCGCCGAGGCCGCCGACCGGGTGCTCGACCCCAAGGTCCGCGGCGGCCTGGCGGTCGACGCGCTGGCCCGCCGGCTGGCGCCCGACTTCACCGTGCACTGCTCCTCCAGCCTGGCGCTGACCGGCGGCGTCGGACAGGTCGACTACGTCGCCGCCAACGCCTTCCTGGACGCCCTGGCGCAGCACAGCGACGCCACCGGCGGCCCGCGCACCGTCTCGGTCAACTGGGACGGCTGGCAGGAGGTCGGCATGGCCTTCCGCACCCTCGGCCCGGGCGGCCACCCGGACGCCGCCGCCCCGGCCGCCCGCACCGGCCCCGTCGACCACCCGCTGCTGGACGCCTGCCTGCGCGACGACGACGCCGTCGCGGTGTACGCGGTGGCACTCAGCGTGGCCGGGTCCTGGCTGATCGACGAGCACCGGATGGCCGGCAACGCCGTCGTCCCCGGCACCGGCCACCTCGAACTCGTCCGGGCCGCCCACGAGCACCAGAGCGGCGACCCCCGGGCGGTGCTGGAGGACGTCACCTTCCTCTCCCCGGTGGTGGTCGGCGAGGACCGGCAGCGCGAACTGCGGGTGGTGCTCGACAAGCGGCACGCCCCGGCGCGGTTCGCCGTGGTCAGCCGCGAGGGCGCGCCCGGCGGCGGGCCGGCGGACGGCGCGGGCGGTGCGGACGGCGCGGCCGGACCGGACGGCGCGGACGGCGCGGGCGGTGCGGACGGCGCGGCCGGACCGGACGGCGCGGACGGCGCGGGCGGTGCGGCGTCGGGCGGTGCAGGGCCGGACGGCGGCGACGGCGACGGCTGGCAGGTGCACGTGACCGGTGCCGTCGGCCCGGTCGGCGACGACACCGCCCCGCCCTGCCGGTACGACCCGGCCGAGCTGGTCGCCCGGGCCGGCATGCGCGACCTCGGCGCCCTCACCCACACCGGGCCGATGGGCTTCGGCCCGCGCTCGCACTGCCTGCGCCGGGTGCACCTGGGCGAGAAGGAGGCGCTCGCCGAACTCGAACTGCCCGCGCAGTTCGCCGCCGACCTGGACCGGATCGCGCTGCACCCCTCGCTGCTCGACCTGGGCGCGGGCTTCCACGGCATGAACCTCGCCGAGGAGTTCCGCATCCCGCTCCGCTACGGCCGCCTCACCCTGCTCGCCCCGCTGCCGCGCCGGATCTACAGCCACCACCGCTTCCACGAGGCGGACCGCCGCGGCAAGGAGACCTTCACCGCCGACTTCACGCTGCTCGACGAGACCGGCCTGGAGACCGTCCGGGTCGAGGACTTCGTCCTCAAGCGGGTCGCCGACCTGGAGACCCGGCTCGGCGCGCTGCGCGACGGCACCTCCCGGGAGACCGCCGCCTACCGCTTCCCGCCCGCCGCCGCCCCGGCCGCCCGCCCCGGCGACGCCGGACCGCTCCGCGACCACCTGGACCAGGGCATCCGGCCCGCCGAGGGCGTCGAGGCGCTGCTGCGGCTGCTCACCGCCGGTCTCGGCCCGCAGGTCGCGGTGGTCGCCAAGAACCTGGACGCGGTGTTCGCCGACATCCGCGCCCACCGGATCGGCGCCCCCGGGCCGCAGGACGCCCCGGACCCCGGGCGGCCGGACGGCGCGCTCCACCCGCGCCCCGGCCTGCTCACCGCGTACGCCGAGCCCCGGGACGACACCGAGACCGGGCTCGCCGAACTGTGGGCGGACCTGCTCGGCCTGGAACGGGTCGGCGTGCACGACGAGTTCTTCGAGCTCGGCGGCCACTCGCTGCTCGGCCTGCAACTGGCGGCCCGGATCCGCCGCCGGTTCGGCGTCGACCTGCCGCTGAACACCCTGTTCGAGGCGCTCACGGTGGCGGAGCAGGCCGCCGCCCTCCGCCGCCGCCTCGGCACCGACGCCCCGGCCCACCCCCCGACGACCGGCACCCCGACGACCGACGGCACACAGAAGCGGAGCACAGCACATGTCTGACATCCACACGGTCGGCGTGGTCGGCGCCGGCGTCATGGGCACCGGCCTGGCGCAGGCGCTCGCCCAGTCCGGCCACCGGGTCCTGCTGGTCGACCGGACGCCGGAGATCCTGGCCGCTGCCGAGCGGACGGTCCGTCAGGGCCTGCGCTTCGCCAGGCTGCTGGGCGACCGGGGCCCGCGGGAGGACCAGCGGACCGTCCTGGAGCGGATCACCTCCAGCACCGACTACGAGGGCTTCGACGACGCCGACTTCGTGATCGAGAACATCACCGAGGACTGGGGCCTGAAGAAGGGCGTCTACCAGCGGCTGGACGCGATCTGCCCGGAGCGCACCGTGTTCGCCGCCAACACCTCGGTCATCCCGATCACCCGGATCGGCGCGGCCACCTCCCGCCCGGCCAACGTCCTGGGCATGCACTTCATGAACCCGGTGCCGCTCAAGCCCACGGTGGAGGTGATCCGCGGCCACCACACCTCCGCCGCGACGCTGGACGCCGCCCGCACCCTGCTCGCCCAACTCGGCAAGGAGGGAATCCTGGTGGAGGACTCGCCGGGCTTCGTCAGCAACCGGGTCCTGATGCTCACCGTGAACGAGGCCGTCTACCTGGTCCACGAGGGGGTGGCCGCCGCCGAGGAGGTCGACCGGATCTTCAAGACCTGCTTCGGCCACACCATGGGTCCGCTGGAGACCGCCGACCTGATCGGCCTGGACACCATCCTGCAGTCCGTCGAGGGCCTGTACGCCGCGTTCAGCGACAGCAAGTACCGGCCGTGCCCGCTGCTGGTGCGGATGGTCGACGCCGGACTGCTCGGCCGCAAGAGCGGCCAGGGCTTCTACAGCTACGCCACCGCGCTGCTCTGAGCCCCCGCCGCACCGCAACCCGGGCCACTGCCCCCGCCCCCGCCGTACCGGCCCGCGCGCCCCGAGCCGCCACCGGCCCGACCGAGAAGCCCGAACCGAGAAGCCCGACCGAGAAGAAGGAACCGCACACCATGACGACGGCCGACCACAAGCCGCAGATCCTCGCCTTCCTCGCCCAGTTCTTCGGCGAGCACCGGCTCGCCGACGACGAGGACATCTTCGCCTCCGGGTTCGTGAACTCGCTCTTCATCATGCAGCTGGTGCTGTTCGTCGAGGGCGAGTTCGGCATCACCGTGGAGGACGAGGACCTGGAACTGGCCAACTTCCGCACGGTGGAAGCCCTCGACGCGCTCGTCACCCGCAAGCGGGCCGCCGTGGGCGCCGCCGCGCCGCGCGCCTGACCCGCCGGACCGGAGAGGAGGCAGGAGAGGGACAGATGGCCATCCGAGTGCAACTGACCCCGGGCCAGGTCACGGCGCGGGAGGAGTACGAGTCCTTCGTCCGGGAGGCCGTGGCCCCCCGCGCGGACGACTGGGACCGCGCCGAGCGGCTCCCCGAGGAGTTTCTGAAGGACTTCGCGGCCCGCGGCCTGCTGGGCGCCGCCGTCCCGGCCGACTACGGCGGCACCGGACTCGACCCGATCACCTTCGGGCTGCTCAACGAGGAACTCGGCCGCGGCTGCTCGTCCGTGCGCAGCCTGGTCACCGTGCACGGCATGGCCTCGTACGCGGTCGCCCGCTGGGGCAGCCGGGACCAACGCGCGCACTGGCTGCCGAAGTTCGCCACCGGCGAGGCGATCGGCGCGTTCGCGCTCACCGAGCCGGGCGCCGGCAGCGACGTCAAGGGCCTGCGGACGGCCGCCCGGCGCACCGCCGACGGCTACCTGCTGACCGGCGAGAAGCGCTGGACCACCTTCGGCGCCCGCGCCGACGTGTACCTGCTGTTCGCCCGGCTGGACGGCCGGGAGGCGGCCTTCCTGGTGCCCCGCGACGCCCCCGGGCTGACCGTCCGGCCGCTCACCGGCGTGCTCGGCACCAGGGCCTCGATGCTCGCCGAACTCAGCCTGGCGGACTGCCGGGTGCCGGACGGCGCGCTGCTCGGCCGCCCCGGCTTCGGGCTGAGCGCCGTCGCCGCCAGCGCCCTCGAACTCGGCCGCTACAGCGTCGCCTGGGGCTGCGTCGGCCTCACCCAGGCGTGCCTGGACGCCTCCCTGGACTACGCCGACCGGCGCGAGACCTTCGGCGTCCGGCTCCGCGACCACCAGCTGGTGCAGCGGATGCTCGCCGACATGGCCACCGGCGCCGCCGCCGCCCGGCTGCTCTGCCAGCAGGCCGGCTGGCTGCGCCAGGACCGCTCCACCGACAGCCTGCACGCCACCTGGCTCGCCAAGTACCACGCCTCCCGCACCGCGTTCCGGTCCGCCTCCGACGCCGTCCAGGTGCACGGCGCGCACGGCTGCGGCGACGCCTACCCGGTGCAGCGCTACCTGCGGGACGCCAAGGTGATGGAGATCATCGAGGGCAGCACCGAACTCCAGCAGACCACCATCGCCGAGTCCGCCTACCACTCCCGCCCCCGCACCGCCCCCACTGCCACCTCCGCCCCCACTGCCACCTCCGGCCCCACTGACACCGAAAGGGTGACGGCATGACCACCCAGGGCACCGCCGACCCGCAGGAAGGCACCGCCGGCGAGCGGCCCGCCAAGACCGTCAAGTGCGTGGTCTGGGACCTCGACCACACCCTCTGGGACGGCATCCTGCTGGAGGACGGCGAGGCGCCGCTGCGCCCCGGACTGCGCGAGGTCATCGTCGAGCTCGACCGCCGCGGCATCCTGCACTCCGTCGCCAGCCGCAACGACCACGACGCCGCCACCGCCGCGCTGCGCCGGCACGGCCTGCTCGACTACTTCCTCTACCCGCAGATCAACTGGAACGCGAAGTCCTCGTCGATCCGCTCCGTCGCCGCCTCGCTCAACCTCGGCCTGGACGCCTTCGCCTTCGTCGACGACGACGCCTTCGAGCGCGGCGAGGTCGCCTTCGAGCTCCCCGAACTGCTGTGCGTCGACGCGGCGGACGCGGCCGGCCTCGCCGACCGGCCGGAGTTCTCGCCCCGGTTCGTCACCGAGGACTCCGCCCGCCGCCGCGCGATGTACCTCGCCGACCAAGAACGCACCCGGGTCGAGCAGGAGTTCACCGGCCCCCAGGAGGCCTTCCTCGCCACCCTCGGCATGACGCTCACCGTCCTGCCCGCCCAGGAGGAGGACCTGCGCCGCGCCGAGGAGCTGACCGTCCGGACCCACCAGCTCAACACCACCGGCTACACCTACTCGTACGAGGAGCTCGACGCCTTCCGCCGCTCCGACACCCACGAACTGCTGGTCGCCCGGCTGGAGGACCGGCACGGCCCGTACGGCACCATCGGCCTGGTGCTGCTGGCCGAGGACCCGGGCGCCTGGACGGTCAAGCTGCTGCTGATGTCCTGCCGGGTGATGTCCCGGGGCGTCGGCGGCGTGATCATCAACCTGCTGCGCCGCCGCGCCCGGGCGGCGGGCGTCCGGCTGCTGGCCGAGTACCTGCCCAACGGGCGCAACCGGATGATGCTGATCACCTACAAGTTCACCGGGTTCCGGCAGCTCACCGGCGACGACGGGCTGGCGCTGTTCGAGGCCGACCTGACCGACGTCCCCGGTGACCCGCAGTACCTGACCGTGCAGGCGCCGTCCCTCCAACCGCCGTCCGCCGAGCCGCCGTCCGGGGAGGATTCGCCCGGGGAGCCGCCGTCCGGGGAGGATTCGCCCGGGGAGCCGCCGTCCGGGGAGGGCCCGCAGTGAGCGCGTCCGGCGGGCCGTGGGTGGTCAGGACCGCCCCCAACCCCGGCGCCCGGCTCCGGCTGGTCTGCTTCGCCTACGCCGGGGGCGGCAGCTCGGCGTTCGCCGAGTGGCCGCGCGGCCTGCCGGACGACGTCGAGGTGTGCGCCGTCCGGCTGCCCGGCCGCGAGTCGCGGATCTTCCAGCGGGCCCACACCGACGTCGAGGACCTGCTGCCCGACCTCACCGAGGCGCTGGCCGAGCACTGCCGGCCCCCGTTCGCCCTGTTCGGGCACAGCATGGGCGCGCTGATCGCGTTCGCCCTCACCCGCCGGCTGCGCGCCCTCGGCGCGCCCGCCCCCGACCACCTGGTGGTCTCCGGCCGCCGCGCCCCGCAGCTCGCCCACAACCGGCCGCTGATCCACCACCTGCCGGAGGACCAGTTCCTGGCCCGGCTGCGCGAACTCGGCGGCACCCCCGACGCCCTGCTCGCCGACGCCCGGGTGATGCGCCTGGTCCTGCCCGGACTGCGGGCCGACTTCCAGCTCAACGACTCCTACACCCACCGCCCGCAGGAGCCGCTGCCCGTCCCGATCACCGCCTTCGGCGGCCGGGCCGACCCGGACGTCGACCCCGCGGGCCTGGCCGCCTGGGCCCGGCAGAGCACCGGCGCCTTCACCCTGCGGATGTTCGACGGCGGGCACTTCTTCCTGCACACCGCCCAGGCGGAGGTCCTGGCCGAACTCTCCCGGCTGCTGCGCCGCCCGGCCGACCGCGGTGCCGGAGCGCTCACCCCGTGACCGCGCCCCGCCCCGACCACCGGCCGCCCGGGCGCTGGCCGCCGGGCCCCGCCGCGCCCGTCCTCGCCCCCGGCGAGGTGCACGTCTGGCGGGCCCGCCTCGACCTGCCCGCGCCCGCCGCGCGCCGGTACGCGGACCTCCTCGACGCCGGGGAGCGGGCCCGGGCCGCCGGCTGCCGACTGCCGCTCGAACGCGCCCGCCACGTCGCCGCGCACGGCGCGCTGCGCACCGTCCTGGCCCGCTACACCGGACAGGCCCCCGCCGACCTCCGGCTGCACCGCACCGCCCGCGGCCGCCCCCGCCTCGCCCCGGCCCCCGGCACGGACGCCGGCGCGGCTCCCGGCGCGGCGGGGCTCGACTTCAACCTCTCGCACTCCGGCGGCCTCGCGCTGATCGCCGTCACCCGCACCGGCACCGTCGGCGTCGACCTGGAGCTGGTCCGCACCGACCTCGACCACCGGGCGATGGCCGCCCGCTTCCTCGACCCGGCCGACGCCCGGCTGATCGCCGCGCTGCCGCCGGCCGCCGGACGGCACGCCTTCTTCACCCGCTGGACCTGGCGGGAGGCGTACGCCAAGGCCGCCGACGTGCCCGTCCCGCGCCGGCTCAGCACCGGCGCACAGGATCCGACGACGATCACCGTCGGTCGGTGGAAACTGAGCAACCTCCCACTGGACAAAGGATATTGTGCGACCGTCGCGGCTTTCGAGCCCTGCGCGCCGGCGCACCGCTGGACCTTGACGCAGGACCGGGCCCGCCGGACGACGCCCATCCGTTCCGCCTGACGAGAACGCGGACGAAAGGAACCGGACCGCATGCCTGACCTGTCCAGCCTCTGGTGGTTCTTCACGGCCTCCCTGGTGCTCCTGCTGATCCCCGGGCCGTCGGTGCTGTACGTCACCGGCCGCACGCTCGACCAGGGGCGCCGGGCCGGCCTGCTGTCCACCCTGGGCCTGGCCTGCGGGGACCTCGTCCAGGTGGTCGCCGCCGTGGTCGGCCTGTCCGCCCTGGTGGCCTCCTCCGAGACGGCCTTCGACGTGGTCAAGTACGCGGGCGCCGGCTACCTGGTCTGGCTCGGCGTCAAGCGCCTGCGCACGCCCGACCCGGACCCGTCCGAGGAGCGGCCCGCGGAGGCGCCCGCCCGCTCGCCGCGGATCTTCTCCGACGGCCTGGTCGTCAACGCGCTCAACCCGAAGAGCACCCTGTTCTTCCTCGCCTTCCTCCCGTCCTTCATCCACAGCGGACACGGGGCGGTCTGGTCCCAGACCCTGGTCTTCGGACTGGTCTTCGTCCTGGTCGGCGTCTGCACCAACGCCGGTTGGGCGCTGCTCAGTTCACTCCTGCGCCAACGCGCCCGGCAGAGCCGCGGCTTCCTCCGCGCGGAGCGGTACATCGTCGCCGGCGTCTTCCTCGTCCTCGCCGCCGCCACCCTGGCGACCGGCCTCACCGGCGGCTGAGCCGCCACGGAGCCGACATGACCGACACCCCCGCCGCCGTCCCGCCGGCGCCCGCCGCCCACCGGCCGGACACCGCCCACCGGCTGCACGCGAACGAGAACCCCTACCCGCCGCTGCCCGGCGTCCTGGAACGGGCCACCGCCGCCCTGCGGACCCTCAACCACTACCCGGACCCGACCGCCGCCCGCCTGACCGCCGCCCTCGCCGCGCACCTGCGCGTCCCGCCCGCGCACCTGGTGATCGGCCCCGGCTCGGTCGGCGTGCTGTTCCAACTGGTCCGCTCCGCCGCCGGGCCCGGCGACGAAGTCCTGTACGCCTGGCGTTCGTTCGAGGCGTACCCGGAGGCGACCGCACTCGCCGGGGCCACCCCGGTCGCCGTCCCGCTGGCCGCGGGCGAGGTCCACGACCTCGCCGCGATGGCCGCCGCCGTCACCCCGCGCACCAGGGTCGTCCTGCTCTGCAACCCGAACAACCCGACCGGCACCGCCGTCCCGCCCGCCGACCTGGTGAAGTTCCTGGACGCCGTCCCCGCCGACACCCTGGTCGTGCTGGACGAGGCCTACCGCGAGTTCGCCCCCGACGGCACCCCCGACGGCGTCGACCTCCACCGCACCCGCCCGAACCTGGTCGTGCTCCGCACCTTCTCCAAGGCGTACGGCCTGGCCGGGCTCCGGGTCGGCTACGCCGTCGCCCACGAGACCGTCGCCGCCGCGGCCCGGGCCGTCGCCCTCCCGTTCGGCGTCAGCCGGATCGCCCAGGACGCCGCCGTCGAATCCCTCGCCGCCGGCCCCCACCTGCGCCGGCGGGTCGACGCCCTGGTGGCCGAACGCACCCGGGTCCAGGCCCGGTTGCGGGCCCAGGGCTGGTCCCCGCCCGACTCGCACGCCAACTTCGTCTGGCTCCGGCTGGACGACCGCACCACCGCGTTCGCGGCGGCCTGCACCGCCGCCGGAGTCACCGTCAAAGCCTTCCCCGGCGAAGGCGTCCGCCTCACCATCGGCACCCCCGAGGCCAACGACACCGCCCTCGCCGTCACCGCCGCCTGGCGCGCCTCCGCCGGATAGGCGGACCGGCAGCGGGAGTTGACCGAACGTCAGGTACGGTGGGGCGGCCGGGGGCTGTCGCGTCCCGGCCCCGGAGGGGCCGAGCCGCCCGCCGGCCACCGCACCGAGGCCGGAGCCGGTTCACCGGAAGGACGGAGACCGCGCACCCGTGACCGCCCGGACCGCCCGGACCGGGCCGCAGGGCCCGCCGCTGGCCGCGCGGTTGCACGCCTTGCTCGCCCGTGACGGTGCCGTGGCCGACCTGCGCCGCTACTACGGGATCGGGCTGCCGCCCGGTGCCGCGCCGTACACCGGCGGCCGGTTCGAGCGGCTGGCCGGTGGCGGGGAGCGCCCGGGCAGCGCCGACCGGTTCACCGCGGACGACCTGATCGCCGTGCAGACCCTGTCGGTGACCGTGCCCGCCCGCGTCGCCCTGGACCTGCTGGAAGGCCGACTGGGGGAGGACCTGCACGCCCTGCTGCGCGCCGTGCCGGTCGGTCTCGACCTGGCCGACGCCGACCCCGGACACGTCGCCGACGACTCGCCCGCCGCCCGGGCCTGGCACCTGCTGGTCGCCGAGCCCGGCGTCGGCTGGGTCCTCGCCGGGAAGCTGCTGGCCCGCAAGCGCCCCCGGCTGCTGCCGGTCTACGACCGGGTGGTGCGCTGCGCGCTGGACCGGCCCGACCGGTTCTGGTCGCCGCTGCACACCGCCCTGCGCGCGGACGGCGGCGCGCTGGCGCACCGGCTGGCGCAGCTGCACGCCGCCGCCGACCTGCCGGCGGCGGTGAGCGCGCTGCGGGTGTGCGACGTCGTGGTGTGGACGGGCCACCGCGCCACCGGCCACCCCTGCCCCTCCTGACCGCGCCGCGCGCCGCACGCCGAACGCCGCACGCCGAGCACCGAGGACGGGCCGCCGCCGACGCTTCCGGCCGGTGCCCCCGGCCGGCCCCCGCCCGTCAGAGCGGCGGCGGCCCGTCCTCGGTGGGCAGCCAGCAGCCGTGCAGGCCGAGCGGGACGCGGACCGGGACGCGGGCGCGGGCGATCGGCCCGGCGGCGGGGTCCGCGGCGGGGAGCACCAGGAACCAGCTGGTGCCGTCGGTGCGGTCGGTGGCGAAGGTGAGCCAGTAGCCGTCCCCGCCGCTGCCGCCGGGGGCGTGGACCGGCTCGCCGACCGAGAGGTCGCCCGCGTCCCAGTGCCGGGTGGTGCCGTCGGCCAGGTCGTACCAGCGGATCGCGTCGTACTCGCCGGACAGCAGGTCGGCGCGGCCGGTGGTGGCGGCCAGCGCGGCGTACCGGTGGCGGCGGCCGAGGAGGCGGTCGTCGATGCGGGGGAACTCGACCCGGGCGTCGTCCAGCACGGTGCGGGACAGGGTGCCCGTACCGGGGTCGATCCGGGCCCGGACCAGGGCGCCGGTGACGGGCGGCTCGCCGGGGCGGGGGCCGCCGAGGGCGAGGCGGCTCCACTGGACGTAGTCGAGGACGACCGGGGCGTCGGCCTCCGGGCCGTCGTCGTAGGCGTTGACGGTGTGCCACATCCAGAACGCCTCGTCGGCGGCCCAGCGCGGCGGGCCGCCGTCGCGCGGGACCAGGACCACCCGGGTGCCGTGCTCGGGCCGCCAGGCCAGGAACGAGCCGCCGGCCATCGCCGCGTCGAGGTCGAAGAAGGCGGGGGCCAGCACGAGGACGGCGTAGCGGCCGGTGAGTGCCATGTCGTGGATCATCACGGGCCGGTCCACGCCGTCGATCGGCGTCGGCCCGTTGGTGACGGTGCCGTCCCGGCCGATCGTCGCCCAGGTCAGGTACGGCGGTTCGAGGGCGTAGCAGAAGACGACCATCTCGCCGGTGAGCGGGTCGGTCTTGGGGTGGGCGGTGATCCCGGCGGGCAGCGCGCCGTCGAAGTCCTCCGGCCCGAGGGTGGCCAGGCCCGGGCCGATCCGGAACGGGCGGGCGGACTCGGCGAGGGCGAGCAGCCGCCCGCCGTGCCGCACCACGTTGACGTCGGGCAGGTCGCGGAAGGTGCCGGCGAGTTCGGGGCCGACCTGCTCGGCGGACGGCAGGACCATCGACTCCAGCCCGCCCCACAGGGCGCGGCCCGCGCGCTCCTCGGCCGCCAGGGCGGGGGTGCGCACGAAGCGGTTGCGGTAGCGGGCCCGGCCGCCGGAGAGCCGGACGCCGTGCAGCATGCCGTCGCCGTCGATCGGGTAGAGGTAGGAGCCGACCGGGGTGAACCGGGGATTGGGGCCGTTGCGCAGGTACAGGCCGTCGAGGTCGTCGGGGATCTCGCCGGTCACCTCCAGGTCGGCGGCGTCCACCTCCTCGGTGACCGGCGCGAACGCCCCGAGCAGGTGCGGTACCCGGGTCGGGTCGAACCGGGTGCGTGCTGGCGTGTCCATGGGGCCTCCCGGAGCACGGTCTCGGCACCTTCCAGTGAACCCCCCTCGCCCGCCCGTGGCCAGTGGCCCGTGGCCTGTAGCCGCGGGTGGGGGCCGGGTCGGCGTCCGGGGCGCGCGGCGGTCAGCGCAGCTGGGCGGGGGACTCGGCGTCCCGGGCGAGCAGCCGGGGGGTGCCGCCGCCGTCGGCGGGGACGGTCCAGGTGTCGGCGCCGGTGCCGTGGTCGTGCGGGAGGCCGTAGGCCACGGTGGCGTCGTCGAGCCAGGCCGCCTGGTCGTCGACGCTGCGGGTCTCGGCGAGCGGGGTCTCGGTGCCGTCGGCGAGGAGCAGGACGGTCAGCCGCCAGGTCTGGTCGGGGAGCATCTTCTTGTAGGCGATCCGGGTGCCGTCCGGGGAGAGGGACGGGCACTCGACGTTGTCCTTGAGGACCTGGAGGTCGCGCCGGGCGAAGTCGCCGCGCACCAGCGAGCGGTGGCCGCCGGTGGACAGGGTGGCGTAGAAGGTGTTGTCGTCGGTGGTGAAGGTGACGCCCCAGACGTTGGCGTCGGCGGGCAGCGGGCGGCCCTCCTCGGTGAAGCTCTCCAGGGTGCCGACCAGGGTGCCGGTGCGGGTGTCGAGGATGCCGGAGCGGGTGGAGAAGCGCCCGCCGTTGTAGGAGTCGCCCGCGACGAAGACCGTCCAGGCGACCATCCGGCCCGAGGGCGAGACCCGGGCCCGGCTGGGCGTGCCGTTCAGCGGGATGCTGCGCAGCTGGTTCAGGTTCCGGTCCAGGACGGTGAGTTGGTAGGAGCCGGGGCTCTCCCGCAGGCACACGCCGGTGCCGGACGCGGCGTACACCCGGGCGCAGTGCAGGTCGGTGCCGGAGCGGGTGCCGTCGGGGTGCTGGAGGGCGAGGGTGCCGCCGGCGGTGTCGCGCAGCAGCAGGCCGGGTGCGTCGAGGGTCACTGCGCGGCGGTCCCCGGCCGGGGCCGGGTGGGCGCGCAGCAGGGTGTAGCCGACGGCGACGGCGGCGAGCAGCACGGTGGCGGCGAGGGCGGTCAGGACGCGCCACTTCATCGGGTGGTTCCTTTGAGCAGGGGAGCGGCGGCGGCCGTGGCCGCGACGGCGGCCGCGGCGGCGGCCAGGCAGGCGGTGGTGCTGCCCAGGTGCTGCCAGGCCAGGCCGAACAGCAGGGAGGAGACCAGGTAGGCCAGGGCCTGGCAGGTCTGGACGAGGGCCAGGCCGGTGGTGCGCAGCTCGGGGGCGGTGAGCGGGCCGGCCAGCGCCATCAGGACGCCGTCGGTGGCGGCGTAGAAGGCGCCGTACAGCAGCAGGACGGCCCAGAGCGGGCCGCGCCCGGTGGCCAGCAGCAGGTAGACGGCGAGCAGCGCGCCGTAGCCGCCGAGGGCGACCGGGCGGCGGCCGATCCGGTCGGCGAGCCGGCCCAGCGGCGGGGCGAGCACCAGGTAGGCGCTGGCGGTGCCGACGGCCAGCAGCGGGAAGGTGGTCAGCGGCAGGTCGTCGCGGTGCTGGAGCAGCAGGTAGACGAAGCCGTCGCCGACGGTGGCCAGGCCGAGCAGCGCGGCGCCCGCGCAGACCGCCCGCAGCGGCCCGGCCTTCAGCAGGGCGAGGGCGGCGCGCGGGGAGACGGCGCCGGGCGGCAGCGGCTGCTCGCGGTCGCGGACGAACAGGGCGAGCAGCAGCACGCCGAGCAGGGCGAAGCACAGGCTGGTGACGAAGACGGCGTCCCAGGAGCGCCCCGCCCCGCCGGCCAGCGCGAGCACGCCGAGGGCCACGACCGGCCCGGCGAACGCGCCGAGGCTGTCGAGGGCGCGGTGCGCGCCGAAGGCCCGGCCGAGCTGCTCGCGGGGCGCGGAGAGGGTGATGAGCGCGTCGCGCGGGGCGGTGCGCAGGCCCTTGCCGGTGCGGTCGGCGGCCAGTACGGCGCCGACCGCCGCGGGCGCGGCGGGCGTCAGCAGCAGCCCGACCTTGGCGAGCGCGGACAGGCCGTAGCCGACGGCGGCGACGAGTTTGCGCCGGCGGAGCCGGTCGGCCAGGTAGCCGCCGGCGAGGCGGGTGAGCGCGGTGGCGCCGGTGTAGAGGCCGTCGAAGGCGCCGTACTGGGCGACGCCGAGGTGCAGGCCGAGGACCAGGTAGGCGGGGAGGACGGCGGTGACCATCTCGGAGGAGACGTCGGTGGCCAGGCTGACCAGGCCGAGCGCCAGGACGTTCCCGGTCAGCACGCGGCGGGCCGGGGCCCCCTTGAGGGAGGCCCCGGGGCGGGTGTCGGTGAGGTACATCAGCTGAGCGTGAGGTCGTCGAACCAGGTGATGCTGGGGTCGCTCGGGTGGTTGTCGTCGTGGTTGACCAGCTGCACGGTGTACGAGTGGCCGGGGGTGAGCTTGTCGGTGACCTGCTGCCAAGAGCCGTTCGCCGTGCAGGTCTTGGGCAGCGGGGTGCTGGTGCTGCCGCTGGTGTTGTGCTTGACGACGACGGTCGCCCAGGCGTACGCCACGGTGTCCTTGCAGTCGCCCTTCCACCAGAGGGTGAGCTTGGTGACGCCGGGCGGCGCGGTGAAGGTCTGGGTGAGGACGGAGTCGCCGTTGGTGGGCGAGGCGGAGCCCACCGCGGCGGCGTAGGCGCCGGAGTGCGGGGCGGCGGCGATCGCGGTGGTGCCGGTGCGGGTCCAGCCGGTGAACGTGCCGTACTCGAAGCCGCCGTTGACCAGGCCCGGGACCGGGGTGGGCGAGGGGCCGGGCGAGGCCGGGCCGGTGGGGGAGGGCGTGGCGGTGGGCGGCGGCGAGGTGGTCCACACGTCGGTGATCGGGGTCGCGCCGGCGGCGGAGCCCAGCGGGGCGAGCCCGTAGGCGTCCTCCAGCGTCCGCAGCACGCTGTAGTGGTTGATCTGCTCGGCGTAGGTGCCGGGCCGGACCTTCTCGCCGACCATGACGGTGGCGATCTGGTTGATCGAGCTGAAGTTGTCCTCGTCGAAGGTGGCGATCAGCAGGCTGTTGTGGGTCTTGGCCCACTGCGCGTAGCCGTCGAGGTTGTTCTTCAGCCAGGTGTCCCCGGTGCCGACGGCGCAGTCGTGCATGTCGTTGCACATGTCGGGGGTCACGAAGGAGACGGTGGGCAGCTTGCTGTAGTCGGTCGGGAAGGTGCCGAACGGGACGCTGCTGGCGGCGGGCACGTTGTCGAAGTCGGCCCACGGCGCGTGCTTGCGCTGGTAGGTGCCGCTGGAGCAGCCGGTGTAGCCGGTCGAGGGGAGCGCCTCGGAGTAGCCCTTGAACGTGTACCCGGCGGAGAGCAGTTGGCTGCCCAGGTTGGCCGTCCCGGTGAAGTTCTTCGGGCAGGAGTCGTCGGTGACGCCCTGCTGGGAGCCGGAGAACAGGGCGAGGTAGTTCGGCTGGCTGGGGTGGGTGACCCCGTAGGACTGGGTGAAGCTCGCGCCCTGCGCGGCCAGGGAGTTGACGTACGGCGCGTTGGCGCTGCCGATGATCGTCGAGTAGTCCTTGTTCTCGAACAGCACGATCACGACGTGGTCCGGGCGGGGCACGGCTGCGGCGGCGGCAGCGGTCGTGGTGCCGGAGAACCCGGTGTCCACGGCCAGGACCGAGCCGACGAGGGCGAGCGCTCCCGCGAGGAGGGAGGCGATCACCGGCTTCCTGATCATTGTGGTCGTCCTTACTGAGGACGGACGCTCGCGGCGGAGCGCTCGGCGCGGGAGGGTGTGGGGCGCGGCAGCCGGGCGGGGCCGGACGCCTGCGGCGGCTGCATCATGGCAGGCGACCGGCAGGACATGTCAATGGTGTTTGCCGACTGGCCACCCACTTGTCAGACAACGGCCGAATCCGGGCCGTCGGGGCCCCCGTCGGCGGGCGGGAGGCGGGTGGGGGCGGCGCCGGCGGCGGCCGGTTCGACGGAGCGGCGCCTGACGAGCAGGACGACGATCAGGACGACCTGGAGCACGATCGGCAGCACCGCGCCGGGGTACGCCGCGGGGTCGGCGCCGACGCCGTTGGACAGCAGGCTGAAGTCCCACAGGCCGTGGACCAGCATCGGCAGCAGCAGGGTGGAGCCGACGCGCAGGCACAGGTAGAAGAAGTAGCCGGAGGTGGAGACGACGACGGCCTGCAGGACCGCCTGCGCGCCCGAGCCGATGGCGTTGCTGAGGTGGACGAGGCCGAAGACCACCGAGGTCCAGAGCGCGACCCGGCCCTCGCTGAACCCGGCCTTCCGGAAGACCTGCACGCCGACGCCCCGGAACATCAGTTCCTCGCCGACGCCCACGCACACCGTCACGGCGAGCAGCGCCGCCACCATGGACGGCGGCTGGTCGGCGAGGTTCGGGTAGTTCACCGCCAGGACGGCGACGACCAGCATCGAGACCGGCACGAACCGCACCCAGCGCCGCACCGGCACCCGGCAGCGCAGCACGTCGCCCCACCAGCCGAGCCGGCTCACCAGCACCGCGCCGAACACCACCGACAGGCCGATCGGGACCAGCCCGTTGCGGACCAGCGCCTCGGTGGTGGGGAACTCGCTCTTCGCACCGCCCCGGTCGACCCCGATGAGCAGGCCGAGGCCCTGGATGATCGCGAGGTAGACGACGACCACGGCGAGGAACCACGGCCAGGTCAGCCGCCGGGTTCGGGCGTGGGACGGATCTGCGGCCATGGGGGGCTCCGTTCGGGCGCGGTGGCGGCTCCGCCCGCGGGGAGGCGCGCGCCCCGTGCGCAGGACGGAAATACCTGCACATGAAAGGCAGATGCTCATTTCTACCCCCGATATCGGTGAATCGGGCGAATCCGGACGGGCGGGGGTGTCGGCGGCCCGGGAACCGTATTCGGCCATCGTCGCCCGGTTGCCGCCGACGTGTGGGGGGCGGACCTCGCCCGGGGTGCCGTCCTCGGCGCCGCTGCCCCGGGTGCCGGCGCGGGTCTCGCCGCCCGCCGGCCCCCGGGCCGCCCGCGAGCGGGGCTACGGTGCCTTGACGTCCGACTGCCGGCCGCTCTTGAGCAGGCAGTCCCGGAACTCGTACCAGGGCGCGGTGCCGGTCCAGCGGAGGAAGCCGGTGTCGCCGGTGCCGGCCGTCGCGTTGATGAAGCGGCAGCCGTCGTAGAGCAGCTTGCCCGCGGTGGTCGCGGTCGGCGCGACCACCTGGTGCGAGCCCATCAGGGTGCAGTCCTGGTAGCGGACCATCGGCCCGCGCGAGGGGTTGACGGTGTCGAAGCGGTACACGTGGGTGACGGCGGACGGGGCCCAGCTCTGGAAGGAGTTGGCGGTGTCGTCGCAGGAGACGAAGGTGATGGTGCCCTTGTACCAGGCGGAGTCGATCAACTTGTGCCCGGCGCCGCGCAGTTCGAACCGGATGCCCTGGACCAGCAGCCGCATGACCGAGTCGGCCCGGGTGGCGGCCTGCGCGCCGAGCTGGAAGACGGTGCCGGTGGAGGCGGCGTCGGTGATGATGTACGAGCCGCCGATGAAGTTCATCGACCCGCCGCGCTCGTTGCGCACGAACACGCCGGACTTGAACTCGGCCTTGCAGTCCCGGAACCAGTAGTTCAGGAACTGGTCCTGCTGCGAGACGGCCGGGGTCATGCCGATCACCAGGAAGGCGTCGGCGTAGGACCCGCCGATCTGGCAGTGGTCCCAGCCCATCTCGCTGTTCAGGTTGGCGGTGGCGGGGCCGTCCAGGCCGATGCCGACCTTCCAGCTGCCGCGCCACTCGACGTCGGTGTACCAGGTGTCCTGCACGCCGTACGCGGCCGAGGACCGGGCGAGGTTGAACGTCGCGGTCGGGTCC
Organism: Kitasatospora sp. NPDC088783; assembly: GCF_044750705.1. Taxonomy (NCBI): domain Bacteria; kingdom Bacillati; phylum Actinomycetota; class Actinomycetes; order Kitasatosporales; family Streptomycetaceae; genus Kitasatospora; species Kitasatospora sp. NPDC088783. The sequence goes on from NZ_JBIVKJ010000016.1 coordinate 101,136, forward strand.
AGGCTCTCGAAGGTCAGCCCGCTGATCCGGATGTTGCGGTACCGCTGGTCGTTGGTCCACAGCACGGTGTCCCGCGCGGCCGGCGCGTACGTGATCCGGGACAGCCGCTTGCCGTAGCCGACGATCGCGATGCCGTCCACGACCTTCTTGGCCACCTCGCCGCTGACGTTCGGCAGCAGCGAGTCCGGCTGGTTCAGCAGGTAGTTGCCCGGCGGGACGAGCAGCACCTTGGTCGGCGTCGGGCCGCCCACCGGGTTGACCTGCTCGGTGGCCAGCAGCTCGGCCGCCGCCGCCCGGAACGCCGCGTCACTGGCCGTCCGCCCGGTCGGGTCGGCCCCCTTCGCCAGGACGTCCACCACGTAGCCGTCCACCCCGGTCGCCGCACCGGCCGCCGCGGCGCTGCCGCCGCCCAGCACCAGGCCCCCGGCCAGCGCCCCGGCCCCGGTGAACCCGGCCAGCACCGCCCGCCGCCCGGGCCGCCCCGCCGCCCCGTCGGCCCGCTCCCGGCCGTCGCCGTTCCCTCGCCCCGTGTTCCTGGACACGCGTTCCCCCTCGTGATCGGTCGTCATCGTAGGGGTGTGATCATCTGTCATGTCCGTTCGGATGAAAAGGTTTTCCCGCGTACTGACCCGAACTCCGGTGCGGTAGGCGGAGTTTGCCACGAAAAGTCGGCGCCGGCCGACCCGGCCCCCGGTCAGGTGGTGGCGGTGGTGCGCAGCTCGAAGACGTCCTGGTTCAGCGGGCGTTCGACGGCCGGGACGGGTGCCGGGGCGGGTGCCGGGGCGGCCGCGGGCCGGGGTTCGGGCGCGCTGCGGAAGTCGAAGAGGTTCCGGTCGACGTGGTCGAGGGCGAGCCGGACCGCTCCGAGGGCGACCGTCTCGGCGCCGAGCTGGGAGGCGCGCACCTCGGGCGCGTCGAGGCAGAGCCGGCCCAGGTGGCGGCGCATGGGGACGGCCAGGATCTCGCCCGCGACGGAGATGCCGCCGCTGATCACCACCAGGTCCGGGTTGACGGTCAGCACCATGGCCGCGGTGCCCTGGGCGTAGGTGCGGGCGAAGCGTTCGACCCGGTCGAGGGCGGCCGGGTCGCCGTCGGCGGCGGCGGCGAAGACCTGCGCGGTGTCGGCCTCGCCGCGCAGGTCGGCGAGGTCGCTGCCGTCCCAGCCGAGGATGGCCAGTCCGGCGATCTCGCCGGCCGCGCCGGTCCGGCCGCGGTGCAGCCGGCCGCCCAGGACGAGGGCGGCGCCGGTGCGGTGGCCGGTGAGCAGCTGGATGAAGTCGTCGGTGCCCTGGGCGGCGCCGCGCCAGTGCTCGGCGAGCGCGGCGAGGTTGGCGTCGTTCTCGGCGAAGGCGGGGCAGTCGAACCAGCCGGACGCCTCCTCGGCCAGGTGCAGGTCGTCCCACTCCGGCAGGGGCGTGGACAGCCGGACCCGGCCGGTGCCGTCGACGATGCCCGGCACGCCGACGCACAGGGCGCGCAGCCGGGCCGCGGGGTGCTCGGCGAGCAGGCCGGCCGCGGCGTCCCGGATGGCGGCGAGCCGTTCCTCGCGGGTCGGTCCGGCGGCCAGGGCGGCCCGCCGGGTGTCGATCAGCCGGCCGTCGAGGTCGGCCAGGAGCAGCAGCACGGAGTGCGCGCCGACGTCGATGCCGAGCACGTGCCCGGCGTCGGCCCGGAAGCGGTGGCGCCGGGCGGGCCGTCCGATGCTCTTGCCGGGGGCGACCTCCTCGACCCAGCCCAGCCGGGCCAGGTCGTCCAGGACCTGGTCGACGGTCTGGCGGGAGAGCGAGGCGGCCTTGCTGATCTGACTGGTGGTCATCGGTTCGCGCCCGCGCAGGGCGCGCAGGACGGCCTCCAGATTGAGCCGGCGCAGCACGGCCGGATCGCCGCCGACGAGCGCTTGACCCTTCACCGGACCTCCCTTCCCCCGGCCGCCCTGGCGCGGCCCGGGAGCCATCATAGGACACCTCCGGCGACATATGCAGGATAGTTACGAAAGAACCCGACCGAACTGTTGACGTGGCGCTTCGCGGCTTCCTACGATCCTGCCAACCCCTTAAGCAAGAACCCTTCATAAGGGTCGCACCCCCCACCGAGGAGCCGGCCATGCCGTCGTCCACCCCCACCTCCGGCCGCAGAGGCCCCCGCCGCCCGGCCCTGGCCGCCTGTGCCGCCCTGCTCGTGGCGGGCCTGGCGAGTGCCTGCGGCACCCCCGGCACCGCCCCGGCCTCCTCGACCGCCCCCTCGGCCGTCTCCACCGCGATCACCACCGACAAGGTCACCCTGTCGGTGCTCAGCTCGGACACCTCCGAGACCACCAAGGCGCTGAGCGCGGCGTTCCAGAAGAAGTACCCGAACGTCACGGTCGACTTCCGCTTCACCGGCGTCGACAGCTACGACACCAGCCTGGACCTCACCCTCGGCTCCGACAGCGCGCCCGACCTGGCGCTGCTCAACAAGCTCGGCAACACCGCCAAGGCCGGTCTGATCCGCCCCCTGGACCCGTACGTCGACGCCTACGGCTGGGACAAGTCCGTGTCGGCCAGCGAGCTGGACCAGTGGCGCGCCGACAGCCAGGGCAAGACGCTGGGGGTGGGCAAGCTGTGGGCCGCGCCGGCCGGCTTCTCCCTGGTCGGCGTCTACTACAACAAGGACATCGCGGCGAAGCTGGGCATCGAACCGCCCACCACGCTCGCCGAGTTCGAGCAGGACCTGGCCAAGGCCAAGGCCGCCGGCGAGCTGCCGATCCAGATGCCCAACATGCAGGGCCAGTCGTCCTACCTCTTCCAGGCCCTGACCGACAACTTCCAGGGGCCGGACAAGAGCACCGCGTGGGCGTTCGGCAGCTCCGGCAGCAGCCTGGAGAACGACCCCGCCACCCGGGCCGCCCAGAAGGTGGCCGACTGGGCCAAGCAGGGCTACCTGCCGAGCGGCGCCAACGGCACCGACGGGGCCGCGGCGATGACCGCCTTCACCAAGGGCCAGGGCCTGTTCATGTTCGACGGCAACTGGGACGCGACCGCGGTCGACAAGGCGCTGCCCGGCAAGGCCGGCTTCTTCACCCTGCCCGGCGAGAGCGCCGGCGCCCCGGCGACCGGCGTCGGCACCTCGCTCGCCTACGCCATCCCCACCAAGGCCGAGCACCCCGACCTGGCCGCCGCGTTCCTCGACTTCATGACCACCCCCGAGGCCGCGGCCATCGAGTTCGCCAGCGGCTACATGCCCGTCGCCCAGGCCGACACCGTCAAGACCCCCGACAACAGCATCCTGAAGGACTACGCGGCCGCCTGGGCCGGGGTCGCCAAGAGCAACGGCCTGGTGCCGTACTTCAACAACAGCACCCCGACCATGAACGACACCCTGACCTCCCAGGGCCAGCAGCTCGTCGCGGGCCGGACCTCGCCCGCCGACTACCTGAAGGCGCTCCAGGACGACTGGCAGAAGGGCCACAAGTGACCGCCGCGCACCAGCCGGCACCCAGGACCGCCGCCCCGGCCCCAGCCCGCACGCAGCGGGCCGGGGCGGCCCCCGCCGCGGGCGGACGGGCGGCGGCCCGCCGGGGGCGCTCCGCCGGTGCCGCCCGGAGCCGCGCCGGGCGCGGCCCCCGCCGCCAGCGGGTCGCCTACCTCTACCTGCTGCCCGCGCTGCTGCTGTACACGGCGTTCGTGATCGCGCCGTGGCTGCACACCCTGGAGCTGTCCTTCTACCGCTGGGACGGCGTCACCGCCGGCGTCTGGACCGGGCTGGACAACTACCGGCAGGTGCTCACCGACCCGCAGCTGATCGGCTCGCTGTGGCACGCCCTGGGCTTCATCGGCTTCTACACCGTGCTGCCGATCGCCGCCGGCCTGGTGCTGGCGGCCGTCATCGGCCGGGCCCGGCAGGGCCGCAACTTCGCCGTCTCCCGCACCGTGCTGTTCCTGCCGCAGATCGTCCCGCTGGTCGCCGTCGGCGTCATCTGGCGCTGGATGTACGCCCAGGACGGCACCGTCAACCAGCTGCTGGACGCGGTCGGCCTGCACTCCTGGACCCGGGCCTGGCTCGGCGACTTCACCTGGGCCTACGTCGCGGTCGGCCTGGTCGGCAGCTGGGTGATGCTGGGCCTGTGCCTGGTGCTCTTCCAGGCCGGCATCCAGAAGATCGACACCAGCCTCTACGAGGCCGCCCGGATCGACGGCGCCGGGCCCGTCCGGGAGTTCCTCTCGGTCACCCTGCCCGGCCTGCGGGCGGAGATCGGCGTCGCGGTCACCGTCACCGTCATCTCGGCGCTGGCCAGCTTCGACGTCGTCTACGTGACCACCGGCGGCGGCCCCGGTGACACCACCACCGTGCCCGGCCTGCTCATCTACCGGCTCGCCTTCACCGGCGGCGAGGTGGGCACCGCCTGCGCCCTGGCCGTCGTCCTCAGCCTGCTGATCTCGCTGGTGGTCCTCGCCATCGGCCGCCTCACCCGGGAGCGCGCATGAGCCGCACCGACCGCCTGACCGGCCGCGCGCTGCTGGCCGTCTTCTGCGCGGGCGTCCTGATCCCGTTCGCCGCGCTCCTGCTGGCCGCGCTCAACCCGCCCGGCACCCCGCTGTCCGGCCTCTCCCTGCCCGAGCACCCCACCCTGGCCGCCTTCGGCCGGGCCTGGTCCACCGCCGGGTTCGGCCGCCTGCTGGCCAACAGCGCGATGGTCGGCCTCGGCGTCGTCCCGCTCGCCCTGTTCTGCGCGACGCTGGCCGGCTACGCCTTCGCCACCATGCGCTTCCGCGGCCGGGAGGTCATCTTCGGCCTGCTGCTGCTGGGCCTGACCCTGCCCTACGAGGCCGCGGTCGTCCCGCTCTACTACGACCTGCGCTCGCTGGGCCTGACCGACACCCCGGTCTCGCTGATCCTGGCCCTGGTCGGCCTCTACATGCCGTTCGGCGCGTTCTGGATGCGCCAGCAGTTCACCGCGCTGCCCAAGGAACTGCTGGAGGCGGCCTCCCTGGACGGCGCCTCCAGCTGGACCGTGCTGTGGAAGGTGCTCGTCCCCTGCGTCCGCCCGGCCCTGACCACCCTGGGGCTGCTGTACTTCCTGTGGGCCTGGAACCAGTTCCTGCTGACGCTGATCCTCATCCAGACCCCGGCCCACCGCACCGCCCCCGCCGGCCTGGCCTTCTTCGTCGGCGCCCACACCACCGACGTGCCGATGCTGGCCGCCGCCACCCTGATCGTGATCGGTCCCGTGGTGCTCGTCTACCTGCTCTTCCAGCGCAACTTCGTCGCCGGCATGGTCGCCGGAGCCGTCAAGGGCTGACCCCGGCCCGCCCTCCCGTGCCCGCGCCTCCCGCGCCCGCGCCGCCCTGCCGTGCCCGTCCCGGGCGCAGCACGCCCTCCTTCCGCCTCCCGACCCAAGGACCCGTCGCCCATGACCCCTCCCCTTCGCCTGCTGCTGGTCGGAGCGGGCAACCGAGGCAGCACCTACACCGGCTACGCCGCCCGCACCGGCCGCGCCGTGGTCGCCGCGGTCTGCGAACCCGACCCGGAGCGCGCCGCCCGGGCCCGCGCCGCCCACCCGGACGCGGAGATCCTCACCGACTGGCGACCGCTGGCGCAGCGGCGGAAGTTCGCCGACGCCGTCGTGATCACCACCCAGGACGCGGACCACGTCGACCCGGCCGTCGCGTTCGCCGGACTCGGCTACCACATCCTGCTGGAGAAGCCGATGGCGACGACCGAGGACGACGTCCTGCGCATCATCGACGCCGTCGAGCGGGCCGGCGTCATGCTCGCCGTCTGCCACGTGCTGCGCTACACCCCCTACACCCGGGCCCTCAAGCGGATCGTCGACTCCGGCCGCCTCGGCGAGGTCGTCAGCGTCGAGCACCTGGAACCGGTCGGCTGGTGGCACCAGGCGCACTCCTACGTGCGCGGCAACTGGCGCCGCGAGGCCGACGCCACCCCGATGCTGCTCGCCAAGTCCTCGCACGACCTGGACTGGCTCTCCCACATCGTCGGCCGGCCGGTGCTGCGGGTGTCCTCCTTCGGCGGCCTGAAGCACTTCCGCGCCGAACAGCGCCCCGAAGGCGCCACCGACCGCTGCCCGGACTGCCCGATCGAGGCGTCCTGCCCCTACTCCGCCAAGCGCCTGTACGTCGGCTGCCTGGGCGACCCGGACCGCGAGCGCTGGCCGCTGTCGGTCGTCACCCCCGCCCGCACCGAGGACGGGGTGATCGAGGCGCTGCGCACCAGCCCCTACGGCCGCTGCGTGTACGCCTGCGACAACGACGTGGTCGACCACCAGGTGGTCAACCTGGAGTACGAGGGCGGCGCCACCGCCTCCTTCACGATGACCGCGTTCACCGAGTACGCCCAGCGCAAGACCCGGATCTTCGGCACCCACGGGCAGCTGGAGGGCGACGGCGTGCAGGTCACCCTGACCGACTTCCGCACCGGCGCGAAGGAACTGCTCACCCTGGGCCTGGAGGGCGCCGACGCGGGCACCGGGCACGGCGGCGGCGACGAGCGGCTGGTCGACGCGTTCCTGGACGCCCTCGCCACCGGAGACCCCCACCGCATCCTGTCCGACCCGCGCACCAGCCTGGAGAGCCACCTGGTCGCCTGGGCCGCCGAGCGCGCCCGCCACGGGCACACCGTCGAGCCGATCCGCAGCCGCTTCCCGGTCGGCGCCCCGGCCGCCCCGGCCGCGCCGACGCCCTGAGCCTCCGCGCCCCCTGCCCCACCCCCTGACCCGGCCCCCGAGCCGGGCCCCTGGAACTCCGCCCCCACCCGCCACCGGCGTCCGCACCGCCGGCGGCGGCAGCGGACCGCGGCACCCTCGCCGCACACACCCCCCGTCCGGGCGGCACCGCACACCGCCCGGACGGGACGACCACCCCCACCGAGAGGACTCAACGATGAGGACAACCGCAAGACGCCTGCTCACCGGCCTGCTGGCGACGGCCACCGTCGCCGCCGGCCTCGGCGCCACCGTCCCGGCCACCGCCACCGCCGCCGCGCCCGCCGCGCCGGTCGTGTTCTCGCCCGCCACCATCGCCCCCACCCCGTACCTGGGCTGGAGCAGCTGGAGCCTGCAGGCCACCACCTACCCGGGCGTCAACCCGCACAGCTGGTCCAGCTGGCTCAACGAGGACCACATCCTCCAGCAGGCCAACGCGCTGGTCTCCACCGGCCTGGCGTCCGCCGGCTACACGTTCGTCAACATCGACGCCGCCTGGTACGCCGACATCGACCGCAACCCGCACTTCGACGCCTACGGCCGGATCGACCAGGACACCACCCGCTTCCCCGACCCGATGGCCACCGTGGTCGACAAGGTGCACGCCCTCGGCCTCAAGATGGGCGTCTACGACTACGCCGGCATGGCGAAGGAGGCGTACAACCTCAACGCCCCCGTCTACGGCACCACCCACGGCTGCACCACCCAGAACGCTGTCCTCAGGGACTCCACCGGCGCCCCCGTCGTGCTGCCCAGCGCCTGGGACAACGCCTACGCCCTCGACATGTCCGACGCCAACCCCTGCGGCTACGAGTACATCCACTCGGTCGCCCAGAAGCTCGTCGGCTACGGCATCGACTACCTCAAGCTCGACGGCGTCACCCCCTCGGGCACCTCGGGCACGGTCGCCGACCTGGCCAGGAGCAGCTACTACGAGGTCGCCGGCTGGCGCAAGGCGTTCGACGCCCTCGGCTGGCAGGGCCACCTGGAACTGTCCTGGGCGATGCGCAAGGACGAGGCCCCCTACTGGCAGCAGAACGCCACCGGCGTCCGCACCCAGGGCGACGTCGAGTGCTACTGCAGCACCCTGGTCGACTGGAACCACGTCGTCTCCCGCTTCACCAGCGCCCCGGGCTGGGCGCCCTACACCAAGCCCGGCTTCTTCCCCGACCTGGACTCGCTCGACGTCGGCAACGGCGCGATGGACGGCCTGACCGACGACCAGCGCCGGACCGCCACCACCCTGTGGTCCATCGTCAACTCCCCGATGTACACCGGTGACGACCTCACCAAGCTCGACTCCCTCGGGCTGTCGCTGCTCACCAACCCGGAGGTCATCGCCCAGAACCAGCAGGGCCTGCCCGCCAAGCCGGTCAGCCAGGCCACCAACCAGCAGACCTGGTACGTCCGGAACAAGGACGGCAGCTACACCGTCGCGCTGTTCAACCTCGGCTCCACCGCCGCGACCGTGACCGCGAACTGGGCCGACCTCGGCCTGCGGACCGCCCAGTCGGCGGGCGTCCACGACATGTGGACCCACACCGACCTGGGCACCGGCACCGGAAGCTTCAGCGCCACCCTGCCCGCCTACGGCTCCCGGCTGCTCAAGCTCACCCCCAGCGGCCCGGTCGCGCCCAGCGGCCCGATCACCGGCCTGGCCGGCAAGTGCGCCGACGTCAAGGGCGCCGTCTCCACCGACGGCACCGACCTCGACCTGTGGGGCTGCAACGGCGGCGCCAACCAGAACTGGACCATCCCGGGCGACGGCACCGTCCGCGCCTACGGCAAGTGCATGGACGTCCGGGGCGGCGCCACCGCCGCCGGCACCAGCGTCCAGCTCTACACCTGCAACGGCACCCCCGCCCAGTCCTGGACCTACCAGAGCGACCACACCCTGAAGAACACCAAGTCCGGCATGTGCCTGGACGTCGCGGGCGCGACCAGCACCAGCGGTACCCGCCTCGACATCTGGCCCTGCAGCGCCGCCGGCAACCAGCTCTGGAACCTGCCCACCGCGTGACCCGGCCACCGGGCCGCCGGTGCGGCCCGGTGCACGGGGCGGGCGCGGCCGGACCGATCCGGCCGCGCCCGTCGGGCCCGACGGCGGGAGAACGGGGGAGGAGGCGTGGAGCGGCGGCCCGATCGCCTACGGTGTGGGCATGGGTACCTGGGCGAAGTCGCTGCCGCCGGTCAAGAGCAAGGCCGATCTGGCCTACGAGAGCCTGCACCGGGCGATCGCCGACGGCGATCTGAAGCCGGGCGAGCGGGTCAACATGGACGAGCTGTCCCGGGCGCTCGGGGTCAGCAAGATCCCGATCCGGGAGGCGGTCAAGCGGTTGGAGTCCGACGGGCTGCTGGTCACCCGCCCGCACGCCGGCCCGGTGGTCGCGGGGGTGGACGCCGCCGAGATGCGCGGGGTGTTCCTGGCCCGGGAGGCGATCGAGGCGCTGGTCGCCGAACTCGCGGCGGCCCGGATCACCGAGGACCGGCTCGCCGAACTGGCGGACGTCCAGGCCCGGATGACCGCCGCCCTCGACGCCGGGACCACCGAGCGGATGGCAGAGCTGAACTCCCGGTTCCACGGCGTCCTCGCCGAGGCGGCGGGCTACCGGGTGCTGGCCGAGCTGACCGACCAGCTGCTGCTGACGGTGCGCCGCTACCGGGTGGCCGCGCCGCTGGACACCGGCAGCTGGGAGGCGGTGGTCGCCGAGCACGAGGTGCTGCTGGCCGCGGTGCGCTCGCGCGACCCCCGGGCCGCCGCCGACGCCGCCCGGGCGCACATCCGCTCCCAGGCCGACCAGGAGCCGGTGCCCCGGGAGGGCTGACCCCGCGGGGCGTGTCCGGATCGTTGCGCTGGGTTTGTTGAGCCTTGGACAGTAGGCAGGATATCGCATACGATTGACCGATGGGTGAGAACAGCTGGGCGAATCCGCTGCCGGTGGTCAGGAGCAAGGCCGATCTGGCCTACGAGAGCCTGCACGGGGCGATCGCGCGCGGCGACCTCAGGCCGGGGGACCGGGTCAACATGGACGAGCTGTCCCGGGTGCTGGGCGTGAGCAAGATCCCGATCCGGGAGGCGGTCAAGCGGCTGGAGTCCGACGGGCTGCTGGTGTCCCGGCCGCACGCCGGGGTCACGGTGGCCGCCGTGGACGTGGCCGAGATGCGCGGGGTGTTCCTGGCCCGCGAGGCGATCGAGACGCTGGTGGCCGGCCTGGCCGCGGAGCGGATCACGGACGGTGCCCTCGCCGCGGTCGAGGGCGTCCAGGCGGAGATGCGCGCCGCGCTGGAAGGCGGGGAGCTGACCGCGATGGCGGAGCTCAACTCCCGCTTCCACCGCCTGCTGGCCGAGGCGGCCGGCTACCGGGTGCTGGCCGAGCTGACCGATCAACTGCTGCTGACGGTGCGCCGGTTCCGGATCACCGCGCCGATGGGCGAGCGCGAGTGGGGCTCGGTCGTCGAGGAGCACGAGGCGCTGCTGGCCGCCCTGCACGCGCGCGACGCGCGGGCCGCGGCGGACGCCGCCCGGCTGCACATGCGCGCCCAGGCCGACCACGAGGTCGCCGTCGGCGCCTGACACCCGGCACCGACCGCGCCGGACTCCCGTGGTCCGGACGTCGAACGGTCCGGAGGCTGAACGGTCCGGAGGTCGAGGAGCCTGGCTGCCGAAGGGCCCGGACGCCGAAGGGCCCGCCGGTCCGCTCCCGCTCGGGGGAGCCGGACCGGCGGGCCCTTCGGCGTTCTCGACGGGCCGTCAGGCGTCCAGCGGGGGCAGGCCCAGCCGTTCGCGGTGGGTGTCGCGGAGCAGGCTGGCGGGGCTGACCAGGCGGGCGCCGGCGTCCAGGACGAGTTCGGAGCCGGTGAGCAGCGCGGCGGCGGGGCTGAGGGCGAGGGCGACGGCGTCGGCGACCTGCGCGGCGTCGGCGACGGTGCGCAGCGGGTTGCTCTCGCGCAGCCGGGCCAGGTCCTGGTCGGCGCGGGCCCCGAGGCGGGACTCGGTGGCGGGGGTGCGGACCCAGCCGGGGGAGAGGGTGAGGAAGGTCAGCCCGTGGTGGCCGTAGTCGACGGCCAACTGCCGGGTGAGGGCGGCGACGGCGCCCTTGGCGGCGGCGTAGGCGGGCAGGCCGGGCGCGGCGGTGCGGTGCAGGACCGAGCCGACCGTCACCACGGTGCCCGTCCCGGCGGCCAGCATGGCGGGCAGCACCTCGCGCACGCACAGGAACACCGAGGTGAGGTTGGCGTCCAGCACGTGGTGCCACTGCGCGTCGGTGGTCTCGTGCAGCGGCGCGCCCTCGGTCAGTCCGGCGCAGGTGACCAGGGCGTCGAGGTGGCCCAGCCGGTCGAGGGCGGCGGCGACCGCGGCCCGCACCTGGACGGGGTCGGTGGCGTCCGCGTGGTGCATCCGGACCCCGTCGGGGCCGGTGCCGGCGAGGTCGAGGCCGGCCACCTGCCAGCCGTCGGCGAGCAGGCGGGCGGCGACGGCGCGGCCGATGCCGCCGGCCGCGCCGGTGAGGAGGGCCGTTCTGGTCATGAGGGGGCCTTTCGGGACGGCGGAGCGGGGGCGGACGGGCGGGGGCGAAGGAGGAACGTATACTATATCTGAAATGCTGTTCGAGCCCTGGAGGCAGGCGTGCAACCGGACGACCTCATCGAGAGCCTGCGCAGGCACCGGCTCCTGGCCATCGTCCGCGGGAGCGACCCGGACGCGGCGCTCGACACGGTCCTGGCGCTGTTCCGGGGCGGTGTCCCGCTGGTCGAGGTGTCGCTGACCACCGCCGGGGCGCTGACCGTGATCGAGCGGGCCCGCGCCGTCCTGGGGGAGGACGCGGCGCTCGGCGCGGGCACCGTCCTCACCGCCGCCGACGCCCGGGACGCGGCGGCGGCCGGCGCGTCCTTCGCCGTCACCCCCGGGGTGACCGCCGCGCTCGGCCGGGCCCGTGAGTCGGGCCTGCCGGTGCTCGCCGGGGTGGTGACGCCCACCGAGGTGGCGCTCGCGCTGGCCGAGGGCGCCGCCGCGCTCAAGCTCTTCCCGGCCGCCCTCGGCGGCCCCGGATACCTGAGGGCCCTGCGCGACCCGTTCCCCGCCGCGCACTTCGTCCCCGTCGGCGGCGTCGACGCCCGGGCCGCCGCCGCGTTCCTGGCCGCCGGGGCGCTGGCCGTCGGCGTCGGCGGCCCGCTGGTCGGCGCCGCCGCCCACCCCGGCGGCGACGCCGGACTGCCCGGCCGGATCGAGGAGTTCCTGCGCGTGGTGAAGGAGGAGCGGCCGTGCTCGACGTCGTGACGCTCGGGGAGGCGATGGGCGCGCTGCGCGCCGACCGCCCCCTGCACCTGGGCGGCTCCCTCGACCTGTCGGTGGCCGGCGCCGAGGCAAACGTCGCCATCGGGCTGGCCCGGCTCGGCCACCGGGTGCGCTGGGCGGGCGTGGTCGGCGCCGACGAGTTCGGCCGCCTGGTGCTGCGCACTCTGCGCGCCGAGGGCGTCGACCTCGCCCACGCCCCGGTGGCCGACCACGCGCCCACCGGACTGGTCGTCTTCGAACCCCGCACCACCGACCTGACCCGGGTCGTCTACTACCGCACGCACTCGGCGGGCAGCCTGCTGTCCGAGCGGCACGCCGCCGCCGCGCTCGCCGAGGGCGCGCACGTGGTCCACCTGACCGGTGTCACCGCCGCCCTGGGCCCCGGCCCGCTGGGCGCCGTGCGGTACGCGGCCGAGCGGGCGAACCGCACCGGCGCGGCGCTCTGCCTGGACGTCAACCACCGCGCCCGGCTGTGGACCGCCGCGGACGCCGCCGAGGCGCTGCGCCCGCTGGCCGCCCGAGCCACCGTGCTGGTCGCCTCGGACGACGAGCTGCACCTGGCCGCCCCGGCGGCGGCGGACACCGAGGCGGCGCGGGTGGAGGCGCTGCTGGAGGCGGGCGTCCGGGAGGTGGTGGTCAAGCGCGGCGCCGAGGGTGCCGAGGTGTTCACCGAGGACGGGTCCACGGCCCGGGCGGCGGTGCGGGTGACGGTGCGCGACACGGTCGGCGCCGGTGACGCGTTCACGGCCGGCTACCTGTCGGGCCGGCTGGACGGCCTGTCGGTGGCCGACCGGCTGGAACGGGCGGTCTCGCTGGGCGCGTTCGCAGTCGCCGCGGCGGGCGACTGGGAGGGCCTGCCGGTCCGGACCGAGCTCGGACTGCTCTCCGCCGCGCCCGGCACCGCCCTGCGCTGAGCGCCGCCGCGTGCTGAGCGGCGCCCCGCACCGCGTACCACCCGCACCGAACGGAGGAGTCGCCGATGCGCGAGGACCACTGGCGGCCGGTCGGCCCGGCCCGGCACCAGCTGGCCGAGGCCGCGCGCTGGCACGACGGGCGGCTGTACTACACCGACCTGCTGCGCGGGACGCTGCACGCCTGGGACCCGGCCCGGCCGGGCCGGGTGCGGACGCCGGCCGACCTGGGGGTGCCGCTGGGCGCGGTGGCCCCGGTGGCGGGCCGGGCGGGGGAGTGGATCGCCGCGGCCGGGGACGGGATCGTCCGGCTGGGCCCCACCGGCCCGGTGCGCTGGCTGGCCCGCCCGGAGGCCGGTGCCGACCGGCCGCGGCGGATGAACGACGCGGGCTGCGATCCGGCGGGCCGGTTCTGGGCCACCAGCATGGCCGCCGACGCGGCCGAGGGCGCGGGCAGCCTGTACCGGGTGGACACCGACGGGGGCGTGCACCGGGTGCTGGCGGGACTGACCGTGCCCAACGGGCCGGTCTTCGCCCCGGACGGCACGGTGCTCTACCTCGCCGACAGCGCCCGCGGCGAGATCACCGCGCACGCCCTCGACCCGGCCACCGGGGAGCTGGGCCGCAGCCGGACGCTGGTGCGGCTGCCCGCCGCGCAGGGCCGCCCCGACGGCATGGCCGTGGACGCCCGGGGCCGGCTGTGGGTCGCGGCCTGGGGGGCGGGGACGGTGCGCTGCCACGCCCCGGACGGCCGGCTGCTGGGAGCCTCGGCCGTCGGTACGCCGCACGTCAGCAGCGTGGCCTTCGGCGGCGGGCTGATGTTCGCCACCACCGCCCGGCACCGGCTGCCGGAGCCGGACGCCCTGGCGGGCGCGGTGCTGGCCCGTCGTTCGGAGGTGGCCGCGCCGCCCGCCGCGGCCTACCGGGAGGAGGCCGGGACACGAAACGGAAACACCGCCGCAGCAGCTATGGACCGCATTTCGTATATCGCATACGGTAACTCGCACAAGCCGCCCCCAGCCGGTGGGAGAACCCCGTGACCACCACAGCACACCCCGGAAGAACCCTCGTGAACAACACCCCCAGCGCCCCCACCCGGCGCACCATGGCCGCCGCGACCGTCGGCACCGTCATGGAGTGGTACGACTTCAACCTCTACGGCCTCGCCTCGGCGCTGGTCTTCGGCCCGCTCTTCTTCGGCTCCAGCTCGACCGGCGCCACCCTGGCCTCCTTCGCCACCTTCGGCGTCGGCTTCGCGGCCCGCCCCGTCGGCGGCATCCTCTTCGGCCACCTCGGCGACCGGATCGGCCGCAAGTACGTCCTGCTGGTCACCATGCTCGGCATGGGCGTCGCCACCACCCTGGTCGGCGTCCTGCCCACCCACGCCACCGTCGGCGTGTGGGCCCCGGTCCTGCTCGTCCTGCTGCGGATCTGCCAGGGCATCGCGGTCGGCGGCGAGTTCGCCGGCGCGACGCTGCTCACCGTCGAGAACTCCCCCAACGGCAAGCGCGGCCTGTTCGGCTCCATCCCCGCGATGGGCACCGGCGCCGGCTCCGTCCTGGCCACCGCCGTCTTCGCCCTGGTCGCCCTGCTGCCCGACCACGCCTTCCTCACCTGGGGCTGGCGCATCCCGTTCCTGCTCAGCTTCGTCCTGGTGCTGTTCGGCGTGTGGCTGCGCCGGGGCATCAAGGAGACCCCGGTGTTCACCGAGCTGGCCGACCAGGCCGAGACCGTCCGCTTCCCGTTCCTGACCGTCGTCAAGGAGCAGCCCGGCGCCGTCCTGCGGGTGCTCGGGATCACCGCCTCCGGCTTCGTCTGGGCCTACCTGATCCAGGCGTTCGGCCTCTCCTACGCCACCAAGGACCTGGGCATCCCCAAGTCCACCATGCTGTGGGCCGCCGCCCTGGCCGGCGCCCTGGAGATCCTCACCATCCCGTTCTGGGGCTGGCTCTCCGACCGGATCGGCCGCCGCACCATGGTCGCCATCGGCCTGGGCTGCACCATCGTCTACGCCTACCCGTTCTTCTGGCTGCTGGGCACCGGCAACACCGCGCTGGTCTTCTTGGCGCTGGTGCTGGCCGTCCCGGTCTGCAAGGACATGGTCTTCGGCCCGCAGGCCGCCCTGGTCGCCGAGCAGTTCGACGCCCGGGTCCGGTTCAGCGGGGTCAGCGTCGGCCGCGAGTTCGGCGGAGCGATCTTCGGCGGCACCACCCCCTTCATCGGCGCGGCGCTCGTCGCCGGCACCGACTCCATCGCCCCCGTCGCCCTCTACGTGGTGGCCGGCTGCCTGATCACCGCGGTCGCGGTCTTCAGCGGACGCGAGACCTCGCGCGGCGACATCCTCGAACACGCCTGACCCGCCCCGCCCTCCGACCGAGGGCGGCCCGCACCACCCCCGCAGGAGAGAGACCCGTGAGCACCCAGCCGCTCCGCATCACCAAGGTCGAGGCCCTGGCCCTGTCCGCCAGCTTCGACGACCTCTACGACTCGCCCGCAGACGTGCCGGACTGGCTGCGCTACCCGGCCTCCAGCCACCTGGTGCTGCCCCGCCGCGGCCAGTACGCCACCCTGGTCAAGGTCCACACCGAGGACGGCAGCGTCGGCATCGGCGAGGCGTACGGCCTGCCCTCCCCGCAGGTCACCGCCACCGTCGTCGCCACCGTGCTGGCCCCGCTGCTGATCGGCCAGGACGCGCTGGCCACCGGCGCGGTCTGGGAGCGCCTCTACCAGGGCCAGGCGGCCGGCGGCCACAACCGCGGCTTCTACCTCGAAGCCCTGGCCGGCGTCGACCTCGCCCTGTGGGACCTGCGCGGCAAGCTCGCCGGACAGCCCGTCCACCGCCTGCTCGGCGGCCCGATCCGGGAGACGGTGCCCTGCTACGCCAGCCCCGTCGCGCTGCACGCCGACCCCGAGGACTCCGCCCGCCAGGCGCTCGGCTTCGTCGACGCCGGCTTCAAGGCGCTCAAGGTCAAGATCGGGCGCGGCGAGCGCACCGACCGGGCCCACCTGAGCGCGGTGCGCGCCGCCGTCGGCGAGGACGTCGAGATCCTCACCGACGCCAACTGCGCCTACGACCTCGACCGGGCCACCCGGGTCGGCGCCGTCCTGGCCGACCTCGGCATCTCCTGGTACGAGGAGCCGCTCCAGGTCGACGACCTGGCCAACCTGGGCGAACTGCGCCGCCGCACCGGCCTGACCGTGGTCAACGGCGAGACCCACTTCACCCGCTTCGACCTGCGCGAGTCCCTGCTGAACCGGGCCATCGACGTCTTCATGCCGAACGTGGCCCGGTGCGGCGGCATCACCGAGGCGATGCGGCTGTCCGCGCTCGCCTCCGCCTTCCACGTCGACATCGCCCCGCACGGCGTCGGCTCCGGCGTCAGCCTGTGCGCCGCCCTGCACCTGTGCGCGGCCACCCCGAACCTGCGCACCTACGAGTACAACCGGCTGCCCAACCCGATCCGCGAGGCCATCCTGCGCAACCCGCCGAAGTTCGCCGACGGCGTGCTGACCGTGCCCACCGGCCCGGGCCTGGGCTTCGACCTCGACGAGGACGCCGTCGACCGCTACACCGTCGCCCGTCTCTGACCCCGGCCGGAGACGCGGACACCCGCAGTACCCCGTCGCCTTCCCCACCCACCCCCGGAGGTAGACCATGGCCCTGCCCGAGCCGAGCGGGATCAGCCGCCGCTCCATGCTGCGCGGCGCCGCGACCGTCGGCGCCGGCGCGGCGCTCTCGCCCCTGCTCCACCTGTCCCCGGCCGCGGCGGCCACCGCCGCCGCCACCTCGGGCAGCTACGCGATCCGCTTCGACCAGGCCGCCAAGCAGACCATCCTCGGCCTGGGCTTCGAGATCCAGTCCGACTCCATCGGCTCGGGCAACAACGGCCTGCCGGACACCGTCAGCGGCGTCCCGCACGACCTCACCGCCTCCGAACTCACCCGGTTCTACCAGCAGATGCTGATGGGCGGCCGCTCCGACCGCGGCTTCCGCTACTGCCGGCTGGCGATGGGCCTCTACTACCGGGGCCTGGACCCCACCCGCAAGCACATCCAGGACCGCTTCGCCGGCCAGGGCGCCGGACTCGCCGACATGATGAGCCGCGCCCGGATCGAGGGCACCTCGGTGGAGTACTGGTCGCCCGCCCCGGGCTGGAAGTCCAACGACTCCTACATCGGCGGCCACCTCTCCTCCTTCGACCCGCAGTTCCTGTCCGACTTCGGCGACGCCCTGGTCGGCGACCTCGACCACCTCACCGCCCAGGGCGTCCCGGTCTCGATGTGGGGCCTGCAGAACGAGCCCCGGCTCTCCACCGGCTACTCCTCCTGCGTCTACACCGCCGACCAGTACCTGGCGACCTTCAAGGCCGTCGTGCCGAAGATCAAGTCCAGGTACCCGAACGTCATGGTCACCGCCGACAGCCTCGACGGCTGGGGCGGCGCCATCGGCCAGGCGATCACCCGGGACGCCACCGCGCTGTCCTACGTGGACGCCTGGACCTACCACCGGATCGGCTACGACTCCGACTACCAGATCGACCACGACTTCCGGGTCGGAGCGTCCGGCAAGACGGTCTTCAACAACGAGTTCGAGTACCTCGACAACACGACCTCGGACGTGCGGACGGTCAACACCGCCCAGTCGATCATGAACTGGATGGTCTTCCAGGACGCCCCCACCTGGTTCTGGCTGCACGCCCTCAAGCCCACCACCAACGCCGAGGCGCCCGGCTACTCGCTCGGCTTCTGGCGACCGCCGGGCGACACCGACTTCAGCCACTTCCCGGACATCCCGGTCGGCCACTGGGACTTCAACCCGCAGAACTGGAACGCCGTGGCCGGCTTCGTCCGGTACCTGCCGTGGGACTCCGTCCGCTACGGCGTCGACGAGTCCGCCGTCCTGCGGGACCAGCGGATCATGGCCTGGAAGACCCCGGCCGGCAAGCCCGTCTTCGCGATCACCAACCGCTCCGCCACCGACTCCTTCACCTACACCGTCGACACCCGGACCGCCGCCGCCTTCGAGGGCCACCGCTACGGCCCCTCGACCAACAACCAGTCCCTGGGATTCAAGACCGGCCCGACCCTGACCATCACCGTCCCGCCGCTGTCCATCGAGTTCTGGGTCCGCACCCCCTGACCCGCCCCCCGCCGCCCCGGACCCCGGCCCGGGGCGGCCCCGCAAGCCGCGGCGGTGCCCACCGCCCCCGCCCTGACGGGCGGCGGGCGCCGCCGCACCCACCGAGCACCACCCCGGAGGACACCGTGTCCTGCTTCTCCACCGCCTCCACCGCCTCCACCGCTCCCGCCGCTCCGTCCCCGGGCGCGCCGGCTCCGTCGGCGCGCCCGCCGCACGTCTGGGGGCCGCCGTGGATCGTCACCCTGCGCACCGCCCTGGACGACGGACGCACCGGCCTGCGCGTCTCGGCGCACTGGACGCCCACCGCCGCGGAGGCCGTCGCCGCCGCCGGGCGGCAGGCCGCGCTGGCGGGCGCGCCCGGCACGGGGGAGCGAGCCGAGGTCCGCCGGTGGGAGCCGAGCGGCCTGCCCCGTTCCGCCGCCGCCACCCGCTGAACGGGCCCGCCACCCCGACCGCCGCCGCGCCCGCTACTCGTCCGGACAGGCCGTCGGCCCGGCGGGCTCCCAGAATGTAGGGGTGAGCGAGCACGGGAGACCGCGGTGGGCCCGGTTGCCGCGCAGTCTGGCGACGCGGGTGTTCCTGCTGCAACTGGTGGTGATCGTGGTGCTGGCCGGTGCCGCGCTGGCGGCGCTGGTGGTGCAGGCCCGCCAGCGCACCACGCAGGAGGCGTACGACCGCTCGATGTCGGTCGCCGAGTCCTTCGCCAACGCGCCCGGGACGCGCGCCGCGATGGAGTCCGCCGACCCCAGCGCCGTCCTCCAGCCCGCCGCCGAACAGACCCGGATGAAGGCGGGCGTGGCGTACGTGGTGGCGTTCGACCCGAACGGCATCCGCTGGTCCCACCCCGACCCGAGCCTGATCGGCGGCCACGTCTCCGGCGCGTTCGCCCCCGCCTTCAGCGGCCGGCCGTTCCAGGAGACCTTCGACAGCACCCTGTTCGGCCGGGCCGTGGACACCACGGTCGCCGTCTTCGACCCCGCCGGGAAGCCGGTGGGCCTGGTCTCGGTCGGCATCCAGGTCAAGAGCGTCCAAGAGCACCTCCAGGCGCAGCTGCCCGTGCTGTTCGCCGCCACGGGCGTCGCCCTGGTGCTCGCCGCCGGCGGCTCGGCCCTGGTCAGCCGGCGGCTGCGGCGGCAGACCCACGGCCTGGGACCGGCCGAGATGACCCGGATGTACGAACACCACGACGCCGTGCTGCACGCCGTCCGCGAGGGCGTCGTCATCACCGGCGACGGCCGCCTGCAACTCGCCAACGACGAGGCCCGCCGCCTGCTCGACCTGCCCGCCACGGACCCCGCCCCGCGGCTCGACGCCCTCGGCCTGCCGCCCGACCTCGCCGACCTGCTCGGCTCCGGCCGCACCGCCACCGACGAGGTGCACCCCGTCGGCGACCGCCTGCTGGCCGTCAACCAGCGCCCCGTCCGCCGGGCCGGCCGCACCGACGGCGCGGTCGCCACCCTGCGCGACACCACCGAGCTGCGCGCGCTGGCCGGCCGCGCCGAGACCGCGCACCGCCGCCTCGACCTGCTGTACGCCGCCGGACTGCGGATCGGCACCACGCTCGACGTCACCCGCACCGCCGAGGAACTCGCCGCCGCCGCCGTCCCGGAGTTCGCCGACTACACCACCGTCGAACTCCTGGAACCCGTGCTGGAGGGCGCCGAACCCGAGCCCGGCAGCCTGCGGGTGCGCCGCACCGCCCGGGTCGGCGTCCGGGCCGGCTTCCCGCTGTACCCGCTCGGCCACCCCGTCGGCACCGCGCCCGTCTCCACCATCCCCGCCGACCTGGTCGCCGGCCGGGCCCTGCTGATCGACCTCGCCGCCCGCGACGACTGGTGCGCCGACCCCGAACACGCCCGCGAACTGCTCGACTTCGGCCTGCACAGCCTGGTCTCGGTGCCGCTCCAGGCCGGCGGCCTGGTCCTGGGGGTGGCCAACTTCTGGCGCGCCGAGCAGCAGCCGTTCACCGCCGACGACCTCGCCTTCGCCGAGGAGCTCGCGCTGCGCGCCGCCGTCTGCCTGGACAACGCCCGCCGCTACACCCGCGAGCACGCCACCGCCACCGCGCTCCAGCGCAGCCTGCTGCCCGGCGAACTGCCCGCCCACAGCGCCGTCGACACCGCCTGGCGCTACCGGCCCGCCGAGGCCGGCGTCGGCGGCGACTGGTTCGACGTCATCCCGCTCTCCGGCGCCCGGGTCGCGCTGGCCGTCGGCGACGTGGTGGGCCACGGCGTCGGCGCCGCCGCCACCATGGGAAGGCTGCGCACCGCGGTGCACAACTTCGCCGCCCTCGACCTCGAACCGGACGAACTCCTCGCCCAGCTCGACGAGTTCGCCACCCGACTCGACCCCAACGCGGACGGCGCGGTCACCGGCGCGACCTGCCTGTACGCCGTCTACGACCCGGCCACCGGGCACTGCGCGCTGGCCTCCGCCGGCCACCCGCCGCCCGCGCTGCTGCACCCCGACGGCACCGTGCACGTCCCCGAGCTGCCGCTCTCCCCGCCGCTGGGCACCGGCGCGGCGCTGCCCGCCGAGCTGCTCGACCTGCACCTGGACGAGGGCACCCTGCTGGTGCTGTTCACCGACGGCCTGCTCCAGCAGCGCCACCGCGACACCGACGAGGCGTTCGGCCTGCTCGCCCGGGCCCTGGCCGGCTCCGACGGCACCCCCGAGGGCGCCTGCACCGCCGTCCTGGACGCGCTGCTGCCCGAACGCCCCGAGGACGACGTCGCGCTGCTCGCCGCCCGCACCCGCCGCCTCGACCCCGACCGGATCGCCGAGTGGCGGCTCGAACGGGACCCCGCCGCGGTCTCCCGGATCCGCGCCGAGGTGACCGCGACCCTGGAGCGCTGGGGCCTGGAGCACAAGGTCTTCGCCACCGAGCTGATCATCAGCGAACTCGTCACCAACACCATCCGCTACGGCACCGAGCCGGTCCGGATGCGCCTGCTCTGCGACGACCGGCACCTGATCTGCGAGGTCGCCGACGGCAGCAGCACCTCCCCGCACCTGCGCCGCGCCGCAGACACCGACGAGGGCGGCCGGGGCCTCTACCTGGTGGCCCGGTTCTGCGAGCGCTGGGGCACCCGCTACCTGGCCCGCGGCAAGATCATCTGGGCCGAGCAGACCCTCGCGGAGGACCCGGGCCCCGCCGAGCCGGACGCCGACGCCCTGCTCGACCAGTGGGGGGACCTGTAACGACGGTCGGGGCGTCCGGACCGGACGGCGGGGCCCGGGCGGGGCGGCGGGGCTCGGACCGGGTGGCGGCGGACCGCCGCCGGGAGCAGGTCGACGGCCCCGACCGGCCAGAGGACCAGCGAGGCGCGGACGTCGACGTCCAGCCGGGGGAGGAGCAAGCCCGGCCAGCCGGGGGGTGACGGCGGGCAGCAGCGCGCAGGGCGATCTGGGCCCGGGAGGCCCCGGCGGAACGCTGCACCGGATGGCCGCCGTCGGCGGCGCCACCGGCGACCTGCCGACCGCCCACCGGGCCGGCGCCCGGGTCTCCGCCGTCCGCACCGGCGCGCCCACCGACGCCGCCGACTTCGCCACCGCCCCCGCACGCCCGCGTCCTGGACGGTGCCACCGACCTCCCCGCCCTCCCCGACGCCCTGGAGCCGGACCTCGCGGGGTAGCCACGCCCCCCGGCGGCGCGCCAGCCGGGTGGTGGGCGGCGGTCGCGGCGTGCCCGCGGTCGTCCGGCGGCGCATCCTGGCAGGAGGTACGCGCCCGAGCCCGGAAGGGGAGACGCCCCGTGGACTCTCCAGCACCCCCCGCGCCCGCCCCCGGCCAGGACCCGGCGCGGGAGTCCGTCCCCGCGAGCGCCGCGGTCCTGCTCGACCCGGCGGGCACCGTCACCTGGTGGTCGCAGGGCGCCGCCGACCTGTTCGGCGTCCCCGCCGACGGCCTGCGCGGCCGTCCGGCCGCCGAGCTGCTCGGCGGCCCGCTGCCCACCGGCACCGCCCCCGTCGAGGGCGCCCGACTGCGGCGCGCCGACGGCGGTTCGCGCACCGTCGACCTGCGCCTGCTGCCCGCGGGCCCGCCCGGCGGCGGCGCGCTGCTGACGATCACCCCGCAGCCCGCCGACCCGGCCGGCCTCGGGCTCCCGGACGCCTCGCTGGCCCGGGCCGTGCTCCAGCAGGACCGCATCGCCACCGCCTACCTCGACCGCGGCCTGCGCCCCGTCCGGCTCAGCGCCGCCTTCGACGCCCTGCTGGTGAGCGGCCTCGGCACCGGCCCGGACGGCCAGGACTGGCTGGAGCGCCTGCGCACCCCCGAGGGCGTGCCCGCCCGGGCCGCCTGCGACCGGACCGCCCTCGACGGCACCGCCGTCATCGGGGTCGAGCACCGCCTGGACGAGCAGCGGGTCTTCTCCCTCACCTGCTTCCCCGCCGCCGACCCCGACGCCGACCCCGACGGGCGCCCCCGCGGCGTGGTCGTCGTCCTGGTCGAGCTGCCCGCCGCCGGCCGCGCCCGGCTCGGCCTGGCCGAGGCGTACCGGCGCGCCGCCGAGATCGGCGGCTCCCTCGACGTGGTCGGCGGGGCCCGCGAACTCGTCGACGTGCTGGTTCCGGCTCTGGGCGACCTGGCCGCCGTCGACTTCCCCGACGCCGTCCTGCAGGGCCGCGACCCGCAGCTCGGCTACCCCGGCGTCCAGGCGTCCGCGCCGCGCCGGGTCGCCGCGAAGGCCACCGGGGGGCGCTGGCCCGCCCCGCTCGTGCAGGTCGGCGAACCCGTCCCCACCGTCCCCGACCGGCCGGAGATCGCGGCCGTCGCGGTCGGCGGCGCCCTCGCCTTCGACCCGGACAGCGCCCGCTACGCGCTCAGCGGCGACCCGCGGCTGATCGCCGCGCACGTCCCCGCGGGCATGCGCTCCGCGATCGGCTGCCCGCTCTACTACCGCGGCCGGCTGTTCGGCTACGTCATGGTCTGGCGCACCACCACCCCCGAACCGTTCGACGACGCCGACGTGAAACTCGTCCAGGACCTGTGCGACCGCACCGCACTCGCCCTCGACAACGCCTTCCGCTACACCCGCGAGCACGCCACCGCCGTCGTCCTCCAGAACAGCCTGCTCCCGCCGCCCACCACCGACACCACCACCGCCTGCGAGAGCACCGGCGCCTACCGGCCCGCCGACGGCACCCTCGGCGTCGGCGGCGACTGGTACGACGCCTTCCCGCTCTCCTCGCTGCGCACCGCCCTGGTCATCGGCGACGTCACCGGCCACGGGCTCCAGGCCACCGCCACCATGGCCCGGCTGCGTACCGCCGTCCACACCCTCGCCGAACTCGACCTGCCGCCCGACGACCTGCTGATCCGCCTCAACGACCTGGTCCAGCGGATGGCCGCCGAGTCCGCCGAGCCCGACACCGTCGGCGCCACCTGCCTGTTCGCCGTCTACGACCCCGTCGGCCGGGAACTGCACACCGCCAGCGCCGGACACCCCCCGCCGCTGCTGCTCACCCCGGACGGCACCGCCCGCTACCTGCCGCTCGACCCCGGGCCGCCGCTCGGCGCGGGCGACAGCGCCTACGAGGTGCACCGCACCGTGCTGGAGCCGGGCAGCCTGCTCGCCCTGTACACCGACGGCCTCACCGGCCACGACCCGGACGCCGCCATGCCCGGCCTGCTCACCCGACTGCCCGGCCTCGCCCCCGCCGACCGCCCCCTCCAGGACGTCGCCGCCGACCTGCTCGCCGCCCGCCCCGGCGCCGACCACCCCGAGGACGACACCGCGCTGCTGCTCGCCCGCACCCGCGCCGTCCTGCCGCAGTCCACCCTGACCCGGCGGTACGCCGACCTCGCCGACGTCCAGCGGGCCCGCGCCGACACCGGGGCCCAGCTCGCCGCCTGGGGCCTGGACCACCTCGCCTTCGCCGCCGAACTCATCGTCAGCGAGCTGGTCACCAACGCCATCCGCTACACCCACGGCCCCGCCGTGCTGCGGCTGATCCGCGACCGGACGCTGGTCTGCGAGGTCTCCGACCCCTCCAACACCCAGCCGCGCCTGCGCCGCGCGCTGGACAGCGACGAGGGCGGGCGCGGCCTGTTCCTGATCGCGCAGCTGGCGGAGCGCTGGGGCTGCCGGTACGCGGAGCGCGGCAAGACGATCTGGACCGAACTCGCCCTGGAACCGCGGTTCTGAGCCGGCGGCCGCGGTTCCGCGCCCCGCGGCCGGCCGTCACAGCCCCAGGTCGTGCCCGGTCTCGGTGAGGTGGCGTGCCATCGCCCCGGCCGCGGCGTCCGGGTCGCCGGCGACGACCGCGTCGAGGATCTCCCGGTGCGCGTCGACGGTCTCCTGGTGGCTGCTGCCGCGCTCCTCCCGGCCCTGGAAGCTGGTGCGGCGGGCGTCCAGCAGGACGCCGTTCATGGCCGACAGGATGAAGGAGAGCACGTTGGAGTCGGCCAGGTCGGCCAGCGCCTGGTGGAAGGCCAGGTCGGCGGCGATGAAGGCGTCGCGGTCGCCGGTGCGCTCGCGCATGGCGGCCAGCGCGAGTTCGGCCCCGTCCACCGAACCCTGTCCGGCGGCGACCCGGGAGGCCGCGCGGCGGGCGAGCTCGCCCTCGATCACCCGGCGGGTCTCTATCAGGTCGCGCAGCTCCATCGAGTTCTGGCTGAGGCGGAACTCCAGGATCTGCTCCAGCACCGTGGGGGAGGGCACCGCGACCCGGGCCCGCCGGCCCTGGCTGGAGACCAGCACGCCCCGGGCCACCAGGGTCCGGACAGCCTCGCGGACCACCAGGCGGTTCACCCCGTGCCGCTCGGCCAGCTCGCCCTCGGCCGGGATCTCGTCACCGGCCCGCAGGTCGCGCTCCTTGATCTCCGCGATGATCTCCCGGACGATCTGGTCGCTCAGCGTCCCGCGTCCGACCGTCATCCGACCAGCCCCCCGACGGCTCCCGGGCACCCGTCCGCGACGGCGGACCGTCGCCCGCCGCCCCGCGGGGCCTGCGCCACCGGGAACACTCCACCGAGCATGCGCGAGCTCCCCTTCCTGGTCCTGGGCGAGCACGACCATAGCACCGCCCCCGGCCTGGCAGCACAGCTTCCAGGCCGGGGCGCCCGGCCGGGTCCGCCGCGCGCCCGCGCCTCCGGTCGCGGCCGTCAGTCCGCCGCGCCGGCCGCCCAGCGCAGGCCGCCCAGCAGGTGGCGGCGGAAGAGCGGGTCCGCGTACGCCTCCTCCCGGTGGCCCAGGGCGGTGAAGAAGGAGCGGCCCGCCCCGGACTCCCGGCACCACACCAGGGGGTGGTCGCCGCCCATGCCGCCGCCCCGGTAGCCCGACTCGTCGACGGTCGCCAGCACCCGCACCCCCGGCCGCGGGCCGTCCCGGAAGTCGTACCACTCGTCGCACCACGGCCAGCGCGCCGGCAGGTGGGCGGTCGCCGGGTGGTCCCGGTCCTCCACCAGCACGGTGGCGGGCTGCACCTCGGGGTGCCCGGCGAAGCGGGCGCCGAGCAGCTCGCCGTAGTACGGCCAGTCGTACTCGGTGCAGGCGGCCGAGTGCACGCCCGCGAAGCCGCCGCCGCCCTCCACCCAGCGCCGCAGCGCCGCCCGCCCGTCCGGGGTGAGCACCTCGCCGCTGGTGGACAGGAACACCACCGCGCCGCGCCCGGCCAGCGAGGCGTCGGTGAACACCGCCGGGTCCTCGGTGGCGTCGACGGCGAAGCCGTGGTCCCGGCCCAGTTCGCGCAGCGCCGCCGTCGCGGCCGGGAGGGAGGCGTGGCGGTAGCCGGTGGTGCGGGTGTACAGCAGGACGTCGGTCAGTCGGCCGGTGGCGGGCATCGCGGGTGCTCCGGGTGGTGGTTGCGGTGGCGGGTTCGGCGGTTCGCTCAGGCCGAGACGGACAGCGCCGCGCGGCTCACCGGGTGGGCGAACTCCCGTCCGGCACAGTACCGTTCGACCTCGTCCAGGGCACCGGCGGTGATCCGCAGCAGCTCGCCGCCCAGCGAGCCGGCGATGTGCGGGGTGAGCAGCACGTTGGGCAGCGTGTACAGCGGCGAGTCGGCCGGCAGCACCTCGGGCTCGGTGACGTCGAGGACGGCGTGCAGGCGGCCCGAGCGCAGTTCGGCGGTCAGCGCCGCGGTGTCGACCAGCGAGCCGCGCCCGGTGTTGATGAGCGTCGCCCCGTCCCGCATCAGCGCCAGCCGCCGGGTGTCCAGCAGGTGGTGGGTCTCGGGCAGCGCGGGGGCGTGCAGCGAGACGACGTCGCAGAGCGGGAGCAGCTCGTCCAGCTCGGCGGGCCGGGCCCCGAGGGCGCGGGCCCCGGCCGGGTCGAGGTGGGGGTCGGCCACCAGGACGTCGAAGTCGAAGGGCCGCAGCAGCTCCAGCACCCGGCGCCCGACCAGGGAGGCGCCGACGACGCCGATGGTGCGCCGGTAGTTGCCGAAGCCGGGGAAGTGCGCCGACCAGTCCAGGGCGGCCCGGTGCTCGCGGTAGAGGCCGCCGATCTCCAGGACGCGCTTGTTGGCGAACAGCATGGCGGCGAGGGTGTACTCGGCGACCGGGACGGCGTTGGCCGCGGCGGCCGAGCTGACCCGCAGCCCGCGCTCCCAGCACGCCTCCGTCACGTGGTGCTTGACGCTTCCGGCGGCGTGCACGACGGCCGCCAGCGCGGGCAGCCGGTCCAGCGCGGCGGCGTCCAGCGGGGGGCAGCCCCAGGAGGTGACCAGCAGCTCGACGGAGGCCGGGTCCGCGATCCGGTCGAAGTCCCCGGCGGCCTCGACGACGAGTCCCGGGTCGAGGTCGACGTGGCGGGCGAGCCGCTCGACCGCGGCCGGGGGGAAGAGCGCGTCGCGGTGCCGGCGGCCCATGGCGAACAGGGCGCGCGGGCGGTGCGCGGCGGGTTGGGCGGGCGGGCGGTCCGGAACGGGCCGGGCGGGCGGGGTCGTGGGCACGGGGATCCTCATGTCGATGGCCTACTTGACGGCGCCGGCCGTCATGCCGGACTTCCAGAACCGCTGGAGCATCAGGAACAGCACCACCAGCGGGGCCACGGACACCAGCGATCCGACCACGGCCAGCAGGTAGTCCTGCGGGTGCCCCTGGGAGAGCGCGGACGAGTACCAGACGTACAGGCCGAGGTTGACCGGGAAGAGGTCCTTGTCGGACAGCATCACCAGGGGCAGGAAGAACGAGTTCCAGATCTGGGTGAACTGGAACAGGAAGATGGTCACGAAGGCCGGGGCCAGCATCGGGAAGGCGATCCGGCAGAACGCCCGGAACTCGCCCGCCCCGTCCATCCGGGCGGCCTCCAGCACCTCGTCGGGCACGTAGGCGGCGCTGAACACCCGGGCCAGGTAGACCCCGAACGGGAAGACCAGGCCGGGCAGGAAGACGCCCCAGAAGGTGTTCACCAGGCCGACCCGGGCGGCGAGCAGGTACAGCGGGACCGCCAGCGCCGTGCCCGGCACCATCACGCCGAGCAGGGCGAAGGCGAAGAGCTTCTCCTTGCCGGGGAAGGCCAGCTTGTCGAAGGCGTACCCGGCGGCCACCGCGAACACCGTGGCCAGCAGCGAGCCGACGCCGGCGTACAGCACCGTGTTGCCGATCCAGCGCAGGTAGATGCCGTGGTCGGTGCTGAACAGGTGGCCGAGGTTCTCGAGGAGCGCGAACCGCCTGCCGGGGGCGAAGCCGTTGGTGCCGAACAGGTCCTGGCGGCTCTTGGTGGAGGACAGCACCAGCCAGAGCATCGGCAGCAGGGTGTAGAGGGCGGCCAGGCCCAGCACCGCGGTCACGCCGGCCCGGGACAGCAGCGCCGGGTGGCGCGGGCGGGGGCGACGCCGGGCCGGGGTGCTCGGGCCGGGCCGGGCCGGGGCCGCGGCGGGGGCCGGGGCCCGGAGGGTCGGGGGCTTGGTCACGGCTGGCTCCTGTGGCGCGACAGACGGGTGACGAGGAACGACAGGGCGGCGGCGAACAGCGCGATGAGCAGCGAGGCGGCCGCCGCCAGGCCGAAGTCGTTGCGGGTGAAGGCGGCGGTCTGGACGTACATGTTGGGCGTCCAGCTGCTGCCGATCGCGCTGGAGGCGCTGTAGATGACCTTCGGCTCGGTGAACAGCTGGATCGACCCGATCACCGTGAACAGGACGGCGAGCGCGACCGAGGGGCGGATCATCGGCAGCTTGATCGACAGGGCGGTGCGGAGGCCGCCCGCGCCGTCGATCCGGGCCGCGTCCAGCACCTCGCCGGGCACCGCCTTGAGCGCGGCGTAGAAGATCACCGTGTTGTAGCCGGTCCACTCCCAGACCGCGATGTTGGCGGTGGAGAGGACCGCGTTGTCCGCCGACAGGAAGTCGACGTTCCCGAGCAGGCCGATCACCGGGCTGAGGCCGGGGGTGTACAGGTAGACCCAGATCAGCGCCGCGATCAGGCCGGGCACCGCGTGCGGCAGGAACAGGGCCAGCTGGAAGAAGGCCCGGGCCCGGGCCAGCCCCGAGTCCAGCAGCAGCGCCAGGGCGAGCGCGCCGCCGATCATCACCGGGATGTAGACCACGACGTACAGGACGATGGTGAGGAACCCGTGGCGGAACGCCGGGTCCGCCAGCGCGTGGGTGAAGTTGTCCAGGCCGGCGAAGACCCGGTGGGCGCCGCCGAAGCCGAGGCCGGAGGTGCGGGTGGTGAACAGGCTCATCCAGCCCGCGTAGAGCAGCGGGGCGAGGGTGACGGCGCTGAACAGGACGAGAAACGGTGCCAGGAGCAGCGCGGCGGTTCGGCGCTGGGCACGGGCTGACGGGCTTGCCATACCGGCTTCCTCGGGGGGTGCGGGGGAGGGCCCGGCGGTGGCCCGCCGGGCGGGCGGCGGGGCGGGCGCGGGCCCACCAGGGGTGGCGCGGACTACGGGGCGAGCTGCATGCCGCGGTGCCGGACGTCCTCGACGGTGGCCTGCTGCGCGCCGTTCAGGACGTCGGCCAGGCGCGCGCCGCCGGCGACCTTGGGCAGCTGGTCG
Source organism: Kitasatospora sp. NPDC088783 (assembly GCF_044750705.1). NCBI lineage: Bacteria > Bacillati > Actinomycetota > Actinomycetes > Kitasatosporales > Streptomycetaceae > Kitasatospora > Kitasatospora sp. NPDC088783. The sequence goes on from NZ_JBIVKJ010000016.1 coordinate 130,128, forward strand.
ACGATCGCGGTGTTCGTGGTGCCCATCACCGGGCCCCAGGTCCAGCCGGGCAGGACCGCGTCGTAGGAGGCGCCGCCGACGGCGTACACGTCCTGGCCGCCGAAGTAGGTGGTGGGGTAGGCGGCCTTGGCGACCGGCACCAGCTTCGGGTCGGCGGGGAACATGCTGCTGGTCCCGGAGGAGACCCAGGCCCTCATGCCCTCGGGGTCGGTGGTGATCCACTTGATGAACTCGGCGGCGGCCGGGCTGTTCTTGGCGCCCTTGGGGATCACGAAGGACGAGCCGCCGTACATCGCGGAGGCCGGTCGGCCGTCCCAGGTCGGGACGGGGGCCACCGACCACTTGCCGGCCTGGTCGGCGACGGTCGCCTGGAGGGAGCCGGCGCACCAGCTGGCGCAGACGTAGGCGACGGTCCGGCCCTGCTGGACGCTGGTCCAGAACGGGTCGAGCGTGCTCAGCGAGCCGACCAGGTCCTGCTGGGCGAGGTCGCTCCAGTAGTCGGCGACCTTGCGGGAGGCCGGGTCGGTCAGCGACACCTTCCAGGAGTCGCCCCGGATGCCGAACCAGTGCGCCCCGGCCTGCCAGGCGAGGGCGGTCAGCAGCCCCGGGTTGTCGGTGAACAGCACCCCGCCGCGGGCGTCCGGGTCGGCCTGCTTCACCTGCTGCGCCATCGTCCGGTACTCGTCCCAGGTCGTGGGGACGGCGATCCGGTGGGCGGAGAAGAAGTCGTTGCGGTAGTACATCATCAGCGGGGCCGCGTCCCGGGGGACGCCCCAGGTCCTGCCGCCGAGCTCGACCAACTGCCGCACCGGCTCCGGGAACTCGTCCCTGACCGTGGCGGTGAGGCCGGCGTCCAGGCTCTCCAGGGCGCCCTGGGCGGCGAACTCCGGCAGCTGCGGGTACTCGACCACCGCGACGTCCGGGACGGTGCCGGCCTTCACCGCGTTGGTGAGCTTGGAGTAGTACTCCTGGCCGGACGGCACCGACTCGAAGGTCACCTTGATGCCCGGGTGGGACTGGTTGAACGCCTCGGCGACCTTGTCGGAGCCCTTGACGAAGGACCAGAAGGTGACCGCGCCGGTCGCCGGTCCGGCGGCGGGCCCGGGCGCGGACGACCCGCTCTCCGCGCTTCCGCAGCCCGTGACGAGGGCGCCGATGATCGCCACGGAACAGGACAGCAATGTCAGGCGTCTACGGAACATGGGGTGCCACCGATCGTTTGCTGGGGTGTCACCGTCATCATTCGGTACGTACGACAGCCCGTCAACACATATGCTTTCGAATGTTAGAAACGAAAGCATTACGACATCGGAAGTCCCCGCCAGGGCCGCACGGGCTCAGGACGGCCCGGCGGCCCCGCAGGAGGCCCGCACCCGCAGTTCCGGGCGGAGCAGCACCTCGGCCAGCGGCGCGGCCGGGTCGGCCAGCCGGCGCAGCACCAGCTCCAGCGCCCACGAGCCCACCGCCTGCTTGGGGGGAGCCACCGCGGTGAGCGGGATCTCGCTCAGCTCGGCCACCTCGTCGTCGTAGGTGATCATGGCCAGGTCCTCCGGCACCCGCAGGCCCCGGGCCCGCAGCAGGCCGAGCAGGGTGATCGCGTCGATGTCGTTGTGCACCAGCGCGGCCCGGAACCCGCCCGCCGCCACGGCCCGGACCACCTCCTCGAAGCGGGCGTCGGCCGCCGCCGCGTCACCGGTGGTGGTGATCCGGTACTCCGGCCCCGGGGCCAGCCCCGCGGACTTCACCGCGTCGGTGTAACCGGCGCTCAGCAGCGCGGTGTTGGGGCTCTCGGCCCGGGCCACCAGGGCCACCCGGTCGTGCCCGAGCCCGGCCAGGTGGCGCACCGCCAGCGCCGCGCCGTACGCGTGGTCGGAGGCCACCTGCTCCAGCCGGCCCGCCGCCGGCCCGGCCCGGCGCTCCACCAGGACGGCGGGCACCTCGATGCCGCCCAGCCAGCGCTCGGTCTCCTCCAGCGGGCGCAGGCCCGGGTGCAGCATCAGCAGCAGCCCGTCGACACCGCCGGCCAGCAGCCGGCGCACCTGCTCCTGGTTGTCCGCCAGCGACTCCCCGGAGACGGCCAGCACCACCCGCACGCCGCGCGCCCGGGCCGCGTCCTGGACGCCCCGGATCACCTCCGCGTAGTAGTAGCCGCCCGGCGGCACCACCAGCCCGACCGTGCGCTGCTCCGCCCCCTCCGGCCCGGCGGCGGCCCCGGCCGGGGCCGTGGTCGCGGTCGGGGCCCGGCCCGCGGCGGAGGACCGGGCCGCGGCGGAGGACCGGGCCGCGGCGGGGGCCGGTTCGGGCGCGGCCAGCGCCCGTGCGCCGCCGTGCACCCGGGCCAGCAGCCCCCGGTCGGCCAGCTCCCGCACGTCCTGGCGCAGGGTGACGGCGGAGACGCCCATCTCCGTGGCCAGTTCCTTGACGGTGATCGCGCCCCGGTGCTCCACCGCGCGCAGGATCGCCTGCCGCCGTTCGTCAGCCAACACCTCTGGTCCTCCCTCGGTAGCGAGCGAACGGTTTCCCCTTCACTCGACAGACGAAAGATATCAATCAAAGGTCTACACCTGGCGCGGATCACCGAATCGGCCCCCGCCGGAACCCGGCGGGGGCCGATGAGCCCGGCGGGGCCCGGTCTAGCGGTGGTCGTCCACCTCGATCAGGTTGTGGTCGCGCAGCGTGTACAGCTTGCCGCCGTGGGCGTTCAGGTGCGGCCCGCTGTACCAGGCGCCGTTGACCCCGGCGACCACCGTGCCGACCGCGAACGTCTTCGGGTCGAAGCGGAACAGCGTGGTGGTCGAGACGCCGTAGACCGCCCCCCGGTTGACCACCAGGGCGGCGAAGCCCTGGCAGACGGCGCTCACGTCCGCGGTGAACAGCTGCTCGCGGGTGCGCAGGTCGATGACGAACGACCTGCCGTTCCGGGTCAGCACGTACAGGTGGCGGCCCTGCGCCGCCATCGCCGCCACGCCGCCGGACGAGCCGGTCTGCTGCGTCTCGGTCCGCCACTGCTCCTTGCCGGTGCGCGGGTCGACGGCGACCACGGTGCCGCGCGGCCCGGTCTTGGCGGCGTTGTCGCCGCCCAGGTAGGCGGTCCCGCCGTGGGCGGCCACCGCCCGGACGTGCTGGACGCCGTCGATCGGGTTGACGAAGCAGGCCGACTTCCGGGTCCGCGGGTCGTACGTCCACAGGGCGCCGCCGCCCGCGGTGTCGTTCTGCACGGCGACCAGCAGCAGCCGGTGGTCCCGGTCCCAGCAGGTGTCCAGCGGCCGGTTCAGCTCGGAGGCGAAGGACGCGACCTGCCGGGGCTGCCCGCCGTCGCGCGGGTCGTAGCACCAGATGCCCTGGGCGTCGTACTGGCCGGTGTGGAGGACGCCGTCGATCACCTCGGCGTCCTTGGCCTCGCCGGGCGCCCGCAGGTTGAGCACCTCGCCGTTGCGCAGGCCGTGCCGGGCGATGGTGCCGTTGCCGCCCAGGTAGAGGTAGCCGCCGCCGGCCGCCACGCCCATGGCCGCCTGGGCGTCGGCGGGCGCGCCCGCCTCGCCGAGGTCGGTGGTCACCGAGGTGCCGGCGGCCGGGTCGATCTCGACCAGGAGGCCGTAGCCGGAGACCACCGCCAGCTTCCCGCCGGTCCGGTCCAGGCCCCAGATCTCGCCGAGGTCCGGCCCGTCGAAGGCCAGCGGGGTGATCGTCCGGTCGGCCTTCGAGTAGACCTGCACGCCGGTCTCGGAGGCGAAGTAGAACCGCTCCGCGTCGGCCGCGAAGGTCTTGACCGTCTTGCCCCGGGTGGGCACCAGCGTGTAGTCGGACAGGTCCGCCAGGTTCATCACGGCGAACTTCGCCGGGTCCGTCCCGCCCGAGGTGCCGACCAGCAGGCGGTCGCCGAAGACGGCGAGTTCGCGCAGGCTCGGGTCCTGCTCCATCTCCTTGGGCACCACCGAGGAGAAGGTGCGTGCGGCCCGGTCGTAGGCGTACAGCGAGGCCTTGCTCGCGCCGCCCCCGCCGGCCAGGATGCTGCCCGCCCCGAAGAAGACGGTCGTGTCGGTGGCGGCCACCGCCCGGGCCAGCGTCGCGTTCGGGTCGGGCGTGCCCAGGTCGGACACCTCGCCGGTGGCCGGGTCGTACTCCCACAGCACCGGCGCGACGTTCGGCATGCCGCCGACCGCGTAGACCTTGCCGTCGGGGGCGACCGCGAGGTCGCGGATGTCGCGGTCCCCGGTCCGGCCGACCGGGACGGCGGGCCGGTCGGGGGTGGAGAGGTCCCAGCGGTACAGGTTGGGCTTGCCCTGGTCGGCCTTGAGGATCACGCCGATGTACAGGTACCGGCCGGTGGGGTCCGCGGCGAGCGCCTGGACGGACGGCTCCGGACCGGCGTCGAGATCGGTGCGGGAGACCACCTTCCGGGTCGGCAGGTGGAAGCCGATCACCCGGGACGGGTTCAGGTTGCGCGAGCCGATGTAGACGGTGTCGCCCACCAGGACGCCGCTCATCAGCGAGAACTGGACCAGACCCGGCCCCAGGTCGGTCACCGTCGGGGCGCCCGGCGCCCCGACGCCCGCCGCGGGGGTCGCGGCGGCGGCCCGGGCGGCGGGCAGCGATCCGGCGGCGAGGACCGCGCCGAACGCTCCGCCGGCCCGCAGGAGGCGGCGTCTGCTCAGGAAGGGACTGTCGGTCACTGCTGCTCCTCGTGGGGGTGGTGCTGCTACTGGGGGTCGGCGTCGGGAAGCCGGAGGATGCGGATGCCGTCGTGCCGGACGGTGCGGGTCGGGACGTCCCCGGCCGCGGTCGACTCCGAGGGCCGGTACAGGCCCCACTTGAGGTAGCCGTGGTCGGCCGGCGAGCTCGGCTTCCAGGTGGCCACCCCGTCGAGCGCGATCACCTGCCGGTAGTCGCACTGCCCCGGGAGCCGCACCGAGACCCGGAAGCAGCCGGTGTCGTCGGCGGCCCAGCGCACGTCCACCCGGAAGTCCATCCACCGGTCGACGTACGGCTGGAAGTCGGCCACGACCGTCTCCTGGAAGTCCAGCTGCGGCGAGCGGAACGCCACCGCGTTGCGCTTGGCCATCAGGTAGAAGGCCGGCGGCTGGCCGCCGCCGTACTTGCCCTGGAAGAAGATGTCGCCGGTCGTGCTGCCGCCCGGCCGGTACGGCTGCCAGTCCCGCAGCTGGGCGCTGAACTCGTAGCGCTCGCTGTCGCCGGGGCGGAAGGTCCCGTTCGGCAGCAGGTCCGTGGCGCTCTCGCTGCGCGGGGCGCCGTCGGAGACGTAGGCCGGGTCGTCCAGGGTCACCCGGTGCTCCACCGCGTACGGACTCCGGTCGCCCGGCCGCACGACGGCGGAGGCGTCCGGCGCGCTCGCGTGGGTGGTGGTCAGGCCCGGGACGCCGGAGTCGAGCGTCCCGCTCTCGTAGTCCACGTCCAGCAGGGCCGGGCCCGGCTGGGTCCCGAGCCCCGCGCAGCCGGTCGCCGGGGTGGCGCCGGCCGGGCGGGCGGGGGTCCGGGCCTGGGCTTGGGCCTGGGCTTGGGCCGCCAAGGCGGGCACCAGCAGTGCGGCCACGAGCAGGGGAGCCGATGCCTTGCGAAGTCCGACCATGCCGCTCCTCCGGAGCCCGTGGAACCAAACGACATCACTTGAGCCGCATCCGGCGGCTTTCGATGTCGAGCATGCTGGCATGTTTCATGTGATATCGAAAGGCTGTCGGCGGAAGTTTGCCGAATCGTGGGGTGGCGCGCCTCGCACTCCGCCCGGAGACGCCGACGGCCCGGCCCCTCCGTGGCAGGAGGGCCGGGCCGTCGAGGACGGGCTGGGGTCAGGCGGGGAGTCCGATGGGGCGTTCGCCGTTGCGTCGTTGTTGGATGACGACGGCGATGACGAGGAGGGTGCCTTGGGCGACGTTCTGCCAGA
>NZ_JBIVKJ010000017.1:0-1920 GCF_044750705.1 Kitasatospora sp. NPDC088783
CCGCGACGGCGACGAGCTCTGCGCCCGGCTCCGCGACGGGCTCCACGGCGACGGGCTCCACGGCGACGGGCTCCACGGCCGGCTCGGCGACGGCGCCCGGCTCGGCGACGGCGCCCGGCTCCGCGACGGCGCCCGGCTCCGCGACGGCGCCCGGCTCCGCGACGGCGACGAGCTCTGCGCCCGGCTCCGCGACGGCGCCCGGCTCCGCGACGGCGACGAGCTCTGCGCCCGGCTCCGCGACGGGCTCCACGGCGACGGGCTCCACGGCGACGGGCTCCACGGCCGGCTCGGCGACGGCGGCCGACTCCGCGACGGCGGCCGACTCCGCGACGGGCTCCACGGCGACGGGCTCCACGGCCGGCTCGGCGACGGCGCCCGGCTCGGCGACGGCGCCCGGCTCCGCGACGGGCTCCGCGGCGACGAGCTCCGCGGCGACGGGTTTCGGGAGAGTGCGTCGCGGCGACGGAACAACTTCAACAACTGAAGAGGGAGCTTTACGTTCCTTCTCCGCCGCTTCATCGCCAAGGAACCCGCCTTGGTCAGCATCATTGCCGACGTGAGCGACCGCATCGAAGTCGAACTTCCTGACTTTCCCGCGTCGAGCAGGAGGTGTCATCCTGCAGCCTCCAGCTCTGATGCCGCCTGGGCTCGGTCGGCCTCACTGATTCTGTTGAGGAGCTCCTGCGTGAGGGTCTCGTACCACTTGCTTGCGGCGTAGCCGGGCTCATCGATCACGATTGGCCGACTGATGCCGTACGAAGCAGAGATCTGTGGGCTCGCGTTGATTATGGCGCTGAACGGCTGGAGATCATGCTTGACAAGATACTCGTCTACCGCATCCGTCTCGGGGGTACGCCGCGATTTGGGCTGAGCTTCGTTGAGGATCGTGCCGAGAAAGACCGGGTTGCAGAGACCATCAGTGCGCTTCGGGATCCGCATGACACTGTTTCGTACAACACGAGCGCCATCGGCTGTGGCGATCTTCGGGTTGCACACGGCCACCACATAGTCCGCAGCCGCGAGGCCGAGCGAGGCCAGAGCGTCGTTTGAAGGAGGCGTATCGATCAAGATGAAATCGAAGTAGCCGCCCACCTCGCGGAGAATGAGCTGCCTGAGGGTTGCCATGGCCTCCCAGCCACGCTTAGCGATCTCGCCCTTAGCCCGCTCGGTGAGACTCATAACAGAGCCCAGGACCCAGAGGGAACCTGATCCCTCGAAACCCTTCAAGAGGGCGGTCCGGTCGATCATCCGCTCGATGAGGCGCGGAGTGATGTCGAGCCGAGGGTCGTCCAAGGCGATCTCGGTGCCTACCTTGCCGAAGGCAGAGATATCTTCGATCACGTCAAGGAAGTCTACGACTGCGCTTCCGACGTCCTTCGGCTTCTGAGCGAAGGCTCCGAAGGACACCCCCAACTGGCCTTGGAGCTCGAGGTCGATCGTCCCGACGACGAAGCCAGCGCTGGCCAGGCTTGCTGCGAGGTTGGCAGTTGTGGTTGTTTTCCCGACCCCGCCTTTCTGGCTGGCCACTACCACAACGCGTGTTCTCTTGCCCGGAACGATGCCCTGGGGTGGAGCCATCATCGGAGTCAGCTACCTCTCATCGGCGCGGCCTCAACGGGCACAGCCCCATGGATCGACTCGGGGGACCACGTGAGACTGACAGCGTCACATTTTCGGGGGCCAGGCTAGCAGCAGGATCGGAAAGCCTGGCAACTTGAGCGGACGGGCGTGTCGTAGCTCCACGAAGATGAACCTGCCAATGTTGCTCATGCCCCAATTTGTTCCTTATTTATAGTTTTGCGTTATGGCGCAGCGTTGCTTCAAGTGAGCCGCCGGGTTGGTGGCGTGGCGGCACGGTGGGGCGGTGACTCGGCAGCGCGGTGGGCTGGTGATGCGGTGATGCGGCCGACAGCGCGGCAG
>NZ_JBIVKJ010000017.1:2017-134826 GCF_044750705.1 Kitasatospora sp. NPDC088783
GGCCGACAGCGCGGCAGCGCGGTGGGTTGGTGGCGTGGCGGCACGGTGGGGCGGTGACTCGGCAGCGCGGTGGGCTGGTGATGCGGTGATGCGGCCGGCAGCGCGGCAGCGCGGTGGGCCGGTGAGCCGCCGGGTTGGTGGCGTGGCGGCACGGTGGGGCGGTGACTCGGTAGCGCGGCAGCGCGGTGGGCTGGTGGCGTGGCGGCACGGTAGACCGGTGACTCGGTAGCGCGGTGGGTTGGTGGTGCGGTGGGTTGGTGGTGCGGTGGCATGGCGGTGCAGTGGGTCGGTGACTCGGCAGCGCGGTGGCATGGCGGTGCAGTGGGCTGGTGGTGCGGTGGGTCGGTGACTCGGTAGCGCGGCGGCGCGGCGGCAGGGCGGTAGGCCGGTGGCATGGCGGTGCAGTGGGCTGGTGGTGCGGTGGGTCGGTAGTTCAGCAGCGCGGCGGATCGGCAGCTCGGCGGTATGACAGCTCGGCGGTATGGCGGTGCGGTGGGCTGGTGGGTCGGTGCGTCGGCAGCTCGGCGGTATGGCGGCGCGGTGGGCTGGTGGTGCGGTGGGTCGGTGACTCGGCAGTTTGGCAGCTCGGCGGTATGGCGGCGCGGTGGGCTGGTGGTGCGGTGGGTCGGTGACTCGGCAGTTTGGCAGCTCGGCGGTATGGCGGTGGGATGGTCTGGTGGTGCGGTGGGTCGGTGACTCGGCAGTTTGGCAGCTCGGCGGTATGGCGGTGGGATGGTCTGGTGGTGCGGTGGGTCGGTGACTTGGTAATTCGACAGCACAGCGGCACAGTAGATCGCTGGTTCGGCAGTGCAGTAGGTCGGCAGCACGTTAAGTCGGCAGTGCGGCAGTTGGTCAGCTAAATAATGAGATGAATCGGAAGATCGATTGACTGGTCCTATGGTCCTTGGGAAATTCGACTATTCGGTACATGGGTAGACGATGCGCCTGGCAGTAGTGCTGACAAGTTGAAGCCTCGCGCAAATGGAAGTTTGCGGCAAAGGTGAGCGCATGCATGGACGTATGTGAACTTGTGAAAGAGTTGGCGTGCGGTGCTGGCGTCGCGCAGTAGGGGCAGGGGAGAAAGTGCCGTAAAGGGGTCGTCCGTATAGCTGCATGCATGGGCGTATGTGAATTTGTGAATCGCCGCTGGCGGCAGCGCTCTCCGCATGGTCGCCGAGGGTCGTGTAGTCGATGTGTTCTACGGTCAGGTCTGCTCCGAGTTCGGGGCGAGGCCAGCGAGTGCGACGGCAGTGTGCTCCGGGAGGTGTCTCAGCAGGCGTCGCGTCGTGGCCTGCGCGGCCAGTACCGCGGTGCTGTGCGTGGCCCAGAAGCGGGCAGCTTCGTCGTCGGTGCTGACGCCCACCACAGCCTCCAGGTCGCTCAGGTAGTCCTCGGCGTGCCGGCGCCCCGGGGCGGCACGTCCTGTGTTGGGGCGGGTGAGCAGCTGGGCAAGGCGGTCGGCGAGGTCTCGCAGCGAGACAGGGCGGAACCGTCCGTCGCTGGGGCTGGTGCCGTCCGGGGTGAGGTAGACGAGTATCACTGGCGGCGCCAGGTCGGCGAAGTCGTCTGCCTGCCGGGCAGTCTGTTGGTAGCCCTCTGGGGCGTCGATTTTCAGCTCTACCACGATCGATGCTGCGGGCCCGATGGCGACCAGGTTGGGGCGGCTGGATCGGCCGGAGACCTGCCGGTACAGGCGGGTGCGCTCGAGGCGGGCGTCGGCGGCGAGCTCCGGGCGGCCCGCCAGGTCCAGCAGGGCGGCCGGCGTGCCGGTGCCCAGACCGTGGGACTCGCGCGGATCGAGGAGGAACTTCAGGTAGTGCTTGTGGCTGCTCTCCCGGCCCTGCGCGCCGAGGATCCGCAGTGGTGTCTGCGTACGGCCAGCGCGTCGGGAGCGAGGCAGTGCCAGGACGGCGGCTTCGATGGCGGCCCAGCGGTCTGTGCCGGTAGTCGATGGCCGAGGTGGCAGGGGAGGATTCTGCTCGGTGGGCGCTGGTGGGGTGAGCGTCACGGTCGGGGCCCGGCGGCGTTCGGAGCTAGATGCGGCGAGGACCGGATCGCCAGTTTCGGGCTCAGCTCGTCGGCCGTGCTCCGGCCGGGTAGTGGTAGCGGCGCATCGTCGAGACCGGGGTACTGGCATCTTGGAAGGTGGCGGTTGTGGGTATGGCGTAGCGGGCGGCCGGCAGTTCCAGCTGCTCGTCGGTGTCCGTGGTCACGCTTGTCCTGCCCTGCTGTCCGCCCACCGCCTCGCCACGAGGCACGGCCTCACACTGTGCTCCAGGCCAGGCCGGTTGGACGGTGAACTGGGGGAACTGCCTGTGGTGTTGGAGGCGCGACTCCCCGGTCGGAGGTGCGGTGCGGTCTGCCGCATTGGGGGCGCGACACGGCGACGGAGGCGTTCGAGTCGGCGTGGGCCGGTGGTTCTCTGTGGCCCGGCGGGAGGGGGCCGCCGTGTCGGGACGGCCGTGCGCCGTCCTGTCCGGGGCCCGCCTCCGGCTGGCCGTCGGGTCGGCTTGAGGGTCTGTCGGCCGGGTGCTGAGGGAGTACCGCGGACTGCCGACAGGGGCGTTCGGAAAGGGATGTGCGGCCTGTCAGTCCCAGAAGATATATTTATACATGTAAATCAATGGGCGTTGCCTCAGACCGCAACCGCGGCCGCACGCCTGCGCGGTGCTGTCCGGCCGGTGCGTCTGCCCGGGCGCGGCAGCTCGCCCGTCCACTCTCCGAAGGGTCGTAGATGGCCAATCGTGATGCCGCCGTCCTGCTGCGCGGGTTCGAGTACCACTGCACGAGCGGAGGCAGCGACAAGTTCTACCGCTTCATCGTGTACTTCGGAGACCACCCCGGTGTGCTGGGACTCTCCGGGCGCCGGGGCGCGCCGGACCCGGCGACGAACTACAAGCCCTTCGACAGCATCGCCGACGCGATCAAGTACGTCGTCGGCCTGGCGCGGGGCAAGGAGCGCAAGGGCTACCTGCTGTCCCGGGACTACACCCTCTTCGAGGTTCCGATGGCCTGGGCAGGTGAGTTCACGCGTGCCCAGTACGCGGGCGAGGTCTCGCACCTGTTCGGGCTGGCCGCGGAACTGGCCGGTCATGCGCACCCCGACGCTTCCAGGATCTCCGCGGTCCCGATGCCCGGACAGTAGCCCAGCGGGCCTACCGTCTCGCGTCCGGCCCTCGGCCGCTCTCTGGCCTGGCAGCCGCCTTCACAGTGGATCTCGTGCTGGGGCGGTCGGTGCCACAGTGACCCGCTCACATGAGGCCAGCGCCGCGTCGAGAATCGCATCGCCTGTACCGCGCGGCTTCGCGCTCGAAGAGGTGGACAGCGCCGCCGACTTGCCGTGCTGACCGCGTACCGAAACCCCCTCCCCGTGCCTGCGGCTGAGCCCGACTTCGAAACCAGCCGACACAGCCGTCCCGAGTCACGTCCGACCGGACGGCCTGATCGCCCCAGCAGAGCCCTCACCAGCGGCGATCTGCTCACTTGACCGAGAGGAACCCATGGCCGCCCCCACCCCGATCACCGACAGGATCCGCGCGAAGCTGCTGGAGGACACCGCGGCCTACGTCCGCAACGTCGCCCCGCCGTCTTCGGCGACCATGCGGGAAGAGCCGATCCTGCCCCTGGTCGGCCCGCAGACCCGGCCGAACGGGCAGGTCTACCAGCCGCGCCTGCTGGAGAACCTGGAGGACCTGGCCGTCCTGCGCAGCGCCCGTGACCGCGGCGAGCACACCCTGCTCACCGGGCAGCCCGGCACCGGCAAGACCGCGATGGCCGAGGCTGCGTTCGTCGCCTTCGCCCGGCCCGGCGCCCACACCGGCATGGAGACGATCGTCGGCAGCGCCGACACGACCGACGCGGACTTCGTCGGCACGTTCGTCCAGGACCCGTACACCGGCCACTTCACCTGGATCGACGGCCCGCTGATCCGCAGCATGCGCCACGGCATCCCGCTCCTCGTCGACGAGATCGCACTGATCCCCCCGACCGTCCTGTCCGTGCTGTACCCCCTCATGGACGGCCGCCGCGTCCTGCACGTCACCTCGAACCCCCATCTTCCGCCCATCGAGGCGGCCGAGGGCTGGGCCGTCATCGGGGCGTGCAACCCGCACGTGCCCGGAGCCGACCTGAGCGAGGCCCTCGCCTCCCGCTTCACCCATCACATCGAGGTCCCCACCGACTGGGACCTCGCCGCCGACCTCGGCGTGCCCGAGCCCTTCATCACCGCCGCCCTCAACCTCGAAACCCGCACCCGCGCTCCCGAGGTGACCTACGACGGGTGGATTCCCCAGCTGCGCGACGGCCTCGCGTTCGCGACGAACGCCACCGCCTTCGGCCTGAGCTACGCGCTGGCCGCGTTCCTGCGCCGCTGCCCTGCCGAGGACCGCGAGGAGATGCGCGAGGCCCTGTCCAAGGTCTACAGCGGCTACATGCCGCAGCCCCTCGCTCTCGGCAGCCGCTCCCGAGGAGTCTGATGAACCCCACCCCGCGCACCCTGCTCCAGGCACGGCACGATCTCGCCGTCCGCCTGGGTACGGTCGTCAACTCCCTCGCCGACCGACGCGACATCCTGCTCGACATGGTCTGGGACGACAGCCCCGGCGCGGTCATCGCCCAGTTCGACCCCGGCCGGGCCGCCGTCACCGTCAACGGCCTGCGCGTCCTGGACCAGGACACCCACCCCGACCATGTCGACCCTGCCACCCTCACCGGCCGGCTGCGCCACCCCGTCCTGTTCGGCGCGACCTGCCACGAAGCCGGACACGCCCGATCCAGCCGGTGGGCCCCCTGGCCCGACAGTGCCCGCCCGGCCGAAGTCCAGAGCGCCGCCCTGCTGGAAGAGGCCCGCATCGAACACCGCCACCTCCAGCACCGCCCCGACGACCGCATCTACCTGCGGGCCTCCGCCACGCACGTCCTCCTGCCCAAGGGCGGCCCGACCGTCCGGGAGACTCGCTGGCAGGCGGCAACCGCCGTCGCCCTGATCCTCGGGCGCGTCGACGCGCACGTCCTCACCGAGCAGGAGACCGAACCGGTCCGCGCGCAGGTCGTCGAGATCCTCGGCGAGGTCGACACCCAGGCGCTGCGCGCGCTGGTGCGCGAGGCCCTCGCCCTCGCCGACAGCGACCAGGAGGGCCTGCTCGCCGTGGCGCGCCGCTGGGTGGAGGTCGTCGGCGTCGACCCGGACGCCGCCCTGCCCACCACCGCCTGCACCGCCGACGGCCACGACCCGGCCGACAGCGCCTCCGGTGAAGACCTCGCGGGTCTCGTCGCTGACCTCGTACGCGAGGTGTCCACCGACGCGCAGATCACCACCGGTGCCCTACCCGACCCGGCGGCCGTCAACCAGGCCGCTCTGGCCGCCCAGGCCACAGCCGCGGAGCAGCGCGCCGCCCAAGACGCCCAACAGGCCGCCCAGCAGGTCTTCGCCCCCGCCCCCACCGGCCGGCCCGCCGCGGGAGACCCCCGCCGGGGCACCCGCCCGCCCACCGCCGCCGAGACCGCAGCCGCCCGCCGCCTGGGCAAGGTCCTTCAGCGGGCCGCGTTCCGGGGCACGACCACCACCCGTCTCGGCTCCGCCACACCGCCCGGCCGCCTGTCGGGACGCGACGCGCTCCTGGCCACCGCCCAGCGCACCATGGGCATGCCGCAGACCGCCCAGCCCTTCCGGCGCATCCAGCGGCGGCCCGCGCCCAACCCGCCGATCCACGTCGCCGTCGCCGTCGACGTGTCGAACTCGATGTCCCCCTACGCGCAGGTCATCGCCTCCTTCGCGTGGACGATCGCGCACGCCGCCCACGCCACCGGCGGCCGCGCCGCCACCGTGGCCTTCGGCTCCGCCGTCACACCCATCGTCGACCCCCACCGGCCGCCGACCCGCGTCACCCAGTTCGCCCCGAACTTCGCCTGCCACCGCTTCACCGAGGCAGCCCAAGCCCTCGACGGCGCCCTCGGCCTCGCCGACGGGGACGGCGCCCGGGTCCTGGTCGTCGTCTCCGACGGCCAGTGGGAGTCCCCCGAGCGCACCGGCGGTACCCGCGCCGTCCAGCGCCTGACCCGCAAGGGCGCCCACGTCCTGTGGGTGTGCCTGGCCGAGGACACCGCGCCCCTGCCCGGCACCGCCCGCGTGAACGCCGCCACCCTCGCCGACATCCCCCAGGCCCTCGCGCACACCCTCACCGCCCTGCTGCGCACCACCTGACCCCGTCCGGCAGCAACCCCCACCCCATCGGCCCTCTCCCCAGGCCCTCCGGGCCTGCGGGCAGCGCCCGCCCGCTCCCACCGCCAACTGAGCCCCCTCCCCTGCCCCTCCTGCTTCGGGCGGCCCCGCACGCCGCCCGGAGCGGGTCCGCCCGTCTCCCGGAAGACCCGCATGCCCGCGCCCGACACCCCGAACCGACACACCTCCCGTCCCGCTCCTGCCGCACCCCCCGACCACACACCCACCGCCTCGCGCGGCAACGCCGGCACCGCGGCGACAGCCGGACCCGGTGAGCTTCCCGCCCACCTCGGCGAGAGCACCGGGACCGGGCCGGCCGGGCCGGCGCGACAGCGCCCGCCCGCGAACCCGACGGCCCCCGGCGACGAGCTGCCCCAAGCCGTCAACCTCGCCGCAATCCTGGTCCAGGCAGCGCAGACCGACAGTCCCACCGTCCTGGCCGCCGCCATCCACGAGACCTGCGAGCGCGGCCTCGCCCCACTCGTCCTGGCCACTCTCCTGGCCCGCCTGCACAACACCGCACCCCTCGCCCTGCGCCACCGCGACGGGCGGCCCGACGTCTGGCGCCTCACCCGCTCACCGGCCCTGGACGCCGTCCACGACCCCGCCGCCCTCGCGCTGCTCGACCTGGCCCTGGGTCAGTTCGTCGTCTCCGCCCGCCAGCCGGTGGCCGTCCTGACCAGCGGCCTGCGAGCCCACCCGGAGATCACCCCGGCCGCGATCGCCCTCGCCACCCACCTCGCGGCCGCCGACCTCCCCGGCGCCCTCGAGATGACCGTGGCCACCGACGGGTTCCTCCAGAGCCCCCACACCGCCGCCCTCGTCCTCCCGCCCGCACCGGGCACGGACGACACCGGCGACCCCGCCGACACCGACTGGCAGCAGCCGCACCCCTCCAAGGCCGTTCGGTGGCGCAACCGCCTCCTGGCCCAGCTGCGCGCCCGCCCGACGCCGGCGGCCGCCGAACCCCTCCTGCGCGCACTGGCCCTGTACCCGGCCGTCCGCTCCGCCACCGACATGGCCCAGATCGTGCTCGGGCAGGAACAAGACCGGCTCGAACACGGCTGGCCCTGGCACGTGAACGAAGCCGTCACCCGCCACGGCACCGCCCGACGCGGCCACGCCCGGCCCCTCCCGCTGACCTGGGAACGCGTTCCCCGGGGCCGCGGATACGGCTTCATGACCTTCCACAAACCGATCGGGACCACCACCGGCGGGCGCCCCGTCGCCGGCGTCACGTGGGGGCCGTGGCAGGGCTGCACCAGACCGCTGCGCGACCCGGAGCCGATGCCAGAGACCGCCTTCCTCGGCACGGGCGTGTGGGTCCAGCGGCACCCCCACCCCGACCCGGAACACGCACGCCGGTACTTCGCGGGCGAGGCAGCGATCGCCGACGGCCAAGGCAGCGAGCAGCGTGTGGGGCTGCTGACCCGCAGCGAACGCGACTACGTGTGGATCACGTTCTGGGCCGCCACGAACGACCCAGCCACTCCCCTGGAGAGGGCCGGCGAACTCGCCGTCCCGGTCGGCATCACCCTGCCGCCACCGCAACCGGGAAGCCGCCACGCCTGGCTCCGCGCAGTCCTCGCCGTGTGGGACCTGATCACCGACCCCGCGCCACCCCCCGAAACCCTCGCCGCGCTCGTGCGCGAGAGGGACGTCGAACTCCCCGACAACACCGCCAAGTCCAAGGGCGCACGCCGAAGGCGCAGCCCTGGGCGCAGCGAACGCGTCAACGTCGTCGGCCACTACATCACCCCGCCCGACAAGCCCGCCCCGCCGCCGGCGCCCGGAACCCGCCCCGCACCGAGGGCGCCCCTGCAGTACGGCTACGAAGTCCACACCACCGGCCGCCGCAACCACTGCTTCAAGCCCGCCGACCACGCCTCCTACCTCGACGCCGGCCAGGAGTGCCCCCACCACCGCGAGATCGACGTCGCCCAGGAGTACCGGGTCCGCAAGGACCTGGACCTGCGCCCCCCGTCGACCGTGCGGCACGTACGCTGACCACCCGCGCACCCGACCCGCTCCGCCGCCTGCCGACCACCCGCCTGCCGCCGAGCGGCGACACCGTGAGCACGCACAGCCCGAGCTGACGAGCGACCCCGCCACCGGGCGGCACCAAGACCGGCGCGGGCCAGGACTCGGTACGGCGGCAGGCCCGCACCGACCCGCCGTTCCGCAGCCGGGACACCTTGTCCGGACGGCAAGCGCAGCCGAGGGCACTACCACCGGCCTGCCAGCGCCAGCTCACCGCCGGGCGCAGCCCTACCGGGCCAGCACCGCATCCGCGTGAGCGCGCCCGGACGGGAGCAGCGCACACGTCCCGCAGAGCGCGGCGCAGGTTGTTGCACCCCTGTCCAAGGCGCCTTGCCCGGGCGCCGCGGCCGTGCCAATGTGGGGCTGCTCCCAGGCGCACACGGACTCCACCGGCAGTCTCGGGAACGGGCCGGGTCCTTCGTCGAGAGCCCCGCCCGAGCGGTGGCGGGCGGCCCGGCCGCCCGCCACCGGACACCGGCCGCCGTCGCCCGCGCCGGTCCCAGACCGCGGGCAACCTCGCCGCCCGACCCGCAACCCCCTTCACCCCACGGAAGTTGAACAGGCCGTGTCGACCTTCCCCACCTCCCTGACCGCCGAACCGCACCCGCCGCTCGACCCGGCCACCGTGGCGCTGCACCGCGCCCGGACAGCCGGCGAAGCCGCCGAAACCTGGATCCGCCGCCTCGCCGAACGCCAGGCCAGCTCCCTTCACGGCCGGGCGCTGCACCGGACCGCGGACGCCGTCGCCCAGGCCACCCACCGCGAAGTCGTCCCCGGAGGCAACGGCTGCCTGACCGAGGAACTTCGCCACCGGCTGTCCGCAGACGCTCTGCTGGGTGACCTCACCGTCCAGAGCCGGCCGCAGTTCGCGGCCGGGGAGCGCCTCGCCCTGGCGGCCGTGTGCGCCATCGCCGCGGCCATGCCCGGAACCGTCCTGGGCGACGTGGCCCGCGACCTGTCCGCCCTCGCGGACGACCTCCAGGCCGCCGCCCTGGCCGGTGCGACCGCCAGCGAAGCCGCCGACGCCCGGGCACTGCCTGCCAACCCGCGCCGCGCAGACCTCGGCCTCAACCACACCGACCCCCTCCAGCGCCTCGCCCAGTCCGGCGTGCACGCCACCGCGGTGGAAGCCTTCGAGACCGCCCTCCACCTCCAGAGCAGCGGACACGGCCCGCAAGCGCGCAGCGAAGCACTCCACAACGCGCTCGCGGCGGCCGCCCCCGGCGTTGTCGCCGCCGCCCTGTTCCACCTCGCCTACGACCTCGCGCTCGGCCTTGCCCCGGAGCAGCGGCTGTACCTCCACGAGGTCGCCGCCGAGCTCGACCTGCGAGTCGTGGAAGACCTGAGCGGAGCCACCAGCGATGACTTCCAGGCCGCGAAGCCCCTGTGAGCGATTCGGGACGCGGGCCAAGGAGCCCGCGTGCCCGCCCGGTCGGGTGCTCATCTCCCGCGCCCCGGCAGCGCCCGCCGAACAGGCCACCGCGGACAGCTCCACGCTTGGAAGGTCCAGGCACCGGTCTTACCGCGCATCCTGCACGGGCACCCGGCCCGGCGGGCGGACTGCCGTCCAAGGACGCCTCGACGTTCCGGACGGTACGGACACCAAGACCGGTGCGGCTCCCGAGAGGAGAATCGGCCGCCGCTCGTCTCGTGGAAGGTCAGCGGCGGCCGATGACGCAGCCCAGAAGGCTCACACCGTCGGAAAGGCTATGGCACCGGACGGTACGACAGGGGCGGTTTCCCGAAACGCGTCGTCCATCCCCGGCGGGAAGGTGAGCTGCTTGTGCGGACGAGCGCGCCTCGAGCCGTCGGAGCCCGACTACTCGCCACTTCCGATGCTCGTCCTGATCTTGTCCGCAGCCGCCTGCGCCCGGGCGGCGTCGCCCCCGAACGCCCCGCCGGCCAGCATCGCCCAACCCGGCCGCAGATCCCGGGCGACCAGGGCCGCGACCGTGTCGTGCGCCGCGACCTGGTCGGCTCTGAACACTCTGGGGGCGAGGAAGGTCGGCGCGGTGTTCAGCGGCATATGCGGGGCGAGGTCGTGATGGACGAGAAGCATCAGGTACTCGAGCCGGTCGAACGCTGCGGTGAACGCCCGGTCGCTGTGGGCGCAGGCCTCCGCGAGGGGCTCGCGCAGTTCGCCGCGCAGGCGTGAACTCTGCCATGAAGGGTTCGCCAGGCCGCCGTTGGGCTGCGCGAGGAGGCTGCTTTCGGCGAGGACGTCGAACGTGCGGACCGCTTCCCCTACGGGTCGGGCCGCCCCGTCGAGTGGGTTGTGCCAGCTCACGCGGGTCAGGAGCCTGGCCAGGATGTCCTCGCGCCCGTTGAGCACCGCGGCGCAGCCTGCGGCGTGCAGCGCCAGCAGCGCGGGGTAGTGCTCCGCCTTGGCCGCCACAGTGCTGTCGAAGTGGGTGCGGGTGTCGACCAGCCGCTGCAGCATCCGCTCCCACACGTGCGCGTGCTCGGCCTGCCGGTCGTGGAAGACACCGGTGGCGAGCAGGTGCAGCAGCGTGTCGCCGTCCGCCCGGTAGGCGTCCAGCCGCTCCTGGTAGGCCGGCGCGGCCATCTCGCCCCGCACCGCCGGGTAGCGGCCCTGGTCGCCGATACGGTCGACGAGCTGGCCGGCGTGCTGGTCGAGGAGGTCGAACAGGTCGATGCGGTGGGCCGGGTCGGCCAGGGTCTGCTTGAGGCGGCTGAGCGCCATCTCGCGGGTCGGCGGCAGGTCGGCGAGCCGTTGCAGCGCCGCCACATTCGCCGACAGGCTGGCGAACAGGTCGTCCGCGGAGGTGTCGGCGATGACGGAGGCCTTCAGCTGCGCGACCAACTCCGCCGCCCGCCCCGTCGGGGTGTGGAACGCGGACCAGAACACCGGGAAGCGGTGGCTCTCCCGCTGGGACAGGCACTCCACCAGAGCCCTGTCCCACTCAGCCGACCAGCCGCAGACGATCAGCCCGAAGTCCCGCAGCACCTCGCGCACCAGCTGGGCCCAGGCGGGCGGGTAGGTGTCGAGCTCATCGGTGGTGTTACGCATGTCCAGCTGGCGGAAGTCGCCGTGCAGCTTCACGACGGTCGGGGGCCCACCATGGGCGATCGGCAGCATCGTTGAGGCCTGGGCGACGGTGATCGTCTGGGGCGGGACGCCCTTGGCCTGCAGCGCCTCTTCCAGCAGCGGGTCGAAGTTGGTCGTCAGGATGACCCGGATGAACCCGTCCCGCACGAGTTCCGCGATGGCATGGTGCGCCCGGGTCGGCGTCCGGCCCGCGAAGTACTCCTGCAGCAGCTTCTGCCGGGCACCAGGAGCAGGGCCGAGCTCCCCGAGCAGGTTCGAGTACGTCAGCTCGCCGCTCTGCGAGAAGTGCTCCCTCCACCACAGGTCCGGCGTCTCCTCGGCGAACGCGACCTGCTCATCCGACTGCTCCAGAAGCGAGGCGACCTTGCGCGCGAGGTCCTGCATGATTCCCCAGCCGGTGCGGATGCCGGCCGCGCTGGAGATCCCGGAGCCGAGCAGCAGCGCGTAGACCCCGGGCGCCGAGTGCACGCACACTGCCATCGACACCCGGGGCGGCAGGGCTCTGGATGCCGCCAGCGGAGGGACCTCGCTGCTGTCCACCCCTCCAGCTTCCCTCCCGAACCCGCCCACGGCGCGCCAGAGCCGCTACGCCTGCATTCCTTCCCGCAGTGGGCGCTGGGCGCTGGGCCCTTGCCGAGGACGGGAGAGTTCCGGCGGGCCCGCGGCGCCCAGCCGGTAGCCTCCTGTACTCCCGCAGCGGGCAGCGCGGACGCGGACGGCGGGCTCGGCAGCGGCGTACGAGAGCCTGCTGCCGCGCCCGGCGTCCTGCGGAGCTGCCATGTCGCCGGGCGCCTGCGTCCTGAAGAAGCTGCAGACCCGGTCCGGCGGCCGACTGCACGGGGCGACGACCGAACAGCACAGCAGGACGGGTGCGCCCGGGGCGGTCACACGGGCGGCAGCAGCCAGTCGTACAGCGCCTCGGCGTACCGGAGGGTGAGGAACTCGCCGTTCCCGTTCTCGTAGTACTGCTCGCAGATGTGCGTCAGGGCGCGGCGCAGCGGCCGGGGCAGCCGCGGGCTTTCGACGATGGTCCATGCCTGCGTGATGCGGGCACCGTCCTGTCGAGCCTTCCGCGCCGAGCTGGTCCAGTGCGGCTGCTGGTCGTGCAGACCCACCGCGTAGTAGCCGTCCCGGTCGGGCAGGGCACCGTGGGGGTGGTGCCGCAGCAGGCCCAGGGGCATGGCTCCCAGACCGTGGCTGTGGCCGACGGGCGCCCGGTACAGGGCATGCAGGCCGGCCTCGCCGCGGTCCGCCTCCCACCGCCGGTAGGAGGCATCCTGGAGCACGTCGGCCACCGGCGTCAGCTCCCATGCCGTGCGCAGGAGTTCCTCGGCTGCGGCGGGGAGGCTGCGCTGCAGGTTCGCAGCGGCGGCTGTGTCGCAGCGTTCGAACCAGGCCAGGTGGACCGGCAGGCTGCTGGTCCCCCCGCCTTGCGGATCGTCCGGACCGGCAGGGACCGATGCGGGCCGGCGGATCTCGTCGCGGGCCTGCTCCCGTGCGCGAGACACCGTGTCCTCGATCTTCGCCAGGATGTCGAGCCACTGGTCCTCCTCACGCAGTTCGGCCTCCGCGGCGTCGGCCAGCAGCTGTGCGGTGGCGGCGGCCAGCGCCTTCTCGGCGTCGTGGGACGGCACCGCCCGTGCCGGGGAGCCCGGCAACGCAGGGGAAGCGCCGGCGGCGGCCCTGCGGGCCAAGACGATGCGTACCGCGGCTGTCCGCCCGGCCTTGTCGAGCCGGGAGGGCAGCAGGCCGCGCGCCGCAGCGTCGCGGACCAGGTCCAGGGCCCTGTTGTAGGCCCAGCCGCTTTCCGCTCGCACGAGGCGGGCGATCTGTTGCTGGTGGGTCGGCTTCTGACGGTGCGACACGAGATCGGCTCCCTCACGCCGCAGCGAGCCCGCCCCACCACGGTTGCGCCCGGCGTTCGAGAACGAGAAGTACACAACTACAAGGGGTGCCTGTAGATCTGGGACCGCGCCCAGCGGCCGCTGGGTTCGCCGGCGGCAGGTGGTGGGCACCGCCCCGACACGCACACGATGGCACGTCACTGTCACCCTAGCCGTTGACGGGAGCCGGATCCGGGTGCCGGGAGGGCGAGTTGAAGCGCACCACCCGGCGCACAAGGCGGTGCGTGCACCCGCTCGTGGCTGCGGAGTGCGCGTGCCCGGCGGCCCGTGCACACCGCGGCCCGAGCGGCCCCGACCGGGCGCGCTGTCCGCCGCTCCAGCCTCTGGGCCGCTGCCAGGCCAGGAGCTGCCCGCCCGCCACCGGGCCGGGCCCGCACCCGAGCCCGCGACCATAACGGCCCGCGGTCGGCCAGTGCCCGGACCGGGACCGGCGCAGCGTCAGGAACGGGTCGCGGCATACACCGCGGTGCTGATCGCCTCGTCCACGCCGCCGCGCTCCACGAGGACCTGGTAGTGCCGGGCGGCGTACGGGTGGCGGCGCAGGACGGCCGCCACCCGGGCCGCGTCAGCGCCCGCCAGGGCCCCCAGCCAGTCGACCGTGCCGTCGCGGGGGGTCCACTGGTCGTGGGCGCCCTGCCAGGCGAACAGCGTCTCCACCGCCGCCTCGAGGACATCGGGTGCGCAGTGCCGGGCCGCGTCGCGCGCGACGTCCAGCAGCCACAGCATCGTGCGGTTCAGGACGCTCGAGTGCTGCCAGGGCTCCGGGTGGCAGTGCCCGGCGAAGCCCGCGAGGACGGCTTCGGCCCGGACCGGGTCGGTCCGCATCGCCGCGCCCGGCTCGCGCAGCCACGTCAGCACGTCCAGGTACAGGTCCTGGTTGCCGGGGTGGTCGGCGGCCAGGTCCAGCAGCCGGCCGGCCGCCACAGGGTCCGTCGCGGGCGCCGTGCTGCCGAACGGGCCGCCCGCAGTCGGTGCCCCGCCGCCGTTCGCCGCCGCCAGGTACTTCTTCGCGGCGACGCCCGGAGGGAGCGGGAGAATGGCGAGCTCCCGCTCGACCAGGGCCATGAACTCGTCGATGCTCTGCGGGCGCCGGGCGGGGTCGTCGTGCGTGGCCTGCCGCACGACATGCCGCCACGGCCCGTCGGCCGGCAGGAGGGGCTTGTTGGCCGTGGGATTGCGCCCGGTGTGGATCCAGCCGATCATCTGGCCCAGGCTGTAGATGTCCGCCGACGGGCCCGCGTTGTGCGCGCCTTCGCCGGTGGACAGCTCCGGAGCGGCCCAGCCCTCCGTGCCGAGCCCCAGCCGGGTGCGCTGGGCATCGGTCGTCTCGCCCCGCGGACGCCGTGCCAGGCCCCAGTCCGCCAGACGCCACACCCCGTCCAGGAACAGGACGTTGGGCGGCTTCACATCCCGGTGGACCCAGCCGTGCTCGTGCGCGGCCCGCAGCGCGGAGGCGATCGCGCGGACGAACTCCAGCAGCGCCGCAGGCTCGGCCAGCTCCGCACGGCGGGTGCTCGCCGTGTACTGGGCCACCGGCATCACGAACCACGAGCAGTCCGGGGCGATGTCCAGCACGGGCACCACGTGCGGGTGCCACGCCAGTCGGCGCCCGACCTCCACCTCGCGGACCATCCGCGCACGCTTGCCGTCCACCGCCGACCGCTGCGTCTTGAACGCCACGTCGATCCCGGTCGGCTTGTGGACCGCAGGGTGGACCGCGCCCTGGCCGCCGGGCCCCAGCGTGCGGGGCTCCAGCTTGTAGTGGCGGCGAAGCCCCCGGGCCTGCGCGGCCACCGGCCGCCACACCGGCCCGCCGCCGCTGTCAGCTCCGGCGGGGGCAAGGGCCGAAGCGTCGACGAGGCCCCGCACACGCACCAGCGCCACCCGGGGCTCGCGGGGATCGCCCGGAAGCACACCGAGGACGTACACCGCTCCGTCCCGGACGGCGGCCGCCCCGCAGATGCGGCTGAGCGGCATCCGCAGCAGCGGACGCCGCGCGCTGGTGCGCAGCAGCACATCGACGCGGTGCGCGAGCGCGGACAGGCCGGACCCGTCGGGTGAGAACGTCACGGCGCGGCCGGGGCCGGCCAGAAGCGACTGGCCGGGGTAGGGGCTGTGCACGGCGATCCACGTGCCGGGCGCTCCCGCGTACCCGCCCGAGGTGAGGTCCACCACCGCGCTGTGCCCGCCGCCGCAGAGCAGGAACTCCCTGCCGCGCAGACACACCGCCGAGTACACCTGGGCGTCGAACGTCACCGGGAAGCGGGCCTGCTGGCCGGCCCGGTCGGGGACGAGGGTCAGCGCCAGCGTCCCCGAGCCCGGCACCCCCAGCTCGGCGCCCGACCCGGACAGCACCCATGCCTCGCCGCCGCTGCCGGCGACCAGGCGCGCCCCCGCAGGAAACCCTCCGGCCAGGACCCGGGTGCGGTGCTCGCCGAACTCGAGGACGCAACCGTCACGAAGAACGAGCACCGCCTGGCCTACGGTGGGCAGCACCGGCCCCTCGCAGCCCGGCGTGCGCAGCAGCCAGCCGGTGGCGCCGCTGCCTGGATCGAGCGTTATGACACCGTCCGGGCACGTGACCAGGAGCAGGCCGCGGCCGCCGTCGGCGAGCCCGGAGGAACGGCCGGTGAACGGCCCGCCGGCCAGCACCAGGTGCGCCTGGACGGCGTCAGTGCCCTCGGCCTCGAACAGGGCGCCGTCCGGGACGCCCATCGGGTCGCTCTCCAGCGCGGCGCCGCCCTCCCGCAGCGCGGCATCCCAGGCCGCGAAGACAGCCCGGCCCCGCGGCCGGGGGCGCAGAGCTTCCTTCACGACGGCGACGAGGTCCACCGCGCCGCACACCGCCGCGTCCACATGGTCGGCGTCCAGCACCGCGACCGGAACCGGCCCGCCGGGCGGCGCAGTGACGGCCGGCGCCACCGCGTCGGGACACACCAGCACCCGCCCGGCCGCGCCGCCCGCCCACGCGAACTCCTCCGCTGGGGCGTCGATGCGCGCCTGGACGGCCGCGGGCCCGCCCACGACGACCTCCAGCAGGAACGTGCGCCCGCCGCCGTCGAAGACGACCAGCTCACGGCCCGACACGTCGCGGACCACTTCCGCGTCCGCCGCCGCTTCCAGGACCAGGCGGTGCAGCAGCGCGGTGAGCGCACCAGCACGTCCGGCGTCGTCGCCGTCGCGCTCCAGCCACTGCCCGAACGCCCGGATGGGCTCCCACGGTTGTTCCCCCACATCGACCATGACCGCCCGCCCAGCCCTCGTTCCCGCCGCCCCGGCTGCCGTGACGGATGGGCCATTGTCGCCCACACCGGACCCTGCCGGAGCCGCCCGGCAGGCCCGCACATTCGCTGCCCGGAGCCGCGATCGGCGACGCAAGCACCGTGCGTGACCGTGGTTGTCGTCCGGACCGGCGGCGGTGCCTGCGGGCCGGTGTACTTGTTCACTTTCCGCATCTGGCAGCATGGGGGGCGATCACTGATCGCACGACACCGAAGGTAGGACGATGAACCGCAGCGAGTTGGTCGCGGCCCTGGCCGAGCGCGCCGAGGTGACCCGCAAGGACGCCGACGCCGTGCTGGCCGCCTTCGCCGAGATCACCGGCGAGGTCGTCGCCAAGGGCGACGAGAAGGTCACCATCCCCGGTTTCCTGACCTTCGAGCGCACCCTGCGCGCCGCCCGCACCGCCCGCAACCCGCAGACCGGCGAGCCGATCCAGATCGCCGAGGGCTACAGCGTCAAGGTCAGCGCCGGCACGAAGCTCAAGGAAGCCGCGAAGGGCAAGTAGCAGTCCCAGCAGCAAGGCACGCGGCGGGGCCGGTCCCGGAGAACGGGGACCGGCCCCGCCGCACGCCGCACCCCGGGGCGGCCCGGGCCGCGGCCCCGCCCGTACCGTTGACACCGCAGCCGACGAGTGGAGGGTCCTTGGACAGCACAGGCGAACTGACACTGGCGCAGATCGCCGACCTGCTGGGCGTGACGGTCCCCACCGTCCGCAAGTGGCACGGCGGCCAGGTCCAGCCGGGCAGCGCGGCCTCCTCAGCCGCCCGCCCCCGCCAGCCGCTGCGCGAAGTCGCGGCCGCGAGGGGCATCCCGGTCCGCATCGCCGACCAGCCGGCCGACCAGCGCTACCCGCGCGCCGTGGTGACCGCCTTCGCCCAGGCCGTCGGCTACATGGACGCCGACGGCGAGCTGGTGCCCGAGGCGCAGGGCAAGGGCCGCGGCAAGTGGCTGCCGGCCGAGCCGACCATCGACCCCGGCGAAGGACGGCGCCTGCGGTTCTACATGACGCACGCCGCCGAGCTGGTGGGCCAGACCGTGGCCACGGTGCGCACCCGCGTCTCGAAGGGGAAGTTCGCGCAGCCGGACGGCGTCGACGAGCTGTCGCGCCCCTACTGGTTCGCCAAGACGCTGCAGGCCCAGATCAAGAAGGACCGGGGCGAGCCCGACGGCTACCGGGACGGCAAGCCGTTCTGGCGCCCCGGCCCCGACAACCCGTGGAAGCCCCGCGGCGGCACGCCCGCCCCCGCCGGCCCCGACGCCTGAGCGGCCGGCGTCACAGGCCCAGCAGGTCGCGGACCTCGTCGGGCAGCGCGCGCACCCGCCGCGGGTCGTTCAGCAGCAGGGTGCGGGCCTTCATCGCGGTGGCGTGGTCGACCTTCGGTACGGCCGGCGCGGCCGGCAGGCCCAATTCGACCCGCTCGGCGTCGCTCAGGTGCGCCAGCACCGCGCCGAAGTCGGCCGCCTCGCGCTGGGCCAGGACCTCGTCGTACGACGGGCGCTCACCACCGGTCGGCTGCGGGCCGACGGGCCGCGGTGCCGGCTGGCCGGCCAGACGCGAAATGTGCTGTTCGGAAGCCATCAGGGTTCTCCTTCACTCGGGGGCGCGCACCGGCGGGGCGCCGGGCGCGGTTCAGTAACGCGGGATGTCGTCGACGTCCACCAACTGCACGAGGACGGTACTGCGTGTCTTGCCGTAATGGTCGGGGATCTGCACGCCGACCTGCCGGCCCACGACGCGGAAGGTCGAGGAGCGCGGCAGGAGCCGCTCGTATTCGTCCTCGTCGATGTCGCTCACCGCGCGCATGACGGCCCCCTTGCTGGAGAGCACCTCGAACGCGAAGTGGTGGCGGGCCGATCGGTACTCGCCTGCCTGCGGGTCGTAGGCGAGATTCGCACTGAACCCGATGGCCATCCGGGGGCAGTGGGAGGTCGACATGTAGGAGTCGTCCCGGTAGGTGCCGCCTACCGGGAACTGATCGGCCGCCCACTCCTTGACGCAGTCTGCGGCGATGACCTCGTCCGGCGGGTTGAATCCGCGGTAGGTGGTGCGGGGCTCGCCCGCGACACGGGCCTTGGCGAGCGCCGAGTCCAGATGCGGGGCGATCTGCGACATCGGCACGCCGACCTCGTCGACCGGTTCGTCCATGCCGTGGCCCTCGTACAGGTGCCGGTTGATCGGCTCGAAGGCATCGGCACCTGCGTACTCGCGGGTCCAGTACGCCTCTTCGCCGTCCAGCCGGCCGGCCCAGCTCGCCGACTCCCGTACCAGGCCGCGGGCTTCGTCCTCCTCGAGAGGATCGCGCCTGCCCCCGCCATCCAGGCCGTGCTCCTCCCACGGGCGGCCGGGCCGTCCGGTGGCGGCGGCGCGCACGATCAGCTCCGCCTGGTCGGCGGGCATGTTGTCGTAGACGACCCGGCCGTCCTCGACCTCGTACGGCCACGGAGAGCGCGCCAGCGCCTCGTAGCGGTCGCGGTCGAGGCCGGTGAACGCGATGCGGGTGATGGGGTGGCCGCCTTCCCCGCCTGGGTGGACCGTCGCCGACCCGGAGAACCCGTCCTCGTCCCAGATGACGCTGCAGCCGCCGTCCAGGCGCGGCAGCGCCACCGCTCGCTCGCCCAGGCCCGTGGCCGAGGCGAGCGCGTCGGCGGCCCGCTCGTGCTCCAGATCCTCCGACACCGCCGTCTCGGTGCGGCCGTCGAGAAGGCGCCGCGCCTCGGCAGCGGCATCGCGTGCCCGACCCGCGTACAGGTCGGCTGCCGCGTCGTCGCCTTCCGCCGCCGCGTCCCGCGCGCGGGCCTCCCACTGCCTGGCCTGTCCGAAGGCCAGCGCTGCCGCGTCGTCCGCAGCCAGTCCCGCGGTTTCGCCCGCGAGCCCGGCGCTGGCGCGGCGGGCCAGACGCACGGAACGGTGCGAGGAGGGACAGCGCCGCCCGCCGGCTGCAAGGGAACTGCACATATGCACCCACTTCCTTTCCTCAGGCCCCTGCCGGCCGCTGCCGGACCGGTAGGCCACCGCCAGCTTCGGTGCGCCCGCCTGTGGACAGAGCCCGCGGTCTCGGTCAGTGCCGGGGGATGTCATCGACGTCGACCAGCTGCACCAGTACGGTCGCCTTGCCGCCGATGCGGGCGTCGGTGTGGACGCCCACCACGCGGAAGTTGCCGCCGCGCGGCAGCAGCCGCTCCCGCTCGGTGTTGCGGTAGCTCGAGATCGATGCCAGCGGCGCGCCCTTGCTGGAGACGACCTCGAAGACGACCTGGTGCGAGGCCTCGCGCCACTTGCCCTCGCGCAGGTGCCGTGTCGAGGCGAAGCTCGCCGCGATCTTCGGGCAGTGGGACGTCGACATGTACGACTCGTCGCGGTACGTCCCCCCGACCGTGAACGTCCGCCGCGCCCACTCCACCGTCCCGTCCGACTCCAGGACCTCCTGGGGCGGCCGAAAGCCGCGGAACGTGCGGTGCGGGCGCTGCGGCGGCTGCGCCTTGGCCAGGGCCGCATCCAGGTGGCCGGCCATCACGCGAGCCGTGACCGGCTGCTGCCCGGCTGGCTCGTCCAAGGGCCGGCCGCGGTGCAGGTGGGTGTTGACGTCGTGGAACGCGTCCAGGGTGTAGGCGCGCATCCAGCGGTGCTCCTCGTCGTCGAGCCGCGCGCGCCATGCCGCCGACTCGGGCTCCAGCACCTGGGCGTCGGCAGCGCCGAGCGGCTGCCGCTCGCCGCCGCCGGCCAGGCCGTTCTCCTTCCAAGGCGTCCCGGGACGGCCGGTGGCGGCGGATCGGACGATCTGCTCGGCCTGGTCCGCCGGGACGCCGTCGTACACCACATGGCCGTTCTCGACCCGATACGGCCAGGGGGAGCGGGCCAGCGCCTCGTAGCGGTCCCGGTCGAGGCTGGTGAACACGACCCGGGCCGTCGGGTGGCCGCCGTCGTCCGCAGGGCGTACGGTCGCGGACCCGGCGAACCCGGTGCGCCCCCACATGACGCTCTGGCTGCCGTCCTCCCTGGGCACGTAGGTGGCCTGCCCGCCGAAGCCGCTGGCGGTGGCGATGGCGGACGCCGAGCGGACGTGCTCGGGCGGTTGCGGCATCTCCACCGGCGTGATCCGTGTCCGCCGGTCGGAGGCCGGCGGGCTGACGCGGCCGAGCCGGAAGTACTGGCGCGGGTCGGCGGTGCGCGGAAAGGTCTGCGCCGCCTGCGGGTCCTTCAGCAGGGCCCGTGCCGAGTTTGCGCACGCGGTGGCGTGCATGGCGTACACCTTGGCCTGGTCGTCGTCGCCGGCCGCGGCCGCGGCTTTGGCCCGCTCGGCCCACTGCCGGGCCTGGTCGAACGCGCCGGCCGCCGGGTGGCCGGCGCCGGCGGCGGTGACGTCGGCGGCCAGAGCGGTACCTGTCGCGCGCCGTGCCACACGCACGGACGGGTGGGACGACAGGCACCTGCGACCGCCTGAGGAGGTGTTCCGGCACACGGGCATACTCGCTTCCTGCCGCTCGAGGCAGCATCGAGTCGATGGGCCTGCCAGCGTGGAGCGGGGTGCCTGTGGACAGGGCAGGAGCCGATCGCGGCTCCTGCCCTGCGGGGCGGGGTCAGCCGAGGTAGGCGGCGACCATCGTGGCGAACTCCTCCTCCGGGATGGTCCGTACGCCCAGCTCCGCGGCCTTGGCGCTCTTGCTCCCGGCGTTGGCACCGGCGACCAGCAGGGTCGTCTTCTTCGAGACGCCGCTGACGGCCGTGCCCCCGGCGCGCTCGATCAGCTCGTTCACCCCGGTGCGGGTCAGGCCCGAGAGCGCGCCGGTCATGGAGCCGGTGACGCACACCGCCATGCCGGTCAGCGGGCGCTCCCCGGCCGGGACGGTCTCCTCGGGCGCGGACATCGTCACCCCGGCCGCCGCCAGCTTGTCGATGACGCCTCCGAGCGCGGCGATGTCGGCGGCGATGAGCGGCGCGTACGCCCCGGCGACGCCGGGCACGGCGGCCAGGTCCTCCGCGCTGGCCGCACGGATCGCGGCCATCGAGCCGAAGCGCGCGGCGATGCGGCGGGAGACCGTGCGGCCGGTGAGGGGGATGCCGAGCGCGCAGAACACGCGGTGCAGCGGCTGGGTGCGGGCGGCGTCGATCCGGGCCAGGATGGCCTCGGCCCGCTTGGAGCTGCCGGTCGCCTCGGTGAGGTCCTGGTGGTTGAGCGTGAACAGGTCGCCGAGGTCGGCGACGCGCCCGGAGGTGACGAGGTGGTCGACGTAGGTGCCGCCCAGGCCCTCGATGTCGAGCATCTCGCGGCCCACGGCGTACCGGATCGCGGCTGCCACGCCGCACGCGGTGCCGCGTGCGCACCGCCAGCGCTCTCCCGTGGTGTCCAGCGAGCCGGAGCAGTTCGGGCAGGCAGTCGGCAGGACGACCGGCGTCGCGTCGTCGGGCCGGGCCGAGACGACGGGGGCCGACACGCGCGGGATGATGTCGCCCGCCTTGTCGACCACGACCAGGTCGCCGATGTGCAGGTCGTTGGCGGTGATGAACCGCGGGTTGTGCAGGGTGGCGTACGTGATGACGCTGCCGTCCACCTCGACCGGCTCCAGCCGCGCGCGCGGGGCGACGACGCCGGTGCGCCCCACGTTCCACTCGACGTCCAGCAGGCGCGTGTGGCGGGTGACGGGCGGCAGCTTGAACGCCGTGGCCCAGTACGGGTGGTCGCTGGCGGCCCCTGCGGCATCCTGCTCGTAGAGGTCGTTGGCCTTGATGACCACGCCGTCGATCGGGAACGGCAGTCCGGGGCGCATCGCGGCGATCTCGCCGATGCGGGCCACGGCCTGGGCGAGGGTGGTGTACACGCGCAGCGAGGAAGGCGTCTGCATGCTGGTGTTGACGCCCGCTTCGGAGAGCTGGTGCATGACCGACTCGTGGGTGTGGATCGGCGGCTTGTCGGCCGTCTCCCGGGGGTCGATCACACCGTGCGCGAAGAACGTCAGGCCGACCTGATAGGCGCGGTTGCGGGCGCGCACGCTTCCGGCGGCGGCGTTGCGAGGGTTGGAGAACGCCTTGCCGCCGTGCGCGATGCGCATCTCGTTGGCCTGGGTGAACTGGCCGGTGGTCATGACGACTTCACCGCGCACCTCGAAGGTCCCCTCGCCGCCGGGCAGGGTCGCGGGCAGGCCGTCGATCGCGCCGATGAGGTGGGACACGTCCTCGCCGCGCTGGTGGTCGCCGCGCAGCAGCAGCATGTACAGCAGGCCGTTGGCGTAGCGGGCGGCCATGGCCAGGCCGTCGAGCTTGGCCTCCACCGCGAAGCCGCCCCGCAGAGGGCGTCCCAGGCGTCGCTCCAGCGCGGTGGACCACTTCTCGACGTCGGCGGGGGAGTGCGACTTCAGCAGGGAGAGCATCGGCGTGCTGTGGGGCACGTCGCCCGCCGGGGCCGCACCGCCGCCGACCTTCCCGGCGGGCGAGTCGGCGCTGGCCTGGCCGGGGTTCTCGTTCTCCCACGCGGTGATGGCCGCGAGCAGCTTGTCGTAGTCGGTGTCGTCGAGCGGGGAGGTGCCGTCGCTGTAGTAGGCGTGCGCGGCGCTGCGGGCCTGCTGTACGGCGGCGAGGTAGTCGTCGCGCGAAGCGGTGGCCGGGAGGAGGTGGGGCATGCGGTGACCCTTCTGTGAGGCCCGGTGGCAGGGCGCGCCTGGGCGCAGCCCGGGGTGCGGGACCGCGGGGCAGTGGGGCGGGCGGAGTGCAGCGGCCGTCGTTCGGCTCGGTGTGCCGTGGGAGCGTCGGCCGTGCGCTGGGGAGGTGGCTGCGGCGGGTCGGCTGCGCGAGGGTCGTCCTCGGGGAGCCGGAACCGTCCCGGGTGAACGTCGTGGGGGCTCTGACGGGTCGTGGTGCCGGGCCGTCCGGGACTTGAGTCGTGTGGTATTGGCCGCGGACGCGACGATGCGCCGCCGTCAGGCCCGGGAGCAGCGGGTCCGCAACGGCCTGACCATCTTAAAGATATCACATTCCGAGCGTGATGTGTAAATTGATTGCCGGTGTGGGGCGGTCTCAGATCAACGAGCGCCGCGCGAGCCAGTCCCTCACGGCCCCGACCGGGTACCCGCGGTCGTCAGGGGCGGGGAACGGGTCCTCGGCGTCGCCGGCGTGGGCTTGGACCAGGCGGTGCAGACGGTTGCGGTCGATTTCCACGACCTTGGCCAGGGTCGGCAGTCGGAGCCGTTCGGGCATGCCCGGCCTGGCCGTTCGAGCCAGCAGCGGCGCGAGGTCCGACATGTCGAGGCCGGCGCGCGATCCGGCGATGCGAGAGCGCTCCACGACGTCGCGCAGGTTCATCGTCAGGCCGTGCTCGTCGAGCAGCTCTGCGCCCGGGCCGCGGTCGTCGGCGTGCCGCATCACCCACTTCCGCCACTCCTCGGTGCCGGCTCCGTCGGCGGGCCGGGGGTCGCGCTGCCGCAGGACGAACGAGCGCACGGCGCCCCACTCCCGCGCCCCGTTGACGTCCGGGGGAGGGAACTCGCCGTAGGCCGAGCTCGTCGACCAGTGGTTGACCGACTTCCTGGTGAGACCGAGCAGTTGGGCGATCTGCGGGATGGTCAGCCGGTGCTCGGTGGGGGCTGCCGCCAGCGCCGCCGCGGACACATCGCGCGGGCCGCGCCGATGCGCGCCGGCGGGTGCGCCTTCGGCAGCGGTTGCGGGAATGTCGTCGGACATGGGGACTCCGGGCGGGATCGGCGGCAGGGAAGCCGTTCGGACAGCAGGGTGGAAGTCTGTCAGCCCCACCGCACGCAGTATCCCCGCGCGTCGCACCACAGGGCCAGCTCGGCGAGTTCGGCCAGAACCTGCTGGAGCCGCCCGGCGGGCCGGCCCCCCGTGTGCCACCGGTCCTCGACGGCGCCCTCGCTCCCCGGGTCCTCCGGCAGCAGGGCCGACGCCAGCAGCACCCGCCCCAGCAGCTCGCAGGCGTCTTCGGACCCGCCCTCCCCGTCGGCCAGACCCAGGGCGGGGAACACCTCGCGCGCGGTGGCGTCGTGGAGGTTCACCGCCGGGGCGGACGCCATGACGACGTCCAGCACCCGCAAGGGGTAGTCCGGGCACATGTCCGGCATCTCGCAGCCGGGCAGCGCTCCACGCGCGCCAGTGCCCATGGCCTCGGCTCGGTACCGCGCCTCCTCCCAGGTCAGGAAGGGTTCGGCCGCAGCGGTGGCCGCGGGGCATCCACACGATGCGGCGAACGGCCCGACCGCCGGCCGGTCGGCTTCGAACGTCGTGCTCACAGGCAGCTCCTCGCACCAGGTGGCATAGGCATAGGGGTCAGGGGTTTCGCGGGCCGTGGGATGCGGCGTCGTAGACGGCACCGTGGTGGGCGAGCCGGTCGGCGTACTCGATCCTCTCCACCCAGGCTTCGGGCCAGCCGCCCGCACCCATGTGCGCGCCGGCCAGCGCTCCCGCCAGAGCGGCGATCGAGTCGGAGTCCCCCGTGGACGCGGCGGCGCGCCGGATCGCGGTGACCGGCTCGTGGGGGAACTGCAGGAAGCACAGCAGCGCGCCGGCCAGGGCCTCCTCCGCGGTCCATCCCTCGCCGACGCTCTCGCACGGGTCGGCGTCCGGGTCCGCGTTCCACAGGCCCGCCTCGAGGTCGTCCAGGCTGTTCAGGCACTCCCGCCAGCCGGCGGCGATGTACCCGGAGGGCCCCACCCCGGCGAACTGTCCGCCGAGCTTCCACAGACCGCCCAGCCAACGGTGGTGGTACACCTCCTGGTTGGTGACCGCGTACGCGCGCAGCCGACTCGGCAGGGCGCGCGGCGAGGTGCCCGTGGCCAGCAGGTGGACGGCATGGGCGGTCAGATCGCTCGCGGCCAGGGCGGTGGGGTGGCCGTGGGTCATCGCGGCCTGCAGCTGCGCCGCGCCGGCCCGTTCCTGCGCGGTCAGGTCCGGGTGCAGGCCGATCGGGGTGACCCGCATGTTCGCGCCGCACCCTTTGGAATCCGCCTGGCTCGCCAACTGCCAGCCGAGGCCGCGGGCTTGGAGTCTGCCGAGCGCGGCGCAGGCGTCCATGCAGGTCTGGCCCGGATCGCGGTCGTTGTCGGGCGAGTTGGCCCACTCGACGAAGCGCCGAGCGAGGTTGCCCGCCAGTTCCGCCGGGTCGAGCGCCGCATCGTCGGCGCTGTCCTCGAGTGCGTCGGCCACGGCGAGCGCCATCTGGGTGTCGTCGGTGACCTTGGCGGGGTGGGACAGCGGCAGGGCGCGCCAGGGGCCCATGGTGTCGGCGATGGTGGCCGTGTCGAGGAACTCCGTGGGACGACCCATGGCGTCTCCCAGGGCCAGGCCGAGGAGCGAGCCGAGGGCCGGCTGCTCGGGGTCGGGGTGCATGGGTCCTCCAGGAGTCGGCGGGGTCGGGTGGAGTGGTGCGGGGTCAGGCGAGCGGGCAGGCGTGGTCGGGGGATGCGGGGAGCCAGCGCAGACCGGCGGCCTTCGGGTGGAGCGTCTGAGGACCGCGCTCGTGGTGGTGGAGTTCGACCAGCTGGTCGGGGGAGCCGCACTCGCAGGGGAGGGTGCCGACGTAGGTGATCGTGTCGTGGCCGTGCGGGGTGGGCAGGTCCTGTCCGGGTTCGATGGCGTGGCCGCTCCACGCGTCGACCAGGCGGGGCGCCTGCGGACGGGGTGCTGATCGGCGCAGCAGCGCCCGGAGGGAGAGACGGGGGGCGTTGGACAAGGGGGCGTCCTCTCGGGAACGGGGAAGGGGGCTTGCGTCAGGGCAGGGCGTCAAGGGCCGCGCTCACGCACAGGCGGGTGTCCTCGTAGTAGCGCCCCGCGTCGGCTCGGGGGTAGCCGGGCGAGGCGAACACGAGGGTGCTGCCGGAGGTGGTGCGGATCCTCCAGCCTCCGTGCGCGCGCACGGGGTGGTCGATGGAGTTGGAGCTGTCGATGCGCAGGGCACGGCCGGTTGCGGGGTTGCCGGCCACCACGCAGAAGTCGCGGCCGAGTTCGGGTGAGCGCCAGGTGGTGAGGGGCACCTGGCAGGCGGCCAGGAGCCTGCGAAGGAAGCGGTCGGCCCGGCATGTGCAGGCCGATGGAACGCACTCCCGAGCCTCGGCCCAGGTGAGCAGTTCCGCTGCGAGCGCTTCGGCGGGCAAGTCCGGGCCCTCTCGGCTGAGCCTGTCGGCGGAGGGGGCGAGGACGTCCTTCTCGCCCAGGGCCTCCAGGAGCGGGCCGAAGCACCGGGGGACCTGGCCGCGGCCGAGCGCGGCCACGGGGCCGTGGTGGTGCCGGGCGTCCGCAGCCGCGGTGATCGCGGCCGCCTCACTGCTGATGAGCACCTGGACCTCCGATGTGCTGCGGGGGTGGCTGCCGCCACCCCCGCAGTTTACACATTGCGTTCGAGGCCAGCAAGCTTTAAGATCAAGAGGGCATGTTGTGCCGGGTGTGCAACCCGTGCTCCCAGTCGCTCTCGGTGCGCAGTAGCACCGTGACGACGGAGCCGGTCGCGAAGTTGTAGACGACCGCGCAGGAGCCGCGCTGGTGGACCCGCTCGTGCGGGTTCCCCTGGTTCCCGCCGTAGGTGACCTCCGGCTCGCTCGCGCAGGCCAGGACCTCGTCGACCGGGAAGCCCAACTCGGCGGCCCGGCCGCGGGCGTGGAGGGTGAGGCGGGCCGGGCCGTCGGCGGCGGGGCGCAAGGCGGGCGGAGTGTTCGCGCTGCGCCGGGCGGCGCGCTCGACTGCACGGCGCAGATCGCCGGGGGTAGCGGCGGAGCGGCGGTCGGACATGGTCGGCATGGTTCCCCCTCAAGGTCGTTTTTACATGTATAAATATATCTTCTCGGGCTGACAGTCACGCCCCGGTACCGCCGGGCATGCCGCCGGCCAGGCCTTCACCGCGCCCCGATGCCGGGCGCTGTCCACAGCGAACGCGCCCGACTCTGGGACGCCGCGACCCCCGAACGCCCAGGAGACCCCGTGCTTTTCCGTCGAACCCGAAGCGGCCCCGGAGCCAGCGCCCAGCGCAAGGCACGCGAGATCCGCGCCGCAGAACGCCGCGCCCAGCACCGGCGCGCCCTCTGGGCGGTGCCCCTGCTGAGCGTCGCTGCCGTCGGCGCCGGGTACGCGGCGCGAAACGTCGGACACCGCTTCGCGGTGGCGCTCGGAATCGCTCTCGCGCTCGGGGGCATGCACCGGCTGTACCGCAACGGCGGCAGCACCTGGGCCCGCGGCGCGGCCGGCGAACGGGCCACGGCCCGCATCCTCGCCCCCCTCACCTGGGCGGGAGGCATCGCCGTGCTGCACGACCGTGCGATACCCCGGTCAAAAGCCAACCTCGACCACTTGATCATCGGGAACCGAGGGATGATCTACTGCGATTCCAAGGCATGGAAGTGGAAGGCCACGGTACGTGCGGGCCAGTTGTACAGCGGCGCCCACAACCAGAGCGAGAAGCTGCGGACCGTGAAATGGGAGGCCCGACAGGCGAGCCAGGCTCTCGGGTACCCGGTCCGTCCGATCATCGCCGTCCACGGCGCGCCGGTGCCCGACGGCATCGTCGAGGTCGACGGGGTCCTGGTGATCGAGGCGGCCCGGCTTCGCGGCTACCTGCGAAGCCTCCCCAGGGTCCCCGGCTGGACCCGGGCCGACACCGCTGCCGAACGCAGGCGCGCAGAGCGCATCCTGCCACCGGCGGTCTGAACTCCGGGCCCGTCACCCTGGCCGACCGCGCAGGGATGTGCGGGCGGCCACTAGGCCGAACTGGAGCTCCCAGAGCTACCCCGCGCCGGGGACCGCAGGTGCCGCGCCGTTCAGGAGCGCGAGGATCTGCCGGGCGAGAGCCAGCGGGACACCCGTGAGGCGCAGATCCGCCGTCGCGTTCAGGCGCACCTGGACGCGACCCGACGCATACGGCGGCTCGCCCTGCTCGCCGGAGAACGAGCCGGAGCACCTCTCGTCATCCCAGGCATGGCAGCGCAGGCAGGGCTTCCACCCGCGCCGCCATCCCCTCGGCTCGGGCGATCCAGAGCCTGCGGTCCTCCGCAGCCCCGGCCGCGGCGGCCGGCAAGGCGGCTGAGTGGCCGGGCAGCAGCCGGCGGCGGATCTCGCCGGCGATGGCCCCGGCCGACCTGCGCGCGGACACACCGATCGAGAAGACCTCGCTTCCCGAGCATCGGCCGGCATCCTCCGTAGACGGTCAGCCTGTCCCGCTGCTGATCCCTGGACGTGAGCTGCTCCAGACGCAGCACCATCCCTGAGGGGATGGTGCAGGGTGACAGCACGGCCGTCGTCGCCTTCCGCCGAGTGCCACCAGCCCGGTGCACCGGTGGCGATCTCGTCGAGACGCGACAGCACGGCCCAGAGCATCGAACCGGGACTCGGGTCCGGCAGGGGAGCCGCTCGCGTCAGGCCTCGTCGACGGCGTCCGTGGATGCCGGAGCCGGGGCGTTCTTCCAGGGGTGGGACGTGCTGGCGGCGCGGTAGGGGAAGGCGGCATGGACGGCCCCGGGCCAGTCGATGTCCTTGTCGGGTCTGGCGGCGGCGTTGGTGCGCCAGCTCTGGCCGCCGGTCTCGTCGGACAGGAGGGCTTCCTTCAAGCACTCCCCGCAGACGTTGTCCGAACCGCCATCCTCGCTCTGCCGGGGGTGGACCACGGAGTGCCGGTACATGGCCTCGCGCAGGAGTCGCGGCCAGTCGACGGCGTCCGCGACGCGGTGAAGTATGGCGGTTGCGGCATCCTCGACGGAGTCCAAGACCTCGGCAGGGATGGTGTCGTACGAACGGGTGCGGTAGTTCCACTGGTGGCTGCCCACGGCGTCCTGGGCGAGGACGAGGATGACGGCCAGGCTATTGGGAACGGGTACTCCCGGAGGTGGTTGGGCGGCGGTCCCGCCGGTCAGGCCGCACTGAGCAGGCCCGCGACCGAGAGGCCGATGGGGGTGAGTGCCGGCACGGGGTGCGGGCTCTCTGCTTCGGCCCGGTCGTCAGCGGCGGTGTGGGACTTGACAAGGCGCAGTTCCACCAGGGAGGCGTACGTCTGCCAGGCAACGCGGATTTCGGCCAGGCGGTGCGTCGCGAGCGCTGCAATGGTCGCGCGTTGGGAGGCGGTCAGAACGCTGGCGCGGCCCAGAGGGGTGATCAGGCAGGGGGCGATGAGGCCGGGTGCGAGTGCTTGGGAGACGGGCAGCGGCGCGCCGTCGGCTCCCAAGCGTGCCACCAGGCCGCTCTCCAGCATCCGCGCGAGCAGAAGAGGGGAGACGGTGTCGGGGAGCACTCCGTCCTCCCGCTTGGACGCGGTGCGCAGGTGGCTGGCCTCCCGGGGCGAAGGTGTCGGGTCCATACTCCACTCCTCCGGATGGCTGTTCGTAAAGTGCCTCAGGCCGAGCGCCCGCCGGTTCGGCGGGCGCTCGGCCTGAGCGGCTGGCACGGTGGCGTGCCAGCGGGTGCGCGCCCGGGGACCGGGCTGCCGAGGGGGCGGGCCGAGCCCCGGACGCGGCTTGTCGGAGGGCAGCTTCGGACCGAGAGTCCCTCCAGGTCATCAAGCACGAGGCGGCGGCTGACTCGAAGCGCCTGAAGTACACTCAAATAGCGCTTAATGACATAATGAGTGTATCACGGGTAGTTGCCGCGGTCCAGCCCGCGCGTTCGAATCCCTGCTGACAGCCCGTGCTGCCGGGCGCGTGCGATATTGGGCCCAGCCGCGCGGCCGGCGTTGCCGAGGGGTGCGCTTCACCTGCGCAAACACCAAAATGCGGGACTCGTGTCAGTCCGAGAAGATATATTTATACATGTAAGTCGCGCTCCGCCGAGCACCGTCGCCAGCGGCCTCAAGAGCCTCGGCAGCGAAGGGCTGGAGCCAAGTGCGGCAGAGCGTCGGATGCCCTTTTGCCGCCGCCCCGTCGAGCCGCTCGCCGAAACCCAGGTCGACCTCTCCGACGCCGCCGGACCAGCAGGCCGCAACCGTCCGACGGCACTGTGCACCGCTCGGAGAGCCGCGCGCGGCTTGAGGCCGCCCTACCGCGCCCATGTCCACCCCGAAAACCCGTGGAGACGTCGTTGCTTCCCACCTCGGACCTCATCGCCGATGCCAGGCGGCAGGCCGACCTGGCCTGCCATTCGGGAAATCAGGCGCTCCACCAGGTACTCGGACTCCTCATCGGCCGCCTTGAGCGGCAGGAGGCCGAGCTTGCCGTCGCCCGGACAGACCCGGTCACGGCCCTGCCCACCCGCAGCCAGTGGACCGCGCAGGCCCAGGACGCGATCGCTTCCGAGGCTGGCGGGCACATCGTCGTCATCGTCGACCTCGACGACTTCAAGCCGGTCAACGACCGATTCGGCCACCAGGCCGGGGACTACGTCCTGGCCGAGGTCGGCGAGCGGCTGACGCGCATCGCGGGAGCGGGCAGGGCGGCGCGCATCGGCGGCGACGAGTTCGCACTCCTGATGGCCTGCCGGGGTCGAGGGCTCGACGCCATCGCCGCTGCCCTGACCGCGCGGCTCGCCCAGCCCATCGACTGGCAGGGGCGCAGCCTTGCCGTCGGTGCCTCCGTCGGTGCCGCAGTCGTACGGGGGTGCTCCGCCCAAGCGCTCTCCGCCGCGATGTCCATCGCAGACAAGCGGATGTACGCGGCCAAGGGGCACGGCAGGCGTGGACGCGGAGCAGCGCTGACGGAACACCCCGCCCGCAAGGGAGGCAGCCCGCTTCGGCCCTGGCACACAGGCAGGCGCGCTCGCGCACGCACGCTCCGGGCGGCGAACCGCGCTGTCAGCCCATAGCGGCACATCTGCACACGCAAGTAGGAGGGGACCATGTTGCTCTTGCTCATCGACCCGAACGGCTACCAGGTGGCCGCGCGCTCCGTCGAAGCCTCCAGCCGGGGACAGACCGCCGCCGAGCTGGCAGAGCTGGCCCGGGCGGAAGCGGCGACATGGCGGGACATCATGTCCGGACACGCCGCCCGCCTCGGAGGCCCCGCCACCGCCAACGGGCGGACCATGCACGAGCGTGCCCTGCAGTTCCGGGCCGAGAGCTATCGAATCGTGCCCCAGGGGTAGGATGCGGCCGGCTCAACTGCGAGAAGCTATATTTATTGATGTAAATGCTCGCCTGCCGTACGGAGCCCGCCCGATGTCCCATGTTCCCGCCGAAGCCGTTGCCGCCGAACTCCTCAAGGCCGGCAAGGCGGTGACACGCGCACAGATCGCCGCAGCCACCGGGCGCACCATCCACTCCGCCCGGAAGTGGACGTACGAGGTCCAGGATTTTCCGGAGCCCCTCCCCGCCGCGTACAGGACGGCAGAGTCCAAGTTCCCTGCAGGAGAGGTGGCGAACTGGTATAGCAACAACCCGCGGTCGCGTGACGAACCCGGGCCCCACAGACACCCAGCACGCGCCGCTGCGAAGGCTCTCCCCGACACGGATGCTCGGGTTTCCGTCAAGGAGCTTGCCGATGCCCTCAACGTCTCCGCATCCGCCATCGACCAGTACGTCCGTCTGTACACATCCGAGACCACTGACGACCCCTTCCCCTCCAAGGGCCGTGACAGGAAGCGAAGCCTCTCCGAGGTGCGGGACTGGCTGCTGCGCGCCGAGAGCCGCGCGCGAAAGCCGGGACGCCGACCGGACCGCGACGACCTCGACCTCACGCCTCGGCAGCGACAGGCGCTGGAAGCCGTCAAGGCGTACAAGGCCAGAGGCGGCGAGGTGACCGCAGGCTGGCTCGCCGGCGAATTCGGCGTGTCGCTGGGTGTCGCCTACCGGTTGCTGCAAAAGATCCGTGGGCTCTACTAACAGGCGAACCTGTCGGCCAGCCGACCCTATGCTGGGGGCTGAGCGCGGCGTGCCACCCAGCTGCGCCGTCGGTCGCTGCCCAGTCCGGCGCGTCGCCTTCCTGTGCCCGGCCGACGATGGCAAGCGTCTTCGCGCCGGTGGTCGGCTCGGTCGAGCAACTCCTGCCCCGCTGCCCGGTTGCGCCACGGTGCTCTTCGCCCAGGGCAGGGGACAGGGTGCTGACCTGCAGTCCGCTTGACCGACCGGGCACGGGTGCCCCCATCCCTCCGTCCGCCGGTCGGCCGTCCACCGATGCCAGAGCCCGCAGGTGGCTTGATCGAAGTTCGACGGGGCGGGGGAAATGGGCCCGACCGGAGATGAGCTGGTGGGTCAGCGCAGGTGCTGTACGAGCGCCGCTTCGACGTCGTGGGCGACGTTCGTACGCGCCTGCACCTCGGCATCGACGACGTCCGACGAACGCCACCCGCCGATCCCGTAGTCGTCGCGCTCGGCTGCCCGCTGGGCCGGGCCGGTGATGTCCAGAACTGCAAGAAGGGCTTCCTCCAGCTGCTCGCGTGAGGCGGTCGCTACCAGGCCCTCGAAGTCGATCTGGCGGTCGGACATGGTTCCCCCGAGGCGGTGTCGATGGACTCTTCATGGCTGTGCATGAATCGGACTAAATGGGCTTGATGGCCCAGTGTGGGGCAAATCCCATGTAAGTGTATCGCAATGCTTCCAGTTTGTACACTTATATGACTTTTGCGGGTGGCGGCCGCGCCTGTCCTCGTCGGGGCGGGAGCGCCTCCGGGGCCGTGCTGCTGGTGGGGTCGCACGGGTGGCCGGTGTTCGACGGGCATCCAGCGCGTACGGGAGCGGGTGGTGCTTGCTGCGCCCCGCCGGGTCCCGCCGCGGTGACTGCCGGGCCCGGGCTCGGGTGGCGCTTGCTGTGTCCCGTCGGTGACTGGCGGGCCCCCGGCGCGGGGTCCCGTGCTGCTGCGGGCCCCCGCCGCGGTGGCCGCGGGGTCCCGCCGCGGTGACTGGCGGGCCCGGGCTCGGGTGGTGCTTGCTGCGTCCCGTGCTGCCGCGGGCCCCCGCCGCGGGGTCCTGCCGGCCGGGCGGGTCCGGGTCGGGCCGGGCGGGTCCGGGTCGGGTCAGGGTAGGAGGCCGGTCTCGTGGGCCGAGGTCAGGTAGGTGGCGAACAGGGTGCTGATGCGGGTGTAGAGGGCCTGGTGGTCGAGGTGGCGGGGGTCGGGAACGGACACGAACGCGGTGTTCTTGACGCCTGCCCGTGAGGTGAGGGGGCCCGGGAAGTCGGTGGTGTCGCCGAAGACGGTGAACACCCAGAAGATCGGGAGGTCCTTCGCGGCGGTCAGTGTCGTCTTGGCGGCGGCTTCGTCGGTGGGGTGCCCGTCGGTCTGGAAGAGGACGAGGGCGGGGCCGGCCGCGCCGTGCTCGCGGTGGTGGTCGATGACGGCGTCGATGGCCGGGGTGTAGTTGGTGCGGCCCATGGGGCCGAGCTGCCCGTGGGCGGTGTCGATCAGGCCGGCGTGGTTGTCCGGGTCCAGGACGGTGGTGGCGTCGAGCCCGGTGGAGAAGAACACCACCGGGACCCGGCCGTCGCCCAGGGCTGCGGCCAGCGCGAGCGTGTGCTCGCCCAGGCGCCGCATCGTCCCGTTGTCGTAGTGGTCGAGCATGGACTTGGAGCGGTCCAGTACCAGGTACACGGCGGCGCGCTGCCCGGTCAGGTGGTTCGCTGCGAGGGCGGCCCGCGCCGCTTCGGTCAGCGCGGCCACGTTCCCGCCCGGCCGGAGGGCGTCCGGCACGGCAGGGGCGCAGGCGGGCGCCGGGCGGCGGGACGCGAAGAGCTTTCTGAGCATGCGGCGGGTCCGATCGTCGAGAAGGGGGTGTCGGCGGGTGCCGGGCTACACGGTGGACCGGCCGGCCTGTGGACAGCGGTCGCCGTCCGCCGGGACGGCCGCCCGGCGGTGCCCGTTGCGCCAGGGCGGCCGTTTCGGTGGCGTCCGTGCGCTCCGCCGGGTGTTGCCGCCCGGAACCGGCGTGGCCGGCCGGGAGCAGGAGGCGCGGGTGTGGCGGGCCCGGGCGCGCCGGTTCCTCGAGGACGGCCGCGCCGCCTCCGCTGGGCCGCTGCCCGGTCCGTGGAGGTCGTCGTCACCGGTGCCGGCGACCGGGCGGGGCGGCTGGGGGCTGGAGGGCGCGGCGGGAGCCAGGCGCCCGGCTCTGGGCGGTGGCGACCGCTCACGCCACCGCGGTGCAACCTCGGTGCCCGGCCCGGGCACCGCCCAGAGGGCGCGCCGGTGCTGCTGCCCGGCGGCCGGGCCGGCACCCGCACCGCCCCGCCCCGGCCCGGGGTGGTGCGGTTGCTTCCCGGTGAGGCGTCGGTGCTGCCGCGTCCCCGTTCTGCTCTCCGGGCCCCTGCGCCGGACCCGCCCCTGGCCGCTGTCCGGGTTGTCCTGGGTGGTGTTCGTTCTCGGTCAGGAAGAGGCCGGGAGGCCGGGCCGCCGCGTCCGGTCCGTCTGCTCGTTCGCGTCGTGCGGGTCCTGCCCGTCCGGGCTGCCGGTGCTGCCGACCGCCGCCCGGCTGCTTGCTGCGCCTGGCCGTCCGCCCGGTCGCGGCCGCCTCCCGCCCGCGCCGCCCGTCCGCGCCGCGCCGCCTGCCGCTCGCCCGCGACGTGCCGTGCTGCTCGCTGCTCGCTGCTCCCGTCCGCGCCGCGCCGCGCCCGGCCTGCCGCGCCGTCCGCCGCGCCGGGTCGTGCTGCTCCCGGCCGCCCGCCCGCGCCGTGCCGCCCGCGCTGTGCCGCCCGCCCGGTGACCGGCCCGCCTCCCGTCCGCGCCGCCCGTCCGCGCCGCGCCGCCTGCCGCTCGCCCGCGCCGTGCCGCCCGCGCCGTGCCGCCCGCGCTGTGCCGCCCGCGCTGTGCCGCCCGCGCTGTGCCGCCCGCCCGTGCCGCCCGCCCGGTGACCGGCCCGCCTCCCGTCCGCGCCGCCGTGCCGCCCGCCCGCCCGCCCGTGCCGCCCGCCCGGTGACCGGCCCGCCTCCCGTCCGCGCCGCCGCGCCGCGCCGCCGCGCCTGCCGCCCGCCCGCCCGTGCCGTGCCGTGCCGCGCCGTACCGCGCCGGGTCGTGCTGCTCCCGGCCGCCCGTCCGCGCCGCGCCGCCGCCCGCCGCCCGGTCCCGGCCGCCGCCCGGCTGCTCGCTGCGCCTGGCCATCCGCCCGGTCCCGGCCGCCGTCCGCGCCGGGTGGTGCTTGCTCCCGCCCGCCCGCGCCGCGCCGCCGCGCCTGCCGCCCGCGCCGCCCGCCCGTGCCGTGCCGTGCCGTGCCACCTCCCGGCCGTGCCGCCTCCCGTCCGCGCCGTCCGCGCCGCGCCGCGCCGGGTCGTGCTGCTCCCGCCCGCCCAACCGCCTCCCGGCCGTGCCGCGCCGCCTACCGCCCGCGCCGCCTCCCACCTGGTGACCCGCCCGTGCCGCGCCGCGCCGCCGCGTCGCGCCGCGCCGGGTATCGGGCCGTTCGTCCGTTTCATCCACCGCTCGGGCTGTCCCGGGATGTTCCCGCACTTATCTGGGGTTCCGGGGCCGTCCGAGCAGGTCAGCGGGGATCTGGAGCTGTAAGGCATGTACCGAAGTTGGCCCGACGGTGTCGGCCGTCCCGGTAGCCTGCTGGCGGGCCGTGCGGTGTGTCGGTCCCGGACTGCTGACGGCCGCGACCGGCAGCATCAACGTCCTGAGGGTGCCCCGCATCAACGCCCGCCTCGCAGCAGACTGTCCCGGTGCCGTCCAGTGGCCCGGATCGCGGGCCGGCCACCAGCAAGGACACCCCGATGGTCAAGAACCACGCTCGGAAGAACGCCGCCCGGGCCCGGGCCGCCGAGACCGGCGAGAGCCACCAGGCCGCCGTCGCCGCCGTCCGCAAGCGGTCCTCCCTTCTGCCGCCGCCCCCGACCGCTGAGGAGATCCTCGCCGAAGGACGGGCGACGATCGTCGCCGCGCTCGGCGACCTCGCCGAGCAGACCACCCACCCGCGGCGGCGCAGCCTGTACCTGGAGCTTCAGCGGGAGGTCGAGGCGTCCGCGACGTTCGCCGACCTGCGGAGGGCCCGGGGCACTTTCGCGTACCGCCAGGCAGACGGGTACTGGATGGACCGCTGGAACGCCCTGTCGGAGAGCTCGGTCGAGTCCTACGACGAGCACCTGCGCGGTATCAACCGGTGCTACTGGGCGCGGCGGGTGATGTACGAGTGGGTCTGGCCCGGCGAGTGGGACAAGCACCTACTTGCCTGACGAACCTGCGGATATCTGTAAGGCACGGACCGATCAGGCCCACTTGCCATACGTGCCTTACAGCTCCCGAGCACCCAAGATAACGGGGGTGTCCCGCGGTGTCCCGGGAGTGTCCGGGGTGTGTTCTTGCGCGGGGAGCGGTGAGGAGGACGGGCCGGTCCGTGGTTGTCCGCGGTGGAACCCGCTCAGCTACGCCGGTCCGGGACCGTACCGGCTGCCGCTCGCGCCGCCGTGCCCGGCGTTTCCCGTGCCGGGCCGGTGTGCCGGTTCGGGTGGTTTCCCCCGGATACCCCTCAGGGCGGGGACCCCGCCTGCTAGAAGTGGACCGGTGCGCCACCCGGATGCCCCTGCGGCCGGGTGCCCGCACCCGACGGCAGCTGACGGGGAAGAGGACACGGTGACCCGCACCAACG
This sequence comes from Kitasatospora sp. NPDC088783, assembly GCF_044750705.1. NCBI lineage: Bacteria > Bacillati > Actinomycetota > Actinomycetes > Kitasatosporales > Streptomycetaceae > Kitasatospora > Kitasatospora sp. NPDC088783. The sequence continues at coordinate 38,945 of NZ_JBIVKJ010000017.1, forward strand.
ACAGCGCCCCCGCGGCCGGCCAGCTCGCTGTTGACCAGCTCGCCGTCCACCTGCGCTCGCTCGGCTCCGGCGGTCTTGCCCGGCTCCTGGCCGACCGGCCCGACGCGTGCACCGAACCGGCCCCCCGCACCGTGCACGAGCTCGCCGAGCGCCTCCTGCGCCCCGGCAGCGTCCAGCGGGCCGTCGCCCGGCTGTCCCTGCCGTGCGCGCAAGTGGCAGAGGCGCTCGCCGCGCTGCCCACGCCCTGCCCGCGGCCGCTGCTCGCCGCCGCCCTCGGCGTCCCCGAGGACCCGGGCACCCCGCCGGACGGCGACGAGGTCACCCTCGACCAAACCCTGGAGCGCCTGGCCGGGCTGGGCCTGGCCTGGACGCTCCCGCCCGCCCCCGCCGGCCCGGAGCACCTGGCCGCCGCGCCGGCCCTGCGCGGCGCCTGGGACAAGCCCCTGGGACTGGACAACCCCCTGACCGGGTTCGAGACCGTCGTCGGCAACCTGCGCGGCGACGGCCTCGACACGGCCCTGCACGCGCTCGGCCTCGAGACGGCGGGCGACGAGCAGGAGCGGCGCGCGGTCCTGCTGGCCCACCACCGCGACCCCGACCGGGTGCGGGCCCTGGTCGCCGCGGCGCCCCGCGCCGCCCAGGACCTCCTCAAGCGCCTGGCCGAGCAGAACTCCCCGCGCTACGGGGTCCTGGGCGGGGACAGCAGCGGCGACGACTGGGCCGCCGAGCGGGCCCTGCTGTGCCGCGGCGAGCACCCCACCGGGCCGGGAGGAAGGTTCGCCTTCTACGGGGAGCGGGACCAGGAGGTGCCGGCCGAGGTACTGATCGCGCTGCGCGGACCCGCGCCGGCCGCGCCCTTCCACCCCCGCCCGCCCGCCCCGGCGCCCGCCCCGCTCGACGCCCGCGCGGTGGACGCCGCCGCAGCCGCCGCGGCGGCCGCGTTCCTCGACCGGGCGGCCGCGGTGCTGCGCGTGTGCGCCGAACAGCCGCCGCAGCTGCTGGAGGACGGCGGGATCGGCCTCCGGGAGCTGACCCGGATCACCAGGGCCGCCGGCTGCCCGCCCACCGCGGCGCGCCTGGTCCTCGAGTGCGCCCAAGGGGCCGGCCTCCTCGCCCGCGACGGCGACCGCGTCGCGGCGACCACCGCCTACGACCCGTGGACCGAGCTCCCGCCGGGCGGCCAGTACGCCCGCCTCGCCCTCGCCTGGCGCACGATGCGCTCCACCCCCACGCGCACCGAACTGATCTGCGACCGCTGGCCGGGCCGGGACACCGGACCCGAAGGCCTCATCGCGCCGCTCGCCGGACAGGTCGACTGCGACGGCTGCCTGGCCACCCGCACCGGCCTGCTCACCGCCCTCGCGGCGCTGCCCGCCCGCCGGGCCCTGGACGCCGCCGGCGACCTGGTGGGCGCGGCCGTCGACCTGGTGGCCTGGCACGTCCCGGCCGCCCTGTCCTGCGCCTGCACCTACCAGTTCCTCCCCACCTTCAACCGTCAGCGCGAGCGCGACCACGACATCCGCGCGCTCGCCCCGCTGGTCGGCGAGGCCCAGCTCCTGGGCCTCCTCGCCCTGGACGCCCCCACCCCGCTGGCCCGGGCGGTCCTGCCCACCCGCGGGAACCCCGCACAGCGGGAGCGGGAACTGGCCCGGCTCGCGGAGGAACTGCTGCCCCAGTGCGACACGGCCACACTGGGCCCCGACCTGGACCTCGAAGCCGACGGCTTCCCCTCACCCCGGCTCACCGCCCTCCTCGGGCAGGTCGCCGACCGCGCCGCCGGCTACCGACCCACCCGCTGGCACCTCACACCGGCCTCGCTGCGCCGCGCACTCGACGGGGGCCTGCCGCCCGCCGGCATCGAGCAGCTCCTGCGGGACGCGGCCCGCACCGCCGGCATCCCGGCCCCGATGGCCGACCTGATCCGGCAGGCCGCCGCCGACCGGGACCGGGTGCGCCTGACCACCCCCGCCAGCGTCCTGACCTTCCACGACCCCGCCCAGCTCACCGCCGCCACCGTCGACCCGCGCCTGGCCCACCTCGGCCTGCGGACGCTGGCGCCCACCGTGGCCACCAGCGACCTGCCCGGCCACTCCGTTATGGCTGCGCTCCGCGGAGCCGGCCACACGCCCGTGCTCGAGGGCCGCACCGCGGCGGTCCGGCTCGACGTGCCGCCCGCACTTCCGCGCCCGCGCCGCCTCGGCCCCGCGGCCGGGCCCGCGGTGCGGCCCCGGCAGAACACCGGCCTCGTCGACGGCACCGCCGTCGACACGGCCGGCCTGGCCGAGCTCCTGCTCCGTGGCGGCGAGCAGCCGGCCGCCGCCGTGCTCTGCGCCACGGAGCAGGTCCTCGCCCGGGAGGCTCCCCACCTCGACCCGCCCGCGGCCCGCCGCCTCGCCCACGCCCTGGAGCGGGGGACGGGCGCGTCCCTCACCTACGCGACCGGGCGCGAGGCCACCCAGGCCGGGACCGCGACCTACCACCTGCGCGACCTGGAACTCGACCCGCCCTACCTGTACGGCAGCGCGGGCGGCGAGGACGAGGAGGATGTGCAGAGTTTCCACCTGTCCCGCATCCGCGACGTCGACACCGAAGCCGCCCTGCGACCGGCCTGACCCGACGCGCACCCGACCGGCGGGCCCGCCGGGACACCGGCCGGTCAGGGCCCGGCCTGGAGACGGCCGGCCACGTGCCGCAGTCCCCGAGGCCGGCTCCGATCGCTGTCGGCTGGAACCCCGACAGCGCAGCCCCTCCGGCCACTGCCGGGAGGCCTGCGACCGCGCAGTCCGCCATGGTCCGGCCGCCCCGCCTGCGGCCGTTGCCCACCGGCTGCGAACCGACATCGAGGCCGACAGCCGCCGCCCCGGCCAGGGGACAGCGCCCGCAGCCCCGCCCGGCGGGCGGCCAGGCCGCGCCTTCCGAGAGAACGGCGCCCAGCCGGTGCCGGGACGCCGCGCACACGCCCCGCCGCGCCCGGCGCACCCCCGAGAAGCCGGGCCGGGCCCGGGCCTGCCGGTGTGCTGCGGGCCCGGGTCCGGGGCGGGTGGAGGCGTTCTAGGGCTAGAGGTGTCGGGGTTTCTAGGGCTGGGGCCCCGCCGGGGGAGGGGCCCTCGGCGGGGCGGGAGGAGCGGCGCCGGCCGGGGTGGGAGGGAGCGCTGTGGGCCCGGGTGCCGGCGGGCGGCCGGCGGGGGATGGGAGAAGGAGGCCGACGGGGGCGGGGGAAGGGCCGGCGGGGGGCGGCCGGCGGGGGATGGGAGAAGGAGGCCGACGGGGGCGGGGGAAGGGCCGGCGGGGGGCGGCCGGCGGGGGGTGGGAGAAGAAGGCTGGCGGGGGCGGGGGAAGGGCCGGCGGGGCGGCCGACAGGGGGTGGGGGCCTGGGTGTGGCGGTGGGCCGGGGCGGACCCCGGGGAGCCGTCCGGCAACGGGGCGCCGGACGGGCAGCAGATGCGCTGCGGGCGGTTCCCGGGCGCCCCGGCACCGCGCCGGTGCCGGGGCCGGACGGAAGTCGGCGGGCGGCGCTCTCCCGGGGTGTCGGCGCCGGGACCGGCGCGGGGTGGCTCGCCGGTCCCGGCGGCCCCGTGTTCGCAGGCGGGCCCAGCACCCGGGTGCGGCCGGGCTGAGGGCAGGTCCACGGTGTCGGCGGCGCCCCGGGGTGTGCCGGGTGCCTGTGAGGGCCCTGCCGGCCCAGACGCTGGGTCCTGCCCGCTCACCGCCGCGGTGTCCGCCCCAAGCGGTGATCGCCTGGCACGGTATCCGGCTCCGCACGGCGGCGGCGCGGTGAGCGGGTTCACCGGTGACGGCCGCGGCCGGTACGCCGACCGGTGACCGGTAACTGGCGGCCGACCGGTAACCGGTACGCCGGCCGGTAACCGGCGGCCGACCGGTAACCGGTACGCCGACCGGTGAGCGGTGACCGGCGGGGGCGCCCGCCGCTCACCGGTGGTGCTGCCGGTGACCGGCGGGCGGGCTCACCGCCGGTAGCGCTGTCAGCCACCGGGCCCGATACCGCCGGCCTCGGCCGCCGGTTGCCGACAGGGCCGGTGAGCGCTGCGGCGCGCCGGGTACCGGCGGACGGGGCGCGCCGGCCGTCCTGCCACGGGCCGGCCGCCGGACCGGCGCCGGGTCGGGGCGGATGTGCGGCGGCGGCCGCCGGGCGGGGGCGGGGCGGGATGCTGCCCCGGGCCCTGGCGACCCGGGGGCGAAGCAGGCTCTCGAGGAACTCGTCCTGCCCGTCCGCGGCGCCCCCGTCCCGCCCCGCTCCCCTCCCCCGGGGAGCGGGGCGGCCCCTTCCCGCGGGCGGGCCGGGGCGTCTAGGGCTGCGACCGAGCCCTGCCTCGAGAGGGCCCAAGGCCTTGCGGCGACCGGGCAAGGAGGGTCTAGGGCACCCTTGCGCCCGCTCACGGCCGCCGTTCGGCCGCGCGTGTCCCCCCGCGTGGCGCCGACCGTCCCCGGGACGCACTCGCGGGCGCCGCCCGCAGTCGGCGGCCCTGCTCCTGCTCCTGCGCCGCCCGCCGCCCGGCCGCCCCCGCCCGGGTGACGGCGGGCGGGCGGCGGGCGGCCGGCCGAGGGTGTCCTCGACCGTCCTGCGGTACGGCCACGCCGAGGGGCGCTGCCCCTGCCGGCCCGGAGCCGCCCGGCCGCCGGTCACCGGGCTCGGACCGGTGACCGTCCTCGGCGGATACCGGTCCTGCGCGGATGCGGGATACCGCCGTGCCCGCGAGCCGCCGCCGGGCTCGGAACCCTCGGCTACCGGGTGCTGGGAGCGCCCGGTTACCGGCCGGGGGCCGCTCGCTGCTCCCGCCGCTCACCGGGCTGCCCCTGCGCCGGGCAACAGACCGGTATCCCGCGGCCCGGGCAGAGTGGCAGCCGGGTTCGGTAACCGTCCGCTCCGGCTGTCCGCGCCGCGGGTGCGGCGGTTACCGTCCGGGGTACCCCGGTGAGCCCGGGCGGCGGCTGTACGGTCGCAGGGTGAGCAGCGAACCCGCCCCCGCCCCGGTCCCGCCTGCGGGAGGGTTCGTCCAGGCGCTCGTGGAGGGCGCCGTCGGGGAGGTCGTGCGGACGGCGTCACCGGACGCGGTCGAGGACCTGGTCGCCGGGCTCGAGGAGTCCGGGCTGCTGTGGGACGGCGTGCTCGCGCTCCTGGGCCCGCTGGCGGCGAGGCCCGCGCACGGTTCGCAGGAGCGCGGCGGGCGCGGCCGGGCGGCGTGGACCCCGGACCGGGTCACCCTCCTCACGTACACGCTGGGGGCGGCGCTTCGCGACCGGGGCGTGCAGGCGGCGCGGGAGGAGTGGGAGGGCGCCGAGGAGCGGGTGCGGCGGGCCGCGGCCGCGCAGATGCTGATCACCTACGCCTTCTGCGTCGGCGGCCACGGCGTGCGCCTGGGCCCCGGGGAGACGGTCCGGCTGCTGCGCGCCGCGGTGCCCGTCACCTGGTAGCGGCCGGGCGCCCGGCGACCGGCCCCTGCCGCGGCGGGCCGGCCCGGGACGGCGGGCTCCACCGGTTGGGGGCCGGTCCGGGACGCGGCTCTTGCCGGCCGGCCCCGTGAGGGGCGCCCGGTCGGCTACGGTGGTGCCGGCGAGCTGAACGCCCATCCTGCTGTCGTGCGCCCACGCCGCGCGAGTCCCGGGAGAAGGTCCTGCGGGATCCAGAGCTGTGCACCGGTCGACCCCGTTCCCTTCCACCGGCCGACGGCGTGGGCACCAGGGCCGGTTCCAAGGAGACGATCATGACCCGGCGCAGCACCCTGCAGCAGCAGGCCAGGGACCTTCAGGACCGCGAGGACCTCGGCTACCACGACGCGCTCAACCGCGTCCGGCAGCACGTACCCGCAGGCGGCGCCATCGTCGTGAGGTCCTCCACCCTGATCGCCGTCGAGTCGGGCGACGACCGGCGCTGCGGCACCTGCTTCAAGACCGTGGCGAGCGAGCGGTGGGCCGTGCACCTGCCCGACGCGCGGGCCGGCGACGGCGGCCCGTTCATGCTCTGCGCCCCGTGCGCGAAGGCGATCGGCGCGGCGGCCGCCCGCATCCCGGCCGGACCCGCGCCCGACCCGCAGGACCGGGTCCTGGCCACGTACCGGCCCGCGGCCGGGCAGGTCGTGGCGTACCTCTCGCACGACAGGATCCACCTGCTGTGCCGCGCCCACGCCCCCCACACCCCGGACGACTTCCTGCCCGTGACCGCCGGCGAGCTGGACAGCTGGGGGCCGGGCTTCCGCTGCGCCGGAGGCGGGCGGGACTGCAGCGTCTGCGGCCTGGACGCGATGGCCTGCTGACGCGCCCGCCGCCCGCCGCCCGCCGCCCGCGGGCGGCGGGCCGTCCACCGCGCCGGGTACGGCCCGGGCGTGCGCCGTGAGCGGCGGCCCGCCGGGGCGGGCTCGCCGGTTCGAGGAACCGGTGGCCGTTTCGGGGTTCGGAGGCCGGAGCCGGGCGGCCTGCTGCAGGGCGGCCGCCGCGGTGCGCGGGGGCTTCGGCCCGGCGCCTCCGGCTCCGTGCGGCGCCGGTGTCCTGCCTCGTGGAAGTGCGGGTTCGTTCCGGGCCCGGCGCCGGCCGCGCTCCCAGGGGCCCGGGCGAAGGCCCTACGCTTCCAGGACGGCCCGCAGGGCTTCGGCGGCCGCTTCGGGGAGCGGTGGCGGTGACCGTGCCGTGGAGCTGCTCGATTCCCCAGCCGGCGGCGGCCAGGGCCGCCACGCACCCGGACTTCATCTCGGCGCCGCGCGTCCAGGCGCCGCGCGCGCTCCTCGGCCACGCGGTTGTGGGCCTCCCGGCTCCTCGCGGCGGCCTCGCGTTCGGCCGGGGACAGGCCGGCGGGCCGGACGGGCAGGTGCGGCTTGTCGGGCCGCACCTGCGCGTCCAGGCCCAGCTCGAAGCCCTGGGCGGTGGTGACACCGCCGCGATCGTAGGCGGCGGGGGTGCAGCCGGCGGACACCAGGACCAGGGCGGCCTCCTGGTGCAGGGCCCTGCAGAAGGCGTAGGGGCCGGCGTGGCGGGCCGGGTTCTTCCAGGGAGCGGGCATGGGCTCACTGTCGTGCGCCCGCCCCGGGGCGGGCGGGCTGTTGTACAGGTACAGGACGGGCCGTTGTACAGGTACGGGGATGGCGTGCCGGGCGCACCGCGGGTGAGGGGATGCCCGCCGGGGCCGGACGGGCTGCGGGGCCTGCTGAACTGCCGGTCCCGGACGGGCTGTCCGGCGGCCGGGCGGGCGGGGCGGCGCACTCGGCGTCCGTGCGACTGCCGGGCCCTGCCGCGCTCAGCCGCCGCTCCTTCGCTGCGTCGCGTCCGGCTCTGCGGCCGTCACGGCGGCCACGGGCGCGGCCTTGATGCGGGGCCAGGCGGCGCGCTGCGGGCCGGTGCTGCGCATCGTGTCGCGCTCGCAGTACGCGACCGTGCCCTGGCGGCGGGCGCCGGCCAGGAGCCGGTGGGCTGCGGCGCCGGCTTCGGTGGCCAGGATCTGCCGGCTGTGCGGCCCGTCGTCGACCAGGCGCACCAGGCCGCGTACCCACAGGTCCGCGACCCGGCGGCGCTGCACCCGGCCGGAGGGCGACTGCAGGTCGTCGGGGTGGAAGAGGCCGGTGGCGTTCTCCCACACCCGGCCACGCACCGCCTCGCCCAGCACCTGGTGCTGGGCGAGGGAGAAACCGAGCGCGCGGGCCTGGGCGATGTGGTCGTCCGTCAGGGCGCCGACGGCCGATCGGTGCTGCCGCGCGTGCGACCGGGCGGCGCACTCGGCCTCCGCGCGGTACTCGAACGAGCCCGGCTGTCTCACCCAGCCCCCGTCGTGCCGGGAGCACTCCACGCCCCACTCGTAGGAGTTCACGTCGTAGTCGAGGACCCGTACGAAGTCGGGCAGCGGGCCGATCCCGTCCGGCCGCAGCCGCTCCTCCAGCAGCCGCGCCCGGGCCGCCGCCGTGCTCTCCCCGGGCGTCGCCGCCACGGCCGGCCGCAGGGGCCGCGCCGGGCCGCCGGGCGGGCCCGGCGCGCCCAGCTCGACCACCGGCCCCACAGAGCCGGCGGCGATCAGCGCGGCGGCCTCCCGCTCGACCGCGTACCGGGCGACCTGCGGCCACAGGCCCTCACCGTCGGCTCCGACCGCGGCGCGCAGGGCCTGGGCGAGCCGGCGGGTGCCCTGGTCGGCTGCCTTGATCATCACCAGTGATCGGGACGTGAGCCCCAGCGCGAGGAACCGGGCGGCGGAGCCCGCCAGCGCGGGCAGCCCGGGGACGGCTTCGGCCAGATCGTCCGCGGCCGGGCCGTCCGCGCCGGCGTCCGTGCCAGCGCCCGGGCCGGCCAGCCACCGGGCGATGCGCGTCCACGTGGCGGCGTCGGCCGTGCGGGCTGCGGTGTGCAGCGCGGCCGCGGCCTTCCCCTCGGCCGCTTCGGCCGCCCGGCCGCGGCCTGCGGCCCGTGCGGCTTGGGCCGCCCGGAGCCACTTGGCCGCGGCCGGGACGGCGACGTCCAGCGGGGCCTCGTCGGTGAAGACGTTGCCGGCCATCTCGCGCGGGTCGAACGCCCCGGCGATCTCCGCGATCCCCAGCGGCCCGCCCGCCCCGCGGGCGGGCGCCGGCACGGCCGCTGCGGACTGCTGCTCGACGGCCCCGGCCGGCACCCCGTGCGCCGGCGGCGCGTGATGGTGGCCGGGCTGCGGCTGGGGCGGCGCCGTCCGGGCCCGCTCGCGGCGGCGCGCGGCGAGGCCGGCCAGCACCCGGGGGGAGGCGGTGGCCCGCAGCCCGTACGCCTCGCTCCCGCGGGCGCCGGTGCGGGCCACACCCCACCGCGCGCGCCGCAGCACCCGGGCCCAGCGGGCGAGGTCCCTCTCGTGTTCCGCCTCCGACCGCACCGGCGCCTTGCGCAGGATCCGCACCCACACGCCGTCCCGCGCCGACGCCCGCACCTGGAACCCGGCCCTGCCGGTCGGGCCGGGGCCGGCCGCGTCGAGGTCCACCTCGCCGGCCGCGGCCAGCAGCTCACGCACCGCCTCGGCGGCCGCGAGGCGCTGCTCCTCACGCGCCGCCGCGCCGCCGCCCTGTCCGGCCGGGACCGGGGCCGGGGCCGCGGCCAGGCCGCCGTCCTGACCGACCTCGCAGGGCGCGAGCGCGTCGGCGTCCTCGGGGACCTCGGCGTCCTCGGGGTCCTCGGGGCGGCGCCGGTTCCCGCGGCAGGCGACCGGGGCGGTGTAGGCGCCGCCGGCGCCGGCCGCGCGCGCCCGGAGGGCGGCGAGGGCCTCGGCGCTGCTGCTGTACGTCCCCTGCAGGCTGGCGGTGAGCCGGCACGCGCAGTTGACATGCAGGTACGAGCGCTTGGCGGTGGAGCCGCCGGGCCGCCGCACGGTGCGGGAGGCGACGCGGACGATGTCGGCCGGCTGCGCCTGGCCGGGGGTGGTGCGGCCGTGGACGATGACCGCGTGCCCGGCGGAGCGCCGTACCTGGAAGCGGGCGAGGCGTAGGGCGTCCTCGACGGCGTCGAGCTGCTCGGCCCAGTGCCGCTGTTCGGCCTCGTCGGTGCGGCGCGGGCCCGTGCGGGTCCCGTCCGCGTGCACGACCATCGGGCGGCCGTCGTTGCCGCTGTGGGTGGTCCACCAGCCGCAGCCGGCGTCCTCGGCGCCCGGCAGGCCGGCGGCGGCCAGGGCGGCGCCGATCGCCTCCGGGGTGGTGGCGGCATAGGTCTGGATCTCGGCCCACAGCCGGTGGAGCTCGGCGGCCAGGCGCTCGGCGTTGGCGGCGCAGAGCACCAGCGAGCGGCGGGTGAGGTTCAGGGCCGGTCCGGTTCGGCGGCCCCGGCCGCCGAGGTAGAGCTCGACGGTCCCCTCGGGGTTCTCGATCACCACCTCGACGCTCTCCTCGACGGTGCCGGGCACCACCGAGACGACGGCGCCGGCGGGCGCGCCGGGGACGGTCAGCCGGGTGTCGCCGGCGGGGCGGAGCTCGACCAGGGCGCCGGCGGCGATGGCGTCGGTGATGCGGCGCCCGGCGGCGCCGGCGGGCGCCAGGCCCAGCAGCGGGGCGATCCTGCGGGCGGCCTCCGCCCGGGTCATCAGATGGCCGGCGGGCAGGTGCCGGTAGGCCGCGGTGAGGGCGTGGGCGGTGGCGCGCGTGTCGTTCATGGTGTCCCTTTCTCGGGTCGTGGTGCGGGGCGCGGCCGGGCACCGGGGCCTTCCGCGGCGTCCGTGCGGGCCGCTCGGCGCCGCGGTGGTCAGACGCCCGGGGCAGGGGGTGAGGCGGGGGCGGACGATCTCAAGGCCCGGGTCGGTGCCGGGCCCCCGGGAAGGCTTCGGCCCCAGCTCGCGGGGGCTTCCGCCCGGTGTGCGCGGTGCGGGCCGGGGACGGCCTCGGTGAGCTCCCCGTGGACGTCGGCCAGGTGGTGCCCGTGGCGGCCTGCATCTCGGGCACCGCGCCCTTGCTGCCGCTCCTGCCGCTCCTGCCGGTGTGCGGTGATGTGCGGTCCGTCGCGCCGCGCGCCGTGGTCGCGGCCCCGGACAGGGCCGGGACCGGCGCGGGGTGGCTCGCCGGCCCCGGTCCGGCACGCCAGGTGCCGGTGCCGTTCGGGCCGTGCCGGCTTCTCCCCCGGCCTCGTCGATGTCGGCGGCGGGAGCGGCAGCGGGCGGCCTGCCGGATTGCGCGGCGCCGTGCAGGTGCCGCGCGGCCCCTCTCGTGGAAGGGGGCCCGCGGCGGCTGTGGCGGCGGCGCGCCCGGCAGGCGGCGCGGGGGTCATGCGGCGCGGGGGCCAGGCGCTCAGGCGGTAGGGGTGTTCTCCGCTGCGCGGATCCAGTCGGCGGCTTCGGCGGGAGTCGTGAGGCGGGCCGCGGTGCGGCCGCTGTCGCGGTCGATCACCCAGTAGCGGTCGGGTCCGTGCATCGCGTCGGCGGTGTGGGTGAAGTAGCGGCCCCGCTCGCCCTCGTCGCGGGTGCGGATCTTGTTGACCGCCACATGGTGGCGGCCGCGCAGGTCGCGGGTGCGGTACCAGCCGCGCAGGCCGTGCGCGGCGGCGTAGGCGTCCAGGCGGGCCGCGTGCAGGGCCTGCTCGTCGGGGCCCAGGCGGGCCGCGATCGTCTCCGCGCCGGCGAGGGCGAGCATGACGTCCAGGTGGTCCGCGCCGACGCGTTCGCGGTGCACGGCGCGCATGGCGGCGTCGTGCGCCGCGATGCGGGTGCGGGCGTCCAGGTGGTCCTGCATGGAGGCGGCCGACCAGGAGTCGGCGCTGTCGCGGTCCGGCGCGGGCGGCGGCGCGGGCAGCGGGGTGAGGACGAACGCGGCGGGCTGCGCCGGGGCGTCGGCGGCCTGTGCCGGGGCGGCGCGGCGGCGCCCGCGCGGCGGGTTCCTGGGGGAGGTGGCGGGCACGGTGGCGCTCCTGGGGGAGGGTGTCGTCGGGGCGGCACGGTCAGTTCGGGACGGGCCCGGACCTCGGTGCCGTGCGGGAGCGGTGTCCGGGCGGTGCGTTCAGGGGGTGCGGGTGAAGTCCTCCGGGCCGGACGGCCACAGGGCGGTGACCTTCTGGGCGCGCAGGAGCGCGGCGAGGCCGGCGTCGGGCCCGGTCGGCATGAGCAGGACGCGGCGCGGTCGCGGCCGGAAGTGGCGCGCCTGGTCGTGGAGGCGGCCCAGCGCTTCCCAGACGGCCGGGCGGGCGAGGGTCGTCAGCGTGGCCAGCACCTCGTTGCGCGTGTGATCGAGGAGTTCGACGTGCCATGAGGTCAGGCTGTCGGCCGGGGTGATCCGATATCCGGTGACGTCGCACTGGTGGATGTGCCGCGCGTGGAGTTCGTAGTCCCGCAGCAGCTTCGCGGCCGCCTCGTGTCCCGGCGTCGGGGCGGTGCCGGTGGGGATGCCGGGCTCGGTGCGCCGGAGGCGGAGCCTGGCGGCCGTGGCTTCGACGGGGGGCAGCGTGTGCGGGGGTCCGTCCAGGGGCGTGAGCCGGAAGACGACGGTGCGGCGCACCTGCAGGGGCTGGCGGGGGTCGGCGGGTGCTTCGGCGTGGGCGACGGGTCGCTTGCGCGCGAGGCGGTACTCGCCGACGTACTCGACGGTGCCGTCGTCCCCCGGGCGAAACAGCCGCAGGGCGCGCTGTTCGGCCTCGTGCCGCAGGACGGTGCCGTTGCCGTGGGTGAGCACCTGGTCGGTGCCGTCGGTGCCGCCCTCGCCGCCGAAGTGGACGTGTTCGCCGCTCCAGCCGTCGAACCGGCCCGCCGCGGTGGCGGGGGCTGCGAAGAGCAGCACGTTCGGGCTGGACTTCGACGGGCTGATGCGCGGCTTGGGCCTTCCGCCGAAGCGGGCGTGGACGTCGGCGCGGGGCAGGCGTGTTCCGGGGGCGAGATCCCAGGTCATCGTGGACGGCTCCTGTGGGCGGGGCTGGCGCGGAGGGGGCGGGTGTTCACCGCGCCCGGGTGGGCGGGCCGCGGGGCGAGAGGGCGGACAGCGCCGGGGCGGGGTGCCGGGCGCGTGCCCGCCGGTTCGGGGGCGTTCGGTGGGAGTGCTGCGGGGCTGGCCCCGGTCGGGGCTTGGCGGGGAGCAGCGTTCGCGCGTTAGCGGTCGGCGGCGGCGGCGGCGGTCAGGCGGCGGGGCGCGGGTCGAGCGGGCCCCAGCGGCCGGGAGCCATGTCGATGGCGCCCTGGATGGCCCGGTCGGTGCGTTCGGCCAGTTCGGCGGCCACCTGCCCGGGGAGCGGGGCGGCGCCGTCGAGCAGGGCGCGGGCCTCGGCGAGCATGCGGACGACCTCGGCCGGGGCGGCCGGGCCGCCCGGGCGCTGCGCACCGGGGTTGTAGGCGTAGAACACAGCTGCCTGGAAGCGGGGGTGGGCGCTCCCGTGCCCGGCGTGGGCGGGGTGTCACAGGGCCGTTGCGTGCAGCTCGCGCGGCAGTCGGCCTTCGAGGAGGTGGGGGACGCCTCCGAACGCGCCCTGCAGGTACGAGCGCCGCAGGTCCTCCCGCTCGCCGATGTGGAAGTCCGACAGTGCGGCGGCGCGGGTCGCGCCGTCGTCGTGCTTCTCGACGAGGACGATCTCGTGCGGGGCCAGCAGGTGCTGGACACCGTCGCCGAGGACGGTGGCGGTGTGGGTGGCCAGCACCACCTGCGCGCCCCGGGTGTTGGACAGCTCGGTGTCGGTGAACAGGCGCACCATCTCGGCGGCCAGGTGCGGGTGCAGGCTGCTGCCGAAGTCGTCGACGAGCAGCACGGTGCCGGTGCGCAGGGCCCGCAGCGCGGCGTGCAGCAGGGTCACGGTGGTGCGGGTGCCGCCGGACTGCTGCGCCCAGGTGAGGCCGCCGCCGGGGCGGCCGGGGGAGCCGTGGGCGAACACGAGCTCCCCAGTGTCCGTGTTCAGGGTGATCCCGGCGATGTTCTGGTCGGTGGCGTGCAGGAGGTGGGAGAGCGCGCGGCGGGCGGCGGAGTTCTCGCGCAGGGCCTGCAGCGTGCGGTCCTGGTCGGCCGCCCCGGTGGGGGTGAGGGTGTGCAGGTTGTCGCGGAACCAGGCGAACAGCGGGGCGAGCTGGGCGTGGTTGATGAGCCCGGCGGCGGACAGCACCAGGGCGTCGGCGCGGGTGACGGTGGCGAGCAGGTCGGCGTGGGCCAGCCCCGGGTCGAATGCGTCGCGGGTGAGCGGGCCCCGGTCGGCGTCCCGGTCGATCCACAGCCGCTCGGCGCCCTCGCCGTCCTCGCTGCGCAGCCACTCGCTCAGGACGCGGTCGCCGGAGAGTTCGAAGCCGTACGTCCACACGGTGTCGCCGAGCAGGACGTCGGCCTCGAAGGAGGAGGGCTCGGGGACGCGGCGCAGGGCGAACGGCTCGACGGGCAGCGGGCGCGGGTCGAGCTGGGGGTCGCGCGCGGCCCAGGCGTCGCAGGAGTGCAGGACGGCGTCGCGCATGAAGGCCGGCGCGGACAGGACGCTGGTCTTGCCGGAGCCGTTCGCGCCGAGCAGGGCCAGGGCACAGGCGGGGGCGTCCCCGGCGGGGTCCAGGTCGATCTCGACCATGCCGTCGATGGAGCGGTGACCCGACGCGGAGAAGCGCAGCAGGGTCGTGGGGTGGGTCATGAGTGCCTCCGACGTCCGACGCGTTTACATGTATAAATATATGGTTTGGGTGTGACAGTCGGGGCGGCGGCGGTGCACCACGCTGTCGAACCTGCCCCGGACTGAGGGGAGTCGGCGCTCCCCGAGGAGCGGGCGGCCCGCGGGGCTGCGCGAAGGCGGTGCGGCAAGAGGCACACGGGATCGCCGGACAGGCAGAGCCCCTCGGGCCCCTCGGAGCCGACTGCCGGACGTCATCCCGCCCCGGCCGACCGACCCCGACGGCTGGATCCGCGACCTCCGCCCGCGGCTCGCCGACCGGCCCGCAGGGAGCACCCGTTGATCACCGACCCCGACGGCACCGAGTCCGGTGTCCTCGCCGACCCCACTGCGACCACCGAGGACCCGCGATGACCCGCCCCGTCGCCGCTGAACTGCGCGACCGTGAACGCCGCCTCCTTGCCGACCGCGACGACGCGGAGAAGGCCCTCAACAACGCCCGGCGCCGCTACGACGCCATCTGCGACGAGCTCCAGGAGACCCAGGCCCTGCGCCGCGCGGTCGAGGAGGGCGCCCGGGGACGGGAACCCTCTGAAACCGCGGAACGGTAGGACCGCAAAGACCTGCCGACACGCCAGCCGTCGGCGGCAACGACGATCAGGGCCGGCTGTCCGCCGCCCGGGCTGCCCGGACATCAGCCCTGTCCAGTGCGTCCGCCCACCGGCCGCAGGCGTCCACCGCAGCGGTGAGCAGCGCCTCGGTTGCCGGGCCCGGGATCACCGCGCCGGCGTCCGCGTCGAGGACGAGCGCCGCCTCGACCGCGCGCCGCACCCGGCGCGGGAACCTGGGGAACGGGCCGACCCGCGAGGCCACCGCCCGACTCGGGGTGCGGCGCGCGGCCGAACCGGCCGCCCCGGTGCAGAGCACCTCCTCGAGGTCGAGCACCGTGCCGGCGGCCAGGCGGCCGACCCACTTCCGGACGCGCAGCACCACGTAGCAGAACCCCGTCAGTGCGCCGACCGCCCACAGCGTCCGCGACGACCGGTCCACCAGCGGCAGCAGGAAGAGGCACCCGACGGCCAGCGCCACCGCGGCCACGCCGACCGGAGCGCACGCGAGCACCCACAGGTGCCGGCGCATCCGCGACCGCGCCGCCCGCGGGTCAACCGTCATGCTGGTCATCGGCGCAGTATGTCCCATCCCGCCGGCGCCCGGCCCGCTCTGCGGCAAGATGGCCGGCGTGGACCTGACCGCGCTGCCGCTGCAGCTGCTCCCGCCGATCGCCTACGCCGGCTCCGACGACCGCCCGCCACCTGGGCCGGACGAGTTCAGGGGGGCCACCAGCCAGGAGGGCTCCAACCGGCCCGCCGGCGGCCTGTGGTGCGCCCCCGTCACCTCCCGCGCCGCCGACGGCTCCGCAGCCGCGACGGCCTGGACCGACTGGCTGGCCACCCCGGACCCGGACACCCGGACGCCCTCACACCACCTGGGCCGCTACACGCGCCTGACCGAGGTGGAGCCGCTGCCCCACGCCCGCGTCTACCTGGTCGACACCGCGCAGCACCTGGACGACCTCGTCGAGGCGTACCGGCTCCCCGCCGGACACCCGATGCGGCGCACCACGCCGGACTGGGCCGCGGCCGCCGGCGCCGGCTGGGACGCGGTGTACGTGAGCGCCGCCGGCCTCGACGCGAACGCCGAACGGCACCTCATGGCCGAGCCGTCCCTGGCCCGGTGGGACTGCGCCACCGTGCTGTGGCTCAACGCCGCCTACCGGATCCCCGCCGGGTAGCCGGCGCGCGGCGAACCGCGCACGCACGCCGGGGCGCACCGGGCGGCCGGCGCACGGGTCCCCGGCGGCACGGCCCCGGCCCGGGTTGCCCGATCGGGTGATCGGCGCAGGTCGGGCAACGCCGATGGCCGCCGGGGGCCGGCGCAACAGCCGGCGACGGGGCCCGTCCCGGCGCGGGCGCCCCGGGCCGGTGATCGGCAGGCGCTTCCTGCGGACGGCGCGCTCCGGCGCCGTCCCCGGCCCGGCCTGGGCGGCCTCGGCCGGGTGTCCCTCGGCACGGCTGTCCGCGACGACGAGGGCCCGGCGCGATGCGCCGGGCCCTCGAAGTGCCTGGTGTTCGGCTGTGGCGCCGGTCCGGCGCCCGCCCGGGCGGGCTACTGCGGGTCGAGCGCGGCGACCAGGTCGGCGGCGGTCATCATCCGCACCGCGCCCGCATCCAGGGCGGCCTGGTGAAGCGCGTACGCCTGGGCCCCGGCGGGCAGGGCGAGGTCGCCGCGCAGCAGGAACGCCAGCTGCGCGCGCGTCAGGTCCACGGCGCCGGTGTCCGGGTCGGTGTCCGGGGTGCCGAGCCGGGCCGCGAACGCGGGGAGGTCCTCGCCGGTGCGGCGGCGGTAGCCGCTGGCGGTGCCGTCGAGGTGGCGCACCGCCACGGTGGTGGCTCGGGCGGCGGCGTGCCAGAGGGCGACCTCGCCCAGGCCCACGCGGGCGCCGGAGGCGAAGTGGCCGGTCAGGTGCCGGCCGAGCGCGGCCAGGGCGTCGGTGTGGCGGTGGACGGCGTGGTGGGTGCCGCTGACGCCCTGGACGACGTCGAGCCAGCGCAGGGTCCGGCCGGCGACGTCCAGGACCATGGGGATGCTGGCCTTGGCCGGGGCGGTCAGGTCGTAGCGCTGCTCGACCTGGCGCGCGTCGAAGACCGGGCCGGCGCTGCCGGGCTCGTCGCGGACCATGACGCCGGCGAACGCGTCCGCGAGCTGGTCGAAGGGCACGTCGTTGAAGCTGAAGACGACGGCGACGACGTAGCGCACCCCGGCGGCGGCCAGCCGGTCCAGGTCGAGGTCGACGAACTCGCTCGCGCCCTCGGGGGCCGGGGCGCTGGTCAGGTCGCCGGAGTGCACGGCCGCATCCCGGGCGAAGCGCAGGCTGGTGTAGTCGCAGGTGCCGATGTGGTTCCAGTCGGCGTCGAACATCGCCGCGGCCAGGTCCAGGTCGGTCCGCCCGGAGTCCTGCGACTCCATCCAGTGGACGAACAGGCGCAGCGTGCGGCCGTCGGGCAGGGTCAGCTCGCTGCCGCGCGGGAGGGTCACCAGGGCGCGGGAGGCGGTGCGCTCGGCGAACGGCGCGGTGATGCCGTGCAGTTCGGCGTCGACGACGGCCAGGTCCGCCGGCGGGAGCTGGGCGGCGCGGGCGAGGGCCTCGCCGGTCAGGATGGCGGCGGCCCGCCCGACGACGTCCGCGGCCAGGGCGGGGCGCGCGTCCTCGGCCAAGTACGCCTTCGCGGCCGGGCCCTTGGGGAAGAACACCCGGGCCTGGTGCACGGTGGCGCGGGTGCGCAGGGCACCGAGGGCGGACAGCAGCACCGCCGGGGCGACGCGCGGCGCCGCCTGGGCGAGGGCGTGAAGGACCGGGTCCGCGCCGGTGGGTCCGGCCAGGCGCAGCAGGTGGTCGGTGCGGCGCACCAGCTCGCCGGGACGGGCTTCGAGCAGCGCGAGCGCGCGCGGCAGGTCGCCGTCGGCGAGCGCCGTCTCGAGGGGCCACGGCGCCACGCGGACCAGGGGCCCGGTCGCGTCCACGCCGGGCAGGCCGGCGGCCGCCTCGCGCAGCAGCCGCGAGAGCGGGTCGCCGGTGAGCTGGAAGGAGCGCACCGCGGCGAACACGAGAGCGGCGCGCGGGTAGGCGCGGGCGTGCTCGAAGGCGTGCAGGACCTCGCCGGCGTGCTTGGCCACGCTCTCGCGGCGGCGCAGGTCGGCTGCGCCCTGGGCGACATCGAGCGCGTCCAGGGCGGTCAGCAGCGCGCGGCGCAGCGGCCGCGGCACCGCGGCCAGGCGCGGGACCGTGACCAGGCCCGCGTCGCCGCCGGAGCGCACGACCAGCAGGCGCAGCACGTCGGTGGCGGTGGTCAGGCGCGCCGAGACGGCCGCCAGCACCGCCGGGTCGTCGGTGCCGGCGCGCAGCAGCCACGCCAGCACGTGGGCGTTGGTCTCCCGGGCCGGGATCCGGTCCGGCAACCACGCGAAGGCGGTGCGCGAGGCGGCCGCGTCCAGGAGGGGGCCCAGGTCGTCGCTGTCGCCCGGGCTGAGCGCGCCGGTGCGCGCGAGCAGCCCCGCCAGCTCGGCGCCGGCGTGGTCGACGAGGTCGGCCGGGGTCCCGCCGTAGGCCAGGACGCGCAGCCGCTGCGGCAGCGCGCGGCGCGCGCCCGCGGCGGGCCGGTGCGCGGCGGGTCGCAGGAACGGGTCGGCCGCATCGATGCGGCGGTGGCAGACCGGGCAGGCCGAGAACTCGGCGCCGTCGAAGCAGGAGCGGCACACCAGGTGCGCGCACGGAGCCACCGGGTGGACGCTGCGCTGCTCGCCGCACAGCACGCACGGCTGGTCGGGCTGCTGCAGCCACACCGTCAGGACCCGGTCGACCCAGAACCGGAGGGTGTCGGCGGGCGTGGTCGCCGGGAAGCCGCGGAACAGCGGCGTGTGGTCGCGATCCGCGCCCAGGAGGTCGTCGACGTCCGCGAGAACGGCCCGGCCGGCCGCCGCCAGGGACTGCTCGCTGCGCCCGGCCAGCGCCTGGCGCAGCGGCGCGGACAGCAGGTAGCCGCGCTCGAGCAGGTCGCTCTCGAGCATGGTCACCCCCGCCAGCGTTGCTTCGCTCGCCTGGGCGCTCGCCGCGGTGAGGTAGAGGGCGCCGCGGCGCGCCAGCATCACCGCCGCCGGCGAGCGGGCGGGGCGGACGGTGGCCGGTGCGGTCTGCAGGGCCGTCATCGAAAGGTCCTCCAAGGAGTGTGGAACGGCGAGGGAGCCCGCCGGATGCGGGCCCGCGGCGGGCGGCCGGGGCCCTGGTCGGGCCCGCGCGGCCGCGCCAGGAGAGGGGGTGGTGCGGGGGCGGGCGTGGTGTCCGTCGCCGTGCAGAGCCGGGTGTCCCGGGCATGCGAAAGCGGGGCGGGAAGTGAGCGCGCTTGAGTTCTTTACCAAGAGAGTTGAGAAGGAAGCACGCTGCGGAGCCGCCCCGCAGGCACAGACACTAACCGCCGCAACCGGCCCGGCGCACGCGAGTTTTCCGCACCCGGCGCAGCGGATGTCCCTTCCGCTGGGCGCGGGTGGCGCGGTGCGGGCGGCAGAGCCGGCCGGGGCGCGGCTCGCCGGCGCCTCCGGGCACGCGATCGCCGGCCGTCCTCCAGCCGGCAGCACCCCGGCCCCCGGCCCCCGTCCCTGGCGGTTCGCCCCCGGTTCGGTGCCGGCATCCGCGCCGGCCATCTCGGCAGGAGAGCACGCAAGGACGGTGCCCGGGTGCCCGCCGTAGGCGGCGCCCTGCCCTACCCGGCGGCGCCGGGCAGGACGAGGAAGGCGTCGCCGAACGAGGCGAGCGGGTCCTCGAGGGCGGCCAGGGCGGGCAGGAACTCGAGCCGCAGGAAGCTGACGCCGTCCTGGTGGGCATCGGTCAGGACGCGTTCCAGCGCGTCGGTGTCGGCCTCGACGCCGCCCCACAGGTGCAGGGCGCAGCCGGGGACGGCCGGCCAGTTGGAGCCGTCCGGCTCGGGGGCGCCGGCGATCGTCGCTCCGTCCGGCGCGAGGACCGCGCCGATGCTGATCTCGTCCACGGCATTGCGGCTCAGACGCAGGTAGGCGGCCTGGGGGAAGAGCGCCTGCACGGTCTGCGCCACGGCGGCCACCGCCGCGGGGGCCAGGGCGGCTGCGGCCTTCTTGTGGTCCAGGTACGCCCGGACCGCGGGCGCGGCGGTGCTGTCGGGGGCGGTGCTGTCGGGCATGCGGGAACCTCCGGTGCGCTACGGGAGGCCGGCAGGAGCCGGCCGCGGGGCGTGTGCTGGAAAGTCGCGGGCAGCGCCGCTGCGGCGCGGGGCCGTGCGGCGCGGTTGCGGGAAGCGGGCGCAGGGGCGCGGTGGTGCGTGGCCGCCCCGCGTCGGGGGCAGCGGTGTGGCGCGCGGCGGGTCCGGGCCGCACAGGGCCCGCGAACCTTCGTCGCCTCCTACCGGGGGCAGGCGTTCGCGGGCCGGTGCGGTCCGCTCGGAGCCGTCTGCGGGCTCCGTGCCGCAGGCGCGCTCACCGCGTCCGGCCGGAGGGGGAGGTCAGCTTCTCGTCGTGCGGGGAGCACACCTCGATCCCCTGGAACAGCCGGGCGGCCGGGCGGCGGCACCACCACAGGGAGCAGGACGCTCCGGTCCGGCCGGGATCGAGCGGGCCGCAGGGGCGGCGCAGGTGCCCGAAGGGGACGATGCGGCGCTCGGCCCCGTCCACCGTGGCCCAGGTGCGGGGGAGGCGGCCGACGGTCTTGAGCGCGACGTAGTACACCTGGCCGTCCGGGTCGTACACCTCGGCGAAGTGCCCGGTGGCGACCATCGTCTGCCACCCCTCCCGGAGCTCGATCAGGTGGGCGATGCGGCCGTGCAGGACGCCGTTGCGGCCGTACAGGTCGAAGGCCTGCGACCAACGGTCCGAGATCGGGTAGAGGCGCGTCTCGCTGGGCATGGTTGCTTTCCTTCCGGACTGGTGGCGGTGGGGCGAGGACTGCGGTCCTCCTGCGAGGAGCGGCCCAGGCGGTGCGGCGCCACCGCCTGGGCGGCCCTGGGCGGGTCTTGGAGGTCGCGGCGCCGGGCCCGGCCCGTACGCGCCGACCGGGCTGCGCCTGCGGCCGGGTCAGGGGCGGCCGGGGCCGGGCAGGCCCAGGACGAGGGCGGCGTGGCGGGCGGCGTGGGGCGCGTCCTTGGGGCTGTGGACGGTGGCGAGCCACAGCAGCACGGCGTCCTCGAAGGTTTGGGCCCGGTGCGGGCAGGGAGTGCCGTCCACCACCGCCGCCCAGGTGCGGCCGGACTGCTCGACCAGCTCGGCGGCGTAGGTGTCGCCGGTGTGCGGGCCCAGGGAGACGACCTGCTCGACGTAGCCGTGGGTGGCGGGCGCGGCGGGGAAGAACAGTTCGACGGCGCGGGTGAACTGGTCGTCCTGTGCGCCGCCGGGGCCTGCCAGGCCGTTCTGCAGGCGGGCGCGCGGGGCCCTGGCGGGGGTGCCGGGCGCCGAAGGCGGCGCGGTGGGGGAGGGCGCGGGGCGGTCGAAGAGGGCCGGGCGCCGCTCGGCGGGCGGGAACAGCACGCTGTTGTAGCGCTTGTGCGTCTCATCGGCGGCGAAGCCGATGCCGGGGACGTAGGTGATGACCTCCGGGAGGATGTCGCCGTTGTAGAGGGAGCCGGTGCCGAAGACGACGGCGTGCGCGCCCGGCAGCGCCGCGGCGAAGGCGTCGAGGCGCTCGAACATCTCCCGGCCCTCCAGCCCGCCGTCGTCGTTGGACTTCCACGCCAGGCCCGCCACGGTGCCCGCGGCCTCGCCGGGCAGCAGCACGAACATGTTCTCCCGCGACGCCCACAGCTTCTTCCACGCCGTGGTCAGGGGCTCGTCCCGCTGCAGCGACGCGGCCTGCTCGGCGCTGGCGTGCTCCCACTCGGAGCCGAAGGGGTCGGCTGCCGCCCGGGGATCGGTGAGCCAGACGACGCCCTCGGACGCGTAGTGGTCGATCATGTGGCGCCCTCTTCCCCTGCGGCCGCGGGTCCTCCCGACCCTTTTACATGTATAAATATATCTTCTCGCACTGACAGTCGACCGTCCGTCCCCTGGCCGCGAACGCGGCCGGTCGGGCGTAATCGCAGGTCACAGGTGCGAAGTGCCGAGCGCGTGCATCCCGTGCGGCGGGAGCAGCGCCGCACGGTCCAGGACCGGCCCGGCGGGGTACCGCCCGCGCGCGGCGCGCCCGGTCCCGTCCGGCTTCGTCGAGGGCCACGACCGCCGGCTCGGGCACGGTCGCGGCCTGGCGAGCGCGGACACGCAGGACGTGTCGGCCCGCGGCGGCGGCGGCCGGAGCCCTGCGCCACTCGCCGTGGAGCGCCCCGGCGCCGGCCCCGGTGCAGGACGGGTGCAACGACCCGGGCGTGACGGTCGCGCAAGTACCTCGCGGCGGCTCCGTGCGGGGATCGGCCGGCGGCGGTCCTGGCGCCCGCCGGCCACGGACAGCTTCCGTCCGCGGGCCGCGTCAGGCCCGGCCCGCGGCGGCGGCGAAGGACTCCAGGGCCTCGAAGTCCCCCTCGCGCAAGCCCCGGGCCGCGTCGATGCGCAGCAGCAGGGCGGGCGCGCCGTGCCGGGCCGCCACGAACGCCGAATCGGCGTCCGTCACGTCGTCGTCGACCCAGGCGAAGGGCCGGTGCGCGGCGTGCTCCAGCAGTGGCTGCGTCTTCCAGAACACGCCGCCGGCGCCGGTGCGCCGCGCCGCCGGCGGCCAGGGCACGACCGGCAGCTCGCCCAGGCCCAGCACGGGGGAGATGAACGTGTTCGCCTCGTCCTCCCATGTCGTCGCCCACACCAGGTCGAAGACGCCCGCGAGCCGGCGCAGCGCCGCGCCGTGTGCGGGGTTCAGGCGCACCTTCAGCGGCTTCACGTACACCCGCGGCTTGCCGGGGTGCTGGTCGAGCCACGCCTGGGGCAGCATCCGGTGGACCTCGTACCCGGCCGGGGGCCGGGCGCAGTCCGGGTTGAGGGGTCCGTCGACGTCGAGGTACAGCAGCGGCCTGCCGTCGCGCACGGTGCTCTCCCTTCCTTCCGGTCGTCCATGCTGTCAGGTGCCGGGGCGGGTGCGCCCGGCCCTTTCCCGGCGTCTCAGGCCGCCGGCCGGCCACGGGGCAGGGGGCGGGGTCAGGCGGCCGCCGGCGGCGGCGAATCGCTCGGCGTACCGGCCGGCCAGGATGCGCACCGCCCGGACCGTGGCGCCGGTCCACGGGGCATCGGGGTCCCCGCGCCCGCGCAGGTGCTCCCGCATCGCCTCGGCGATCTCCTCCACACGCCGCAGCGCCGCCGCGCTGTCGCCGTGCCGGTTCCCGGCGACGGCGGCCAGCAGGTTCTGCGCCTCGTCGGCGCCGGGCAGCTTGCGCCGCTGGAGGGAGGCGACCTCGTCGCCGATCTCGCCCGCCATCAGCCGCCGCGCCTCGTGCTCCTCGGGGTCGCGGTGGCGCCACGGCACGGGCGGGAAGGAGCGGACCGCGTCCGGGCCGGGCCGGGCGAACACGCGTCCCGAGGCGGGCAGGTTCATGCCGAAGCCGACATCGTCCAGCGGGCGGGTGTACAGCCGCGGCCCGTACGGCGCGGGCTCCGCCGCGTGCCGCATCACCCGCACCGGGCCGCTCCAGCGCAGCCCGTCGGGTCCGTCGTGGGCGACGCGCACCACCGCGCCCACCGGCGGGACCCAGCCGCCGGGCGCCAGGCCCCATCCGTCGGGCACGGCGGCGGCGCGCTCGCGCTCGCGGTCCCGCGCCGCGCGCATGTCCAGCACCAGGACCGCCCGGTCGATCGCGTCCGAGCGGCGCCGCTCGGCGCCTTCCATCGGGCCCTGCCCGTCCAGTGCGAGCAGCCAGCCGCGGCCCGACTTCCTGACGATCACGCGCTCGGCGCCGTCCACCCGGACCGGGTAGCCGCCGTCCGGCGCCCGCCGGCCGATGCGGGTGCGCGCGAGCCGGGCCTCCCGCTCCCGCTGCTGGCGCTCCGCCAGCGCGCGCACCTCCCGTACGCGGGCGCGCCTGCGCTGTTCGGCCAGCAGCGGTGCGCGGTCGTCGCCGACCGCCCGGAGGTCCTCCAGGGTGCGGCAGGACGCCTGCCCGGGATCGAGTGCCGCGAGCGCGGCGGTGAGGTCCTCGTCCGACAGCAGGGCGAGGGCGGGGCGGGAGACGGGGGAGGACACGGCGGGCTCTCCTTCACGCAGGCGGGCGGTGGTCGGGGCCGGGCGCCGGCCGGGGTGCGGCCGGCGCCCGGCGGGCAGCGGCAGGCCGGTGGCGGCCCCGAAGGAGCCGCACGCCCGCCTGCCGCTGCCCCGGTCCGTGCGGGCGGGTGCCGGTGGCCTCAGCCGTCGTGCTCCGGGCCCTCGTCTTCGTCTTCGTCGTCCTCGTCCCAGTCGGGGTCCGGCTCGCAGTCGGTGGTGAACGACGCGCACGCCACGGTCAGGTCCTCGTACTCGTGCTCCAGCGAACCGGTCCCGGGGTGCTCGAACCGGTGCTGGGAGCAGCGGGTGCAGATCACCCGGTCCTCGCGGGCGAGGGGCTCGAAGTCGGAGAAGCAGGACGTGAGGTGGAGGTCGCGCAGGCGCGCCAGGAACGAGGGGGTGCTCTCGTCGTCCAGGCTGTGCGGGCGGTGCTCGGACTTCCAGTGCAGGCACCACCGGCACACCGGCCGCTGCTCGCGCAGCGGCGCGGCGGTGAACTCCCCGGCCGTGTCCGGGCCCCGGTCGAAGCGGACCGTGCCGCCGTGCAGCAGGACGGCCCGGCCGCCGTCTTCGAAAGCGTCCTTCAGGAGGCGGCGCAGGCGCATCGCCGACACCGGCCCGGGCGCGGCGTCCGGTCCGGTGAGCGTGTAGGAGCCCCAGCCGGTGTGCTGGGCGAGGGTGTCGTAGGTGATCTCGTCGAGCGGGTGCAGGATGACCTCCGGGGCGGCAGGGGCACGGAACGGGCGGAGCGGAGAGGGAGGGTCAGGGCACCGGCTCGTAGCCCTCCACCTCGTCGACGACGCAGGTGGTGCCGTCGGCGAGTTCTTCGTGGGCCAGCTGGACGGCCTCGCGGTGGCGGTCCACCAGGTACTCGCAGGCCCAGCCGTCGTCACCCACCCGGTCGGCGACCAAGGCGTCGATGGCCTCCTGGTCGCCGTCGCGCAGGCGGACGGAGCCGGTGATCTCCAGATCGCCCGTCGCGGTCCAGTGGCCGTAGAGCAGGATCGACATGCGGTTTCCTCTCCAAGGTGCGCAGATGCGGGCAGTCGGGTCACTGCAGGGGAGGTCAGGGGCGCGGGGCCTCCAGCAGGGCGGCGGTGGCCGTGGCGCGGATGCGGTCCAGGAGGGCGTACACGTCCTCCTCCGCCACCCGGTGGGCGTCCTCCAGCGCCTTCTGCAGCGCCGCGTCGGGAAGCCGCAGCAGGGCGTCGAGCCGGTCGCGGGCGTAGGGCGCGTCCACCCAGTCCTCCCGGAGCATCTCAACGGTGACGAGGGTGACGGCAGCCATGCATCCTCCCGGGGCGACGGTGCGGGCGAGCGCCTGGCAGCGCCCCCAACAGCGGTTTTACATGTATAAATATATCTTCTGGGTGTGACATCGGAGTGTGCCGGCCCCTTCGGCGCGGTGGCCGCCGGAGACCCGGCCGCCCCGGTTCTTCCGGCGGCGGCCGGCGGGAACCCCAGCCCCCGCCGGCCCGGGTGCCCGGCTCGCAGGCCGCACCCGAATGCGCCGCCCCTGCGCCCCCGTCCCTTCGGCAGGAGCCCGGTGCGGGGTGGTCAGAGCCGGTAGGCGGGCCGCAGGAACAGCACCGTCTCCACGTCCCAGCCGAACAGGTTCACGCCCTCGCAGGCGTGCGTGGCCTGCTGCCCGCGCTCCGTCAGGTGCACCGCCGCCCAGTGGCGGCTCGCCGCGGCCCAGTCCACCCGCGGGCTCGCCCAGCCCGTCAGCTCCCGGCCGGGCGGACGGCCGTCGGGGGTGCCGCGCGGGTACGCGGCGGCGAGCACCTGCAGGTCCTGCGCCGTGTCGATCCGGTACACCCGCGCCCGGGCGGACGGCCGCACCGCGGTGACGACCAGCTCGTCGCCGTCGTCGGCGTACCGGGTCCACTCCGAGCCGCCCTCGCGCAGCGGCGCGCACCACAGCCCGCCCGCCGGCTTCGCCTGCTGGGGGTGGTTGGCCGCCGGCCGGAACCGGTCCGGCGCGGTCAGCGCCGGATCGTGCTGCGCCCGGTGCGCGTACCCGATCGGCGGCAGGTCCCGGCCGCGCACCAGCCGCCGCTCCAGCTCCTCGCGCAGCGCGCGCGGCACCCGGCGCCGGGGCCCGGGCGGCAGCGCGTCGAACGGTGACGGGTACGCCGCGGCCGCGCCCCGGCCGGCGAGCAGGGCCCGGGAGGTCTCCGCGCACCGCTGCGCCGCCCACCCGCACCGTCCGGCCCGGTCGTCCTCGCCCGCCCGCGCCGCTTCCTCGGCCTGCCGCGCCCACAGCGCGGCGTACAGGTACGCCTCCTCCGCCGGGTGGCCGTCCGCGCGCGTGGCGACCTCCTCCAGCAGGCCGGCCACCGCGCGCCGGGCCCTGCGCACCCCGGCGTGCGAGGACGGGCACCGTTTTCCTCCCTGTGCGGCCGACCGGCACACGTCCCGCTCCTCTTCTCGCAGCCCTCCAGGCCCTTCAGCCTCGCCGGGCCAGCCTGTGGACAGGCCCGCGCCGGGCGGCGCCGCCGGGCGGGCTCACTGCTCCACGGGGGCGGCGCTCAGGCGCTCCAGGTCGCCGGCCAGTTCCGCGGGAAGGTGCGCGGAGAGGGCGGGCAGCAGTGCCCGGATGCTCTCGAGCCGGCCGGCCAGTCGCCCGGCGCGCTCCTCGGCCGCGATACGGGCCTCGTGCGGGGTCAGCCGGCCCGCGCGCTGCAGCGTGAACGCGAACCGCTCACCCTGCCCGGCCAGGCCCGCTTCCATCACCACGGCCGTCTCGCTGTAGTTCGGCGCGTCGCCGAGCATCCCGCGCGCGCACCCGACCCAGAGCTCGGCCAGTTCCCGGGCCGGTTCGATCTCCATCGCCGCACCCTGGCGGAACTCGGCCGACTTCAGCCGGGTCGCGGCCATCAGCTCCTCGGCGTAGCGCTGCGCGGCGCCGTGGCGGGCCACAGCCTCGGCCAGGGGGGCCAGGACGCGGGCCGGGTGCCGGCCGAGCGCGGCCTCGGCCTGCGGGCACACCTCGTGCAGCACGTCGGCGGCCAGCTCGGCCAGCTCGGCGAGCTGCTCGGCGTCCATCGCGGTCCGGTGCGTCATCGGGCGGCTCCCCGGGCGCGGCCGTGCCGGTGGGGCCCGCGTTGCGGGCCGGGAACGGCGGGTTTCGGGACAGGCTGCAGGAAGACGGCCATGAAGAGCTCCTCACGGATCGGCCCCAGCGGCAGGGGCGGGGGCGGGGCGGGCTCGCCGGGTGGCGGGCCGCGGGCTGTTACGGGCGCAGGTCGGCGATCAGCACGGTCGCGTTGTCGGCGTGCGGGCCGTACGGCCGGGCGCGGGTGGCGGCGGCGGAGCGGTCCACCGCCTGGCGCACGAGGGCGTGGGCGGCCGTGCGGGGGCTGCCGGTGGCGGTGAGGGCGGCCAGGCCGGGGGCGGCGCCGTCGTCCTCGATCGGCTCGTACGCGCCGTCGGAGGCCAGCAGCAGCCGGCAGGCGCCCGCCGGGCGGACGGTGCTCTCCACGGCCGGGTGCCGGTTCCAGCGCCGGCACTCGGCGTCGGTCAGCTCCGACCCGAGGCAGGAGGTGACCGTGTTGCGGTCGCCGCCCGGTCCCTCGACGCGGCGCATGTTGTGGTCCTCGGTCAGGCGCTCCAGGCCGTCGGGGCCGAGCAGGTAGGCGCGGGTGTCGCCCGCCCAGGCGACGGTGAGCGGCCGGCCGGGCGCGGCGACGGCCGCGACCGCCGCGGCCTCGGCCGCGGACCTGGCCGCCAGGACGGTGTAGACGGCGCGCACGCCCGCCTCGGCGTCGCCGCGCACCGCGCAGGCGCGGGCCAGCCACCGGGCGGTGGAGCGCACCCAGGCGGAGACGGCCGGGGTGTCACCGATGCCGTCCAGCAGGACGTAGGCGCGGGCGCCGTCGGGCGCGGTGTAGGTGGCGGTCGCGTCGCACTGGTGGGCGCGCAGGCCCCGCAACTGGGCGGCGGCATGGCGGGAGGCGGATGCGGACGGTGGCACGGACGGCTCCTGGAATCGGGCGGGCGAGGCTGGGCGCTACGGGCGCAGGCCGGTGACCGGCACGGTCGCGCTGTCGGCGTGTTGGCCGCCCTCGGTGGTGGGGGCGCAGGCGTCCGAGCGGCCCACGGCCTGGGGGGCGATGTCGTTCGCGGCGGCCGGGGTGATGGTGATGGTGGTCCCGTCGGCGGCCACGATCTCGTACTCGTGGCCCTCGCCCAGGGTTTCGTGGACCGCGAAGGCGTCGTCGGGGGTGAGGTGAGCGGTGATGCCGCGCTTGCGGCCGGCGGGGACCGGCAGGGAGAACCCCAGGGACGTGTACGGGTGAACGCTCTGGTCTCGGGGGTATCCCAGGGCGGCCCCTCGGCGGCGGCACGGTACGAGGCGCCGTGCTGCCGCCGCAGCCCGGCTCACCCCAGCAGGGGCATCAGCATGGACGCGGAGAAGCGCGGCAGCTCCCGTCCGTCGGCGAGGCGGACGCCCATGGACAGCGGGGCCTGCATCAGCGCCTGCGGGAGCAGGGGGAAGGCCATGGGGCGGACGTCGTTCAGGGAGAGGACCTCGGCCTCGCCGGGGCCGTCGACCAGTGCGACGGTGTCGCCGGGGCGGACCTGGGACAGCAGTGCCGAGTGCGTCAGCGCGCGGACGTCGTAGTAGGGCTGCACCAGCGCCCCCAGCTCCTGCCACCGCGCCCGTCCGCGCGCGGTGATCGTGCAGTCCTGCATCATCCCCATCAGCCGGGCCTGCGCCTTCACGTGGCGGAAGTAGCTGGCGTCCTGTGCGGCCCGGCCCCGCGAGCGCAGCAGTCGCACGAGCTCCAGACGCGGGGCGAGGGCGCGGCCGCCCCGCTCGCGGGCCAGGATCGCGACCTGGGGTGCGAACGGGTGGGGCACGTCGTAGACGCGGGCGACGGTGCCCTCGACCCCCTCGCGGTCCCGCGCGGTGAGGCCCAGCCACGGGCTGTCGGCGTCGATGGTCAGCGGGAACTCGGTCATGGCGGGCCTCCAGTCCGGCGGGCGATGTGTATAGTTTAGCTATATGGGGGTGTTTTTTGCAAACTCTCCTTGTTGGTGGGAGGCCCCGGTCACCCGCCACCGGCCGACCGGACCCATGCCGCCGCGCCCGGACCGGCCAGCCGGCGACGGGCCGTCAGCCGCCGGTCGCCGCGAGGAGCTCCGCGCGGCGCCACACCGCCGTCGCGCCGGCCCCGGCCCGGCCCACCAGGTCCTCCAGGGCCGCGGCCGATCCGGCCGCCCCCAGCAGCTCGCCCACGAGCAGTGCCAGATTCCGACCGCCGGCACCCCGCGAAGCGCCCGCGCCCGCCGGCCGGGGCGCCGGCCACCACCGCCCGCCCGCCCGCACCCAGCCCACCCCGTGCGACCACGCCGCGGCCTCCAACTCGCCCGCGTCCGCGGGCAGCCGCCGCCCCACCCACACCCCCAGGCGCTCGTCGCCCGGCCCGCCGCGCAGCCGCAGCACCGGCCACGACGTCCCCGGGTCGCGCAGCGCCTGCACCTGTTCCCCGCGCACCGCGTACGCCTGCGCCAGCCGCGCCTGTGCCGCGCTCCCCGCACCCGAGACCGGCACCAGCAGCGCCGCCCACTCGGCCGCCACCGCGCACACCCGCGGGTCCACCCGCACCACCGTGCCCAGCGCCCGCCCGCCGTCCCACGCCCACGCCAGCGCGGCCGCCCGGTGCGCGGCCACATCCGGGCGGCCCAGCACCTCCTCCCACCCCCGCAACGACTCCTCCGCCGGCCCGGCGGGCTCCGCGGGCGCCCCCTCGCCGCGCAGCGGCGCCGGCAGCGCCGCCACCTGCAGGTCCCGCCCCCCGCCGCCGCGCTCCTCCAGCGCCGCCACGTCCTGCCGCGCCCACGCGTCGGCCCGCGCCCGCAGCTGCCGCAGCAGCGCCAGGCACGCCCCGCCCGCCAAGGAGCCGGCCGGCTCCCCGGCCGCCAGGACCGCCAGCGGCGCCGGGTCCAGGCCCGGCTCGGCCGCGGCCACCACCGCCGGCCCGGCCCCCGGGGCCCACGCGGCGACCGCGCCGGCGTCCCGCAGCGCCGGGTGCCACCACGGCACCGCGCACCCCAGCAGGCCCGCCACCTGCCGCCACGTCGGCCGGTAGCGGGCCGACACCTCCCCGCCCGGGTGCAGGTCCACCGCGTCCAACTCCGGCAGCCCGTCGGCCCCCCAGGAGGAACGGGCCGTCACCACCGCGGCGTACCGCTGTTCGGGGCGGCCCTCGTGCCGCCGGTACAGCGCGTTGACGACCGCCGCCATCGGCGGGTTCACCTCGTCGAGCGCGACCGTCAGCGCGACCGTGCCGACATCGGTGTGCCAGCGCAGCACCACCAGCCGGCCCACCAGCTCGCCGCCGCGGAACACGCCGCCGCGGCCGCCCGGCCGCAGCAGCAGACCCTCCGGCGCGACCGGCAGACCGCCCCGCGGCTCAGGGAACGACACCATGCCCACTCTCCCTCCGCTCCCGTCCGGCGCACCGAAGCGGCACCGGCCCGGGCCGCCCCGCTGGAACGGGGCGTACACCGAGCGTGGAGGGGCCCGCCTGTGGACAGAGCCCGGCCGGCCGCGGCGTTTTCTGTCGTCGCCGCCCGCCCCCGCCCGGCAGGATGGCCCCGCAGGAGCGGCCGGCACCCGCCCAGGGCGGCCGATGGAAGAGGAGAGGCACCCGTGCAGCAGCTGATACAGGGGGTCGGGGTTCTGGCGGTCGCAGCAGGCATGTACGACCTCCTCCTGGCGGTGCTGCGCCGCGACCGGGCGATGTGCTGGACCCGGCTGCTCCTGACGGCCGGCGGCGCGGCCCTGGCCTGCCCCGGCATCCCCGGCCTGCTCGCCGACGCCGCCGACGCCGCCACCGCAGCGGTTCTCGACGCGCTCTCGTCCGTGTACCCGGACGCGCACACCGCCCCACCGCAGCGGCAACCGGCCCCGCAGGGTCTCGGATGGGCAGCGGCCCTGCTCGCCGGCTGCGCCTTCGTCGCCTGCACGGTCACCGGGGCCAGGGCCCGCCGGCGTCAGCGGCGACGCCTGGAAGCCGAGCACGACAGAGTCCGCGAGGAGTACGGCCGCTTCGCCTCAGACCCTCTCGCCGTCCTCGACCGGCCCGCCCTCGCGGACGTCGCCGACCCGCTGACCGCCGCGTTCCTGCGCGCCATGGCCGCCGCGGCCGACGCCCGCCATGCCCGCGACCCGCACGCCTACCGCCGCGCCGTCACCGCCTTGGAGAGCGCCTGGCGCGCCGCCGACCGCAACGCCGCAGATCCGGCCGGATCCCGCAGGCTGCGCTGAACCGGGCCGCCGGCGCAGCCGGCCCCCGCGACACGCAGCCGCCGGCCGCAGCGGCCGGGCCGGGTCAGGCCTCGGCCGCGAGCCGGCTGAGGAGGCCGGGGAGGCCGGGGAGGTCGGGGAGCGCACGCTTGCCGGAATCGTCCGGTACGGCGGGCAGCGGCTCGGCCAGCGGAGGCAGATCGACCAGCACGTGCTCGTACGGGCCCCACGACGCATCGCCCTGGCTGTCCATGTCGACGGCGGGCAGGGGCTCACGCCGGAAAGCGCCCGGCAGGGAGAAGCGGAGTACGGTCTTGCCCTCGCCGCCGCGGAGCAGGGCGTCCTTCGCGAAAGCAGGCACCCTCGAGAGGCCCAGCTCACGCGCCCGCTGCAGGGGCATGCCGGTGGCGGCGGCCAGCCGCCGCGCCGTGCGCTCGTCGATGCCCAGCGCGAGGCGGGCCAGGCGGGCGGCGGCCGAAGCACCGGGCTCCAGGCCCAGCCGCTCCATGGCCTCGTGCCGGCCCACCTCCAGCAGTGCGGCGATCCGGTCCACGAACGCGGGCAGGTCTTCGTCGGGTGCCGGGAGAGCTCCCCCGAGGCCCAGGGGCTCGG
Source organism: Kitasatospora sp. NPDC088783 (assembly GCF_044750705.1). Classification (NCBI taxonomy): domain Bacteria; kingdom Bacillati; phylum Actinomycetota; class Actinomycetes; order Kitasatosporales; family Streptomycetaceae; genus Kitasatospora; species Kitasatospora sp. NPDC088783. Next base: position 70,552 of record NZ_JBIVKJ010000017.1, read on the forward strand.
GCAGGGCGTCCTGCACGCCGGCGCGGGCGGCGACCTCGGCGCGGGCCCGGGCGAGGCTGAGTCCGGGGTGGGCCCGCTGGTAGGCGCGGGCGGCGCGGGCGGCTGCGCGGTTGGAGCGGTCGGTCATCAGGTGTCCTCTCACGGACGGCCGGCTGCCCACACCCCGCGGCCGACGGCAGAAGACGACGGCGTGCCGAAACCGCGCCCGGCGGGGCGCACGGTCGCACGAGTCTGAGACGTCTTCGGTCCCCCGGACGGTGTGGGCGCCGGGTTGAGGACACGGGCGCGGTGCGGTTGCCCAGCGGTAGAGCCTAGCGGCTGCGGCGGCTGCCGGTCAGCGCATCGGCAGGACACCACGCCGGCGGCAGGTCGAACAGGGGCTCCTGGCCGTCCGCGCAGCGCTGCAGCTCCCGCCTGCGGGCCCGCAGCAGCGCGGCGCACTCGGGGTGGTCGTCCTCGTGGGCCCGCTCGACGCACGCCGGGCACGCGGTGCCGCTCAGCGGCCGGTCGAAGTCGCCCGCTACGACCCAGTGCCGCTCGCACGCGGTGCGCTGATGTCCCCGCCGGCTGGGCGGCCGGGTGAGGTGGTCGTGCCGGCCGGAGAAGACCCGCACCTTCAGCGGCCACAGCGTGCCGACCGCCGCCGGGCGGCCGTCAGTGGAACGGGCGGGCGCAGAAGACATGCAGGCCGTCCTGGTGGTAGCCGAGCGTGGCCGGCGAGACCGGCCACCGGTCGCGCAGGGGCCGGTCGTGCCGGTCCCGGGCGGCGGTCATGTCGGCCTCGAGCTCCTCGCGGCAGACCTCGTAGCGCGACTCCGCCCAGACGACGGAGCCGGGCCGGCGGACCAGCTCGAGCCATGCCGCGAGGGTGGTCAGGCCCAGCTCGGGGTGGGCGCGGAACAGGAACCGCCAGCCGCGCGAGTACTGGCCGACGTGCAGGCCTGCCTCGTCATCCGCCGGGACGGGCAGTCCGGGTGAGGTGAGGTAGTAGTTCATCGTGGCTCCTGACGGGGACGGCGGGCGTGGGATGTTCAGGCTGTGGTCGCGAGGCGGTAGCCGGCACGCCTGGCCCGGCCCGCCGGGGTCAAGCCCGTCGGATGGGGGTCCCGGACGTTCTTGAAGCGCGGCCGCACGCCGGTGAGCGCGTCGACGACCAACGCGCGGGGCTGCCCGGGGATGTGGCCACGGCATATGCGGACGGCCCGTCCGCCGGGGCGCCAGGGGAGGTAGGCCTGGCCGGAGGCCACATGGTGCCCCGCGGCCAGGCCCGTGTGCTGGGAGCTCATACGCAAGATCCTCCTGGGAGTCGCTGCCGACAACTGCCCTGTCGGCGGATTCGGGGCCCTGGCGCCGCGGCCGGGCGGCCCCGGACCTACGGCGTCTTGTGGCGGGCCAGCCAGGCGCGCACCGCAGCGACGTCGCGGGTGTGCCGGGCGTCGGCGGGCGGGAACGGGTCGTCCGCGTCGGCGTACCTCGTCGCGAACCACCGGACCTGGTGCTCGCGCAGGCCCACCGCCGCGGCCAGGGCGGCCCTGCGCAGGCGGCGCGAGTCGTTGGCGGACATGATCCGGGCGCCGGCGGATTCGTCGACGCCCAGGGCATCGGCAAGCATCCGGGCGGCGCCCCGCGGGTCGGGCCCGAGCACGTCTGCCAAGGGGAGGGGAGCCGGCGGCTCGGTGTCCTCCATGAACCAGGCCCGCACCTCCGGCCACCGGCGCCGCTTGGTGCCGGGAGGGTCGAACGGCGGGAACGGGGCGTAGCTGTCCGCCCCGAACGTGCGGGCGTAGTGCCCGACCGCGGCAGGGGTGACGTGCAGGACGGCCGCGATCTCGGCCCGGGTGAGCGTCACGTCGACCGGGAGGGCGGCGGCCGCCCGCAGAACCAGGTCCCCGCGGGCCCCGGCGCGCCCGTCTCGGGAGAACGGCTGCTGCGCGTACCACTCCTGGAAGGCGGCACGGTCGCGGACCCACTGCGCGCCGTGGCGGACCGCCGGCGGGAAGCCCTTCGAAGGCGCCCAGTTCCTCTGCACGGACCCCACGGTGCGGCCGGTGGCGGCAGCGATCTGCGTATCGGTGACGTGCGCGGGCAGCGCGGCGAGCGCGGCGAGCACCTCCTCGCGGGTCTTCACGATCGTGCTCCTGCCGGGCCGGTGCCGGCCGCGCGGCGCGCGCGACCGGTACCGGTAATTTATCTCCCCCCTGCCACAGGTGGATTCGGGAACCCGCCGCCGACCGGCCCGGGCGCTCACGCGGACGCCTCCGGCCGCCGCACCCCGCCCCGGCGGCCCAGGCCCCACGCGATCCGGTACACGTCCGGCATGTCCAGCGAGCCGTCGCTGCGCCGGGTCAGGAACCCGCCGTCGACCAGCCGCCCGACCAGGTCCGGCCCGTGGGCCTCCTCGACACCGGCGGCCGCCCACCGCTCGCGCACCTGGTGCAGCGGCAGTGGGAGCTGCAGTCCCGCGAGGGCGTCCAGCGCCGCGGCGACCCACGGCGCGCCCTGCTCCTCCTCCAGCGCCCGGACCCGGACCCCGGCGAGCAGGCCGCGGTGCACCGTCTCGCTGCGCAGCGGCCGCAGGGAGCTCTCGCCGCCGGCCCGGTCCGCCGCGAGGGCGGCTTGCACGAAGGCCAGGAACGAGCGGGGGGTGACGTGCCCGTGCGCGTCCGCGAGCCGCACCAGGGGCCAGCTGAAGACCAGTCCGCTCGTACGGGACAGTCCCATGCGCGGTTCGGCGAAGGCGGCCATCGCGTTCTCCAGTACGCGCCTGTCGCAGCACAGGCGGTCCAGCGCGCTGGAGCGGGCCGCCCAGCCGTCCTCCCAGCCGGGGAACGCGGCGCGCAGCGCCCGCGCCTCGGTGCCCGGGCGGCCGGCCGCCAGGTGGAGCAGCAGCGCGTACAGGCTGTTCCACCTGGCATCGACGTACGGGCCGTCGGTCCACGTCAGCTCGAACACCGGCGGGATGTCCCCGCCGGACGCGCCCCGCAGGGTGTCCGGGGCGAGGAAGACCTTCGCCACCACGGGCTGTCGGCCCGGGGCGCGGCTGCTGCGGGCGCGGTGCAGATCGCAGGCCAGCTGCAGGAGGGCGCGGGCGTGCTCGCCCCGGGTGCTCGGGGCCAGGTCCTCCAGGCCGTCGAAGACCAGGAACAGGCTGGCTTCCTCGCGCCCTGCGTGCACGGCCTCGCGCAGGGCCTGCTGCGCACCGGCCGCCCGCTCCTGCCAACTGCCCGCGGGCGCCGTGCCGGGCGCCTCGACGGCGGCCAGGGCGGCTGCCGCCCACAGGTCGCGCGGCTCGACGCCCGCGGCGTCCGCGGCGCGCACGTCGGCGGCGCTCAGCAGCCCGCCCTCGCCGAGCACGGTGACGGCCTGCGCCCGCTCCAGCTTCGGCAGCCGGTAGGCGGCCGAAGCCACCGCGCGCAGCGCCGGATCGGTCAGCACCCGCGCCAGGACGCTCTTGCCCGCGCCGCGGGCGCCGACGACGACCGGGATGTCGTGGACGAAGGCCGGCCGGTGACGGCGGGAGGGGTAGTAGCCGGCCGGGGTCAGCGACCGGGCGTCGAGGGCGCCGTCGAGGGCGCCGCGCAGCAGGGACCGGGACTGTCCGGCGGTGAGGTCGATCATCATGCTGGGCACCTTTCGGGCGAGGCCGCACGGGCGGCCGGGAAGGGAGGCGCGGGAGGGTCAGAGCAGGCCGAGGGTGGGCTGCAGCACGATCGACGGCAGGAGGACCACCCCGTCGGGGTAGCGCTCCCGCAGCCGGGGCCGCTCCTGCAGGTGCCGCGCGTCCAGGCGGATGCGCAGCATGAAGCGGTCCTCGTCCACGTCCGCATCGACGACCTCGCCGTACAGGCCCTGGTCGCCGTACGCGATCCGGTCGCCACGGCGCAGCCCGGCGATCAGCGCGGTGTGCAGGTCGGCGGCACCCCGGTTGTACGGGGTGAGCAGCCGCAGCAGCTCGGCGTGGCGCTCCGGGTCCGCGGCGCCGGCGCGGCCGCTCTGGATGCGGTCCTCGACGTCGCAGAGCTCCTCGGTGCGGGCATCCCGGTCGGGGAACGCGCAGGGCAGGCCCTCGGCCGCCAGGACGGCCACGGGCTCGTCCCAGATCCGCCAGGCCTCCGACTCCGGCTCGTCGCAGGTCAAGATCGCGAACAGCAGGCCGCCGACGTCGAACACGCGGCGGACGGTCCCGGTGCGCCCGGCCTGGCCGGTGGCCTCGCGCCCCAGCCAGGGGTACTCCAGGACCGGTACGACTACTGCCCGGCTGACGGCCATGCTGCTCCTCGGAGTCTGCGGGGCACCTCCCCGTGCATTCATAATTTATCTTTCAGGTGTGACAGCGGGGGGTGGGGGCAGGTGCCGCCGGGGTCTCCGCCCCCCGGCAGCCCCCGCACTGTCCGCGCGAGGCGGTCGGACCCCGCCGGTAGCGTCGTCGAAGGGCCCGCGCCCGATGCGCCCCGCCCTCCACCGCCACCGAACGGAGGCCCGTGTTCTCCCAAGCCCAGATCGACGAAGCCAGGGCGCGTGAAGCCGCTCTCGAACAGTCCATCCGCCGGACCGTGGCGGGCGAGGTCCTGCGCTGGCTGTCGGCCCAGGACGATGCCGCCGGCCCCGCCGCCGACCGCGACCGGCCGGACACCGTGTCCGCCACCGTCTCCGGTGTCCCGCTGACCTTGACCACGCGCACCGGCGACGACCGCCTACCGGCCGACCCCGCCGCGCCGGAGCCCGCCGTCCGTCTCGCCCGGCGCCTGGCCTCCTGGTTCAGGTCCCAGGACGGCATCCAGGACGCCCGGCAGATCACCCCGGGCCCCGCCGTCACCGTCGAACTGGACACCGGCGACACCTTCTCCGTCACCATCGCGACCCGCTGACCGGGTCCGCGAGAGGGCCGGGGCCGCGGATCATCCGCCCCGGCCCGGGACCGGGGGATCGACGATGGCGCCCCGGCTCGCGGTCCCCGCGCCGCCCGGCCTGCACGACCGTCGGCCTGCACGGCCGCTCCGCTCACGCGGAAGGCCGGTACCGGGACGTCCGGCGGGGCATTCCCTTGCTGCCGCCGTACAGGCGGACCTCGAGCTCCTGCCGCTCGTCCAGGACCCGGCAGGGCAGGCGGTCGCGCCCTTCGGAACGCGCGCGGTGGACCCGGTGCCAGCCGTCGATGAGCATCACCTGGCTGTCGAGGTCGCCGATCAGGACCGCGAGCACCGGAACCTCGAGGTCGACCTGGGCGGCATGCGCCGCGTCGACGTAGACCAGGCCGGCGGGCAGGCCGGTGACGTCCAGCTCGCGCACCGGCAGCGCCGCGGCGATCCTCGCGGCCGCGGTGACATCCCACCGGTAGGCGCCGAAGTCGAAGGTGTCATGTGCGGTCACAGCGGTCTCCGATCCAAGGACGGGCGGGGGAGGCGGCGCGGGCGGGAGGCGGCCGCCGGCGTCACGTGGCAGAACCGAGTCGCACTGCGTGGGCGCACACGGCCGCCCAGGCCCGCGGCCCGAGCGGCGTCGGCCACCGCAGCGACGCGGTACGGCCGCCGCGTCGCAGCTCGCTGACGTTGCTGGTCCTGTCGTGCGCGACGGTGACGCCGCGCAGCCCGCCCGTGGGCAGCGGCGGATCCCACGCGCTGTCGGCCGCCTCGCCGGCGTCGGCCAGGTCCGCGGCCAGCCGCAGCAGGTCCAGGTCGTCGTGGCCGCATCCGCCGGCGCACTCCACCACCGCGGCCGGAGCCTCTCGTTCCCGGGCCCGCAGGGTGTGCCGGACGCCGCGGGAGGTCGTCTCGGTGCGCACCCGGGCCGCGGTGGTGTCCGGGGCGCGCACCATCCAGAACGCCTCGCCGCCCTCGTCCCGCCAGAACCAGCTGATGCCGAACCCGCGGGTGCTGCGGACCTGCTGCCAGGTCGCCTCGAGGACGGGGCCGCCCGGCCACGGCCGCAGCTCGAGGGTGCTCAGCGCGGCGTTCCAGTTGACGAACATGGCACCGGGGGTGGGCGCCAGGGGCCGGATGCGGGCCTGCAGCAGCGGAGCGCCTCCGGGCCAGTGGATGCCGTCCTTCAGGACGATGGTGCTCCTGTGCACGGGGCAGTCTCCGCAGTGGCCGGGCGCGAGCTTGTGGCAGCGGCCGTAGCCGCCCCAGTACTGCCGCCCGGTCATGGACTCCCACAAGGTGGTGAAGTCGGTCGGCTGCAGGCCGCACTGGTGCCGGGAGTCGAAGCCGGCGTTGAGGGACAGCCGGTTCATGCCCTGGCCGTCGGGGCCCGCGGGGCCGTAGCTCGGCTGCTGGAGGAAGATCATGTCGTCTCCGGGGGAGTCGGTGACCGCTGGTACAGCGGCGCGGGCGAGGGGTGCGAGGCCGGCGCGTCACCCGGCCGGCCGGGGTGCGGGGTCACCGTCCGCCCGGGCCGGCCGGGTGGCGCAGCTCGTGCTGGACCACGGCCAGGTGCTGGTCGTAGGCCTCGCTCACGGCGGAGGTGTCCCACGCGGGGGTGATCAGGTCGCCGCAGGCGCACAGGGCGATGTACAGGCCCGGCCGGTGCGGGACCGGATCCATGGCGAGGCGGTGCTGCGCGCGCACCGGGGCGAGGAGGGGGTCGTCGACCCAGTGCGGGATCTGCCGGCAGCCCTCGCCGCAGGGGGAGGTGAAGGACGCGGTGCGCCACGGCGGACGGGGCAGCATCACCGGGTCCGCCCCGCCGTGCCGCGTTGCGGGGCCAGGCCGCGGAGCGTGTCGGACTTCCCGGCGCTCCGGCAGGCGCCCGCCGGGCCGCGCCGCCCCGGAGGCCGCAGTGCCGCCACGGGCAGCCACGCGGCCTCCGGGGCGGCGCGGTGCAGCGCGATCTCCGCGGTGGTCGCGGTCCGGACGGCGAAGCGCCCGGGCGCCAGCTGCTCGACGGTGTAGTCGTCGGTGTGCTCCAGGGCGACCTGCGCGTTGTGCACCGTGGCGGGGTCCGCCGTGTGCAGCAGTACCTGCCCGGCCTCGGCCGCGCCGGTGAGGGCGAAGCGGTCCGCGGCCGGGTCCAGGCCTGCGCGGGCCAGCACCCGGGCGACACCGCGGACGTTCGCCGCTGTCGGTGCGGCCTGTGCCCGGGCCCAGGCCGCCGGCGGCCGCTCGGGCAGGTAGACCGCCGGGACTCCGCGGTCGGTGACGGCGATGACGTGCGGGGCGAGGGCGACGAGTTCGCCCCGGTCGGCGAGGAACGACACGATGTCGGCGACGGCGTCGGCGGTGAAGCGGCTCTGGTGCAGCAAGCCCCGTCCGGGGGCGCCGAGCCACCAGGAGGTGCCGGCCAGCGCGGCGGTGTCCCGGCGGACCTGGCTGCCGGCCATCGGCCGCCACAGGAGGTCGAGCGGGACGACGCTCGCCACCGGCGCCGCCCCGTCCGGGCGCCACAGGCACAGCGGAGCGGTGGGCGGCGAGGCGAGGCCGAGCGTTCCGGCGAGGCTGGCGGCGTCCTCGACCGCGACGGGGCGGCCGAGGGAGGGGCGGTGGAGGGTGACGGCGAAGTGCGGGGCGGGGCGCTCGGGCATCCGGGACGGGCTCCTGGCGATGGGGGCGGAGGCGGTCGGGGCCGGCGGAGGACCGCCGGCCGGGAGCTGTCAGGGACAGGCGTGCCGGGAGGCGGTCCGGGCGGCGCGGTCGAGGTCCTCGGCGGCCTGGCCGGTGCCCGTGCCGTTGACCAGCAGGTAGAGCGACGCCTCTTCGGCCTCGTCGGCGCAGTACCGGGCCTCGGTGACCTGCAGGCCGGCGTGCCGGTCGAAGAGCAGCCGGCCCTTGCGGGTGAGGCCGCTGTAGAGCACGTAGGGGCCGTCGGCGGTCCGGTGCGCCGAGGCGGTATGGTCCTCGGGCAGCCAGCTCGCGGGCAGCGCGAGTTCGTCGTGGTGGAACATCACCCCGGTGGTGATCCGCTGCTTGCCGTCCACGCAGGCCCACATGGGCTCGCCGACGGTGTTGTTGGGGTTGCGGTCGGGGTGGGCGGCCGTCCACCGCGGGTTCGTCCGGTCGGAGAGCACCACGGCACCGGTCGGCACGCCCAGCAGCCAGCTCTTCACCAGGTACAGCCGCTGCTCGGTCGTCCACACGTCGCCGCGCTGGTAGGCCGGGCCGAGGTCCAGCTCGCCCTCCTCGACCCGCTTGACCAGCTCGGAGAGGTTCTTGAACGCCGGGCGCAGCGAGTGGTGTTCGAGCGGGCGGGGGCTCTGCAGGCTCATCGGCGGTTCTCCTGGTCGTCGGTGCGGCGGGCGCCGGCGGCGTGCAGTTGCGCGTGCCGCTGGGCGTCGTGGGCGCTGTAGCCGCTGCCGCAGCCGGGGGTGCAGTACGCGCCGGCCGGTGCGCCGCAGTCCTCGCACGGGCCGTCGTCGTCGAAGTCGGAGGGGGTGAAGACGGGGAAGGCCATGGTGCTCCTGTCGGCGGGCGCTCTAGTCCAGGGCGTAGGGGGCGTAGTCGGAGAGCATGAGCCGGGCGCAGTGCTCGACGAGGCGCTCCGTCCAGTCGGGCTCGGCGGGCAGGTGGATGGTCTGGGACCAGTCCGTCCGGTCGTCCTCCAGCGAGCAGGACTTGCTCTCCAGGACCGCCTGCAGGAAGTTGTCCGCCGCCGGGTCGGGTTTGTGGACGGTGACGGTGTAGTCGCGGCCGTCGGCCTGGATCGACCACTCCAGCGAGCCGTTCTGCCAGCACTCGCACCAGGCGTAGACGTAGACCAGCCAGCGCGGGGACCATGGGCCCGCCGCCTTGAGTGCAGCGGCGAACGTGTCGAAGTCGGCGTGGTCGTGCTGCTGGGGTATCGCCACGGCGGGCCTCCCGGTGGTGTGCGGGCGGGGCCGACCGCCCCACGTGTTCATAATTTATCTAATGCCTGTGACAAGCGTGGCGGGAACCTGCCCGATCCCGGGGCGGCCCTGTCCACAGGCGGCCGGCGCCAGCGTGCCCCCATGAACGAGACCGCCTTCGACGCCCTGCCGCCCCACCGCCGCCGCGACCTGGCCGCCCGCCACCCCGCCCTGACGCCGGCGCAGATCAGCGCCTGGATCGGCGACCCCGCCCTGGCCTGCCCCCGGCCGCCGGAGCGCCGCGGCCACCTCCCCTCCGCCGCGCTCCTCGGCGACGACGGACGCTGGCACCTGCGCACCGGCGAGGCGATGCTGTGTGCCGCGCCGGCGGCGCCCGGCCGGCGGCGCCCGGCCGCCGTCGTGCGCCACGACTGGCGCGGCACCTGGTGACGCGACGGCGAGACCTACCGGACCGAGCCCCCCGGATTCCACGGCAGGACCGGCACCGCCCGCGCCGGCTGGGACGTCACCCTCACCGGCCCGAGCCGCGACCCCGCCGACATCGCCCCCAAGCTGCGCTGCCCCGTCAGCGCGAAGCTCGGCCACTGGGACCCCTACCGCTCGCCCAAGCGCGGCAACTGGCGCAGCCCCCTGCGCCAGAGCTGCCTCAAGGCCCTCGGGCGCATGTGCCACCTGTGCGGCGACAGCCTGGCCCAGGACCTCGACTACGACCGCGCCACCCTCGCGCTGCGCGGCGTGCTGTGCCACTACTGCAGCTCCCACGTCGACACCTGCCCGCACCCGGACGGCTGCTACCGCGCCGACTACCTCAACTCCCCGCCCGCCGCCGGCCTCGGCCTGCGCTACAACGCGGGCGGCAACCGCCGCGACCGCACCCCCCGCGGCATCCGCAGGCCCCACGACCAGGGATGATCTTAAAAGTTGACGCTAGCGAACGCATCGTGTAAACTAGTGTTGTTGGTCGGGGGGTGCGCAACCGCCGACCAACTCGGCCCGTAGCTCAGTGGTTAGAGCCGCCCCCAGTGAAGGGGGTCTGCGGTGGGTTCAACTCCCCCCGGGCCACGAAGGCCGCGCACCCCGCGCGGCCGCAAAACGAACTCGACCCGTCAGGCCAACGGGAAGAGTCCAAGGGGGATTAGCTACCCCTGGAGTCCTGGTGTACGCGAGCACTCTCCGGAAGGAGCAGGGCGGGTTCGATTCCCGCGGACTCACCAGGCTCGCGGCAGGTCCGCCCCCACACGGGCCTGCCGCGAGCCCACCAACCACCGGCACGTCCAGCGGCGCCACACGCCGCGCGTGCCCTTCCCCGGGCGGGGCCTTCTGCGCCCCGCCCCACCGGCCCGCCCCCTCCCCCCCCGGGGGGCGGGCCGGTCCGACCCCGCGCCGCCCACCCCTCTACCGGCGGCCCGGCCCGCCACCGGCCTGCCCGACTCCCCCCTCGGGCAGGCCGGTGGCGTCTTCCCCTGTCGCCTCGCTCCGGAGCCGCGCCTTGACGACGATTCCCCGCCACCACACCCGCCAGATCGAGAGCATCCGCGCGCGGGCCGTCGAGGCCACCGCCTACGGCTCCGGGCTGGACGGCTTGAACGCCAAGGTGGACGAGGTCTTCGACAAGCTCATGACCCGGCCCAACGGCCGTCTGGTCCACACCGGCCCCGGGGAGTACGAGGTCAGGCTCGGCAAGGTGGTGGGCTTCCGCGTCCGCTGCGACGAACAGCCCGTCCGCGCCGGTGACCGGCCGCTCCCGAAGCCGGTCACCCACTACCTGCCGCCCGACTACAGCGCCCCGCAGTACCCCATCTGGGCCCCCGAGGCATGGCAGACGATCACCCGCACCCACCGCGGCGAAGTCCGCGACGAGGTCCGCGTCGTGCGCGCCATGGCTGCCGAGGCCGTCATCGGGGGCTACGGCCTCGACGGCATGACCTTCGATCCCGACCAGGTCTTCGACAAGCTCACCACCCTGCGGCACGCCTACCTCCGCCGGACCGGGCCGCAGACCTACCGGGTCGAGTTCGGCACCGCGATCCGCTTCGTCATCCGCCAGCACCAACCCGCCGCCCAGCCCGTTCCCGCCCCTGAGAAGTACTCCGAGTTCACGGTGCTCGTGTCCGCCGGGGTCGACTCCGACGGCGACCCGAACAACTGGCAGTTCATCGTCGAGGCCCCGGACTTCGAGGCCGCCCGCGCCCGGGTCGAGCGCGAACCCGCCTACGGCGACGTCATCGTCGGCATCGACGGCGAGTGGGACGTCACGTGCGTCAACCTCGGAGCCCCCCTGTGGAAGTCCGGCGGCTGGAATCGCATCCACGCCGACGACCCGCTGCCGGAGAGCCTCTCCGCCGCGGCCTGACCGACCGCCGGTCCGCGGCGTCCCTTCCCCGTCCGCGCCGCGGACCGCTTCCGACCCGACAAGGAGAGCGCCTTGCGACTGACCGTGTGGCACAACACCGACTCCTTCGGCTGCCGCGCCTACGAGCCCGCAGCCCCGATGCTGCGCGTCTTCTCCTACTTCACCAACCTGCGCCCCGGCGCCAGCACCACCGAGGTGGAGCGGGAGATGTGGCGGGCGGTCACGCTCTTCAACGCCGACACCTTCGCCGACCCCGTCGACCGCGCCCTGGCCCAGGACTACCGCGCCCGCAGACTGCGCTCCTTCTCCCGCGGTGACGGATTCAGCGTCAGCACCGGGGCCGCCGAGCGGTTCTTCGTCTCCGACGGGCTCTCCCTCACCCCTCACGACGGCCCCTGGCCCGTCCTGGCCACCCAGCCCGCCCACGGCTCCCAGCCGCTCGGCCGCCACCTGCGCTACCGGCTCCTCGGCGACCCGCTGGGCACCTACCGCGAAGGCATGTTCGAGCGGGAGGGCCAGAGCGCCGCCGAGATCGCCTCGCTGCACGGCGTCCTCCGTCGGGCGGTCCTGGAGTTCGAGTCCGCCTGATGCAGCCGCGGCGCCCCCGCACACCCGACCCCGCCCCACAAGATTCCGGAGGAACCCGTGGCAACCGACTACGACGCGGCGCGCCGGACCGTCGCAGAGGCCCTGGCCCTGATCGACGAGAACCCCGACTTCGACACCGCCCGAGACGAAGACCCCCAGTGGCCCGCCGACCTGGAGCGAGACGCCGTTCTGGCGGTGCGCGCCTTGCGCGACGGATTCTCCAGCCGCATCCGCAACACCCCTGCGCCCGCCGATGCCACCCGCTGAAACGGGCCCGGCATGCTCGACGGACCAACGGCGGTACGACCGAGAAGCCAGCCTGACGGCTCCGATCACGGAAACCGGACGATGACGGTCACCGCTGCGCCACCGCAGCCGGCCCCCGGGGCCGGCCTTCAGATCCCCCGGTTCTGGCTGGGCATCCACCATCCGAACTGGCTGGAGCGAACCGACATCCCGCTGTTCGTCTCCAACCCCTGCCTGAACGGCCGCAAGAGCTTCCCCCGGGCCCGGGGCCCCTGGGTCCTGGACAGCGGCGCCTACTCCGAACTCGCCCTGCACGGGGGCTGGCGGATCACCGAAGCCCAGTACGCCGCCCGCATCCGGCTCTACCGCCAGGAGATCGACAACCTCGCCTGGACGGCGCCCCTCGACTTTCCTTGCGAAACGGACGTCCTGCGCAAGACCGGCCTGAGCGCCCGTGAGCACGCCCGCCTGACCGTCGACTCCGTCCTGGAACTGCGCCACCTCGGCGAGGACGTCATCCCGGTCCTGCAGGGCTGGACGGCCGGCGACTACCGGCGCTGCGAGGAGATGTACGAGAAGGCCGGCATCGACCTCGAGGCCGAACCGATCGTCGGTGTCGGCACCATGTGCAAGCGTCAGAACAGCCTGACCGCCGTCGGCATCCTCGACGTCCTGGCCCGCAAGGACGACCGCGGCATGCCGCGCGTCAACCTCCACGCGTTCGGGTTCAGCAAGCCCGGCCTGCGCCTGGCCGGCGCGAACACCCTCGCCTCCGCCGACTCGATGGCCTGGAGCAGCGCAGGGCGCCACGAGCGAGGCTGCGCCCCCGGCCACCAGTCCGAGGCCAACTGCCTGCCCTTCGCGCTGGCCTGGCGCGAGGAACTCATCGGCCGGCTCGAGGACGACGCCGCCGCGCGGCACGTCCGCCGCGCGGCCATCACCACCCCCTGAAGCGAACGGAACCGCCCGTGACCCCGCCCTTCCCCCACGCCCTCGCCCTCCTGGCCGGCGTGGCCGCCTGCGCCCACAGCGCCCTGACCGCGGCCGAGGCGACGCCCCCGTCCGGCACCGCCGCCGCGCCGCCGGACGAAGGCGACCCGGACAGCGCCGAGCAGGCCCGCCGCGAGGCCGCCGCCTGGACCCACTTCGCCCGACTCCTGGACCACCCCGACCTCCTCGGGCACCTCGCCCACTACCTGCGCCTGCGCAAGCAGCCCCGCCGCGGCGACCTGGAAGCCCTCACGGCCCTGCACCGCCACCTCGACCGAGGACGCGAACTGCAGACCTCCTACGAGAGCGACAGCGACGCCGACCCCGGCCAGGAGCCCCGCAACGCCGCCCGGCGCAACGCCGCCGCCCGGCCCGCCATCACCGCGTTCGCCGCCGGCGTGCAGGCCCTGCTGCCCGCCGACCCGGTCCCCAACGCGGCCGTCCCGGACCCCGCCGTCCACGCCATCGCCGTCGCCCTCGTCCGCGCGGGCCACGACATCACCCAGATCACCGCCGCCCGCCTGGGCGGCGCGCCCGAATCCGTCGTCGTCCGCTACAACCCCGACAACGGCGACGACTTCGCCGACCAGGACCAGCAGCACAGCGCCTACGCCGCCGCCCTGAACACCGAGGGATGGCGCGCCCTCGACCTCGGCGACCTCGTCCTCGTCGACGGCGTCCCTCCGGCCGCCACCGCGGCCGGAACCTGGCGCGCCCGCTGGGAGCGCGCCGTCACCGACCCGCCCGGCGCCACCGTGGACGAGCGGGCCGAGGCCGCCGCCGAGCAGGCCCGGCAGGAGCAGATCGACCCCTCCCTCACACAGACCTGGTGGACCGTCACCGACCACCTGGGCCGCCGCACCCACACCTGCGTCATCGACCCCGACCTGTCGGACCTCTGACCCACCCCGCCGGCGCCCCACCGGGGTGCCGGCCTATCGAAAGGGCCACCTCGTGACCACCTCCGACGCCATCTACGACCAGGCCCTCCAGGACCTGACCGGCACCCCCGGATCCGCCTCCGACGACCAGGCCCGCGACCTGGCCGACCTGGCCCGCACCGCCATGCGCGGTATCGACCGCCGTAGCCGGCTCCCCGAGGGCACCGACCCGGCGGCCCTCGAGCTCCTGCGCCGCGCCCGCTACGCCGGAACCCTCGGTGGCCCCTGGTACCTCAACCGCCGCGGCCTCACCGCCCTCGCCGACCTCACCTGACCCGCCCCGCGGCCCGGCCGGCGGTGTGCCGCCGGCCGGGCCCCGGCACAAGGACCCCCGTTGCTCACCGTCGTCCCCCTCAGCCTCGCCGACGCCCGCGCGGCCGTCACCCGCCTGCACCGCCACCACCGCCCGCCCCAGGGCCACAAGTTCAGCCTCGGCGTCCTTGACGACGGCACCCTGTGCGGGGCCGCCGTCATCGGGCGCCCCGTCAGCAGGGTCTTCGACAACGGCTGGACGCTCGAGGTCACCCGCGTCGCCACCGACGGGACTCCCAACGCCTGCAGCGCCCTGTACGGCGCCGCCTGGCGCACCGTGGCGGCAGCCGGCTACCTCCGCCTGATCACCTACACCCAGCACGGCGAGAGCGGCTCCAGCCTGCGCGCCGCCGGCTGGCACCCGGTCGCCGAACTGCGCCCCCGCACCGGATGGGACACCCCCTCCCGCCCCCGCCGCTCCCACGGCAACGACCGCATCGCCCGGACTCTGTGGGAGCAGCGCCGCGCCTGCGCCCCCGCCCTTCCGGAGATCGCCGAACTCCGCAGCCAAATCCACAACCAGGCCCCCTGCCGTGGCCCCCGCTGCACCGCCCGCTTCCCCGTCCGGTCGGGCCCGGGCCGCCCCCGCCTCTACTGCACACCCGCCTGCCGCTCCCGCGCGTACCGCGCCCGCCACACCACCCGCACCTGACCGACAAGGAGCCCCGCATGGGCACCTGGGACACCGGACCGTTCGACAGCGACGACGCCGCCGAACTCCTCCACGCCCTCGCCCGCGCCACCCCCGCCGACTGTCGGCGCATCCTGGGCACCGCACTCGCCCAGGCCCAGCACCCCGACCACGACAGCCACAACGAGACCCTCGCCGCGGCCGCCCTCGTCGCCGACCGCTGCGCCCCCGCCTTCCCGGCCCGCGTCCACACCCTGCCCAGCGAGGGCGTCGACACCGGCGTCCTGCCGCTCGACGAGCTTCCGGACCTGAACGACCTGGTCCCCGATGCGATCGCCGGCCTCTACCACGCCCACGCCGCCGTCGACTTCGAGGGCTGGAGCAACGCGGCCCTCGAGGACGGACGGCGCGAGAGGATCGACGAACTCCTGCAGACCCTGAACGCCCTCCCGCGGACCCCTGCCGGCATCCCGGCCGGACGCTGAACACCCGCAGGCGCCACCCGATCCGCATGCCCGCGCACCCTGCACATCCCACCGGCGCAGCCCGTGGTGTCCCCCACCCGGCGCTGCCCGCCCCCGCTCCGTCCGCCGCGGCGTTCGACGGCCCCCGGTTCGGTGGGGCCGTCGCCGACGCCTGGCTGGGCCGCCACGGAGCAGGTCGTATCGACATCCCCACCGGCGTGGTCGCCGTCCTCGCCCTGTGGCCGATCCGCACCCTGGGCGCCGTCCACGCCCCGACGCTCGCCGACTTCGTCAGCCGGCAGGACGCCGCGCGCTGGCCGGCCACCGCCGGCCAGATCGCCGCCTGGCACTGGATGCGGCGCCCCGACCTGATCGACACCGCGCACCCCCTGCTGGGGTGGGCCGACGAGGCGCACAACGGCGCCACACTGCGCGCCGTGCGAGACGTCGCGCAGGCCGCGATCCGGCACGGGATTTTCACCGTCGCCGGCGAGGCCGACCCCTGCCTCCGTTCCCGCGCCGACCCGCTGTCCTGGGCCATCACCGCCCTGCGCCACGGCGGGGACCGCTCCAGGCTCGCAGAGTTCCACATCCCGCCGCACATCGCCGACCTCACCGCCCGCATGCGCCTGGGCCACAACCCTCCTGCCGCGGGCGAGGTCGCCGACCTCGCCTGCGGCACCGGCGGGATGCTCCGCCCACTCGCCCAGCACCTGCGCGAGAACGGCGTCGACCCGCACCGGTGGCGCTGGCACCTGCAGGAGAAGGACCCGATCGCGGCGGCCGCAGCCGCCGTCAACACCCTGCTGTGGGACCTGGGCCCGCAGGCAACCGTCGTGTGCGCCGACTCCCTTCAAGAGCGCAGCACCCGCGCGCAGGACGCCGCCCGCCCGCCCGGGCTCGACGGCCACCACGGCGCGGTGTGCACGGCAGCCCGCACGATCGCCGGCCAACTCGCTGTCCTGCGCACCCTTGAGAACCCCGCACCCGCCCGATGACCCGGCGGGACCTGCCCGAAGCCGGGTCGGCGGATGCGCACCGGACGAGCCGGCGCGCATCCGCCCCTACCCTCCGCACCCACGATGAGGAACTCCGCGACGAACCCCGATACGGGCCCCGCGCCCGTCCCGCGCATCTGCGCGCACCGGCCGCGCCGCGGCGGCCTGGTCGTCCCCTTCGTCTCCTTCGAGCACGGCGGACGCGCCATGTTCGGCGCCCTCGACCCCCGCAAGGTCGAACAGGCCCTGGAGGGCCGGCTGTGCCAGATCTGCGGCAGGGGACTCGACGGACGGTTCTACCTCCTCGTCCGCCCGTCGGACGAGAGCCACGGCTACACCGTCGAACCCGCCCTGCACCCGGTCTGCCGGCAGTACGCCGTCCGGCACTGCCCGATGCTCAACGGCACCGCGGACACCTACCGCTCCACCCCGGTGACGGACACGCACCCCGCAGGCCGCCCCTGCGCGGATCCGACCTGCAGGTGCCCCGTCATCCTTCCCAGCGTCGACCAGCACCTGCGCGCCGGCCAGGCCGCGGACGACTTCGACGCCTGGTTCGTCGACCTCGCCCACTACCGGCTCCAGCGCGACGACGACGGCCGGCCGCTCGGGATCAGGCTCGACATTCCGGTCCTGCGCAAGCGAGAGGTCCGCCGCAGCTCCCGGCCGACTCCCGAGCAACTGGACCGGCTCCGCAAGGTCTTCGAACTCCTCGGCCTGCCCGGCCCCGCCGACCGCTCCGGCCCGGGCCGCCCACCCGGCCGTGACCTCGCGCCCCCGCCCGCGCCGCACCCCAGCCGTGCAGGCGCCGGCCGGGCCCGCAAGACGTTCTCCCTGCAGCGCGGTCGACAACACGCCACCCCTCGGGGGACGCTGCTCGACCGAGACGCCGTCGGCCTGCGCCGCCGGAACCGGCCGGTGCGGCGCCTTCGCCCGCCCCGGCCGGCGGGCAGGCCCGCACGGCTCACCGGCCGCGGGCCACGAACGCCGGCCGCTGGCCGGGGTCCACCGGGTCGTAGTAGCGGTGGTACACCGGGGTCAGTGCAGCGGAGAGCGGGGGGACGATCCAGCTCCAGTCCGCCGGTGTGGGACGCCCGGCCCGCGCCTCCCGGGCGACGTGTGCGAGGAAGCGCTGCGACTCGCCGTGGTGGTCGGACATCGTGACCCCGGCCGCCCGGAAGGAGTGCAGGACCGCGATGTTGACCTCGAGCACCGCCCGGTCCTGCCACAGCGTGCCCGCTGACGACATGTCCAGGCCCATCCGCCGGGCGACCTCGCCGAGCATGTTGTAGCGGCCGGCGTCAGCCAGGTTCCGTGCACCGATCTCCGTGCCCATGTACCAGCCGTTGAACGGCGCCGCCGGGTAACGGACCCCGCCGATCTCCAGCGCCATGTCGCTGATCGCCGGCACCGCGTACCAGCGCAGCCCCAGCTCGGCGAACCAGCCGAACTGCGGATGCCGCAGCTCCACTTCGAGGACCGCGTCCGCCGGCACCTCGAACAGGCGCGGCGCATCACCGGGCTGCCGTTGCACCATCAGCGGCAGCACATCGAACCGGCCCCCACCGCCTGGCCACCCCAGCCCGCGCGCCTGCCCGGCCAGTTCGGCGCCCGCCGGGTCCCCCGTCCACCCGCCTCCCGGTGCCGGGTAGCCGGCGTAGCGCACCAGCTGCGCGTTGACGATCTGCGGCCCCGGCCGGCCCGGCCGGTCGGGGGCGAACACCGTCACCGCCGGCCGGATCCGTCCGCGGTTGGTTGCCGCCCGCAGGTGCGCGAAGCACTCCCGTGCCACCTGCGCGGGCTCCTCGACGTGCCGAAGGTCCCGCACCACCAGGCTGCGCCAGTACAGCCGCCCGATGCAGCGCGCCGCGTTGCGCCACGCCACCCGCGCTCCGAACGCCAGCTCCGCGGGCGTGTGACGGTAGGTTCCCGTCCGTTCGATCTCCCCCAGCACCTGCCGCAGCCGCGCCGCGGGGTCACCCGCGGCCGGCTGCTCGTCGTGGAACTGGCGGACGAACAGCTCGGCCTGTGCGGGCAGCTGTGCCGGCTGCGGGGTGTGCGGAGCGGGAACGGGCACGGGTCCTCCAGACCGCGGCGGGGCTCGACCGGGGGCTCCCGGGCGCGGCCAGCGTGCCGCTGCGGGCCTGTGGACACGGCGTCCGGCCTGCTCGGGAAGCACGCCAGGCCCCCTCCCGAGGACGGGAGGGGGCCTGGCGTTGTCAGAGGGCGTTCGTATGGTGAGCCGGTTCCATTCGCACAGTTCGTGCGGTGCTCACCGGCCCCGGCAGGGCGCAACCGGCCGGGGCCGGCCGCTGTCCGGCGGCCGGTCAGGCGCCGGTGCCCGGCGCGCTCGGCGTGCCGCTGTCCTGGAGGTGTTCGGGGAGCAGGGCCCGCAGGGCGGCGCGCTCCTCGGTGCTCTTGCCCAGGTGCTCGCACAGCCACAGCAGCAACTGGTCACGCTCGTGCCCGCGTTGGTGCCCGTCGCGGACGAGGGGCGGGAAGCCGGGCAGCTTGGACCACTCGCGTACCGTCCTGGCGGACACCCGGGCGGATTCGGCGAGGTCGGCGTTCGTGACCAGGCGGGGGCAGTCGGCGAGGTCCGCGAGCACGGCTGCCGGGCTCTTGCCGGTGTTGCGCGCCAGCCAGGCGCGGGTGTCCGCGACGCTGCGGGTGCGACGCTCGTCCGGCGCGGGGAAGGGGTCGGCGCTGTCGGGGCCGTACGTCTTGGCGTAGTACTTGATCTTCTCGGGGGTCGTGCCGAGCAGCTCGGCGAGGGGGCCTCGGCCCAGGCGCGTGCCCGTGGTCGCCTCCAGGACGGCCCGGGAGGTGTCCTCGTCGAGGCCGGTCTCGGCCGACAGCCACCGCGCGTCCGCGCCGGGAGGCAGGGGGAGGGGCCGGTGCTCACCCCGGAGGGAGACCCTGCGCGTCAGCAGCCACTCCCGAACGGCCGGCCACGGCCGCAGGCCCCGCTCGTCGGCGGAGGGGAAGGCCATCTCGCCGCTCTGGGGCACGTAGCGGGAGTAGTAGTAGGCGATGCCGCGCGAGTCGGCCAGGTGCAGGAGCTGGGCGATCTGGCCCGGGGTCAGCAGGACCGCGAACGGCCGCACCTCGCCGACTCTGGCGTAGGTCTTCGGTACGCCCCTGTGCCCGGGGTCGGCGAAGGCCTGCTCGCGGTACCAGGCCAGGACGGCGTCCCGGTCGCGGGTTCCGTCGTCGAGCGCGGGCGGGAAGCCGGGGGCGCTGCTCCAGTTCACGCGCACCGAGTCGGCGGTGCGGCCGGTGGCGGCCGCGATCTGGTCGCGGGTGACGCGCGGGGGCAGGGCACGGAACGCCGTGACGACGTCGTCGAGGTCCTTCATGATCGGGCGCTCCATCGGTGAGGCGGGCCAAGGCGGGTCGGGCGTGCAGCGCCTACGCACCCGCCGGGCCGGCACCCCCGGCCCCATCGTAATAGTTTGGCTGCCGGGGGGCGGTCGTGGAACGCGGACGGTAGAGCGTTCAGACGCGCCGGGTCAGGACGAAGGACTGGCTCACGTGCAGGTGCGCGGTGAGGTCCCAGGCGCGCTCCCAGCCGGTGTGGGCGGTAGTGGCTTCGATCCGGGTCTCGGCGACGGTGGCGAACGTGGCGTCGTCGGAGTCCGGGAGCGTGGTGGTGACGCGCACGAGGAACTGCTGCGAGGTGTTGTTGGCCAGGTGGCCCAGCAGCAGCTGGGCGACCTGGGCGTCGGTGGCGGCGTTCAGCGGCACCGACGTTCCGTTGCCGCAGTCGGTGCAGCCGCACTCCGGCGGGTCGATGGCGAAGACCGCCGGGCTCCGCCGGTTCCCGCCCTGCGGGAGCGGATGCGCGGGTGCGGTCGGCCGCGCCTTGCGGTGCGCCTCCAGGAGGTCGTCGAACGCCCGGTGGGCGGCGGCGGGGCTGCGCCAGGTGAGCGGGGTGCGGCCGTCGCGGTGGAGCTCCTCGACCAGCGCGTGCAGGTCGTCGGCGGACATCTCGGCCCAGGTGAGCTCGTGCGGCGGCCGGTCCTCCTGGGCGGCGATCAGGGCGGTCAGGGCCCGGCGGGCACCCGGGGCGGCCTGCGGGGACAGCGGGGAGGCGTCACCGGGGTGGAGCGCCTCCAGCAGGGCGGTGAGGGCGGACACGGTGTCGAAGTCGACGCTGACGGCGGTGCTCATGGTCGGTTCCGTTTCTGCCGGGGGTCAGCGGCGGTCGAGGTGGACGGCGTGCAGGTTGGGCATGCCGCAGTAGGTGCGGCCCTCGGAGCGGACGGCGATCCACTGCGGACGGCAGTGGTCGGGGGTGCCGTAGGTGGCCAGCAGCGGCGCGGCGACGGTGGCCACGGCGGTCTCGCTCGGACCGTCCTCCCACACCACGGTGATCTCGGCGTACGCCAGGCCCTTGCGGTCGCGGCGGCCGGTGCGGACGGAGAACTTCTGCCCGGGGAAGGCGGCGCGCAGCATGCGGCGCAGGTGCAGCGCCACCTTGGAGGTGGGAATCCACACGCCGGCCCCGTCGAGCTCGCGCTCGCTGGGGACCGGGACGACGGAGGTGTGCCGGACGTGCGTGGCGGCGTGGCGGCCGTCGAGGGCGTACAGGTCGTAGCGGTTGGCCCGGTGGCCGAGGAGCACCCGGGCGAAGCACGGGCGGCACTCGCACGGCTGGACGGTGAAGGGGCCGCTGCCGGTCTCCGGGTCGCCGGCCAGCGAGCCGCGGTAGTCGACCATGGCGCCCGGGACCAGCCGCAGCGCCATGTACGCATCGCTGGTGACGTCCGCGGCGGTGACGAGCTGCTGCGACATGTGGGCCTCCCGGATGGTGGGCGCGGGACCGACCCGCTATGAATACTTTAGCTGTACGAGGGTGTTTATGTCAACCTTCTTTGCGCTGTGCAGGAGCCGGGCGGTCGCGTAAGGCAATGACCGCACGTCGACGGCGCGTGCGCCCGCTCCTGTGCGCCGGCCGCAGTGTCGGAGGCCGCTGCCCAGGAGGAGCGGAGCACGCGCCGTCGACGCGGCGGGCCCGGCTCGGTCGGCCGCCGGCCCGGCTCGGTCGGATGCCGCGCCCGGCCTCCCGTCGGCGCTGGCGGGGAGGCCGGGGAGGTCACTTCCTGTCGCCGGTGCCCGCGCGCGGGCCGTGACCGGGCAACGGCTTGGTCTGGCCGCTGGGAAGGAAGAAGCGGCACCTCCGGCACAGGAAGCCGATCGTGATCACGGGGCGCTGGCCCCTCGGCGGCGGTTCGACGGCCTCGTACGGGCGCAGATCGCTGCCTGCGCAGTGGCGGCACGACTTCATGGGTCCCTCCGTGGGTCGGTGTGGCGGGCGCGTCAGGAGCGGGACGCCCGCACGGCTCCGGCTTCCGCGCCGCGGGTCTGCGGCCGCGGGGTGGTCGCTGGGCTGCTCCCCGGCCGCTGCCGGGCGGCGCCGGTGCGCCCGCCGGGGTCTTCGGTTGTCAGGCGCTCTGGCGGATCATCCTCTCGACCTCGTCCGGGTCGAACTGCCCGACCAGGTAGGCGATCTGGGCGTGGAGGCCGCCGTTGTTGACCTCGGCGGCCTGGCGGCCGCCTTCCTCGTGGAGGTCGTCGCCGAGAGGCAGGTCGGCGACACCCCGGCTGTTGCAGGCGTCGGAGGCGTAGGTGGAAGCGGCGGCGTGTACGTCTTCGTCGAGATGGTCGTCCTCGATCTCCAGCCGGAGCGCCAGGTCGACCAGCCGCTGCGCAGCCGCTCGGTCTTCGGGAGTCAGCGGCGTGCCGGCCCCGATGTCGAGGTCGAGTTCAGTGTCCAAGGGGCTCCTGGGGCAGGGCCGCCGGGCAGCGGCGGGGAGTCGGTGGTGTTCCCGGGCGGTGCGCGGGGGTCACGCGGTGTGGAAGGTCAGGGCGCGCTCGATGCCGTCTTCTCCTGCGACGTCATCGGCCAGTGCCGCGACGGCGTGGTCGAGGTAGCCGATGGCGTCGGGGTGCATGTCCTCGGGGCGGCCGGCGAGGTGGCCGGTGACGGCCTCGAGGACGGCGCCCAGGCGGAAGGCGATGGACTCGGTGCCCGGCCCGCCGGGGTGGTGCAGGATCTGCAGGTGCACGGACAGGTCGTCGCCGGCGGCGGCCGCTTCGAGTTCACCGAGCGCCGCCCTGGCGGCGGCTGCGGCTTGGGCCGGCTCGGCGTGGATGACCGGGACCGGTTCCCTGCGCACCGGGCGCTGCGGCAGACGGGGCGGGGTCGGGGAGGTGGGCAGGGTGCTGCTCCTTGCTGGTCGGGCCCGCCGTTCACGGCGGGCGGGTCCTCGCAGGCCGGGATCCGGATCGGCGTGAGCGCGGACCGCCGTGGTGCGCGGGCGCCTGCGGCGCAGTTGCCGGGGCTGTGCCGCCCCGCCGCTGTCCGGGCGGAGCCGGGGCCCGGGCAGCGGCTCGCGGGCTTCAGGTCGTGGACGGGCGCGCTGCCCCGGGGCAGCGGCGCTGTCCGCAGCGCTCCTGTGCGGTGCCCGTACCGTTCAGGACAGGGCGGGCAGCGGCCACAGGAGGCCCGTGCTGACCTCGATGAGGCCGCCGGGGTGCTGCTTGCGCAGGTCCGGGTCGTCGGCCAGGTGGCGCGCGTCCAGGCGGATCAGCATGGCGGTGCGGCGGACGCCGTTGGGCCGGGAGTCGGGGTCCACCACGGTGCCGGAGAAGTTGTGGAGCGGGTAGGCGACGGCGTCCCCTTCCTCGGCCCGCTCGATCAGAGCGGTGTGCAGGTGGGCCCTGGCCCGGTTGAACGGCGTCAGCAGCGCGGACAGCTCACGGTAGCGATCCACCCCCTGCGTGCCCTCGGAGTCGAACACCATCTCCTCGACCTGGGAGAACTCCCGCTGCAGCTCCTCGTAGCCGGGGAAGGCCGCCGGGGCCCGGTCGGTCGACAGGAGGTCCACCGCCACGGCGTGGAACGCTCCGCTGCGCTCGTCCGACAGCAGCGCCACGTCCATGCCGTCCACCCGGTAGACGGCGCGGACGGTGCCGCTGGCCGAGTCCGGCCCGGTGGCGCTGACGCCGGCCCAGGGCGAGCCGTCGACCGGCTCGGCGGCGGGAGTGAGGTCGTCGTACGCGGCGGGGATCATGGCTGCTCCTCAGGGGTCGGCGGGAAAGGTCAGCGCAGGCGGGCGGTGACGCTCAGCTCGCCGAAGCCGCCGTGGTCGGTGACGACGTAGTGCTTCTCCAAGGCCGCGCGCACCTTCGCGATCTGCTCCCTGCGGTGGGAGCCATCGCCCCGGTGGGCGTGGTTCTCGTGGAAGTCGACGATGACGCCGCTGAGCCAGGTGGTGCGCACCGTGACGCCCTCGGTCCAGCGCTGGCCGCTTCGGCGGCCGGTGCTCATCTGCGAGAGGGGGAAGCCGCGCCGCGCCAGGTAGCCCCGGACGGACTGGTAGAGCAGCGCGTTCGGATTCCGGCTCGGCACGGTGGGCTCCTCGGTGAAGCGGGGCGACGCCCGCCCCGATGTGAATATTTTAGTTGTCTGGGGGTGTTTTTTGCAAATCTGGTTCTTCTGCTTGTCGGGGAGGGTCTGCGTACTTCCACGCGCACTCCGCCGTCGCAGCACCCGGGTCTCACGGACCGGCCCTGTCCACAGGCCCCGACCCGCACGATCACCCAACCCCTCCCTCCACCGCCCAGGAGCCCCCGTGCCCGCGCTCGCACGCCTGCGACCCCCCGCGTCTGCCCTCTCGGCCCTACGCCGCCTGGGCGCCGGCCTCGCCCTGCCGATCGCAGCCCTGCCCGCCGCCGGCCTGATGCTGCGCCTGGGCCAAGACGACCTCCTCGGCCGCTTCACCGCCGCGCACACCACCGCCCAGGTGCTGTCGGCGGCCGGCGCGGCAGTCCTCGACCAGCTCCCCCTGCTGTTCGCCGTCGGCATCGCCCTCGGCGTCCCCACCCGTACCGAGGACCGCGCCACGCCCGTCCTCGCCTGCCTGGTCTCCTACCTCGTCCTCGCCCGCACCGTCCTTGCCCTCAACCCCCACGCCGACGCCCCCGCCACCGCGCCCGCCCGCTGGCCCTACGGCGCACTCGCCGGCATCGCCGCAGCCCTCCTCGCCCTCGGCGTTCTCGCCCTGCTGCGCCGCCGGCCCCGAACCCCCCAGGTCCTCGTCTTCGCCGCGGTCGCGCTCACCGCGGCCGCCGCCGGCGTGCTGATGGGCGCGGCCTGGCCCGCCGTCGAGGACGTCCTGGCCCGCACCGCGGCCGCCCTCGCCCGCCACTCCGTCGCCGGCGGCGCCGCCTTCGGCCTCGCCAACCGCCTGCTGCTGCCCCTCGGCCTGCACCAAGTCCCCAGCGCCACACTCTGGTTCGTCGCCGGCGACTGCGGCGCCGGCATCCACGGCGACATCCCCTGCTTCTTCCAGCGCCACGACCCCCGCGCCGGGACCTTCATGTCCGGGTTCTTCCCCATCGCGATGGCCGGCCTGCCCGCCGCGGCCCTGGCCATGTGGCGCAGCGCCCATCCCGCCCAGCGCCGCCGCACCGCCCAACTGCTGCTGCCTGCCGCCGCCATGTCCGCACTGACCGGTGTCACCGAGCCGATCGAGCTGGCCTTCGCGTTCACTGCTTTCCCGCTCTACGTCGCGCACGCCCTGCTGACCGCCTCCAGCCTTGCCCTCGCCAACGCGCTGGACATCCACGCCGGCTTCGTCTTCAGCGCCGGCGCCCTGGACTGGGCCCTCAACTACCCCATCGCCCACCGGCCCCTGCTCCTGCTCCCGCTGGGCGCGCTCTACGCCGCCGCCTACTACACCCTCTTCCGCTTCGCGATCACCCGCTTCGACCTGCGCACCCCAGGCCGCCACCCCGGGGCCCACGACAACCCCGCACCGGCCACCGAGGAACCGCAGCCCCGCCGCCCCGAAGGAGACCCGGCCCCGTGACCAGCCACCCCCACGTCCAAGCCGCCCACTACGGCTTCGGCGCGATCTTCCCCGTCATCGTCCTCGACCCGCAGCCCCGC
Organism: Kitasatospora sp. NPDC088783; assembly: GCF_044750705.1. Classification (NCBI taxonomy): domain Bacteria; kingdom Bacillati; phylum Actinomycetota; class Actinomycetes; order Kitasatosporales; family Streptomycetaceae; genus Kitasatospora; species Kitasatospora sp. NPDC088783. The sequence continues at coordinate 95,813 of NZ_JBIVKJ010000017.1, forward strand.
TGGTACCGGCCCCACCACGGTGTCCCCCAGACCACCGACGCCACGGATGCGCAGATCCTGGTCCTGCGCTGGAGCGGCCCGGTCAACGCCCTGTACGGCGCGCCGGCCGCCCTCGTCGACGCCGCGCACAGAGCGCCGGCGCACCTGTCGCGCGGCGCCCTGGCCCGCTTCCACGCCGCGCTGCCGGCCGCCCTGCGCATCGTCACCCTCCCGCCGCACACCCTGCTCGGCGCCTGGTCCCGCCGCCCGGGCCGAGGCCGCAGCCACCGCTGAACACCCCGCCCCGCCCGGCCCCTCCCTGGAGAGGGCCGGGCGGGACACCGCGGCCACCGCCACGCCCGCGCCGCCCGCACCGTGCCGCTCCAGCCGTTCGCCGGTACGGGAGGATGATCTGCCGCGGCCACCGCCGCGGCAGACGAAGGAGGAACACCGTGGGCCTGTTCACACCGGCGCGCCGACGCCAGGAGACGGCGCGCAGACAGCGTGCCGACCGCAGGAACGACGCCCGTACCGTCTTCGAGCACGCGGCGCGCATGGCCGGCCTGGACCTGCTGCTGCGCCCGCACACCTGGCAGCACCTGGTGGCCCGGCACCATGCGGACAGCGCCCTCGCCGCAGTGGTCCCGGCCCCCGCCGGCGAGGGCCGGGTCAGGGTGCGCCTGGCCGGCCCGCTGCTGGCAGAGCTGCTGGCCGGCCTCTTCGAGGACATGGAGAGCCAGGCGCACGAACCGGACGCCGAGGCCGCCAGGGCGGTCGCCGCCACGCTCTACCCCCGGCTGGCCGCGATCGTCCGGCCCCTCGGATTCGGCGCCCTGCCGGCCGATCCCGCGCAGGTGGGCGAAGCCGAGGTCGACACCCCCTGGACCGCAGGCACCTGACAGTCCCCGCCGGCTACCCCTCGCAAGCGCCGAGCCCGGTCCCGCCCCGGCCCACGGCCGTTGACGGGACACGCGTGAAGAGCCGGCCCCCGCGGGCCGGCTGCAACCACGTCCCGACGAGCACGCCGGCCCGGGCGGGTCCGAGGTCAGGGCGTACCATCGGCGCGCCCGGCCACGAGCTGCGGGCCGTCCTCGGCGAGCTCGGCGAGGAAGAGGGCGGTGGCCGCGCTGACGAGCTGCCTGGCGGCCGCCGGGCTTGGCGCGTTGCCGGTCATGCACCGCAGGGTGCCGACAGCCTGCGCACTGAGGTGCACGGTCGTCTGCCGGCTGGCGGACGCATCCGTGGGACGGGTCTGCAGCCACCAGGCGTGCAGGTCGGCCACAGCTCGGCGGCCGGTCCGCGTGAGGACGAGCGCGGTCTCCACGTAGTCGCCCACCACCGTCCTGGTCCGGGCGCTGCGGTCCGCGGACATCCGGGCGCGGATGTCCGCCTCCACCTGCGGGTGGATGCGGACGCCGAACGGCCGCCGCGCGCACGCAGGGCGCTGTCGTGCCAGGGCCGTTCGCGCCAGGGCGTGCAGCGGACGGCGGGCGAGGTCCTCGCGGGCCCGGGCAGCGAGCCGGGCGGCGAAGTGGCGCTCGGCCCAGGCGAAGATCCCTGCCAGTGGCGCAGCGGCTCCCTCGGCGGCGCGGTACAGGGCGAGGAACTGCTGGTACGAGCAGCCGCAGCGGACGGCGAGGTCCCTCACGCGGCGGAAATCAGTGCTCATGGTCGGCTCCACGGAGGGGCCCCGGCCACCGCTCTCCGGGCGTCGAGAACACGAAGAGGAAGAGGCGACATCCGTTCCCGTGCGCCGGGTTTCTGCCGCGCTGCCGAGCCGGGATGCAGCAGCGCACGGGCAGGGCCATCGGGGCCCGCGGCCGACTCGTCGACCGCAGAGCCGACCTTAGCGCCGCCGGCCCCGGCGCACGGCGGGAACCGCCGCACGTCACCCGATCGGGCGGACCGCTGCTGCCCGGCCGATCGAGCAGCGAGCGCACAGGCCGGCCGGAGCGCGCTGAGCGTCGCCGCTTACCGGCCGGACCCTTCCGCGGTGTGCCGCCGGGGCTCCCGGTAGGAGGCCAGTGGGCGGTCCTGGCCGGTGAGCCGGTCCCACCAGCCCGCGCACACCAGCGCGCCCACCGGCGTGCCGTCGGGCATCTGCGCGATCGGGACGTGGCGGCCCTCGATCTCGACCATGCCGGCCCAGTGGCAGTGGAACGGGCGGGTCGGGTCGAAGCGGTTGGTGTCCCCGCTCTCGTCCTCCGGGCTCCCCTCGCGGGCCGCGCAGTCCCCGCAGGCGCTCTTCATCACCCCGGCAGGCCGGGGCAGTTCGGTCAGCTCCTCGGGGTCCCAGCCGCCGACGTCGCTGGTGATGCCCTGCCCGTGGCAGTGCAGGCATCCGACCTCCGACGGCCGGCCCTCGCACACCGGGCAGATGTACCGGGCCGCGTACACCCGCCCCCGCACCGCATCGGATCCGCTCACGGTCTCGCCCTCCTTGTCGCCACCGGGCACCGTAGCTTGGCCCCCGGACAGCGGGACCGCCCGGGGGCGCCTGCGACGCGCCGCCCCGGGTGGTCCCGCCCCGCTCAGCGCAGGATGCCGGCCGCGCGCGCGGCGACCAGGTACGTGCGGAACTGGGCGGTGACGCCGGTGTAGAGAGCCTCGTCGTCCAGGTGGAGCGGGTCGGGGACGTGGAAGAAGCCGGTGTTGTCGACGATGCCCGGCAGGTCGTCGATGGTCTGCAGGAAGCCGATGTTGTCGCCGAAGCCGACGAAGCTCCAGAACATCGGGAGCTCCTTCGCGGCGATCAGCATCTGCTCGGTCTCCCGCCTGTCGTCGGGGCTCCCGTCGGTCTGGAAGAGGACGAAGGCCGGGTCGGTGGCGCCGGATTCGCGGTAGTGCTCGATGACGGCGCGGATGGCCCGGGTGTAGTTGGTGCGGCCCATGGCGCCCAGCTGCCGGTGGGCGGTGTCGATCCGGCCGGCGTAGTTGTCCAGGTCCAGGACGGTGGTGCCGTCGAGCCCGGTGGAGAAGAACACCACCGGCACCCGGCCGTCGTCGTCCAGGGCGCGCGACAGCCCCAGGGCCTGCTCGCCCAGGTACTGCATGGTGCCGTTGCGGTAGTGGCGGCTCATGGAGCCGGAGCGGTCCAGCACCAGGTACACCGCGGCGCGCTGGCCGGCCAGGTCGTTCGAGGCCAGGCTCTCCTGCGCCGACTTGGTCAGCGTGACGATGTCCTTGCGCAGCGAGACGGACGCCGACCCGGCAGGGGCGGCCGCAGGAGCGGCAGGGCCGGCCGCGGGGGCGGCGGAGGTGAAGAACTTCTTGAACATGAGGTCGATCCGATCGTCGGAGGGCGAGGCAGCCGGCGGGCTGCCGGATACACGGTGGGCCCGCCCGCCTGTGGACAGCGCACGCGCGCCGCATGACGACGCGCCCCTGTCCGAGGCCGGTGGGGGAAAGGCGCCCGCCGCGCCGGCGGCGACCGCCCGCCGCGCCCGGATCCGTTCTGCCCGTCGGCGCAAGGGCCCTGCGGGGCCGCGAGGTTGGCGCGCTCGAGCGCAGCGGCCAGGCGCCGGTGGGCGAGGAGCGTGTCGACCTGCTCGACGATGGCGCGCCACACCTGTCCCTGCGAGGGGTCGGCGGGAAGGGAGGGCTCGCCGTTGATGCCGCGCACCGTGGTGACGCGGTCGCCGACCGGCTCGCGGTGGCGATGCACCAAAATGACGGTCGGGGTGCCGTGTCCGGGCAGGTAGGCCCCGCTGGTGTCGACGACCCACTGAAGGTCCTGCCGGGCAAGTACCTGTTCGACGAACGGCCGCCCGAACTCGCGCTTCATGAACGAGTTCGCGGTCAGCTGCGCGCACCAGCCGCCGGGCACCAGCAGGGCGGTGGACAGTTGGTGGAACGGCAGCGACAGCGCGTACTTGCCGTGACACACCTGAGGCCAGGCGGCGCGGACGGCGGCGCGGACAGCCGGGTCCTTGGGCGTGATGTAGGGCGGGTTGCCGACGACGACGTGGTAGCGGCCGCGCTGCAGCAGCGGCTCACCGGCGTCCAGCAGCGCGTCGGCATCGGCCACGTTCACCGCCGCTGCCGCGGGCAGGAACCGCGGCCCGCCCCGGTGGCCCCCGTCGGCGCGACCGATCGCGGAGGCCATCACCGTCAGGCGCAGCCGGGCCAGGAGCGCCGCGTACGGGTCGAGATCGACGCCGTGGACCGCCTCCAGCGCCGCCTCGATGCCGCGCGGAGCGTGGTTGCTGCGGCCCCGGGGCCGCCACGTCCACGCACGGATCAGCGTCTCGACGAGGATGTGCCCCGTCCCGCACGACGGGTCGACCATCCTCAGGCCGCGGATGCCGAACTCCTCGGCGGCCGGATCGAAGGCGAGGTCGAGCAGCAGGGAGGTGACGAAGCGCGGGGTCTGCGCCAGGGCGCGCTCGCGCCGCGCCTCGGCCGACAGCGCCTGGTAGGCGTTGCCGAGCAGGTAGCCGTGCGGCCGGTGGTCGGGGTCCTCGAGCGGGTGGGCGCTCCACAGCGCGGTGATGTCCGCGGTGTCCGCGTTGCCGATCGGTTGCTCCCTCAGCGCGCACACGGCCGGGTCGGCGAAGCCGGCCAGCGCGGGGTGCGCGGCGGCCAGGCGGTCGAGGGCGCGGAGCGTGCCCGCGGCTGTGGCGGCGGGGGCGATGCCGGCGTCGAACAGGCCGGTGCCTGCAGCCCAGGCGAGGACGGCGCCGGCGTGCACCCACGACACCGCCGCCCGCGCGCCGACAGCGGGGGTGAGGCGGTCCGCCAGGCGCTGGGCGGCGTTCGCCGCCAGGGCGGGCAGGCCGGCATGGCCGTGCTGGCCGGGCGTCTCGCGCCGGTGCCGTCCGGGCTCGGACTCAGGCCCGTGCGTCGGCGACCGGGTGCCTTGGTGGTTCATCCGCGCTCTCCCGCGGCCCCCGGGTTCGCGCGCTCGAATGACCGGCCCGCAGGCCAGATCGCGACGATGCCGTGGTGGGACAGGAGTTCGAGCGAGGCCGGGCCCGGTTCGGCGGTGAACAGCAGCGCGCAGCGACCGGGCGGGAAGAGCCGCGCGCAGTCGGCGATCACCCCGCTCGCGGTGACGAGTGCCTGGTGGAAGCGGCGGCAGGCCATCACCAGCTCGCCGGCGGTCGCGTCGTAGAGGTCGCTCGACGCCAGGGCCGGTTCGGTGACGACACGGTGCCGCAGGACGCGGTGTCCCCGGGCCGCCAGGTGGAAGAGGTAGGCGGTCAGGACCGCTTCTTCGGAGCGGTCGGCTTCCTCGTCGTTGGCCCGCCCGGGCTGGGGGCGGGCGGGGTCCGACGGGGCGAGGTAGGCGAGGGTCGGTCGGTCGGCAGTCATGGAGCGGGTATCTCCTGGCAGGGTTGTCACGGGTGGTGTCGGGGCGTGGCGCTCCCCAGTCCGAGGGAGCGTCAGCGGGCCCATGCGGCGTGGGTCACGACGAGATGGGGCACCGGCGCGCCGCTGGTCGTGCCGTCCTGGGGAGCGCAGCGGATCGCGTCGACGCTGTAGCCGAGGTTGACCAGCACCTGCGTGTACGTCCTCAGGGACTTCTCGCAGATGGCGTCCATGAAGTCGCGCTCCTGCGTGTCGGCCTCGGCGTAGTGCGCTGCCCACGCGGAGCTCGTCCGGTGGCGGACCAGGACATGGAGCGGGCCGGGCTGTGCCGTGGTGAAGCCCTCGGCTCGCCCGGTGGGGCTCTGGGCGCAGCTGGCATCCCAGAGGCGGCGCGACAGGTCCTCGGCGGACACCCTGCGGAGCCTGCCACGTACGGGCGCACCCTCGAGCCAGTGGGCGTCGTGGTCCGGATCGCTGTGCACCGGGGTGGTGTGCGCCAGGGAGCGTCGGCAGGCCAAGGAGGTGCCCGACTGCACGGCGCGGGCCCCGCACAGCGCGGTGCCGGGGCGCGCGAGGGCCTCGGGCAGGGCGGCCGTCTCGGGGTCCTCGACGGGGTCCTCGCCCTCGCGGGGGTTGGCCTGCCAGTACGCGAAGGGCAGGGCGGCGGACGCGGCGACCAGCTCCGCGCTGCGGTACTCGAAGCGCCGCCCGTCGGCGTGCGCGCTGTACAGGACCGTGCCGCCGCGGACGGTGAACGGCTCGGGGTGCACCGAGCCGTCGGCCAGCAGCAGCAGCAGCGTTCCGAGCTGCCAGGTGCGGGCCCGGCCCCAGCTCGACTCGCGGGACCAGTGCTCCTCGAACCAGGCCAGGTCGTGGACGTGCACACCGGTGGAGGTGATCTGCAAGAACGCAGGACCCGGTGTGCGGGCGGCGGTGTGGGAGGCCATCGGGGCTCCTCGGTGGTCAGGGGGTGGACGGGTTCAGGCGGCCGCGCCCAGGCGCACGGCGTGGGCGAGAACCGCTGCGGCAGGCGGTCCCGCGGGGGAGGCGACGGTGATGCGGCTGGACGTGCCCGCGCGGTGGACCACCACGGAGGCGCCCTGCGCCTCCAGGCACACATCGCGGACCCCGCGCAGCTGCTCGGGCAGCTCCCGGGCGCCGGCGGCGCACTCGTGCGCACGGGCGGCGGCGAGGTCGGCGGCCAGGTTCCCCAGGCCGTCGTGCGCGCAGCCGCCGTGGCAGGTCACGAGCGCGAGGCGGGGTGCGCCGGGTGCGGCGTACAGGGCATGCCGGGTGTGGCCCTCGTACGCCTTGCTGCGCACCGCCGCGGTGGCGGCGGCCGGGTTGTCCCGCGCGGTCCAGAACGCCTCGCCCTCCTCGTCGCGCCAGGACCAGCCGACCCGCAGGCCGGGGGTGTTGCGCAAGGAGACCCAGCCGGTGTTCGCGACGGTGTTCCGCCCGAGCCAGGAGGTCAGGTCGACGGTGCTGCGCCCGGCGGCGGGGTCGGCGAACGTCGCGCCGGGGGTGGGCGGCAGCGGGCGGATTCGCGCCAGCAGGGCGGGGTGCCCGGCGGGCCAGGCATCAGCGAAGGGCTCGAGGTGGCGCCGCTGGACGGGGCAACCGGTGCAGTCGCCCGGGACGGGGTCGGTGCAGCGCTCGTACCCGCCCCAGCGCTGCCGTCCTGTCATGGATTCCCACAAGGTCGTGAAGCGGACGGGCAGCAGGCCGCACTGGTGGCGGACTTCGAAGTGCGCGCCCAGGTTCAAGCGGTTCCAGCCCCGGCCGTCGGGGCCGGACGAGCCGTAGGAGGGCTGCGGGAGGAAGACGGTCACAGATGCTCCATGATCGGCAGCGGCGTGCAGACGGGCGGCTCCGGGACAACCGCGGCGGCGCAGGAGAGGTCAGCCGGAGCGGGCGGCGGTCAGCCGGAGCGGGCGGCGGTCAGTAGGGGGCCGTCCCGAAGAACAGCCAGCCGCGGTGCTCCAGCGGGCTGCCCTGGAGGGGGACGTTGAGTCGGCCGGAGCGGATCCGGCCGTTTTGAGGGCAGGGCTGGTAGCGGCCGGTGATGCAGTACCCGATCGTCTCGCCCGGGAGCAGTCCTCCGTCGCCGGTGAGAATGGCCAGCGCGGCCTCCTCCAGCGTCTTGTAGCCCTGCGGTGTGAACGGGACGATCACGGTGACGCTGCGCCGGTCGGTCAGGACGGGGATGGCGCAGGCGGGCCCGCGCTTGTCGCGTGACGGGTGGTCGGCCGCGGACATGATTCGGCCGGCCAAGTCCTCGGCGGCCTCCATGGTCAGGGGCGTGTCGGTGACGACCTGGTAGTCGTCCTTCTCTGCGATGGTGCCCGTGTAGCTGCGGCTGCCGTACTCGCAGCGGGCCGCGTCGACAGCATCCCGGAACGCCTGGTCGACGTCGGTGCCGTCCTGGTAGGCGGTGAAGTCGGCTGCTCCCACGGGATCCTCCTTGCGAGATGCGAGATGCGAGATGCGAGATGCGAGATGCGAGATGCGAGATGCGGGTTGCCGGGGTGGCAGGGCGCCGGGTTGCGGCCCTGCTCGGGCGCTCAGAGGCGGGTGTCCCGGAAGCGGAGGCCGCCCTGCTGCGCCGCGCGGCGCAGCAGGGCGATCCAGGGCTGCCACGAGGGGTGGACCTCCGCGTCCTCGGACTCGGCCCGCACGGCGGCGGGCTTGGCGTCGTACGAGGCCAGGGCGGCGGCGATCTGCGCCGCGGTGATGAGCTGCTCGGCCCCGGCCAGCTTCCGGTCCGGGATGCCGTGCGCCTCGCCGTCCTCGCCGTCGAACAGGCTGCGCGGCTCGCCGTCGCCGGGCCAGCGCAGCGGCACGCGGCCGACGAGCATGCCGAATTCGGTCATGGACTGGCGCATGGACGCGAGGCCGAGCGGGCCGATCTCGCGCCGGTCCGCCGGGCTGTCCGTCCCGGAGGCTGTCACGAGGGTGAAGCTGATGGGCATGGCGGGCATGGGTCCTCCAGGAATCCGGCAGGCGGGGTCGGCTGCCACATGTTCATAATTTATCTATTGGGTGTGACAGTGGCCTTTTGTGGTCACCCGGCGCGGGGTCCGCTCTCCGGAGCGTGTGCAGCTGTGGCGATGCGGCAGCGCCCGCGGCCGGGGCGGACCTGGGCTGCACCACCCGGCGGACGGTGCAGCCCAGGTTCGGTGCCGGGAAAGTCCCGGGTGGCGAAGCGGCCCCTGTGGGGCGAGCCGCGGCGAGGGCCCGCCGGGTCAGTCCTCCCGGGCGGAGTCCACTTCGTCCCTCCGGCGCCCGTCGGCGATGGTTGCGACGACCTGCACCGCCACCGCCGCGATGAGGACGAGGATGTCGACGAGGGTGGCCGCCGCAGGGGAGAGGACGGCGTGGGTGAGCCGGGAGAGCACCAGCACGACGACGCTGCCGACTATGCCGCGCAGGAGGGCGCGCAGGTACAGGTTGCGGAACATCGGGTTCCCTCTTTTCGGGTTCGGATCAGGTGATCAGCCGGCGAGGATGCCGGGCTTTTCGCAGAACGGGGGCGCCGACCGGCGGGCCGCAGGGCTCGGCGAAGAAGCGGCGGACGGCGGCCGCGTAGTTCATAATTTATCTTTTGGGTGTGACAGCGGCTTCTTCGCGGTCATCCGGCGCGGGGTGGAGTCCGTGTCCTGGGCGGTCGCGGACATGGCGGCGCGGCGGTGTCCCCGCCGAGGTGCCCCGGCGCCCGGCCCCCGGCGGGCTGGTGGGACCCCGGCGCCGGCGGGGCCCGGGTGGCGAAGTGGCGCCCGCGTGGCGTCGGAGCGGCGGGGCTAGTCCTCCCGGGCGGAGTCCGCTTCGGCTTGCCGGCGCCCCTCGGCGATGGTGACGGCGACCAGCGTCGCCATCGCCGCGCCGAGGGCGAGAACGGCGATGAGGGTGGCCACCGCAGGGGAGAAGGCGGCGCGGGCGAGCCGGGCGAGGAGCAGCGCGATAGCGCTGCCGACCACTCCGCGCAGGACGGCGCGCAGGTACGGGTTGTGGAGCACGGGTTTCCCCTCTTCGGGTGCGGATCGGATGGTCAGTCGGCGAGGGGCGTCGGGGCGATGCGGTAGCCGGTCTTCACCCAGCGGCCGGAGGACTGGCTGCGTACCTGGAGCACCATGTCCCCCTCGGGCCCCTGGGACTCGTCCCAGCGGTGCTCGGTCTGCGCCAGCCGGTCGGGCGGCGTGTACTCCGTGTCGGCGGCGATCGCGCTGCGCTTCGCCGCGTCGGCGCCGGAGAGGCAGACCGTGACGGGGTGCTCGTTGCGCATCACGACGTAGGCGATGGTCTCCTCGGCCAAGGTGTGCTCCTCAGGGGCGGGGACGGGATGGCGGTCGTCGGGCCCGGTGAAGGATGGCAGGCGACGACTGCGGGTGAACATAATTTATCTTTTGGGTGCGACAGTTCCGCTCCTGGTGCCGCCCGAAGCCCTGCCGGACAGCCGGCGCGGCCGGTGTCCCCGGGGGTGCGGGCCGCTTACGGCCCCGAGCACGCGGCGGCCTCTTCCTCGGCGAGCTCCTCCTCCGCGGCGGCCCAGCAGCGGCCGCAGATGTCGGAGCCGTAGGGCCAGGTGCCGTCGACGGGGGCCGCGCATTCGGCGCAGCCGAGGTCCTCGTCGACAGCGGTGGAGGTGCTGCAGGGGCTGGGCAAGAGCTGCTTCCGGAAGTTGAAGTGCGGATGGCGGCGCGGCCGGCCGCCGTTGCGCCCCGCATGGCCGCGGCGAACGTGTGCTCCACACCGGCGAACTGTCCGGCCGGCTTCTGGCCCGGGGCGTCGGGCGGACTGCAGGCGGCGGCACCGGGGCGGAGACGGGTGCGCACGTTAGCGGGCGGCGCTCACGAGCGCCTCGGCGAGCGCGTCGGCCAGGGGGCCGGCGTGCTCCACCAGGTCCAGGCCGCCCCCGGCGCGGGTGCAGCCGGGCGCCGAGACGGCGCAGGCGGGCGAGGTGCACGCGTGGTAGACGAGCGCGAGGAACTCGCCGTCCTCGCGGTGGAGCTGGGCGTGGACCGCGTCCGGGGTCTCGTCGGCGGCGGGCAGGTCCACGTCGCAGCCGACGAGGGCGTAGGTGCGGTTCGGGCCCGGGATGTGGATCTGCAGGCCGCGACCGTCGGAGGGGGCGATGCTCGAGGGCAGCCCCTTCACGCGCTGGGCGCTGACGAGGCGGGCGACGGTGGGGTGGAGTTCGTAGGACACAGGAGCCTCTCGGGTGGTGTCGGAATCGAGTGGATGCGCTGGGGCGCGGTCCGTGAACAGCGCCGGCCGCGAGGGGTGAGGGCCCTCTCCCCCCGCGGCACAGTGGAGCGAGGCGGGGCTGGTGGCGGCGGGAGGGAACCACGCGCCCGGCAGCAGGTGCGTGGTTCACTTCCCGGTCGTGACACCGGCGTCCCGGTGGGCGCTGCGCGAAGGACGCCGGGCACCGCGGCGGGGGGCTCCCAGGCCGCGGCGCCGCAGCGGGTCGCGCCGCTGCGTCTCGACCGGGACCACCGTGGTGATGGGGTCGGTGTCCTCGGGCAGGAGGTCGAGGCGGACCCAGTACGGCATCACCCAGCGGATGGTGGAGCCGGTGCGGCCCTTGCCGATCCGGAACCGCCTGAAGTGGCCGCTCTTCTGGTGGGGCGCGTGCTGGACGCCCGAGGGGAGACCGTCGCCGTCCCGCACCCGCCCGGCGGCTCGCCGGGCCGCGTGCAGCTTCGGGCCGATGCGCCAGCCGACCTCGACGAAGAACGGGTCGCGCTCCCGGACCGGCCGCCGCCGCTTGCGCACGGGCGCGGCGACGGGCGGCTCGGCCAGGTCGCGGTTGTCGCAGCACAGGTAGACCAGGACCGACAGCGCGGGGCGCAGGACCTCCTCGAACAGGCCGAGGACGGCATCGGGGTCGCGCTGGCGCCCCCACACCGCCTCGGCCCGGTCGGCGGCGAAGTCGGCGGCCTCCTGGACGGTGAAGCGCTTCCGGCCGGTGGGGATGTTCATGCGCATGTAGGTCTGGCTGTGGACCTCCCAGGTCTGGGGGTCCAGGAGGTCGATGACGAACAGCAGGCCCAGGCCGTCGACCTCCTCGTCCGTGAAGGTCGCCTGGGTGGGCTCGTCGTTGAAGCCGAAGACGTAGAACCCGCGGACCTGGCCCCGGACGTCCTTGTACTGCACCGGCCACGGCTCGGGGAGCACCACCAGGGGGTTGATGTGGGGCATGCGTTCGAAGATGCTGCCCGGCAGTTCGTCGGAGGTGGAGCGGTACAACTCGGAGGCCAGATCGGGGTGCAGGTCGTAGGTGACGCGCCCGCGCCGCGCCCACATCCGGAGGATGCCGACGTGGCTGGCGATGTCGATCATGTCCTCCTGCGCGCGCCGCGGCAGGTTCACCGGCTTCCTGTGCGCCGGGGCGACGGGCAGCCCGGCGCACATCCGGTCGAGCATCGGCAGCAGCCACCGGTGGTTGGCCCGCAGCAGGCTCTCGCGCTCCGTGAGGTGGGAGACGAAGGTCTCGCTGATGTCCCGGTTCCTGAGCGCGCGGGCGTGCCGGTCGGTCATCTGGGCTCCCGGGGCGCGATGGGTGGGGGTGAGTGGATCGCGGATTCGACGCTGACACGCCCGGCGGCGGGCGTGCCCTGTCATTCATAATTTATCTTCTGGGTGTGACAGGTTCGGTGGTGTGGCACTTCCCGCCCGCTGCGCCTGGCGGCGCCAACCGTTCGAGAAGCCCGGGCCGGCGGTGCCGGGGTCGCCGGGCCGCCGGGGCCCGCGGAGGACGGAGGCCACCCGGCCGGGCCGTGCGGTGCATCCGGTGCGGCGGGCGCCCCGTCGTTGCCGGTGTCGGGCGGCCGGAGGCTGTCAGGAAGAGTCGGGGGAGTGCCGGGCGGAGGCCGCTGTGGTGTGGCATGCGCCCCCGCGCGCGGTGGCGAGCAGGGTGAGGCGCTGCGGGGGCCGGTGGAGCCACAGCTCCCAGCGCTCCAGGGGCCGGCTGGCGCGGAGGTGGGCCAGGGCCCGCCAGGCGTCCCCGGGGCTGTCGACGAGCAGGAGGGCGCCCAAGTGGCCGGCCCGGGTCAGCCAGTAGGGGCGGGCGAAGACCGCCGGGTCGGTCCGAGCGGCACAGGCCGGGCACAGGGCCGAGGTCGGGTGGTCGGGCTGCGCCGTGTCGACGTCGTCGACCACGACGGAGGCGCCGCAGCCCGGGCAGGCGGCGGACAGCGACCGTCTGCGGACAACGGGGACGACGAGAGCCGCAGCCGGCAGCAGGTGTTGGCGTTCGACCGAGTCGACGCTGCCGTCCGCGAAGAGCAGGGCGGTGCGCAGTTCGACCATGCCGTCGCCCATCAGGCGCCGGCGGACGACCTCGAAGGCGACCTCGGGCGCGCCGGGCAGGTGGAAGCGGTCGCCCGGCCGGTCGAGTCGGGCCAAGGAGACGGTGAACAGGGGTGTCCTCCCGGAGGGTGGCTGTGCACGGCGTGCGGACCCGTGCGGTCGGACGTGACAGCACCGGGGCGGGGTGTGCCGACCGGACGGGGCGGGGTGTCGCGGGTGCGGGGCGACGACGGATGGCCGCCTGGGCCCGGGGGTGCCCGGCGTCGGCCCGGCCCCGTAGCAGGGGGCGCCCCGGGCCGATCGCCGAGCGGCTCTGCCCCGGCCAGTGTGCGAGAGCAGTGACTGCCACCCGGGGCTTACCGGATGATCCTATCGTCCGTCCTTCCGGCCGGGCGCGGGGGTTTCACGGCGTCAGCGGGTGTGCTTCGCAGCAGGGTTGGAGCAGGCCGTCCGGCCGTGGTGTCCCCCTACCGCGGGCGGGTGCGGCGCTCAGCCGGTCCGCGGCGCCGATCCCCTGGGCAGGGCGGGGCGCCGGCGGCCGGACACAGAGGCGCGGTGGCGCTCCGGGCGAGGCCACGCCAGCGGCCGCAGGCCGACAACGCGCAGGGCGGCGAGCGCCGCCGCGTCGGCGTGCTGGTGCAAGGTCGCCACGGCCTCCTCGGCCCCGGCCGCCAGGGCAACACCGTCGGCGGCGTCCGCGAGGGTGTGCGCGACGGCCTCCGCGAAGTCGCGGCGCCACCGCCGGACGGCCGCGTCATGCTCCTGCGGCGTCATCCAGTACTCGGAGTCGCGGTGGGTGGCGAGCTCCCTGCGGTACATCGCGGCCCACGCGGCGGACAGCTCGTCGAGCCGGTCGAGGACGTCGGGCAGCTCCTCGGCGAAGCGGGCGACCTGCTCTGCGCTGTCGCCGCGCACCTCCAGGTCGTCGCGGCGGTGGCCGTCGCGCCACTCCAGGCGCTCGGAGGTCTCGCTGGTGCCGCGCAGGTGCCCGCTGGCGGTCAGCTCCATGCCGGTGTCCTCGGTCACGGTGCGCCATCTCGCCCTGCCTACGCCGGACAGGCCGTAGGCGCCGGTCAGCAGGATGGCCAGGCGGCGGCGCTCGGGCGCGCGTCGGTTGCGGTCGGAGAACAGGAAGTCGGCGTGCGCACCGGTGATGTCGGCGCGGATTCGGCCGACCTGCCGCACCTGGGGTTCGCGCACGCGGCCCGGGACGGCGAGGGCCCCCTCGGACCGGGTGGCGGCCGCGTACTGGGCGTCGGTGACGAGTTCCGCGTCGACGACCTCCGGGCCCGCCGCCGGCGGGAGGGGATCGGCCATGGTCAGTTCCAGTTCTCGGGGGCGGGCCGGTACCGGAGCTCGAAGTCCGCGCGCTCCTGCTCCGTGGCCTCCCGCCAGTTCCGGGTCGCCCACGCCAGGGTGTGGTAGCGGGTGGTCTCGGCGGTCTCGACCACGCCGTCGGCGGACTCGTAGGTGATGCGGTCCGGGCCCACGCCCAGGAGCCGCACGACGGCGGCCCCGCAGTGGGGGATGTCCCAGGCCACGGTGTCGCCGGACTTCCACCGGCGGGAGGGCGGGGGCTGGTCGGTGGGGGTCATGCGGGCTCTCCGTGCTCGTCGATGCGTCCGTAGGCCCCCGTGCAGGTCTTGTTCAGGGGGGCGCCGTCGGCGGTGAACAGGGTGTCGTCGGTGTGGAGGGGGACCAGGGTGTCGGCGGCGCGGGGTCCGCAGACGAAGCGGGGGAAGTCGGCGCCGCACCAGCGGCAGCGCCATGGTTCGGAAGCGTGGGGCTCCTCGTGGGCGCATGCGGGGCGCGTCACAGCAGGGCCCCAGGCCGCGGGGCGAACCAGCGCCGTGTGCGGTCCGGCTCGATCTCGTCGGTGTCGCGCAGGAACGCGGTACGCGCCCAGGCCCGGGACTCCTCGTCCAGCAGCGTGACGGGCGAGATCGCGGGGATGCTTTCACGGCGCACCTGCGCGGTGGCGAGCTCGCGGCGGTGGGCGAGGACGGCCTCGACCAGGACGCGGTCGTCCCCCGGGAGGCCGCCGGCCAGGCGGTCGGCGACGCCCCGCCATACCAGCGCCAGGGCCACGCACTGCCAGGCGCGGGCGGTGCCGGTGCGGTCGAGCTCCCAGGACGCCAGCCGCGACGTGCTGTACTCGACGGCGTTGCCGGCGTTGGTGGATGCCTTCTCCATCAGGACGCGGGCGAGAGCCGCGGCCTGTGCGGTCGTGAGCGGAGCAGTGGTCACAGAGATCCTCAAGATGGTGCCGCGGCGAGGCCGGCCGGGAGTGCTGGAGCAAGCGCTGTTCCCCTGCTCCTGTCCGCAGGGCGAGCCGTCGCGGCGGCTGGGCAGTGTGGTCGCGCCGCAGCGGGCACACGAGCGTGCTGCCGGGCTGCCTGTCCACCGGACAGGGCGCGTGGCGCCCGCCGGAGACTGGTCGAGTGGGCCTGCCGGTCAGTGCACAGCGGTGGACGCGGCGTCGATCCTACCGCCGGCTGCCCCGCTCCGGCACCGGGGTTTCGGTGCGTCAGAACCGTTCACACCGAGCCGCTCCAGAGCTGCCGCCTGCGGAACGCGGAGCGGGAACGCCGACGACCGCACCATCTCGGCGCCGGCTGTGCGACCCGTCCTGCGGCGTCGCGAGCCGATCTCCAGAGACCTACCCCTCGAGGTCCCGGCCCGCTGCCGCGCCGGTACACGCAGGACGCGCCCGCGGTGTCCCCGTGCGAGCCGCCGCCGGGCGCCCGGGTACCCCTGCTGCTCTCGGTTCGCCCATGCCGATCGGTCGGCGTGACGCCGCACGGGGCGGTGGAGACAGATGGGCCGGCGGCCGTACACGCGTGTCCGTTTTGCCCCGGTCTATCTGTGTCATCTGTGTCATGGGGTGCCTGTTTTCCCAGGTGGGAGCGTTTCGCACGCCATCTGTCTCTACCTGTCTCCGGCTGGCGGCCGCCGCCCCCTTGCCGGGCGGGTTCGACCGGCCAGTTGCTCAGGGCGCCACCCGCGTACGAACCCGATACCGTCCGGCTCGTGCCCACTCTCACCGCCGCGCAGGTGACCGCTCTCCAGGCTCGGCTCAGCAACGCAGCCGTCCTGCCACATCAGCGCCGAGCTGCTCCGCGCGTCGCCGCCATGGCCGCTGTCGGCCCGGATGCCGACAGCAGCAGTGCGGCGGAGCACATCCTCGCCCTGGTCCGCCAGGAGCGCGGCGGTGAGCCCCTGCGCGGCGCCATCGAGGTCGCCTCCAAGGCGTTGCTGCACAACGCCCTCCCCAGCGGCTCGGTCGTCGCGGTGGGCGCCAGGCAGGACGACGTCCTCGGCGTCCTCGCCCAGAGCGTCCTGTGTCTTCACCTGGCCGGCGAGAGCACTGCCGCCCGGATGCTGCAGCAGTACGACGTCCCGCGACACGCCGCAGTCCTTGCCCTGCTCGCCGGCTGGCTCAACTTCCAGCTCGCCGGGGTGGACCCGCTGAGCCTGTAGAGCGCCCCGGGCCAACGCGGAGACCGAAACCGACGAGTCCGTACGGGCGCACCGGTGCGGCGCTGCGGCAGGAGCCGTCCGCTGCACCGAGGCCGCCTGGAGGCTTCGGTGCAGCGCCGCTGCGGCCTCAAGGGCCGCGGGGCCCCGGTGCGGCGTCGCCGCTTGGTGCAACACGGGCCGGCGCCCGCGGAGCGCCGATTGCGTGTCGCGCGCCGGGCTGGTTGCGCGGTGGAGACAGATGGGCCGGCAGCCGTACACGCGTGTCCGTTTTGCCCCGGTCTATCTGTGTCATCTGTGTCATGGGATGCCTGTTTTCCCAGGTGGGAGTGTTTCGCGCGCCATCTGTCTCCATCTGTCTCTATCTGTCTCCACCTGTCTCCATGACCTTTGACAGGTGATCTTGACCGTTTGTCAACCGATCTTGACCACTGCCGGGTTCCTGCCACCTGATCTTCCCCAGTGGAGAACGGCAGGGTTGCTGTGCCGCCGGAGGTGATCGTCGATCGGCTGGAGAGGCGATATCCCGCCCTCAGCGTGCTGGTTAGCGCTCGTGCTCCCCGGTGCCCGGTTCAGGGTCGTCGATCATGGCGCGCAGCAGCGCGGCGGTCTGGGCGTCGGTGAGCAGGGTGCCGGCAGCCCGGCGGCGCGCGTCCTCGGCAAGGGCGAACTCGGCCTCGAGCGCGAGCAACGCCGCAGGCGTATCGGTGACGGGCGTGCCGTCGGGCTTGTGGCCGAGGCACAGGAGAGGCTCCGGCAGGACGCCGCAGCGAGTGCAGCGCAGATCGTCGGGAACGGGTTCGGACATCGCGCCTCCCTGGACTGCAGTACCCAACCGTTGGTGACACTAGCTCGCGTTCGTCAAGATCCAGTGGCAAACGGTCAAGGTCGCCTGTCACAGGACACTCCGGCCGGCGGGGCCCAGCCGGATGGGCCCCGCCGGGGCGAACCGCCGGGGGCCGGGACCGGCCCGGTGCGGACGTCCGGCGGAGGGCGCGGGGCCCGCTGAAACTGGCTGCCGCGGGCCCCCTCGCGGGCAGAGCGGCCACAGGGCTGTCCGGCTTCCCGCACCGAGCGCTGACCGGAGCGCCGGGCCCCGAGCCGCCGCACTCGCTCTGGCCTCTCGGGCGGCATGGTCGTGACGGGCCCGGGAGGACTCCCGCCGGCGCTACTCGGGGACTCGGCGCCCCTCGCCGAACCGAAGCCGCTCCGCTGCTGCGCGACCCGGCCGCCACGCGAAGCCTGCCGGGACTTCGATGCAGCACGGCTACGGCTGCACGGGCCGCAGAGTCTGGTGCAGCGCTGCGGCGCGGTGCAGCGCCGCGCCGTCGCACGTCGGCCGTCGCTGCGTGCTGCGTGCTGCGGCGGCCGGGTGCTGCGCCGGTTGCACGCGGGGGCGCTGCGTGGCGGACCGGCTGTGCAGCGGGTGCTGTGCGGAGCGGAGACAGGTGGAGACAGGTGGAGACAGATGGGCCGGCGGCCGTACACACGTGTCCGTTTTGCCCCGGTCTATCTGTGTCATCTGTGTCATGGGATGCCTGTTTTCCCAGGTGGGAGTGTTTCGCGCGCCATCTGTCTCCATCTGTCTCTATCTGTCTCTATCTGTCTCCAGCTGTCGCCGGACGCCGCCGGAGCGGAGCGGGCGCAGCGGCGGCGGGCGCAGCGGTGGACGGTCGAACTGCAGCACGTCGGGTCGGCGATCGGGAGGTGGGAGGTGCTGCACGCTGCGCGTTGCAGTGGATCTGGTGCAGCGCTGCGGCGCGGTGCAGCGCCGCGCCGCAGCGCGCCGGCCGTCGCTGCGTGCTGCGTGCTGCGGCGGCCGGGTGCTGCGCCGGTTGCACGCGGGGGCGCTGCGTGGCGGACCGGCTGTGCAGCGGGTGCGGTCCGGAGACGGGCGGCCGAATAGTTTAGTTGCGAGGGGTCGAAAATGGGACTATCATTTAAGTGTATCCGGCCCCGAGGGAAGGTCCACCGCCATGGCGCACATGATCACCGCGACCGACAACCTGTTCTCCGTCCGCGAGACCCCGTGGCACGGCCTCGGGACCGTCGTGGGTGACTACCCCGGCACCTGGGACGAGGCGCGGGTCCTGGCCGGCCTCGACTGGGACCCGGTGGAGATGCCGGTGTACGAGCAGACGATGGGCTTCGACGAGCAGGGCGCGCCCACCTCGGCGTTCCAGCTGATCGACGGGTTCAAGCGGATCGTCCGCTCGGACAACGGGCACACCCTGCACATCGCCCGCGACTCGTACACGGTGATCGACCACGCCGCGATGGGGCACATCGTGGAGGCGGTGCTGGAGATTCCCGGCGTGCAGTGGGAGACCGCCGGCTCGCTGGACGGAGGCCGCCGGGTCTGGGCCCTGGCCCGGATCGGCGAGGGCCGCGCCATCGCGGGCGACTTCTCGCCGACCCTGCCGTACGTCGCGGTGCTCAACAGCCACGACGGCAGCAGCGCGTGCAAGGTGATCGGCACGGGCGTCCGGGTGGTGTGCCAGAACACCTTCAGCGCCGCCGAGGCGGCGGCCGAGAAGTCCGGCACGTCCTACTCGCTGAAGCACACGAAGGGCTGGGTCGAGCAGGTCGAGGCGGCCCGGGAGGCGATCGACACCGCCCGTCGATCGTTCGACGCGCTGATGCAGTCCATGGACGAACTCGCCCACGTCTACGTGACGCCCGCGCAGACCGTCGAGTTCATCGAGCACTTCATCGCGGCCCCGCCGGAGGTGCTGACCACGGACCGGGTGAAGAGGAATATCGCCGCCGCCCGCCAGCGGGTGCACGAGCTGCTCCACTCTGAGACCACCGCTCCGATCGCCCACACCGCTCTGGGCCTGGTCCAGGCGGCGGGGGAGTACGCGGACTGGGTGCGCCCGGCCCGCTCGGCGGAGACCATGTTCAGCCGGTCGGTCCTCAGTGACTCCGACCTGAAGAAGCGGGCCGTGAACATCGCCCGCCAGCTCACGCGCGTCTGACCGTTCCGCTCGGTCGGGCGGCCCGCCCGGTCGAGCGGCCCTTCAGGGCCGGCCTGCCCTGCCGGCCTGCCCGATGACCGCGGCCGAGTGCCGCAGAACGGAGGCCCGCATGGGCCCCAACGCCCCCGGGGCCGCCGCGGCTGGTCCCCTCGCTCCCGCGCTCGAGCTACTCGGCGCCGGCGGCGTACTCAGCGTCGTTCGAGCGGCTGTCGAACTGTACGGTTCCTACGGCGACCCGCATGCCCGGCTGAGCGCCACCCGGGTCGACCAGCTGTGCACGGTTGCAGAGCTGTTCGCCGACTACGACGGCCCGCTCGAGGGTCCGCTGCGCCTCGTCGGCGAGGTCGGCGTCCTGGGCGCACTGCGCTCGGCGGTCGCGTTGTACGACACGCTGCACGACCCGGACGAGGCACTGAACCCGGAACAGGTCGAGTGCGTGGCTGTCCTGAGCCGCCTGTTCGCCGCCCAGGACGGCGGCGCCTGCAGCCCCGCGCGTGCGGGAGACGGGCCATGGCCTGCCCGCGGATGAGCGACTGGCGCCGGCCACCGAGTCCCGCGTCCCGAGGCGAACGGCGCCGCCGCGTACGCGGCGGCGCCGTTCGCCTGCCGCCGGGCGGCTTCGGCCCCGGCTCGCCTCCACGCCGGCCCGTCGTGTTTTGCTCCGTCAGCCCCGGCCCAAGCGCGATGGCAAACGGTCCGCCTTCCGCGTCGATGGACACTCCGGCCTGCGCTGCAGGGAGTGGGGAGCTCACCGGGCAACGTCTGAATACTTTAGTTGTCAGAGGGTTGAATTGCATCTATGATTTGAGTGTACGGGACCTGAGGAGAGGCCCGCCGCTTGTGAAGGGAACCCCATGACCGACACCGCCGTACTGGAGCGCCGCACCGCCGAGCAGCTCGCCGCCATGACCCCCTCCCAGGTCGACCACTGGGCCTCCGACATCGCCGCCGCGCTGGAGGCCGCCCACCGGGTCCGGGGCCGGCTGCTGGACTCCGTGCACTACGCGGTCGGCGACCGGCGCCGCCAGGGCCGCGGCGTGCGCTGGGTCCTGACGGACGGGCAGGCCGAGCGGCAGGCCGCCGAGATGCTCGCGGCCGGCACGGTGCGCCCCTGGGAGGTCTCTGCCCTCACTGCCGGGCTGGAGGAGCTGGAGGCCAACCGCGCCCTCATCGCCGACTTGGAGAAGCTGTCCGGGCTCCCGGACGCCGAGTGGCGCCGCCGGGGGATGTGGTCGCGGTTCTTCCTGGTCACCTCCAGCGCCGGCGGCCACATCCACTCCTCCACCGCCTGCGGCTCCACCCGCTTCACCACCACCTTCGTGTGGCTGCCCGACCTGGCCGGCAGCACCGAGGAGCAGGCGGTCGCCGCCCAGGGCCCGCTGCTGTGCACCCGCTGCTTCCCCACCGCCCCGCTGGAGTGGACCCGCGGCACCAAGCAGGACAGGCCCAAGTGCGACGGCGCCTCCGAGTTGCCCGAGCCGGGCACCGCCCGCCGCCGGGGGATGAAGTACTGGGGCAAGTGCACCGGCTGCGACGAGACCTTCGAACTCACCACGGCGGGCCGCATTCGCCGCCACGGGCCCCGTCCCGCCGCCGCGTAGCGCCCGCGGGCGGGCCGGGCCCCGTCGCCCGGCCCGCCCGCCCGCACTCCCGCCACCCGACGACGTGCAAGGAGCACCCCTGCGATGACGTCCGACGACCCCCACCAGCGGCCGCGCCTGCTCGACCTGCCGCTGCTCGCAGGCGGTCACCGCGGCCTGGCGCGCAACGGCTCCACCGTGAGCGTGCTGCGCCCCGGCGACGACGACTACGTCTTCGGGCTCAACCCCCGCTGCTACGGCTGCGGCCAGGCGCCGCGGCTGCGGGTGGGCGACCACGCGGTCGAGGTCCTCGACCCCTGCCCGCACCCGGACGGCGTCACCACCACCGTCGACCCGCCCGTCCCCTCGGGCGAGATGGTCCTCGCCGCCGACCTGCGCGCCGTCCACGGCTGGGACAAGAAGACGATCGGCGACTACGCAACGATGGCCGGCAGGGTCCGCGCGATCCACTCCCTCGCGGCCGCCGGCTGCGCCTTCGGGCCCGCCGTCGACGACCCCGGCCTCCACCGCACCGGCCCGGACGCCTTCGTCATCGCCACCCCGGACGACGAGGACGAGGACGGCCGGCTCTTCGGCGCCGAGCGCCTCGCCTCCATCCCCGCCACCACCCTGCACGCGTACTGCGCCGCCGACTTCACCGCCCGCGGCGGCCGCGTCCACGACATCGACAGCGCCACCGTCGTCGCGCTCACCCCGGGCACCTACCGCTTCACCCACCACACCAACGAGTCCGGCTTCGACTACGACCACCCCGGCACACTGGTCCTCGCCCACGTCGAGCGCATCGCCTGACCCCGGCCCCGCCCCTACGAGCAACCCGCCGCTGGAGAACGCCTGATGATCCGAGCAGTCCGCCGCCGGCTGCGGCCGAAGACCGCCCCCGCCCTGCCCGTCGCGCCGCCCGACCCCGGCCCGGCGGTCGACCTCGACGAGGGCAGCGACGCCTACAGGGTCGTGCACATCGCCGTGTCCGCAGCCATGTCCCGGATGCTGGCGGACGCCGAGGCCGGCGACCGGGCATCCTCGGTGGCGGACCTCGCCGGCAGGTCCGTCACCGAGGGCGTGCTCCACCTGCTCGAACTCGGCCTCCTCGACATCGGCGTGCGGCGGGTGGGGCCGGGCCCCCTCCCGCCCGAGGCGGCCAAGCCGGCCCTGCCCGCCAGGGGGTGGTTCGGAGACTGGCCGCGCGTGGCGGTCGACCTCACCGAGGGCGGCGACGCCTGGCGCATCGTGCGCCTGGCCGTGACCGCCGCCGAAGTGTGGGTGCTGGCGGACGCCCAGGCCGACGCCTCGCTCACCGCCGCGGTCATCCAACGGGAGGCCGTCACCGTGGCCTTGGCCCACCTGCTCGAACTCGGCCTGGTCGACATCGACGTGCAGCGGCTGCGGGCGGCCCCCAGCATGCCCATGCGGCGCTGGGACGCCCTCCCGGTCGGGTGAGTGCCGCGGCAAAGCCCTCGGCCGCCGCCTGCCCCGCGCCGGTTGCTGCCCGGTCCGGGGCGAACCGCACCCGCCGCGCCAGGCGTTGACGGGCCGCCGGGGCAGGCCGGGCGCCTGGTGCGGGTGGAATCCGGCGAAGTCCCCGCGCCCGGGCGGCGGGTCGCCCTAGGGTGGCCCGCGTGGACCAGCCCTCACCCGCCGCGCCCCCCACCTCCCCGCCCGGACCGGACCCGGTCGGCGACGACCTGGCCGCCGCCCTGCAGGCGGCGGGCGCCGGGGGAGAGGGCGCACGGGCGCTTGGCCTGCTGCGCGACGCGCACCGGATCCTGTCCGATCCCGCCGCCTACGACCGGCCGGCCGAGATCGCCGAGTCGTGCGTGCGCAGCGCCGTGGAGAGCCTGCTCAAGCTCGGCGAACGGAAGAAGGAGAAGCCGCCGGGCCTCGCCTCCGCCGCCCGCGCGCTGCTGAAGGCCGTCAACGCCTACCGCCCGCCCGGTGCCGCGCCCGCGCGCCGCGGCTACGACCCGGGCGCCGCCTGGCAGCACGTGAACGCCGCCGCCGATCGGCTGCGCCTCCAACTGGACAACCCGGGCGGCTACCACGATCGCCGCGCCGCCGGCATCGTCGAGCACCGCACCGGCCGCATCCCGGGCCTGGCCCAGAAGAACGCCCTGCAGGTGTGGAGCGACCTCTACAGCGGCACCTCCGCCACCCTCCACGGCGCCGACTCCGACCCGCAGGCCGCCGCCGACCGCTACCGCGCCGCCCTGAAGGCGATCGGCGACGTCTTCCTCCCGCTGATCGCCCGCCGGGATGCGGTCCTTGACCTGCTGCGCCGCACCGACCCGGACGCCGACGACGCCAAGGCCCTGGCCTCCCTGTCCGACCCGCGCGCCCTCGCCTACTTCTTCCAGCACCGCCCGGCCCCCGGCTGGATCGACGTCCTCGACGAGAACCTGCTGATGCCCGACCCGGCCGCCGCCGGCGCCTGGCCGGCCTTCCCCTACCTCGACGACCTCGCCGCCACCCGCCCCGCCCGGGCCCGCCGCTGGCTCACCGGCCGGGCCGGCGCCATCACCGCCGCCGGCCCGCTCGCCCGCGCCCAGCTGCTGCGCCTGGCCGCCCGACCGGGCATCGACCTGGCCGCGCAGGTCCGGGCCCTGACGGCGGCCCAGTTCAAGCCCGGTCACCGCCCCGACGACGCCGTGCCGGCCCTGGCCGCGCAGTGGGCCCGCACCGTGCCGCCCGCCGAGCGGGGCACCGACTGGGTCCGCACGGTCGAGACGCTGCTCGCCGCCGCCATCGACGCCGCCCACGACCGGTCCGACGCCCGCCTGGCCGCCCTGATCCGGCTCGCCGAGGCCGACTCGGCCGGCGACGGCGCCGACGCGGCGCCCGCCTTCCCCGCCGACGCGGCCGGGCCCTCTCTGGCCGGCCGCGAGGCCGCAGGACTCATGGCCGCTCTGGCCGCCACCGCCGCGCACCTGGCCGCCACCGGCCCGCACCCGCCCGCCGGCGCCGAGTACACGCTCGTCGCCTTGCTGCGCACCGTCACCGCGGTCCTGCTGGTGCGCGACCTCAAGCGCACCGACCGGACCCTGACCGGCATGCTCTACGCCGACATCGACCCGGGGGTGGCCACCACCCCGGGCACCGACCTCGGCCCGCGCCTGGCCCGCACCGTCCTGGACATCGCCGCCCACGAGGCCGCCGCCGGCACCCCGTG
Organism: Kitasatospora sp. NPDC088783; assembly: GCF_044750705.1. Taxonomy (NCBI): domain Bacteria; kingdom Bacillati; phylum Actinomycetota; class Actinomycetes; order Kitasatosporales; family Streptomycetaceae; genus Kitasatospora; species Kitasatospora sp. NPDC088783. The sequence goes on from NZ_JBIVKJ010000017.1 coordinate 119,635, forward strand.
GGCCGAGCGCACCGCCGAGATCGCCGGCCGCGTCGCCGCCGCGGACGCGCGCCTGGCCGACCGCCTGCTCGCCGACCACCTCACCACTACCGCCGGCGCCGCCGGGGCGGGGGAGGCCGGGCAGTGGTGGGAGAGGGCCCTGGCCCTGACCGGGCGCCTCCCGGGCACCCCGGACGCGCAGAGCGCCCGCCTGGTGGCCCACGCCGCCGCCCACTGCCCGCCCCGGCACACCGGCCGCCTGCACGCCGCCCTGAGAGCACTCCTCGGCCCCGCACCCACCGCCCGCGACCTCGGCGGCCACCTCGCCGCGCGCGCCGCCGACCCCGCCCTGCGCTGGCCCGAGGCGTGGCTGCGCGTCTGGGACTGGTCACCCGTCCTGCCCCAGGCGCTGCTCGCTCCCTGGACGGACGTCCTGGCCGCCTTGCGCACCCACGAGCCCGCCGGCCCCCGCGACCCCCGCGACCCGCGCAGCCCTTTCGCCTGGACGCCCTCCCGGCCCCCGGCCGTCCCCGCCGACCTCCTCGACCCCGACGACGGCTCAGAGCCCTGCGTTGCGGCCGCCGCCGCCCGCCTCGCCGCCGCCCCCGACGCCCACGACCCCCGCTACGCCGCCGCGCTGCGCACCGCCGTCGACCGCCACCCCGCCCCCTGGGCCCAGGACATCGGCGCCACCGCCCACGCCCTGGCCCACCCCGCCCTGCAGGCCGCCTACCTCGCCGCCCTCGCCGCCCGGGCCGAACGCCGCGCGCCCCTGCCCGCCGGCGCCCTCGCCGCCGGCGCCCGCACCGCCCTCGACCTGCACCGCGCCCTGCCCGCCGGCCCCGCCCGTCCGGCAGACCCGGACGGCCCCGGCGACCGGGCCGCGGCCTTGGCCGCCGATGCCCTGTTCACCCTGCTGAGCTCCGCCTGGCGTACCGACGCCGACCTCGGCAACGCCCTCACCGCCGACGCCCTGGCCCACCTCACCCGCCTGAGCGCGCCGCTCATCGACCCCGCCGTCCCCGACGACACCGACCCCTCCCGCCTGCCCACCACCGCCTGCGTCCGCGCCCTGCAGGCCCTTCTCGAACACGCGGCCCACCACGCCCGCACCACCACACCCCCCGCTCTTCCCGCCGCGCTGCGCCCCCTGCTGGAGGCGGTCCTGGACGCCCGCCCGGCCGATGCGCGCACCGCCCAGGCCCTCGCCCCGCACCTACCGCTCCTGCACCACCACGCCTCCGACCTCCTCGAGGGGCGCCGCGCCCACCTCCTGGACCCGGCCCCCGACCGCCCCACCCCGTCCGCCGCCGCGCTGTGGCTGCGCTGGGGCCACCCCTACCCGCCGCTGCTCGCCGCCCTCGACCGCACCCGCCTCCTGGCCGCCCTGCACACCCAGGCCCCGCCCCAGAGCGCCGAGCACCTCGCCCACGCCCTGCTGACCGACCCCGACATCCTCGGCGGCCCGCACACCCTGCTGGCCCAGCTCGCCGCCGCCGGCCCGGACCCCGCGACCGCGGCCACCACCCTGCTGCGCGCCACCGCCCGCCTCACCGGCGACGACCCCGCCGTCCAGGCCCGCGCCGCCGCCCTGTGGCGCGCCGCCCTGGACGCCGACCTGCCCGAAGGCGCCCTCGCCGGAGCCGGCGCCTTCGCCGACACCCCTGTCGACCACGGCACCTGGCTCACCCTCACCCTCGCCTCCGCCCGCCACACCCCCCGCCTCGACGACCCCGACCTCATCGCCGAACGCGCCGCCGGCCACCCCCGAGACTGCGACGCGCTGCGCCTGGCCGCGCACCTGGTCGCCCACCCCGCCGAGGCGTGGCAGGACCACCACGTGCGCGATCAGGCCCGCCGCCTGCTGGCCGGCGCCGACACCGCCGATCCGGCCGCCGGCACCGAGGTCGAGGCCGTCCGACAGTTGCGCGAGGCGCTCGTCGACGCGGGCGACCTCGCGGCGTGAGCGCCCGATTCCGAGGAGAATGCCACCGTCCCGCTCCCCGGCCGCCGCGTCCGGGGCTACGGTGGAACCCCGTCCAGGAACCCGAAGGAGAGCGCCCGCCATGAGCCACGGCACCCCGTCCGGACCCCCCGCCGGCACCCCGGCCGACGCCCTGCGCTCCTGGGCCGACGCCGAACGCACCCGGGGCGCCGAACTCGCCGACGTCCTGGAGGACTTCGCCGCCAACGGCCTGCCCGACGTCGACGACCTGCCCCTGTGGGAGGGCGTGCGCGACGTCCGACTGGCCGCCCTCGCCGACCAGGAGCGCCGCCCCCGTGTCGCCTGACCTGCCCCGCCGCGCCCGCGTCCACCTCCACGACCCCGCGGTCCGACAGGTCGACAAGCTCAACGCCGAGGAGATCCGCCGCCTCGACCGCGTCCTCGCCGCGCTCTCCGCCCGCCCCGACCTCGGCCGGCTGCGCCCCGACGTCCCGCTGCGCGACTACTACGACGACCTGGACAGAGTGCGGGTCGTGTACTTCGCCTCGGCCCTGCAGACCGTGATCGTCGCCGTGTACATCGAGGCGTAGCCTCCGGGCGGCGCGGGAGCGCCGCGGCGCCGCCCGGACCGAGAACGGGGCGGTAAGCCGGACAGGCGACACGCTGTCAGTGCACTGTGCCAGCGTGCGACGGAACGTCAGGTACGTCACCGGAGGCCGGCATGGACTACCGCCGCATGTCACCCGAGGCGAAAGCCGAGCTCCTCGCCCTCCACCCGCGCTGCGCCCTGTGCGAGAAGTCGGCGGTGCTGGTCGATCACTGCCACACCTCGCACGAGGTCCGCGGAGCGCTCTGCCGCCGCTGCAACTCCAGGCTCGGCTCCCTGGAGGCGGCACTGCGGCTGCCGGCCTCGGGGACGTTCCAGAGCGCGGCACACGACCTGCACCGCGCCGTGGAGCGCGGCGAGAGGCTGAGCGCACGGGTCGCCCGGGCCGACCTCGCCTACCTCGGCATCCCCGGGCCCGAGTACGGGCGGCGGCTGCGCGCGGTCCACGCCCAGCTCGTGCTGCCCTACGTCTACTGGACGCCGATCACCGGCACCGCGCTCACCCGGGCCACGCCGTGGACGAAGATCGGCCCGCTGGCCGACGAGCAGGAGGCGCGGCGGCACGCGGCGCGCCTGGCCGCCCGCCCGGCGCCGCCGCACCTGCACATCGTCCTGGCCCGCGAGCCGGACGACGGCGTCAACTCCCCGCACCCGCGCGGCCTGCTGGCCGGCTTCGAGACCGAAGGCGCCACGCGGGCCCGGATCGAACTGCAGAAGGCCGCCCCGCCGCCCGACCTCGGAGCCTGGGAGGCCAAGTGCCGCGACTACACCGACCTGGTGGTGCCGGTGCTGCTGAGCCGGCCCCTGACCGACCGGCAGATCCGCGACGCCCACTTCAACCCCCGCGAGAAGCTCCCCCGCACCCGCGTCGCCCTGCTGGAGATGATCGGCGACCGGTACGCGGCCGGCTGGCTGGACCTGGCGGTGCGCATCGCGCTCGAGGATCTGGCCGCAGACCTCCCGGACAGCCGCTGGGCGGTGTTCTCCCGGGCCCGCTACCACTGGCGCGCGCTGCTGGAGCACTGGAGGCGGCGGCAGACCGGCCTGCGCCCGGCCTGACCGGGAGCGCGCCGGAGCTCCGCGCGCCCCCGGCCTTGGCCCCCGACGGTACGGCGGTTACCATCTGGGGGGTTCCTACTACTTGGGGGGGTCTGGTGGAGATCCGCTTCGGCGCCGGTGAGAGCGTCGAGGTGCCCGACGACCTGGGCGCAGCACTGCTCGCAGGGCTGCGCGGCGAGCGCCCGCCTCCGCCGCAGGACGCCGCCTTCGACGGCCTGGCCGCCTCCGCCGCCGACCTCACCCGCCTCATCCAGCACCTGGGCGTGGACAGGGAACTGACGATGTGCCGCGCGGACGCCGCCGGCGCCTACTCCAACCGCACCGCCCTGGCCAACGCGGCCCAGGTCTCCGAATCCCAACTCAGCCGGATCCTGCAGGGCCACGGGCTGCCCGGGAACCGCCGCCGGGACGGGGTCGACCTCGTCGTCGCCTTCCGCACCGCCCACGACGGGCGCCTGCACCTGGCCGCCGAGCCGGATGTCGCCGACCTGCCGTCCTTCACCCTGCCCCCGCCGTCCGTGCAGGGCGCCCGCGCGGCGGGACGGTTCGCCGGCCGGGAGCTCACCTTCTACTACCGCCCCCAGGTACCGATCCCCGAAGCCCGTCTGGGCCGCAGCGCCGGCTACACCCTGCGCGCGGCCGACCGGCAGGTGGTCGGCTGCGTCACCGGCGACGTCTTCGACGCCCTGCTCGGCGACCCGCGCCTGGACCCCACCCGACCCGACGGACGCTGAGGAACCGACCGATGTCCGACGAGCTCTTCGACTCCGTCGACGCGCTGCTCGCCGCCGTGCCCACCGGACTGCCGGACCCGGCCGAGCGTAAGCGGCTGCGCCTGGCCGGCGGCGTGACACCCGCCCAGGTCGCCGCGGCCCTGCGGGTCAACTCCTCGCTGGTGCGGGAATGGGAGGACGGCAGCGCCGACCCCGACCCGGGCGTCGCCTCGGCCTACGCCCGTCTGCTGGACGGCCTGGCCCAGCGCTTCCCCGCCCCCGAGCCCTCCACGGGGGCCCCGGCTCCGGCGCCTCAGCGGGAGCGCCCCGCCCCCGCGCAGCCGGCCGCCGCGGTGCCGCAGCAGGTGATGCTGGACCAGCGCTCCGACGGCTCCCTGGTGATGGGCCGGCCCGCGCCGTGCGTGCAGTGCGGCCAGCCCTCGGTCTACCGCGCCCAGGGCCGCCCGATGCACCTGGGCGGCTTCTGCCGCCCCGCCGCCGCGGCTGCCGGGCCCGCGGCACGACCCGCCGCCGCCGTACCGGCGCCGGCCGCCACGGCCCCGGCCGAGCCGTCCACCCCGGCCGCCGTACCGGCCGAGCCGTCCCAGGCTCCGGCCGCCGAGCCCCCGGCCCGCCCCAGAACGAAGACCACGCCCCGGACCCCGGACCGCACCTCCCCGAAGCGCCCCGCCGGCACCGCGCCCGCGGCCGGCCAGCGGGTTGCGGTGGTGGCGCTGGACGCCGCGGACGGCAGCTGGATGCCGGACGTGCCGGGCTTCCCTGCACCGGCCGGACCCAAGCTGGGCGACTGGTTCGCATGGCTGGGCACCGGGCTGCCGCTGCGCATCGACAGCCCCCGCCCGCAGGGCCGGGGCGGCGACGGCACCATCTGCCTCACTGCCGCCGCCCTCGAGCAGCTCGGCCTGCCCGCCGCCCTGCCCACCACCGACAGGGCCCTGGCCTCACTGCGCGCGAAGATGGCGAAGGCCGCAGCCGCCACCGGCATGGAGATCAGCGACACGATCGGCCCCAGCTTCCACGCCTTCCGCCGCGCCGGCGCGGCCGGCGGCCCGAAGACCTCGGCGCGCATCGTCGTCGCCCCGTGGCTCGGCCAGGGCAGCGACCGCCAGCAGGCCACCAACGCGCTCGCGCTCGCGCTCGCCACCACCCCCGACGGAACCCCGGACGGCCTCACCTTCGCCCGCCGCAGCCGGGCCTTCATCACGGACCTGGGCGTCGCGCCGGGCGCCACCACCGCCTCCACCGCCATGCTGCTCCTGGACGCGGTGCGCCCCCGACTGGCCGCGGACAAGGAGCCGGCGGCAGACGCCCTGCCCGACGGAGACCTGTGCGTGCCCCAGGCCGCCGGAGCCCGCCACCCCCTCACCCGCGAGCAGCTGTCCCGCCGCGAGCCGGTGTGCCGGGAGGAGGACTACACGTACTGGACCCGCCCGCTCACACCGGCCGAGACGGCCGCCAAGTACGCCGTCGCCGTCGACGTCTGCGCCTCCTACCTGTCCGTGACCGCAACCCTGCCGCTGCCCGTAGGCCCCCTTGTGGCGGTGAAGGACCCCGACTGGAACAAGGGCAAGGCAGGCCTGTGGTTCTGCGACTTCACCGGCATCGCCGTCGACGAGCTCCTCCCGCACCCCGCCACTTTCGACGGCAGCCCGCCCGCTGGTCCCGACTGGTACGCCACCCCCACCGTCGCCCATATGGCCGACGCCTACGGCTTCGACCCGGCCACCATTACCGACGCCCTCCTGTCCACCCACACCGCCCCGCTCCTCAAGGAGTGGACCCGCCGCCTGCGCGAGGGCTACAAGGGCGCCTACGCCGCCCTCGGCCTGAGCGACGACCAGAGCCCCGAGGAGTTCCTCGCCGCCTACGCCGTCCACAAGGACGTCGGCGCCGACCCCGTCCTCGTCGACGCCCTCGTCCGCGTAGGCCTGTACAAGGGCATCTACAAGGGCGGGATCGGGAAGTGGGCCGACTCCGCCCGCCACCTCGACGACGCGACGTGGCTGGAGACGGTCGCCGCCCTCTGGTCCTACCGCCCCGAGATCCGCCTCCACATCGTCGCCGCCGCCCGCGTCGCCGCCCACCGCCGCATGCGCAAGACCCTCCAGCTCACCGGCCGCGCCCCCTTCGCCCTGAACCGCGACTCCTACCTCTACACCACCGACGCGCCCTCACCGCTGGAGCTCCTGACGTTCAAGCCGGACGGCACCCCCGTCACCGGCGCGCTGCGCCTGGGCATCGCCCCCGGCAGCCACAAGCACGAGGCCTCCATTCCGATCCAGGCGATCATCGAGGCGTTCGAACGCGATGAGCACCCCTGCCGGCTGACCCACCACTACACCACCGGCGGAACTCTCATCGAGCCGGAGCAGGACGCCACTTCGAGCACACCCGGCACCGGCGACCAGCAGGAAGGCGACCGATGAGCGGCGTCATGTTCGGGCGGGTGCGCGAGCGGATCTTCTCCTCCCGCAAGGCCCCGGCCCAGAGCTCCACCTGGGCCCGGCAGGTCCGCGACCGCAAGTACGACGGCAGCGCCAAGGCCATGGCCGCCGACTACGGCGTCGTGCCCCGCACCGTGCTGCGCTGGATCGACGGCACCCGCACGCCCACCAAGTACGCGCAGCGCCTACGGTTCGACGCGATCAGCGTGCAGACCACCCCGCGCGGCCGCCAGCGCAAGGCCCGCCAACTGCGCCAGCGCGGGATCTTCTCCGGCTTCAGCGCCCGGGTCAGCCGCGTCAACGACTTCTCGATCCGCGGCTCCGACGCGGTCCGGGGCCGCGACATCCACCTCGACCTCTCGGGCGACCAGGCGGCCGCCCTGGCCGAGGCCGAGACCGAGGACGACGTACGGGAGGTGATCGGCCAAGGCCTCGCCGACTACTTCAACGGCGGCTCCACCGGCGCCTTCTCCCCCGAGGACTTCGACTTCGACCCGGACGGCTTCGAGCTGACCTGACCGCAGCGCCGGCGGCACAGCGGTGCCGAGCAGCCGTCCGTGCCCGCCGGTTCGGCGCCCCGGACGCAACAGCGAACCGGCGGACCGCCGCCCTTCCGCCCGTACGCGGGCTGCGCACGAGGAGACCGCATTGACCACACCCGCCCCGGAGCGCGGCAAGTGCCGGCTCTGCCCGGCCGAGCGCAACCTGACAGCAAAGGGCAAGATGCCCAACCACAAGGCGCCGCCTCCGAACCAGCAGGAGTACTGCCTCGGCTCCAGAGACCTCCCGGCACCCCCGGGGAGCAGCCCCGCCCGGCCGTGAACTCCCGAGCCGGACACGGCCACCGCGCCCTCCCCCCGCGGCCCGGATGCGCCACCCGCGCCCGGACGCCGAGAACGCCGGCGGCTCGACCCCGGGTCGAGCCGCCGACCGGTCGGACAGCCGCCGCACAACAGGACCGGACGGCCCCTCCAGCTCCCCAACTGCCGCTCCACGTGCCCAACTGCGCCTCACCAACACGCTTGCACAGCACGGTTGACCAGGGCGATCGCACAGCACGCCGCCATGGCGAACCGAGTCAGCACCCCGTCGGGCACGCAGGGCCAACGAACCGAACCAGCGTCCAGGGCGATCGAGTTCCACAGGTCCGACGGTCTCGCTCGGTCATCCGTGGTCCCTCCCGGTCGCACTGCCCGAAGCAGCGCCCCAGCAGCGCGGCCGCCGCTGGGGTCCGGCCATGACAGCGACGGCGGGCAGCACCCGGCAACGGCTCATCCCCACCGGGGCCTGCTTCTGCGGATGCGACGGCGACGCGGAGATCGGCAGGTTCTTCGTACGGGGCCACGACAGCACGGCGGCCGCCGCGCTGCGCGCCCTGGACGGGGCCTCCCTGGCCCAGCGGCTGGTCGCGGCCGGCTTCGGACCGCACAACTCGGTGGTCGCCGCCGCCGTGGAGCGGGCCGGCTGGCAGCCGTGCGCCCACTGCGCGTACGCCGGCACCGAGTCCGGCCTCGCCGCTCACCGCCGCGGCGGCACCTGTCCGGGAAGGCCGCCGGGCGGCGGGCAACCCGCCCGGCGCGCCGACCGGCAACCGGCGGCCGAAGCGGCGCCGCCCGCCGAGGAGGGCGCCCCGGCGCCCGGGCAGGCCGGCCCGCCGCAGGCGAAGGCGCCGGCTCCGGCGGAACAGGACCGCGCCCAGCGGGCCGAGACGGGAGCAGCGGCCGGCCTGGACCTGCCGCCCCTGGCGGACCCGCTGTGGAAGGGCATCCCGCTGCCGCTGCGCCAGGAGGCCGCAGCCGGCGCACGCCGACTGCTCACCAGGCCCTCCGCGGTGCTGGCCGAGAAGAAGCACCGGCGCGTGCTGCTCGCCCTGCGCGCGGTCTCCACCAAGCGGGCCGACCCCGGCCACTGGCGGACGCTGGTGACCACGGCCCGCGAGACGCTCGGCAGCCCCCGCAGCGCCGCCGCGGACCGGATGTACAAGATGCTGCAGCAGATCACCGCCGAATACCTCGAACCGGCTCTGCGGCCCGCAGCGGCGGGAGCCGACGCCCGGTGACCGATGCGGCCCCGGTGCCGCGCCCACCTGCAATCTCGGTCGGCGATCCGCGGTGAACCGCCGCAGCCGGCGCCGCGCCCCGGCATCGGCAGCTGACCGGCCCCAGGCCCGTGGAAGGCGCACGGGCGGCCGCCTCGGCCTCGGCCTCGCTGTCCCGGGCGCGCCGCGCCAGCGCCGGCCGCTGGCGTGCGGCGGGGCGCTGCGCCTGAGCCGATCCGACGGCCACCTCGGGCCGCCCGCAGGCTGACCTGGGCGCCAGCCCCGGCCCCGGCCCCGGCCCGGCGGGCGGCGCCCGCCGCCAGCCGGGCCGGCCCGCGCCGGCCGCCGGGCAGCGCCCGAGCTGTCCGGCGCAGGAGGCGACGCCAGGGCCTGGCCCTGCCCCGGCCGGCGGCTTCGCCCGAACCGGCACCGCTGCGCCAGCAGGCCGCTGTCTCTGTCCACAGGCCCCGCCCCGCACCGTCGGTGTGTGCACGGATGGAATTCCCGCCGCGCACAGGCCCGCCGACCAGGGAGGCACCCCTGAGCGACATCACCGATGGCACACCCGAGAAGGACCCGAACGAGGCGGCGCAGACCGTCACCGTCTGGCCGCAGTTCCTGCTGCGGCGGATGCGCTCCAGCTGCGCCTCGGAGCGGATCTACAAGTGGACCCTGCCGGCGTACAAGGGCGAGCTGCCCGACGGGCGCTCCTACAACGCCTGTCCCACGGCGAGCGTCTGCGCCGACCTCTGCTACGCCCGCGTCGGCCACTTCCGCCACCGCGGCGTCCTGGCCGCGCACCAGCGCAACCTGCGGTACGTCCTCGACGACCTGCCGGGCTGGGAGGCCCGGATGACCAGGGAGCTGCAGCACCGCCGCTACCGGCCCGCCGACGGCACCGCCGTCCACGTGCGCGTGCACGACGCCGGCGACTACCTGTCCCTGCCGTACCTGCAGGCGTGGATGCGGATCTGCCGCAGCGCACCGCACGTGACCTTCTACAGCTACACCAAGCAGGTCGCGCTCCTGGAGAAGTGGGTGCGCCCCGACCCGCCCGCCAACTTCCACTGGCGCTACAGCTACGGCGGCACCCAGGACCGCCTGATCGACCCCCAACTCCACCCCCACGCCGACGTCTTCCCCGACGAGGACTCCCTCGAAGAGGCCGGCTACACCTCCCAGACCCCCTCCGACCTGCGCGCGGTCTACGGGCCCACCACCCTCGGCGTGGCGGCGAACAACATCCCCCACCTCAAGAGGAGGCAGGGCCGGCAGACCTTCCGGCAACTCCAGCAAGCCGCCGACGCCGACAACCCCCACCGCCGACCCCGCGACAGCACCGCGCCGCACCGGCCGCAGGCCGACTGACCGCCTCCACGCCGCGCACTGCCGCTCCTGCGGCCTGCGGAGCCGTCCCCAAGCGGCGCGCTCCGCCCGGCGTGCGGGCCACCCGCACGCCGGGCGGATGGCCCGAGTCCGGGCGGGTGCGGACCTGACGCCGACCCGGACGCGCGGCCGTCCTGTACGGGAAGCCCCGGCGGCGGACCGGGAGTTGCTGGTGCCACGGCCCGGCCGTCCTGCCCGCGTCCTTCAGCCGGCCGACTTCGCGGATCCGCTCCACGGCGTACTTCTCCCGTTTCGGCTCCGGCCGGGTTGGACGCGCTGCTGCGCCCGGCTTCGGCCGGCGCCGGGCGCCGACCGCCTCCCAGGCCCGCGACGTCGCGGGCCTGCTGCGCTGCGACCGCGCCCGCCGGGCGGCACCTGGTCTTCGACGTCCACCTCGGCGAGGTCCGTCCCGGCGGGCCGGCGTTCTTGGCCGGCCCGGTGCTGGCCCGCAGCCGCTCGGCCGGCCTCCCGCCCGCCGAGCGGCTGCGGGCGTGACCCCGCATCGAGCAGGCCGCCGCGCACCTGCACGACCCCTGCTCGCCGCGCACCTGGCCACCGCCCGCCCATGCTGCCGGGCCGGGCGCCTCCGTGGACGTGCCAGAGGCGGGGGAGTGGTGGCACCGTGCGGTCGGGGCCGCGGCGCGGCTGCTGGCCGCCCGCCCGAGGCACTCGGCGCTGCCTGGCCGACCGCGTGCTCACCACCTGCCAGTTCGAGCGCACCGGGGGCCTCCAGAGGCGGGCCCGCGCGGCGCTCGGCCTCGCCTCGGCGCCGACGGGTGCGCGATCGCGCTGCACCGTCTGGGCGAGGCCGGCCCGCGCCGCCCGGACCGGACGCAGATCGGCGCGTCCTGCGCCGCGGCGCCCTGCCGCCCGGCTCTGGGGGCGCGGGCCGCGGGGGGTCAGAAGAACTTCGCGGTGTCGGGCTTCTGGTTCCGCCGCTGGGCCTGGTCGATGAGGATGGCGTTGGCGGTCGGGGCCCACCAGAAGTTGCGGTCGAGTTCGTCGGTGCCGTCCGGCGCGGTGAGCACCCCCCGGGTGAGGCTCCGCTCGATGGCCTCGTTGCCGACGCCGAGGGCGGTGGCGAGGTGGTTGGTGTAGACGCGCCGTTTCCCGGTGGCGGGGTCGATGGTGGGGGCGGCGGGGAGCCAGCGCCCGCGGCCCTTGCCGCGCAGCTCCTCGACGATCCGTCCGTCGGCGTCGAGGTACCCCAGCGCCTTGCCCAGGGCGAGGACGACGTCGACCGGGAAGCGAGGCCGCGCGCTGGCGACCAGGGCCCGGTCCAGAGGGGTGCCGAGGGCTTCGGCCACGGCGTGCAGCGCGGGCGTGGTGGCGGGCGGCTTGCCGTCCATGGCGCTCTGGCCCGGCGGCTTGTGCCACCGGTGCACGGCACCGCGTGAGGAGAGCCCGAAGGCCCGGCCGATGTCGGTCAGGCTCAGGGGCTCCTGGCGGCGGGTCAGGTCGATGCCGACGTCGGGCTGGTGGGGTGCGTTCAACGTGCCTTCCTGTCTCTCATGGCGGTCACGGCCGAGGGTATGGCAGCGCTCCGGCGCGCAGCCGGGTGCCCGGGGCCCGGACGGGGGTGCCACCGCGCTGGGCCGCCCTCGGGTGCGGTGGGGTCCGGGATGCCGGCATGCGGGTGTTCATGGCGTCTCGTAGGGCTCCTCGACGAACGCGGCGGCTGCCCGGGCCCATCCGCCCCGGTCGCTGTGGGCCTGCGGCTCGGCGGCGGCGCAGAACAGCGCCCGCTTGAGGCACTACGCGCGCAGGCCGTCGTACCCCCAGCGGGCCACGGCCTCGGCGCGGACCTGCTGCGCCTCGTACGGGGTGACGAGGGTGCCGGTGTCGTGCATCGACAGGTACAGGGCCATGGCCGCGAAGCTCAGGTGCACGACGGTTCTCCTTGCAGCAGGGGGAAGTGGAGGAAGTCGGGGGTGCGGGGCCCGGCGCGGCCGGGCCCCGCCGGGGCTAGGCCTCGCGGGCCGCCTGCCAGGCGCAGTTGCCGCCGCAGACCCAGACGTCGAGCCAGCCTTCTTCGCCCAGCGCCTCGCCCGTCGGGTGGGGTATGCGCTCGACGGCGGTTCCCTCGCAGCCGGTATAGGCCAGATCGCACGCGGGCAGGGGCGCGGCGAGGATGCCGTTGAGGATCTCGAGGTCGTTCATCGTGCGCGGCTCCTTGCGTCGGCGTGCCTTCCGGCCCATCAATTCGTCTATTAAGACTGTACTCTTCGCGTGCCCTAAATGCAAGTCTTAATAGACAAACGGGTGGGTGCGGCCCGCCCCCGCCCGCACCGGGCCGGCCGGGGTCAGGAGGTGGTCAGGACGTAGGTGTGGGTGTGCAGGGTGCTGCCGACCGCGTAGCGGGCGTGGAGGCGGCCGTGGACGCGCTCCAGGGTGATCCGGGCGCGCCCGTGCCGCTGGGCCGTGCCCCGCAGGGAGCTGCGCACGTCGGCGGGGCGCAGGCCCGGCACCGGGGCGCTGCGCAGGCCCGGGTTGCTCCCGAGGAAGGCCCCGGCGCGCTCCAGCGAGTACCGGTGGAGCACTGCGCCGGTGGCGGGGCGCAGGTCGAGCAGCTCCAGGGCCTGCAAGGTGTCCAGCGGGCGGCCGGGCAGTGCCGCGTAGGCGTCGGGCCCGGCGGGGGCGTAGGCGGCGTGCGGGTCGCTGCGGAGCAGGGCCCGCAGCGCCTCGTCGTCGCGCTCGGCCAGGTCGCTGCCGAGCGCGGCCCACGAGCGGGGGCCGCGCAGGCCCCGGTGCCAGGTCGTGCCGTCGGCGGTGCGGACGGTGTCGCGGTCGGCGAAGCGCCAGACGGCCGGGCGGGTGCTGGGGGTCATGTCGTGCTCCAGGAGGTTGGCGGATCGCTTTCGTCTATTAAGACTGTACATCGCCCGTGAGATCATGTACAGTCTTAATAGACGAAAGCGGTGGGGGTGACCCCGGGCGAAGGAGGAAGACCATGGACAGCAACGTGATCGACTGGCAGGCTGGCGCGACCTACGCGTGCCCCCGCTGCAACCACGACTCGGCCGCCGAGCCCACCAGCTGGGAGGTGTACACCTGCTGCAACTGCGGGACCCGCTTCGCGCGCTTCCCCCGCCTCCAGCGCTTCCTGCGCCACGTCGGCATCACCTGCGAGTTCTGCACCGAGCGCCACCCCGTTGTCGTCGACGGCGAGCCCTTCGGCTTCCTGCGCAAGCGCCACAACGGCGTCGGCCTCCACGCCCGCCACCAGGTCGAGGTCTGGACGTACGACCGGGACGAGGAGCCCGCCCACAAGGACGGCGTCCTCTACAAGGCCACCTGCCCCACCCGCGCCGAAGCGCTGGCCGCTCTCGCCCGCGAGCGCATGAACAGCGTGTACGACGGCGGCGAAGACGACTTCAGCCCCGTGCTCGCCGTCGTCGCCGACGAGGAGTTCGACAAGTTCCACGCCGTCGGCCACCTCACGCAGGAGCAGCAGGACGGCCTCGCCGACGGCACCCTGGAGGCCTACGGGGTGGGCGTCATCCGCACCCACGACGCCCCCAGCCGCCTGCGCGGCTGGTTCTACCCGGCCACCGACACCTTCACCTGGGGCCTGATCGCCCCCTCCGGCCTGGAGGGCCTCTACACCCAGGACCTCCCCGAGCCCCTCGCCGCGCACACCCCCAAGCCCTGACCCCGATCCGCTGGGGCGGGCGTCGCCCGCCCCAGCGGATCGCCCGCCCGGCGGCGGATCGGAGCGCCCGCAACGAGGCCCGAACAGCCGGCCCCGGCAAGCCCGTTGACCAGCCCCCGCTGCGCCCCGGCACCAGGGCTGAGACAGGCCGCCGACGCCGCATACCTGGGGGCGCCAGGGGCAAAACGGATCCCACCGTCCACCGTTCTACCGGTGTTCAGGGCCCCAAGAGCAGGCCCGACACGGCAAAGCCACCCGATCGTGTGAGCCGTAGCCCGGGTGACGGCAGCACCGGCCGAAGGCCGCCCCGCCGTCACCCGACCTCACCCCAGACGGGAAGAAGCAAGAGGAGGCATCGAGCCAACGCGAGCCAGGCCGCGATCGATGCCGGCACGCCAGATCACCCCCGTGGTGGTAACCCGGGCGGACAGGCCGAGGTACACCCCCAACGGCCCGTCCGGGACCCCGCGGGTGAAGCTGTCGGGGATGACGACCCCCGGGTTCTCATCCCGCCAGCTCCGCAGTGCCGTGATGGCCGGCAGAGAGGTGAACCAACAACCGGCCCGCACCCGCTGCACCAACTGCCCCGGCAACCGCAACGGGATCCGCCCAGGTACCCCGATGTCCCGAGAGCCAGGCCAACGGCCCTGCTCGACAGCCTCCTCCGGCAGCTCAGGCCACTCCTCGTGATCCCACCCCCGGACCCGAAGCTCCTCACCCACCCCCCAAGCAGCCAGCACGTCCTGGGTATCCAGCAACTCCCCAGCCTCCCGCAGCCGCTGAAGCTCCACCCGCCGCCGCGCCCGCACACCCGCAGCCTCCAGCCGAGACAGCCCCCACGTCCGCCACTCCTCACCCCCCAACAGCACAGCCCGCCGCCCACGCTGCGCCCCCACCGCGTCCCGCACCGCATCAGGAACCCCACGGCACACAGCAGCCCGCACCACCAGCACCGAACCCAGCACACCCACTCCCACCAGGAAATTCGTATGTTGCACCACAGAAAATAGACCCCACCCGAACACCCCGCACCCACCTCACCCCAACACCACCCGAAGAGGTGAACCCAGAGCCCCGGCCCACCCAACGCGCCCCCCGACCCCCAAACACAAAGAGTCACCAAATCGAGAAGGGCCGAAGGCCCACAACTGACGTACGAAGTACGGAAGTTGAGAACCAAAAACGCCAAAACGCAAGCATCAAAACCGAGTTGACCAAACCCGACCCACCGACGGGCCGAAGGCCCGACAACTCCCGTACGAAGTACGGGAGTTCAGGCACACACAGCGCAGGGCCGAAGGCCCAAGCAACCCCGGCCGAAGGCCGGTGGTTACCCAGCGTAGCTGGG
>NZ_JBIVKJ010000018.1:0-134736 GCF_044750705.1 Kitasatospora sp. NPDC088783
GCCTGAAGCAGTTCCGTGCGATCGCAACCAGGTTCGACAAGCTCGCCAACCGCTACCGAGCCGGAATCGTCCTGGCGGCCCTGATCCTCTGGCTTTGCGAACCCGCTAGATGATCATTTGTCAGACAGGCTCTAGTACTCCGGCTGTAGATCGTGATCTTCACGGTTGTTGGGCCGCTTGTCGTCGGTAGTGGCTGGTACGGGCTCGTGCCTGGTGTCGGCGCCGCCATGCCGACCAGCGGAGTCGGTGGGAGAGGTCGCGGAGTGGCCGGGCGAATAGAGCCGCAGACAGCCGTTGAATCTCGTTGCAGGTCAGCGGGACGAGTTCGGCCGCCGCAGCGTTCGTGGCGCGTTCGATGGCGGCGGTGACGGCGAGGAAGGCGTGCGCGAGCATCGCCAGGGTGGTCCAGCGGTGCCAGGAGATCCAGCGGCGGACCTGGTGCTCGTCCAGGCCGGCCAGGCCCTTGGCGGCCTGGAAGGTCTCCTCCACTGTCCAGCGCCGTCCCGCCACCGTGACCAGGGTGTTCAGCGGGACCGAGCGGGGAGAGTAGCAGCGGTAGAAGGCGAGTTCACCGGTGCGCCGGTTGCGTCGCACGAGCAGCCACCGGTGGCCGGGGCGGTCCGGCGGACTGGGCATGGCGACCTGGGCCCAGTCGTAGAAGCGGTGCCCCTTGGCTCCGGCTCCCGCCGACAGGCGCTGCCAGGCCCGTTTCGGCAGGCCGTGGGCCGGCACGCCCGCAGGGAAGGCACCCGCGCCGGTGGCGATCGGCCGCTTGCGCGAGACAGCGAGGACATAGCCGATCCGACGCCGCTCCAGCCCGGCGCTCAAATGCGGGTCACCGCCATAGACCTCGTCTCCGGTAACCCAGCTGGCCGGGACGCCGGAGTCCAGAGCTTGGGCGATCATCTCGGCGGTCAGAGCGGGCTTGGTGGCGAACCTCAGATCGTCGGGGATGCCCGCCGCGCGGCACCGGTCGGGATCCTGGGTCCAGGAGCGCGGGATGTCGAGGCGGCGGTCGATAGCGGCGTGCCCGGCCGGGGCGGCGTAGACGAGGTGGACGGCCACCTGGGAGTTCTCGATCCGGCCCGCGGTGCCGGTGTACTGGCGTTGCACGCCGACCGTGCTGCTGCCCTTCTTCAGGTCGCCTGTCTCGTCCACGACCAGGATCGCGTTCTCGTCACCCAGGTTGTCGACCACGAAGTTGCGTATGTCGTCACGGACTTGGTCCGCGTCCCGGGACGCGCGGCTGAGCAGGTGCTGCATACCCGCCGGACTCGCGTCACCGGCGTGCTCGGCGATCGTCCAGCAGTTCTTCCTCGGCAGGTCCGCGAGCAGGCCCAGTACGAACGCCCGCGCCCGGCGGCGCGGTTCCACTCGGGCGAACCTGCCCGCCACCCGCGCCATCAGGCCCTCGAATATCGGCTGCCACCGGGCAGGGTCTACGCTGTGGCCCACGGCCACCGGCTGATCTTCGTTTGTCCACACAACTGACGATGATCAACGGTGGCCGTCTCCGTCCCGGCCAGGCCGGCCCCGGAGGAGCACGAGGATCCATGCGGGCACGGGCGGGTGGAAGACTCGCCAACGGTGACGGGCGGGGAGCGGACTTGATGGATGGCACCGGGCAGGCCGCCGTTGCGCTGGCAGTAGCGCTTCGGCAGGCCCATTTCGGGCTGAAGAGACTGGCGCGAACCTGGGAGGAGGGTGCTCCGCTCGGCCTGGTACGCAGACGCGAGTCGCTGGGTCCGGCCTGGCAGTACTCGGACCGGCCGGATGAGGCCTCCTACACCGATGGCCAGGTGATCGAGCTGGCGAGCGACCTGACGGTGGTCGTCCAACTGTCCATCAGCTTCAGCGCCACTGGCACGGACATGCTGGCCGCGGTCTCCGTCGAGGATGCCAGTGGGAACGTCGCGGAACTGCTGTCTACCGGGCCAGAGGAGTTCCCCTTGAGCGCCGAGGATCTGGTCACCGAGATCGGGCAGTGCCTGGACCGTATGGAGCGACTGGATCTTTCGGGCGTGATCCGGTGACCCAACGATCACGTGGCGGGTCACCCTGAGCTTCCTCCGCCACGTGATCACGATCTACAGCCGGAGTACTACTGAACTTGAATGCGTGATGTCGGTCAGCCGTCCATGATTAGACCGGTGCCGACGAGGCAACCGTCTATGAGGTCTCGGTGGTGCCGGATCTGTTTGAGTCGGCGCTTCACGGCCCGGGTGATCTGGCCGAGGTCGGCCGCGGCGAGGTTGCCGAGGTCGCGTTTGACCAGCGACCAGATGCCCTCTTGCGGGTTGAGGTCCGGTGCGTAGGTGGGGAGCTGGAAGACGGTGAGCCAGTCGGAGTTCGCGGTGATGAACTCCCGCAGGGGCTTGGTCAGGTGGAGGCGGACGTTGTCCCAGACCAGGACGATCGGGCCGCCGAGCTGGATCCGGGCGCGGACGATCAGGTCTCGAAAGTCGCGCCATCCGAAGCCCTTCGGCTCGTCCTTGCGGCCCCGGTACTCACGTATCCGGTAGATGAGGCGGGACCGTTCACCCGGCTTGTAGCAGGCCATGCCCGCCATCGACACCCGACCGGAGCCCCGGCCGCGCACCCCGACGACGGGGGTGCGGCCGATCCGGCCCCAGGTCCTGGCACGCGGCGGCGTCATCGACTGCCCGGCTTCGTCCTCGAAGACGATCCAGGTCCCGAGGGCCGCCGCGGCCCTCTTACCCGCGGCCAGGTCTCCTTCTTCCACACCTCGACCGCCGCGTCGTCGCGCTCGATCGCCCGCCGGGCCGGCTGCTGCCACGACCAGCCGTGCCGCTTGAGCAGCAGCCACGTGCCCTCGACCGTGTACGAGACGTGGAACAGCCGGCCGATCAGTGTCTTGATCCGCGCGAGCGTCCACCGCTGGTCCGCCCACCCGTGGACGAGCGGTCCGCGCTCCAACTCCCTTTCAAGCCTGGCGATCTGGGCCGGATCGAGCCTCGGCCGGCCCGGCGATCCCTTCGACTGAACACCGGCCTCGCCCCGCTCGCGCCAGGCCCGGCGCCACCGCTCCACCGACCGCTCGCTCACCCGCAACGCGACGGCGATCTCCCGATTCTTCTCCCCGCCCTCGAAGCGTTCCACAGCCTGTAGTCGGATCCGCTCCCGCGCGGCTCTCTCGACGTCGGTCAGCCCGCCACCCTGCGCGTACCTCACGAACCCAGAGCTACCGGAGCACGCCTACCCCTGTCAGACGAACGGCTCCGACATCACTCAATCAAGTTCAGTAGCCCACGCTGCACACGAACCCGTCAGCTGATTGGCCCAACGTAAGGCGTCGTAGCGCAGGGTTCGAGAACATTCTCAGATCATTTCCCGATATCCCCGGATGGGTGGCCTTCATCATGGCTGCTCTCACTGCTGCTGCATGTTTTCTTCTCAGGCTCCTACACGTACTCATCCCCCGCGAACTCCCGCGACCGGCTCGTGTGGTGGATGCTCGTTCTAGACCACCGCCGCCGACTCAGGGAGAGCAGTGACCCGCCGACTACACCGGATTCGCTGAGAGCAGAATTACCGACCCGATCTACAACTGCTGCCGATGACAAGGATGCTGGTGGCTGTAGGCGGGGGCGGCGTCAGAGCCGTGGCACAGGCGTAGAGACTGGTGGGGGTCAGCCCGGTAGTCCCAGGTGGTTCAGTAGGTGATAGGTGAAGAAGGCTCGACCGAGGTCGCCAGCGTCCCCGGCCGGATCCGCTCGGTCACCGTGGCCGCCGCCGTCAGCGTCGGTACCGACCCGAACCACGGCTCCTCCCGGAAGCTCCGCCAGCTCAGGTGGTCGTACGTGTACGCCGTATGGAAGCCCGGTTCCTCGGCCCGCCGCCACACCTGCTGCCCCTCGCTCCACCGGTGGATGGGGAGGATCGCCGTGGTCAGTCGCATGGCCTGACCCTGTGCCGCCGAAGACCGGCCGGAACGTGCATACCGTCGGTATGCTTGCTTCATGGCGGCTACCACGCGCATCACGGTCACCTTGCCCACGGAGCAGGTGGCCGAGCTGAAGAAACTCACCGACAACGTCTCCGGCTACGTCGCGGAAGCGGTGGCCCGGCAGATCAGGCATCAACTGCTCGCGGAGGAACTCCGTCAGTACGAGGAAGAACACGGCGCGTTCACGGAAGAGGAGCTCGCTGCCGCGCACGCGAGGATCTTCGGTTCGTCCGAGCCGGGCAGCGGAGCGGCTGCCGCGTGAGCGTGCGGATCGAGACCGTCGTGCTGGACTCCCAGGGAATGTCCGCCTGGATCTCGCAGGACCGGGAGGTGCTCGCGATGATCAAGACTTTCCACTCAATGGGGGCCGGCCTGGTCATTGGCACCAACACCATCGTGGAGATCTCGCACGCCAGGGCGAACACCGCCCGGCTGAACTGGGTGCTCTCGCAGGTCAGGATCGAGCCCGTGACCGAGCACGCGGCCAGAGCCTCCGCGGCGCTTCTCAAGCAGGCGGGTCTGCACGGTCACAAGTACGCCATCGACGCCACGATCGCCGAGATGGCGCTCCGCCAGCCAGGTCCGGTGGCCATGCTGACCTCGGACACCGACGACATGGCCAAGCTCTGCGGTGACCTGATCCGGCTCATCGCCATCTGATTCGAGGGCGGGTCAGGGCATTCATGATCCGCATTTCCACAGGTCAGCGTGTGATGGGTGAGCGTGGCTCGACTGAGGTCACCAGCGTCCCCAGCCGGATCCGCTCGGTCACCGTGGCCGCCGTCAGCATCGGCACCGACCCGGACCACGGCTCCTCCCGGAAGCTCCGCCAGCTCAGGTGGTCGTAGGTATACGCGGCATGGAACCCGAGATCCTCAGCCCGCCGCCACACCTGCTGCCCCTCGCTCCACCAGTGGATGGGGGAGGATCACCGTGCTCAGTCGCATGACCCGGCACTACGACGCCGAACACCCGCGAGCCGCGTGCATACCGCAGCATGCTTGCTGTGTGGCAGCCACTACGCGCCTCACGGTCACTCTGCCGACGGAGCAGGTGGCCGAACTCAAGAAGCTCACGGACAACGTGTCCGGCTATGTGGCGGAAGCCGTCGCACGAGGAGATCTTCGGGTCGGGCGGGGCGGCTCGGTCGGTGGACGCCGCGTGAACGAGCGCTTCGCGACGGTCGTTCTCGACTCCCAGGGGCTGTCTGCACGGGTCG
Source organism: Kitasatospora sp. NPDC088783 (assembly GCF_044750705.1). NCBI lineage: Bacteria > Bacillati > Actinomycetota > Actinomycetes > Kitasatosporales > Streptomycetaceae > Kitasatospora > Kitasatospora sp. NPDC088783. Next base: position 5,187 of record NZ_JBIVKJ010000018.1, read on the forward strand.
CGCAGGACCGCGGTCTCCTCGTCAAGCCGGATCTGTTCGTTTCGGTGGGAGCAGAGTTCGTGACCTGTGCGAACACCATCGTGGAAGTCATCCACGCCCGGGTGGACAGGGCACGACTGAACTGGTGCTCTCCCGGGTCAGGGTCGAGTCCGTGACCGAGCCCGCAGCCGACGCGGCGGCGGACCTGCTCGTGGAGGCCGGCCTGCACGGTCACGCATGCGCGATCGACGCGACCGTTGCCGAGACGGCACTCCACCAACCGGGACCGGTGGCCCTGCTCACCTCGGACGTCGACGACACGGCGAAACTCTGCGGCTCCCGGATTCGACTCATCGCGATCTGGCGCCGAACGGACCCGCGTGCTTCCAAGACGCGCCTGGTCATTGATCTTGTGGCAGGTCGAGGTGAGTGGACGGACGCGGCGTGGGAGCGGATGGAACCCCTGGTGGCCGCCCGCCCCCGCTGTCGGCGGGCTGTCGGCGGGCTGTCGGCGGGCTGTCGGCGGGCTGTCAGTGGGATGACAGCGGCCTGTCGGCGCGCTCCCGCACGCTCTGAGGAGACGGGCGGCAGCGCCACGGCGGCAGTGCGGACGGCATCGATGCACCGCGACGCCCACCGCGACGCCCACCCCGACACCCGCCCTGACACCCGTCCCGAGAGGAGGCCGCCATGACCGGCACCGAAACCACCGCCGCCGCCCCAGCAGCGGCGCCGCGCACCTATCCGTCGCTGCGCGCGGCCTGGATCCCGATGGCCGCGCTCTGCCTGGCCTTCTTCGTCGAGATGGTGGACAACACCCTGCTCTCGATCGCACTGCCCACCATCGGCCGGGACCTGGGCAGCGGCACCACCGCCCTCCAGTGGGTCACCGGCGCGTACTCGCTGACCTTCGGCGGCCTGCTGCTGACCGCCGGGTCGATGGCCGACCGGCTCGGCCGCCGCCGCGTCCTGCTGGTCGGCCTCGCCGTGTTCGGCCTGCTCAGCCTCGGCGTGGCCCTCGTCACCGGCACCGGGCAGCTGATCGCCCTGCGCGCCGGCCTCGGCATCGCCGCCGCCGCCATGGCCCCGATCACCAACTCCCTGGTGTTCCGGCTCTTCGACGACGCGGCGCTGCGGATGCGCGCGATGACCGTCATGATCATCGTCGGCATGTCCGGCTTCGTCCTCGGCCCGCTGCTCGGCGGCACCGCCCTGGCCCACGTCAAGTGGCAGTGGCTGCTGCTCGTCAACGCCCCGATCGCACTGATCGCCGCCATCGGCGTGCGCCTGGGCGTCCCCGCCGACCGGCCCGAAGACCTCACCCGCGACCGCCTCGACCTGCCGGGCGCGCTCCTCAGCGTCGCCGCCATCGGCCTCGCCTGCTACGCGCTCACCAGCGGCGTCGAGCACGGCTGGACCTCCGCCGCCACCATCGGCTCGATCCTCGGCGCCCTGCTGGCGGGCGTGGTGTTCGTCTGGCACGAGCGTCGCACCGCCGCCCCCATGCTCGACCTGAAACTGTTCACCAACGGCACCGTCCGCGGCGCCGCCATCGCCCAGACCGGCACCGCCATCGCCATGGCCGCCGTCATGTTCGGCCTGATCCTGCACTTCCAGTACGCCTACGGCTGGAGCCCCGTCAAAGCCGGCCTGGCCAACCTGCCGATCATCGTCACCATGCTCGCCGCCACCCCGCTGTCCGAATGGTTCGCCAAGCGCTTCGGCCACCGCATCGCCTGCCTGGTCGGCGCGCTCTGCCTGTCGGGTTCGCTGGCGGGCCTCGCCTGGGGCGTCTCGCACGGCTACGCCGCCATCGCGGTCTGCATGGTGGTGATGACGATCGGCCTGCGCACCGTGATGACCATCTGCGCCATCGCCCTGGTCGAGAAGATGCCCGAGAACCGCACCTCGATCGGCACCGCCCTCAACGACACCGCCCAGGAGGTCGGCAGCAGCGTCGGCACCGCCGTCGTCGGCACCCTGATCGCCGCCCTGGTCACCACCCAGCTCCCCGCCGGCACCTGGAGCAACACCCTCGTCCACTCCTTCTTCCACGGCGAACGCATCACCTACGCCATCCTCGCCGCCGTCGTCGGCCTCATCACCGCATTCGGCGCACTCACCCTCACCGACTCCCACAGCACCGAAGAGCACCCCGCCTGACCCCTCCGGTGCTTCGACCGCGACCGGCGCCCCGCCCCTCCCGGCGGGGCGCCGGTCGCGGTCGGATGCGGGCCCGGGTCACCAGTGTCTCCGCGCGGGCCGAGACGTGGGAGGCGATTCGCGCGCACCGGGAAGCAGGGGGTCTGCTCGTACATCGAGGAGGCCGTGCAGCGGCAGCTCCAGCGCGAAGCCATCGACGGGTACATCGCCACCGCCGAAGCGGAGCACGGCCCGGTCGATCCGGCCGAGGTGGCGGCCAGGGCGGAGCGCGTCCGCGCCCACCACGCCGCCCACCGCAGCAACTCGGCTCCGGCGGAGGCGGCGTGAGCGGCACGCGCCGCGAGCGAACTCCTCGCGACCGAAGAGGCTGCACGGCCACAAGGACGCCGTCGACGCCACTGTCGCCGAGATGGCGCTCCGCCGGCCGGGGCCGGTGGCCGTGCTCACCTCGGACGTCGACGACACGGCCAAGCTCTGCGGTTCACGGGTCCGACCGATCGCGATGCGAGCCGGAGCGGAACCTGAACGGCTCCTGGTGGGTGTTTCGACAGGTCGGGCAGCGGGGCTCGCGCCGGCAGGCGCGCGGGGTCGTGATCTGCGCGAGCCCCAGCCCGCGAAGATCACGGACCGTGCGGTGCCCCGCCCGGTCGATCAGTTGCCCGGTGTCTTCTCGGGGACGGGGGTGGAGCGGACCAGCCAGACGTCGTACTCCTCGGTCGTCACGCCGCAGGAGGTGTGGCCGTCGCGTGCCATGGCGACGAATTCCGGCTGCTGTGGGCCGTCGGTGAGGTGCGCGGCCAAGTGCGCGTCGTCGTTCCAGCGGACCAGGGCCCAGCCGAGGCGGCCCATGCCGTGGCCTCCGACGTGGATGAGGAAAGTCCCGTCGGGGGCGAGCAGTTCGGACTCCCGCGAGAGCCGGAGCCAGTGCTCGTCGACCTGCGCGGCCCAGTCGGAGGTGCTGAGCGGAACGGTGGCGTCGGGTTCCACGAGGAAGCCGATGACCGACTGCCAGACCTCGCCCGGGGACGGCAGGCCGGCCTCGTCCGGCGCGCCGAGGACGGTGAGACCGGCGGCTTCCAGCAGTAGCCTTCTCGAATCCTCGGAAGGGGCCGGCATTATTTCCTCCGGTAGAAGAAGTGGTGGTCTCCGCCAGGTTTGTTCATCTTACCGTAGCGCTCCATCCTGGTGTAGCCCTCGGGTGAGTTGTCCCAGCCGAAATTGACCAATTCCCGGGTGTCGTCGTACTTGGGTTTTCCGGCGTGGAAGTGCAGGCCGGCGGGGTCGTCGGTGTGCTCCACGACCACGCGGGAACCGTTTTCCGTCTCGAATTGACGGAAATTCCCCCAGTGCGTGGGATCTTCGGAGTAGACATGTCCCGGCATGTTCCGGTACCGCTTGTCCCCGACGACCTTCCATTCCGCGATCGGTTCTTCCCCGTACGGAACGCCCGCCAGGTCGAAGGCCGCCCGCTCGGCCTCCTCGCGGGAGTCGAAGGGGTTGCTGTGCTCACCCCGTGGCGGCCCCTGGTGGTTCTGGTGGGGGGACAGGCCGAGCGGGTCGCACCAGGTGTGCGGGTTGGTGACGTAGGCGTCCGGGTTCGGGCCGGGGATCAGGCCCAGCGGATCCGGCGTCAGGTACCGGGCGGTCTCGGGGTTGTAGTAGCGGTGGACGTTGTAGTGGAGGCGGGTCTCGGGGTCGAAGTACTGGCCGGGGAAGCGCAGCGGCGTGTAGGTGGTGCTGTCGGACGGCCAGGTGGTCTGCCCCCAGAGGGTGGGAGTGGCGCGCCAGGCGATCGACTCGGCGGCCGGGTCGATCAGTTCGGTGGGCGTGCCGATCAGGTCGGTGACGATCGCGAAGAACCGCCGGTCCACCCGCTCCGCCGTGCTGATGGTCTCGGTCTGCGTGAGCGGACGGATCCCGTGGTGCTCCCAGCTCAGGGTGTGCGGGCCCGGGAGGTAGGGCGCGGAGGTGGTCTGCTCGGCGAGCACCGGGCCGTCCCAGGTGAAGTCCGTGCGCTCCCCGGCGCTGCCGGAGGTGGCGGTCCGCTCCTTGGCGATGCGGCGGCCGAACGGGTCGTAGCGGTACTGCCAACGGCTGCCGTCCGGGGTGGTGACCTCGGTCAGCCGGTCCTCGGCGTCCCAGGTGTAGTGCCAGGCGTCGGGCTTGCGGGAGAGCCGGGTGACCCGGCGCACCGTGGTGCGACCTGCGGCGTCGTACTCGAAGGCCGTCCGGCCCGCGGTGGAGATCAGGGTGCCGGAGTAGGTCCGCTCACCGACGGCCGACCGGGTGGTGTCGGTCGCGGGCCACGACGCGCGGGTGATGTTGCCGGCCGGGTCGTAGGCGTAGCTCTCCTCCCACTCCGTTCCCCGGACGGCCGTGACCCTCCCGACCGGGTCGAGGTCGAAGGCACGGGGACCGCCCCACAGGTCCTCGACCGTCACGAGCGAGCTGTCGGCGCGGTAGTCGTAACTGCGTTGCTGCAGGGTACGGTCGGCCGTACGGGCCGACTGCCCGGTCATCCGGTGCCTGGAGTCCCACTCGCTGGTCAGCACGAGCCGCCGGTCGAAGGTCCGGTGGGTCTCACGACCGGCCGGGTCGTAGCCGAACGCGATGCTTCCGTCCGGGGTGTCCAGCGCCGTCGCGCGGCCTGCGCCGTCGTACGTCCAGGTCCCGGAGCGGCCGGTGGGGGTGGTGCGGCTCGTGCGGCGGCCGAGGACGTCGCGGGTGATGCGCAGGGTGCGCCCGTTGACCGTCTCCTCCAAGAGGTTGCCGAGGGCGTCGACCGTACGGACGACCGTCGCGTCGGCGTTCTCCGCCCGCACCAGGTGGCCCGATCCGTTGTACGCGTAGGCCGTCTCCCGGCCACCGGCGTTCTTCCGGACCAGGTGGCCGGTCAGGTCGTAGGAGTACTCGGTGACCGTGCCGAGCGAATCGGTCACCGCGGTGACCTGTCCCGCGGCGTCCAGCCGGTATGTCAGGGTGCGGCCCTGGTAGTCGCGTTCGCCGGTCACCCGCCCCGCGGCGTCGTAGTCGTAGTGCCAGGTCCGGCCGAGCCCGTCGGTGACCGCGATCAGCCGCATGTCGGCGTCGTGAGTGAAGGCGACGCGGGCACCGTCGGGAGCGGTGCGGGCGGCGAGCGTCTCGAAGTGGGTGTACTCGAACGCGGTGGTCAGGCCGAGTTGGTCGGTGTGGGTCAGCGCGTTGCCCTCGCCGTCGTACGTCCAGCGCTCGGTGCTGCCGTCCGGGCGGGTCCGCTCAGCCAGGTTGCCCTCGACCGTCCAGCGCGACCGGACGGTGCCGCCGAGCGGGTCGGTGATCGCCACGACCCGGCCGAAGGCGTCCCGGTCGTAGCGGATCACCGCGCCGGTGGGGTCCGTGACCTCGACGGGGAGACCGGCGGGGTCGCAGCGCACTCGGGTGGTGTGGCCCAGGGCGTCGGTCGTGCCGGCGAGGTGACCGAGCCCGTCGTAGGCGTACGTGGTGGTGGCGCCGAGCGGGCCGGTCAGGGCGGTGCGCAGGCCGTTCTCGTCGTACGTCTGGTGCCAGGTGGCGCCGCCGGGTTCGGTGATCGTGACCGGAAGGCCGAGGAGGTCGGCGTACTGCGCAGTGGAACGCCCGCCGTCGGGGCGGGTGATGGCGGTGAGGTCGCCGGCGCCGTCGTACTCGTAGCGGGTGGTGCGGCCGAGCGGGTCGGTCTCGGCGAGGAGGCGGTCGTGGTCGTCGCGTTCGTACCGGGTGGTGTGGCCGAGGGGGTCGGTGACGGCGGTGATCTGGGCGTGGTCGTTGACGGTGTAGGTGGTGGTGCGGCCGAGGGCGTTGGTCTCGGTGTGGGTGCGCAGGCCGGTGGCGGGGTCGGGGTCGCCGTAGGTGAAGGTGAAGCGCAGGGCGCCGGTGGTGCCGCCTTCGTCGACCACGCGGTCCAGGCTGTCGTACCGGTAGACGTACTGGGAGCCGTTGCGGTCGGTCCAGGAGGTGAGGCGTCCGGTGGCGTCGTTGGTGAAGCGCATCGGCTTGCCGCTGGAGTTGTAGACCGCGGCGAGGTGGCCGTCGGTGTAGCTGTAGCGGGTCAGCAGGGCGTCGCCGCCGTTGTCCCCGGCGCCCGCGAGGCGCAGGGCGGTGATGCGGTCGTTGTCGACGGTGACCAGGAGCCGGTAGCCACCGGAGTGGGTGATCGAGAGCGGGACGCCGTCGGGGTCGTAGGCGAGGGCGTAGTGGCGGCCGTGGCGGTCGCGGACCTCGGTGAGCAGCGCCTCGTCGCCGTCGGGGGTGGGGGTGAAGGTCTTGACCAGGCCGGTGGCGGGGTCGGTGACGGTGAAGCGGCCATTGACGAGGCCGAGTTCGTGGCGGGAGCCGGCCGAGGCGTGCACCGGGTCGCCGGGTTCGGGGTGCGGGTACGCCTGGGTGATCCGGTCGGGGCGGACGTGGACGACGCCGTGCTCGTCGATCTCCAGCCGCTCGTCGAAGGTGCAGATCCACCTCGGGCCCATCCAGCGGCCGGTCCGCAGGCCGGAGTCGAAGCCGCGGGTGAACCGCAGCGGCAGCGAGCCGGGCAGGCTCGCGTCGACCTGGTCGATGTACATCCGCCCAGTGGCCATGTCGACGGGCTCGCCGCCACCGCACCGGGTGTCCAGCGGGCGGCCCTCGGTACGCGGGCTCCCGACCTGCTCGCGCCCCCGGCCCCCGGGGTGCGAGGTGCCGTCCTTTCCGCGCCGTCCACCGCCGGAGCGCGGGTGCGGCAGGCCGTCCTTGCCCTCGCCCTTGAGGATCTTCTCCAGGTCCTTGACGTGCTTCTCCTCCACGTCCCGGACGTTCTTGGCGACCTTCTTCAGGTTGTCGCCGGCCTTGCGGTAGAAGCCCTTCAACGCCTTCCCGGCGTCCTCGGCCAGCGTCTTGCCGAGCTTCTGGGCGCCGTGCTCCAGTGCCTTGACGATCTGGTTGCTCATCCGGAGCTCACCGCCGCCCGGTACGAGGACCCCGCGCCCTGCGCGAACCTCCTCGCGTGCGGAGCGGACTCACCCACCTCGTCCGCGTGCACCGTCGGCCGGTCGATCCCGATCACCGACAGGAACGACACCACCTCGCCCGGCAGCTCGATCGCCACGCCAAGACCTCCCCCGAAGACGCCCGCACATCCGTGCGACCGTAACCACGGCCGCACACCGGGAAGGAGGGACTTTCCGAAACCTTGACCATGGAGGCGCGCAGGCCGACGGCGCACGGCCGTGCGTACGCCGTCCACTTGGCCCTCGCCGCCACGGCCCGCCCCGCCACGGCCCGCCCCGCCACGGCCCGCCTCGGACGCGGCGACGCCACCGGACCCGGCCGCACAGCGGCGACCCCGCGCCACCCCACGGGTCAGCGGACTCCCCGGGAATCGTCCTGCGCTTCGAGGAAGTAGGCGATCCGATCGGTGTCCGTCCGGACGCCCAGGAGCGCGGAGACCGCCGCGAGCCGGCTCTCCGGGAGCGGGAAGGACGACCCGGCCAGGTCGGGGTGCGGTCCGACCAGCCGGGCCGCGCCGTCCTCGGTGAAGCTCGCGGGCAGCTCCCACTCCACCACCAGCGAGTCGCTGTTCCGGTCGAAGCCGAGTACCACCCAGGTCATTTCACGCGCTTCCGTTCTGGGCCGGGGCCCCTGAGCCGCCGGCCTCGCGGGAGAAGGACTCCAGCGCCTGGCCGGCGTCCCGGTGCTCGGCGGGTGTCCTGCCGAGCTTCTGCGCGCCGTGTTCGAGTGCTCTGACGATCTGGTTGCTCACTCGAAGCTCACTCCCGCGATCTTCGACTGGAAGGCCTGGGCGTGGCCGGCGACGGTCTCGGCGTGGTCGTGCATGGTGCGGGCGTGTTCGTCCAGGGCGTCCGGGTCGATGCGGAAGCCGGTGCCGCCCGCGCCGCCGGCGGAGACGCCGAGCGCGCCTTCGGCGGCCTGGAAGACCATGCCCTGGACGGCGTTGGCGACGGTGTCCACCAGCGGGTTGATGGCGGCTTCCACCACCTGGCCGATGACGTACTGCTCCAACTGCTGTTCCAGGTAGTTGATCAGGCGTTTGGCGGCCTCCTCGATCAGGAGCACCGCGGCTTCGGCCGCGCCGAGGGTGGCGATCGCGGCGGCCTGGTCGGCGACGAACGCGGCGGCCAGCGCGACCAGTTCGGCGATGGTCTCCACCTTCATCGCCACGATCACGTCCGCCGCCGCGTCCAGTGCCTGCGCCACCACGTGGCAGGCCTGGACGAGTTCGTTCAGGTGCTGGTCGGAGACGGCCGCCCACTTGGCGAGCAGCGCCTCGTAGGAGGCGCCCTCGTAGGCCTGGCCCAGTTGCTGGATCGTCGCCGTGGACTGCTGGTGCGAGGCGTCCACGTTCTCCGCGAACTCCCGCACGTGGCCCGCGAACTCGCGGACCTTGTCCTCGTTCACCGTCGGCCAGTTGATGCCGATGATCGAGAGGAAGTCCACCACCTCGCCGGGCAGTTCGATCGCCACGCCAAGCCCCTCCCGAAGACGTCCGCACATCCGGCGCACATCCGGGCGACCGTAACCACGGGTGGGCGGGCGGGAGGGGGATTTTGCGCAACGTTGACCGCGCGCACCGGGCCCGCGCGTACGGTGGTGCCGGCCGTCGGCGGCCCGGGACGGCGCGTTCCCAGCGGGCCCGCTCTTTGGGAGCATGGACCGGACCGGACCCAGACCGCGGAGGTGCTGCGTGAACACCGGTGCACCGCCCCCCGACGACATCCCCGACGACGGCGCCGGTGACACCCCCGGCGGTGGCGCCGACGGCGCCACCGGTGACCGCGTCGACGGGACCGTCCGGCCCGCGGGGCGCGAACGGCGGCGGGCGGCCGACGCGGTCTGGCCGACCGGCTCGTACCTGGGCCTGCTGTCCGCGCCGTCGCGGCAACTCCTGCTGCGGGCGGGGCGGGTGGCGTCCTACGCCCCCGGCGAGGTCATCCTCCGGGAGGGGGACCGGGCCTCCCACCTCCTCCTGATCGAGAAGGGGCTCGTCAAGGTCACGTCCACGACCCGGGAGGGGCACACCAGCCTGCTCGCCATCCGGGCCGCGGGCGACGTGGTCGGGGAGCTCGCCGCGATCGACGGCGCGCCCCGCTCCGCCACGGTGACCGCGGCCCGGGCGGTGCGGGCGCGCGCCATCCAGCACGGCGAGTTCGTGCGCCTCTTCCGCGAGCAGCCGCAGATCGCCCTCGCCCTGGTGGCGGCCGTGGCGGGCAAGCTGCGGGCGGCCACCAGGGCCCGGGTGGACACCGGGGGCTACCCGCTCCAGGTGCGCATGGCGCGGGCGCTGGTGGAACTCGCGGAGACCTACGGGGAGCCCGCGGGCACCGGGATCACCATCACCGTCCCGCTGAGCCAGGAGGACCTGGCCGCGCTGATCTCCTCGTCCACAGCGGGGGTGACGCGGTCGCTCCAGCACCTCAGGAAGAACGGCCTCATCGACACCAGCTACCGGCGGCTGACCGTCCTGGACCTGGACGCGCTCAGCGAGCTGGCGGTGCTCTCCCGCCCGGTCGGCGGGACGGTCGACAGGGCGGTCGATGGGGCGGCCGGCGGGACGGTCGACAGGGCGATCGGCGGGACGGCCACCGGGCTCCCGGCGGGGACGTAGCCGGGCTACGCCGGACCGACGACCGGCACCTGGACGTGCGCAGGTGGGAGCTGCGGGCTACCACCCCCGCGGCTCCACCCACGGTCGCACTGCGGCGGGCTCGGCAGGAGGACCCGGCGACAGCCTGATCAGGGTAGATGCCCGGACCGGGCCAAGACCTGCTCAAAGTAGAGAGTCCGACGCCCTTTCCGCGCTCCGTTCCGAGCCGCCCGAAGCCCTGGAGCCCGGCACTTCCGGCTCGTAGCGTGGACTCCACCGGCCGCCCGCGAGACGCGGCGCCCCCTACCAGGGCGCCCCGGGGCCGCCGGTGCCCAGGGCTCGGCAGACACCCCTTCCGGGAGGCAGTTTGGACACCAACATCTGGATCGCGGCGGTCGGCGCGGTGGTCGCGCTGGCCGCCCTCGGCCTGGCGGGTTTCGCCGTCGCCAGGATGAGCGGGAGCGCCCCGCTCAAGGTGGCGGCCGTGATCACCGCGCTGGCCGGACTGATCGCCGTACTTCCGCCGCTGATCGCCGCGTTCGCCTCCTTCAAGGTCTAGCGGTGACCGGACAGGGGCGCCCGCCCTCCAGGGCCGGCCGCGGACGGGGGTGCCGGAAGCAGCCGGCGCCGCCCCGCGAGGCCGGCCCCGGCGGGGAGGCGGCGCCCCTGCTACCGGAACGGATGCACACCGAACCGTTCGTCCTGCTGGGGGAGTTGGGCCTCCCGCCCGAGGACCTGCTGATCGCCGGGAGCGCCCCCCTGTACGTCCGGGGACTGCGCGACCGGATCGGCGACCTCGACGTGGTGGCGCGGGGCGAGGCGCTGCGGCGGGCCCTGCTGCTCGGCGAACCGGAACCGGCCCCGTTCGACGGCGCCGTCTCGGTCCGCCTGCTGGGAGGGCGGCTGGAGATCACCGACAGCTGGTTCACCGGCCTCCTCGGCGGCGTGGAGGAACTGTTCGACCGGGCGGAGGAGATCGGCGGCCTCCGCTTCCTGGGCATCGCCGACACCGCCGCGTGGAAACGCTGGCTCGACCGCCCGAAGGACCGGCTGGACCTCCGCCGCCTTGACCTCCACCGCCCGGACCTCCACCGCCCGGACCTCCACCGCCCGGACCTCCACCGGCCGACCGGTCCGGCCGGACCGACCGACCCCGGGCCCCGCCGGTCCGGCCGGTTCAGCCGGCCCCGACCGGGCTGCTCCGCCCCCGGCGTCGACGAGGACCGGGACGGGCGGGACGGGCGGACCGGGCGCGACACCGGGTCCGGGCCCGGACCTGATCAGTGGGGTGCCTCGGTGGTGGTCCGAACCGGGCCCTAGGCTCGGTGGCGGAGCCCGAAGGACGGGACCGGAGCCATGGAGGGGTACGGATGAGCGGGGACGGCGGCAGTCCGGGTCAGCAGCACGGCGGCGGGCAGCCGTACGGGCCGGGGGCCCACGGGCCGGGTACCCAGGGGCCGGGTACCCAGGGGCCGGGTGGCGGGCCGGGGTACTGGCCGGGGTACGGACAGCCGGGGGGCCACCCCAACGGGGGCTGGGGGCGGAGCCCCTGGGGCGCCGTGCCGGTCGCACCGAAGCCCGGGGTGCTGCCGCTGCGCCCGCTCGCGTTCGGGGAGATGTTCAGCGCCGTCTTCGACACCGTGCGGCGCTACACCGGCGCGCTCTACCTGCCGCTCACGGCGGTCACCGGCGTCCTGGCGGTGCCGATGGTGGTGGTGTCGGTGCTGCTGGCGGGCCGGCTCGGCGACGCCTACAACGCCCTCCCGGACACCTCGCAGAGCGAAGAGCCCACCGGCGACCAACTGTGGGCGCTGTGCTGGCCGCTGCTGGTGGTCTTCGGGCTGATCCTGCTGCTGGGGATCGTGCAGTACGTGATCGCCGGACCGCTGGCCACGGTGGTGCTGCGGGCCGCGACCCTCGGCCGCCGGATGACGGCCGGTCAGGCCTGGAAGGAGGCCCGCCCCCGGCTCGGGGCGGCCGTCGCCTCGATGGCGCTGCTGTACGGCCCGCTGCTGGTGCTGAACGTCCTGCTGCTGGGCCTGGCGGTGGGGCTCGGTGCCGTCACCGGCAGCGCGCCGCTGTTCCTGCTGCTGCTCCTGCTGAGCGCGGCCGTCGGGATCGCCGGCGTCTACGCGGTGGTGCGGCTGGCCCCGCAGGTCCCGGTGCTGGTGCTGGAGGACAGCACCCCGAAGGCGGCGATCGGCCGGGCCTGGCAGCTCAACCGGGGCAACTGGTGGCGCAGCTTCGGCCTCACCGCGCTGGTCATCGCCATCGGCCGGGTCGCGGCCGGGGTGATCAGCTACCCGCTGACGATCGTCCTGTCGGTGCTGGTGCCGCTCAGCTCCGTCGACTTCGAGGGCGAACCCGCCCGGCTCCAGCTCAGCCACGGCACGATGACCGCCGTGCTGGTGGGCTACTCGCTGCTGGTGCTGTTCGGCACGCTGGCGACCGGCCCGCTGGTCCCGCTGGTCAACGGCGTGCTCTACATCGACCGCCGGATCCGCAACGAGCGCCTGGACATCGCGCTCGCCGAGGCGGCCGGCATCCACTTCGCCGAGGCGTACGGCTACCCGCAGGCGGCGCCGTCCGCGCCGTCCCAGCCCGCGCCGTCCCAGCCCGCGCTGTCCGCGCCCGTTCCGCCCCAGCCCGGGGCGCCCGCGGAGCCCGGGACGGCGGCCGAGCCGTCCGCCGAGGAGGGGCCGGCGGGGCGCTGAACCGCTCCGGTTCCGGGTTGCGGTTCAGTCACGGCCTGTCCGATTGGCCGTGGATTACGGCGATTGGTCGGTGGAACCGTGTTGTTGAGGGCCACACAGGTCTCACATAATTCGTGCACCGCGCAATGACGAACGCGTTCGGGCCGACCGGGGGGACGGCCCGCGCCGCTGCGCGGGCCGCCATGTGAACCCTGGGGGGAGACCCTTGTCCGTTCCCGAACCGTCCCCTGACCGGGACCTGACCCCGGATCCGGCGCCGACCCCGGCCTCGGTTCCGGCCCCGGCACCGACCCCGACGGCCCCGCCCGTCGCACCCGCACCCGCGCCCGCGTCCGGGCCGGACCCCGCGCCCGCGCCCGCCGCTGAGGCCCAGGAGACCCAGGACGCGCAGGCGGCCCCCGCCGGGCCCCCGCGCCGACTGCCCCGGGCGGCCGGGGTGGTGCTGTCGGTGGCCGGGCTGCTCGCGGTGACCGCGGCCAGCGCGGCCGTCACCGTCGCGGTGGGCCGGCCCGACCGCTCCGGGCACGTCGCGGCCGTCGCGGCCGTCGCGGCGTCCCCGTCGGCGGCCCCGAGCCCGTCGGCCACGCCGAGCCCGACCCCGACGCCGTCCGCCGCGCCGACCCCGTCGCCGACGGTGGCCCCGCGTCCGGCCAGCACCCTGCGGGGCAGCGTCTCGGGCGGCAAGCACAGCGGTGACCTGCGGTACTTCCTGCTGCCCGTGCCCGACGACGCGGACCCGTACGGCTCCCCGGACGGCGCGATGATGAGCATGGCGGACCTCCAGGCCCAGTACAGCAAGGACGTGGACATCAAGGCGGTCCTCGACTCCTGGGGCTTCAAGGAGGCGGCCACCCGCACCTACCGCACCCGGGACGGGAAGTCCGAGGTCCGCACCGACCTGCGGCGCTTCGGCCGGGCCGACCGGGCGCAGGGCTTCGCCGACAACACCAGTTACGACCAGCCCTCGTTCGGCGTCGACGGGGTGTCGAACGCCAGGGGCTACGTCTTCAAGCCCGAGCAGCAGGCGTACACCGGCGAGCTGGTCGGCATCGGCGTGGTCGGCGACGTGGTCTACGAGGTCACCGTCCAGGTGCAGGGCGACCCCGACAAGGCGCTGCTCGCCGACGCCATGAAACGTGCGCGCGACCGCCTTGCCAACGGCTGACGGACGTCCCGAACCCTCTTTCCAGGAGCACCAGTTGAGCACCGAACCCGCGGACGCGGCGGAGCCCGGGACGGCCGCTGCCGAGCCGTCCGCGCCACCCGCGCCGACCGTCCCGCCCACCGCACCCCTCGACCCCACCGCCCCCCTCGACCCCGCCGCACCCCTCGCCCCCGTCGCACCCCTCGACCCCGGGTCCGACCTGATCGAGTCGGGCCGCCCGGACGCCGAACCCGCCCGCGGCAGGCGGCGGTTCGGCGCGGGCGCGCTGTTCCTGGCCGCGGTGCTGGTCGGCCCGGTGGTCGGCGCCGGGGTGGGCTACGCGATCCAGGCGTCCCGGCCGCCGACGCCGCTGCCGGCCCTCACCGCGCCGAAGATGACGTACTCCGCCGAGCGGGTGGACGCCGCCGCGCTGGCCGCCGCGGGTCCGCCGCCGCTCGACATCGACGGCGACCTGCGCAAGCTGCTGGTCGAGCCGCCGTCGGGCAGCACCGACCTGACTGGTGAGGACGGCGACGGCGACGGCTGGCTGTCCCCGGCCGACCGGGCGGAGACCTTCGGCGACAGCGAGCAGATGTTCGTCCGGATGCTCGGCAACGGCTTCCGCCGCGCCGCCACGGTGCGCTGGAAGACGGGCGAGGACGTCTACCAGGTGATGCTGGTCCAGTACGTGCCCGAGTCCGTGGTGGAGGCGATCACCGGGATGACCCCGAGCGCCACCGCGGACATGGACGTGTCGAAGTTCCCGGGGAACGACGAGGGCGTCCTGCTGCTCGCCAAGCAGCCCTACACCTACGCGCGCAGCACCGAGACGTACCACTACGGCGAGGCGCTCGCCCGCAAGGGCACCGTGCTGATGACCGTCCAGGTCTACGCCGAGAAGCCGGTGGACCGGGCGCAACTCGAAGACATCGCCAAGCGCCAGTGGGAGCGACTCGCGTGACCGACATCGAATCCCCCGGGACGGACGCCCCGGTGAAACCCCGCCGACGGGCCCCGAAGGCGGTCGCCGCGGTGGTCGCGGCGGCGCTGCTCGGCGTCGGCATCGGCGAGGTGGTGATCCGGGTGCACTACGGCGACGAGCCGGCCGCGCCGGTCGCCGCCGCGGCCCCCGCGCCCTCGGCCGGCACGCCCGCGCCGTGGGGCGCCAAGTCCAACGGCAACCACTTCGGCAGCCTGCGCGACCTGCTGCTGCCGGTGCCCGACGGGTACCGGCTGGGCCCGGACTACAAGGACCTCGGCAACGACGACGAGTTCGGCGGCGCGGACCTGGCCCGGGCCCAGGAGGAACTGCTGGACGAGGTCCCGGAGAAGTACCGGGGCCAGTTGAAGGACGCGCTCTCCACCCTGCACTTCACCGGCATCGGGGTGCGCAGCCTGACCCGGTTCGACAACCGGCTGATGGCGGTGCTGAAGCTGACCCAGTTCAACCAGCAGACGGTGTCGGAGCAGAACGCGCTGTTCGGGGCCCTGGTCGACGACAGCGACCTGTTCCGGCGCGGCCCGGACGTACCGGGCCACCCGGACGCGCGCTGCGCGCTGCCGGCGCTCCAGGCCGGCGACCAACTCGACTACGTGACCTGCTACTCGGCCGAGGGCGACCTGCTGGTGCAGCTGCGGGTCTCGGGCGTGGCACCCCTCGACCAGAACAAGGTCGTGGACCTGTTCCGCCAGCAACTGGACCGACTGGCCCGACCGGGAGCCGCCGCATGAGCAGTGACACCACCCCTCCGCAGCCGGACGCCCCCGCGGCCCCGGCCACCCCGCCGCCGCCCGCGCAGCCGCTGGACCCCTGGGCGCCCCCGGCCCCGGACCCGTTCCAGCCCCCGGCCGAGGCCCCGGCCGGGGCGCGGACCGGCTCCGACCGCCGGCGCGGGTGGCAGGTCGGCGCGGCGGTGCTGCTGACGCTGGTGACCGGCGCGGCGACCGCCGTGCTGGTGACCCTGCCGGACCGCACCGACGTCCCGGGCCTGGCCACGCCGAACGACGGCCGGTACGCGTTCCCGGAACTGACGCTGCCTCCGCTGCCCGCGGGTGCCTCGGCCCCGTCCGACTACAAGGTCAGGACGCACGCGGCGGACCTGCGGGGGCTGCTGCTGCCGCTTCCGAAGGGCGCGGTCGCCACGGGTCCGTCGGCCGACCCGTCGGCCGATCCGTCGTCCAGCGCCTCCCCGGGAGCGTCCCCGAGCGCGTCCGCGTCCCCGAGCGCCGCCGCGACGGCCTCCGGCGCACCGTCCGCGACGCCGTCCGGGACCGCGTCCGGGTCCGCGTCCGGGTCCGCCGGGCCGGCCCTGCCCGCGGTGGCGGGCCGCTGGATCCCGTGCGACCGCGACGCGATGCTGGCCAAGGACGACGCGCACACCCTGCGGCTGACCACGGACGCCTGCCGGGGCGCCGCCGCCCAGGGCTGGACCACCCCCGACGGCACCCGCACCGAGCTGCGGCTGTTCCACTTCGGGACGGGCGACGAGGCGGCCGACTACTTCGCCGGCGCGACCCTGATGACGGGGACGAAGGACATCGCGTCCTGGCAGCTGGACGCCGGCGGCACGTACCCGATCGCCTTCGGGCGGGTGGACGTCCGGCTCTCCGACGAGCAGGCCCACGGGATGCCCACCGGCCGGGTCGGCTGGGTGCAGAGCGGCGACGTGGTGGCGATGGTCCAGCTGACCAACCCGCAGGGCGTCCCGGTGCAGGCGTTCCGGCAGGTGGTCGCCCTGCAGAGCAGCATGCTGTCCTGAGCACGGCCCGGGCGGGCCGTTCCGGCCCGGGCGGCACCCTGACGCACCGTCGGGCGCCGCTCGGGCGCCGCTCGGGCACCGGCCCGCCGCCCCGTCCCCTAGGGGGCGGGGCCGGGCGGTCATCCCGTGGGGGGAGGGAAGCCCGGCTTCCCAGCGCATTCCGCGGGCCGCCGGTGCACGGCTACGTTGATGACCGTGTCCACAGTCATCAAGACGGACGGCCTCACCAAGAGGTTCCCCCGGGTCACCGCACTCGACCGGCTCACCGTGGAGGTGCAGCCGGGCGTGGTCGGCCTGGTCGGGGCGAACGGCGCGGGCAAGTCCACCCTCATCAAGATCCTCCTCGGGCTGTCCCCGGCCACCGAGGGCACCGGCCAGGTGCTCGGCCTGGACATCGCCACCCAGGGCCCGGCGATCCGCGAACGCGTCGGCTACATGCCGGAGCACGACTGCCTGCCGCCGGACGTGTCCGCCACCGAGTTCGTGGTGCACATGGCCCGGATGTCCGGCCTGCCCGCCGCCGCGGCCCGCGAGCGCACCGCCGACACCCTGCGCCACGTCGGCCTGTACGAGGAGCGCTACCGCCCGATGGGCGGCTACTCGACCGGCATGAAGCAGCGGGTGAAGCTGGCCCAGGCGCTGGTCCACGACCCGCAGTTGGTGCTGCTGGACGAGCCGACCAACGGCCTCGACCCGGTCGGCCGGGACGAGATGCTCGGGCTGATCCGCCGCATCCACTCCGACTTCGGGATCTCGGTGCTGGTCACCACCCACCTGCTGGGCGAGCTGGAGCGGACCTGCGACCACCTGGTGGTGATCGACGGCGGCAAGCTGCTGCGGTCCTCCTCCACCGCCTCGTTCACCGGCACCACCCAGCTGCTCGCCGTCGAGGTCACCGACCACCCGGTCGACCGCGCCTTCGACGCCGACGCGGTGCTGCGCGAGCGGCTGACCGCGGCCGGTCTGACGGTCCGCGCCGACGGCAGCCGCATCCTGCTGGTGGAGATCGCCGGCGACGAGACGTACGACACCGTCCGCGACACCGTGGACGACCTCGGCCTCGGCCTGATCCGGCTGGAGCAGCGCCGCCACCGGGTCGCCGAGATCTTCAGCACCCGGTCCGACGAGGACGAGCCGGGCGAGTACGGCGAGTACGGCCACGACACGTACCGGGCCGCGGCCGTAGGAGGCGAGCAGGCATGACCACCCCCGCCGACGCCCACAGCGGCGTCATCCACGACATCGGCTACCGCCCGTACACCGGGCCGCGGTTGGGCCGCCGGTACGCCACCCGCTCGCTGTACGTGCAGAGCCTGCGGGCCGCGTTCGGCCTGGGCCGCTCCGGCAAGTCCAAGGTGCTGCCGTTCCTGCTGCTGGGCGGGATGGCCGCGCCGGCCCTGGCGATGCTGGCGATCGCGCTGTTCGCGCACCTGGACAAGATGCCGATGGACTACGCCGACTACCTGGCCACGTTCGTCGTCCTGCCGCAGATCTTCCTGGCCGCGCAGGCCCCCGTGCTGATGTCCCGGGACCTGCGGCACCACGTGGTGCCGCTGTACTTCTCCCGCCCGGCCACCCGCGGCGACTACGTGGCGGCCAAGTTCGCCGCGATGTTCAGCGCGCTGATGATCGTGCTGTCCACGCCGCTGCTGCTGCTGTTCGTCGGCGCGCTGCTGGCGAAGTTCCCGCTCGGCGACAACCTGCTGCACCTGCTGTACGGCCTGGTCGCGGCCCTGCTGTACGCGCTGCTGTACGCCTCGCTCGGCCTGCTGATCGCCGCCGCCACCCCGCGCCGCGGCTTCGGCGTGGCCGCGATCATGGGCGTCCTGATGATCACCCGGGCGCTGGCCTCGATCGTCTACGCGCTCAACGGCGGCCTCGACCCGCTGCGGTCGGACTCCGCCGCCTGGGCGTTCCTGATCTCGCCGTCCCAGCTGGTGGAGGCCCTGGCCAACCGGCTCTTCGGCCTGGGGACGGACAGCGCCACCGTCCTGCACGCCCCCGGCGCGGCCGGCGCGGCGGTGTTCGCGGCCGTGCTCGTCGCACTCACGGCCGGCGGCTACGCGCTGATGCTGCGCCGCTACCGGAACGTCTGAGAGGCAGCCATGGCCGTCATCACCATCGACAAGGTCTCCCGCTGGTTCGGCAACGTGGTCGCCGTCAACGACGTCACCATGACCATCGGACCCGGCATCACCGGCCTGCTGGGCCCCAACGGCGCCGGGAAGTCCACCCTCATCCACATGATGAGCGGCTTCCTCGCCCCCTCCTCCGGCACCGTCGCCCTCGACGGCACCCCGATCTGGCGCAACCAGGAGGTCTACCGGGAGATCGGCCTGGTCCCCGAGAAGGAGTCGATGTACGACTACCTGACCGGCTGGGAGTTCGTCCTCGCCAACGCCGAACTGCACGGCCTGGCCGACCCGGGCGCCGCCGCCGAACACGCCCTCGCCCTGGTCGAGATGGAGTACGCCCAGGACCGGCACACCGGCACCTACTCCAAGGGCATGAAGCAGCGGGTCAAGATGGCCTCCGCGCTGGTCCACGACCCCTCGGTGCTGCTGCTGGACGAACCGTTCAACGGCATGGACCCGCGCCAGCGCCTGCACCTGATGGAGCTGCTGCGCCGGTTCGGCGCCGACGGGCGCACCGTGCTGTTCTCCTCGCACATCCTGGAGGAGGTCGAGCAACTGGCCCGCCACATCGAGGTGGTGGTGGCCGGGCGGCACGCCGCGTCCGGCGACTTCCGGGAGATCCGCCGCCTGATGACCGACCGCCCGCACCGCTACCTGGTGCGCTCCAGCGACGACCGGCGGCTCGCCTCGGCGCTGATCGCGGACGGCTCCACCGCGGGCATCGAACTCGACGCCGCCGAGAAGGCCCTGCGCATCCAGGCGATCGACTTCCAGGGCTTCACCACCCTGCTGCCCAAGGTCGCCCGCGAGGCCGGCATCCGCCTGTACACCGTCTCCCCGGCCGACGAGTCGCTGGAAAGCGTTTTCTCGTACCTGGTCTCGTCCTGAAGGGCCCACCGATGAACACCACCGTCGCCCGGCTCACCGCGCGCGGCCTGTTCGGCCGCCGCCGGGTCCTGGTCCTGCTGGCCGTCCCGGTCATGCTGCTGGTCCTGGCCGTGATCGCCGGCAACAGCACCCTGGACGAGCTGGACCTCGCGCACAGCGTCCTGGGCAGCCTCGCCCTGGGCACCCTGGTCCCGATCACCGGCCTGATCGTCGGCACCGGCGTGATCGCCACCGAGATCGAGGACGGCTCGATCGTCTACCTGCTCGCCAAGCCGCTGCCCCGCTGGAAGATCGTCACCACCAAGCTGGCCGTCGCCGTCGCCAGCACCTGGCTGCTCTCCGCCGTCCCCACCTACGTCGCCGGCCTGATCCTGTACGGCCCCGGGGACGGCGTGGCGCTCGGCTACGGGGTGGGCGCGCTCGCCGCGGGCGCCGCCTACAGCGCGCTGTTCCTGCTGCTGGGCGTGCTCACCCGGCACGCGGTGATCGCCGGCCTCGCCTACGCGCTGATCTGGGAGTCCCTGATCGGCAACTACGTCGAGGGCGCCCGCACCCTCTCGGTCCAGCAGTGGGGCCTGGCCCTGACCGAGGCGGTCGCCGCCGACGGCACCGTCACCGCCCCGGTCGGCCTGACCACCGCGGTCTGGCTGCTGGTCGTCGTCGCGGCGGGCGCCACCGCCGTCGCCTCGGTCAAGCTGGCCGGACTCACCCTCGGCAGCGAGGAGTAGGCCCGGCGGCACCGGCCGCGGGCCCCGGACACGCGGACGGGCGGGAAGGTCGACGACCTTCCCGCCCGTCCGTCCTCCCGCCCCGTCACACCGTCCGGTTGCGGCCCGCGCCCCAGCCCGCCACCGCCGCGACCGCGGCCAGCACCAGCATCACCAGCAGCGTCGCGTCCCAGCCGCCGGTCAGCTGGTGCAGCGCACCCGCACCGACCGGGCCGGCCGCCGCCACCAGGTAGCCCACCGCCTGGCTCATCCCGCCCAGCCGGGCCGCGCCCGGCACGCTGTCGGTGCGCAGCACGATGAACGCCAGGCCCAGGCCCAGCGAACCGCCCTGCGCCAGGCCCAGCACCGTCGCCGAGAACCAGGCCCCGGACACCGGCGCCAGCAGCAGCCACAGCACGCCCGCGCCGTTCAGCCCGGCCATCACCAGCGCCAGCCCGCGCTGCCGGGTCATCCGGCCCGCCGCCAGCGGCACCAGGAACGCGCCGACCACCTGCACCAGGTTGCTGAACGCGAACACCAGGCCCGCCTCGCCGCGCGGCATCCCGTGGTCGGCCAGGATGGTCGGCATCCACGCCACCAGGGTGTACACCAGCAGTGAGGAGATGCCCATGAACACGCTGATCTGCCAGGCCAGCCCGGACCGCCACGGGCTGGTGCCGAAGTCCGGGACGGGCGTCACCGGGGCGACCCGCAGGGGCACCGTCCGCTCCTGACGGGCCTTCAGCACCTGCGGCAGCCAGGCCACCGCGGCGACCAGCGCCAGCACCGACCAGGCCCCCAGCGACGCCTGCCAGCCGCCGCCCAGCGCGTGCTCCAGCGGCACCGACAGCCCGGCGGCCATGGTCGCGCCGACCAGCATGGTGGTCGAGTAGACGCCGGTCATCGCCGCGGCCCTCTGCGGGAACTCCCGCTTCACCAGGCCCGGCATCGACACGTTCAGCACCGCGATCGCCACGCCGATCACCACGCAGCCCGCGTACAGCGCCGCCACCGAGGGCAGCACCCGCAGCAGCACGCCCGCGCCCAGCGCCAGCACCGCGCCCAGCACCACCCGCTCGGTGCCGAACCGCCGGGTCAGCCGGGGCGTGAGCGGCGCGCCCACGCCCTGGAACAGCACCGGCACGGTGGTGATCAGGCCGCTCGCGGTGGCGGACAGGCCGAAGGCGCGCTGGATCTCCGCGACCATCGGCGACACCGCGGCCAGGCAGGCCCGCATGTTCAGGGCCACCAGCACGATCCCGGCCAGCAGCAGGGCGGGGTGGGCGTACGGGGCGGCGGTCCGGCCGCCGGCCTTCTGGTCGAGGACGGGCGGCACGGCACGGGTGACCGACATGGCGGGGCTGACTCTCTGTGCGGGTGGAACGGAACGGGGAAGGGGCGGAACCGGGTCGACCGGACTGACCGGGCGTTACTTCCGGGCGGCGATCTCGGCGAGCAGCTGCTCCACCGCCGCCGTCGGCTCCGCCAGCAGCGCCCGGCAGGCCGCCTCGGCCCGCTCCGGGTCCCGGCTCTCGATCGCGTCGACCAGCGCCGCGTGGGTGGCGATCGCCACCTCCGGCATCTCGTGGTCGCCGAACGCGGTGCGCATCGACTCCCGCACCGAGGCCCCGAAGTACCGGTAGACCTCGGTCAGCGCCGGATTGTGCGCCGCCTCCACCACGGCGGTGTGGAACTCCAGGTCGTGCTCGACGGTGGCCTCCCGGCCGGCCCGCTCCGGGTGCGCCGCCATCACGGCGGCCTCCCGCTCCAGCGCCGCCCGCATCCGGGCCAGGTCCTCCGCGGTGTGCCGCTCGGCGGCCAGCCGCGCCGCCTCGGTCTCCAGCGCGGCCCGCACCTCCAGCACGTCCCGCACCCCCGACCGCTGCACCCCGCGCAGCACCGACGCCGGGTCGCTCGTCGACCGGACGAACGTCCCCTCCCCCTGCCGCGACACCAGCATCCCCGCGTGCACCAGCACCCGGATCGCCTCCCGCACGGTGTTGCGCCCCACCCGGAGCCGCTCCGCCAGCTCGTGCTCGGTCGGGATCCGCGCCCCCACCGGCCACACCCCGGACGCCAGTTGCTCCCGCAGCTGCTCGATCGCGGCGTCCACCAACGAACGCCGCCCCGCCGCCTGCAACCCCTCCACGCCCGGGCTCCTCTCCGTACGCACCGACCGACCGACGCCGGTCATCCTACAACCCCTTGCCCGGTCATCCTACAACTGGCCGGTCCCGCGCCTCCCGGCCCCGCGCGCCCACCACCGGGGCGGGTGGGTCGTGCGCGGCGTTGTGCGTCTCACACCCGGGGCGGGAACCGGCGGTCCGCGTGCCGGCGTTCCATTGCTCGGAGTGGTGCCCCGGGCGGTGACTCGGAAATGATCCCTTTGTATGCTCCGCTCTCCGGCTTCATCCGTCCGCCGCGCCGATCCGGGCGGACGGCGCGGTGGCAGAGGCGCCCGACGGCAGCCTCCGGTGAAGGGTGCAGGTATGACAGGCCACAGGGCGGGGTCGTCGGGCGAGGACCCCGGCTGGTGGGAGAACCTCCCGCCGCAGGGGGACACCTACCGGCAGGACGCCCCCCGGCGCGACGACGCACCCGCGCCGACCGTTCCGCGCCGCCGTTCCCCCGACCACGACAGCGCCGCCCCCGCCCGGGGCCGCGCCGAGGCCCGCCGGGCCGCCCAGGGCCGCCCCGGAGCCGGTGGCGGCACCAGCGGCGGTGCCGGCGGTGGCGGTGCCGGTGGCGGCGGACGGGCGGAGGCCCGCCGGGCCGCGCAGGGCGGCGGCGGTGGCGGCCGGGCCGCCGCGCAGGGCCGCCGCAAACCGCCCCGCCGGACCAAGCGGATAGTCGTCTGGAGCCTGGTCGGCACCAGCCTCGCCGTGGTCGGCACCGGAGGCTTCCTCTACTGGCGGCTGAACGCCAACCTCTCCTCCTGGGACAGCGCCGGCGTCAGCGAGAGCCGCCCGCCGGAGGCGCAGGCCGACGCCAACGGCAACAAGCCGATGAACATCCTGCTGATCGGCTCCGACTCGCGCGACGGCGCCAACAAGGACCTCGGCGGCGGCGACGAGGGCGGCGCCCGCTCCGACACCACGATCCTGCTGCACGTCTACGCCGACCACAAGCACGCCGTCGGTGTCTCGTTCCCCCGCGACGCCCTGGTCGACATCCCCAAGTGCATGCTGGCCAACAAGAGTTGGACCAAGCCCCAGACCGACGTCATGTTCAACAGCGCCTTCTCGGTGGGCAACTTCAAGGACGGCAACCCGGCCTGCACCCAGAACACCGTCGAGCAGCTCACCAACCTCCGGGTCGACCACACCATCGTGGTCAACTTCGAGGGCTTCGCCGCGATGACCAAGGCGGTCGGCGGCGTCGAGGTCTGCCTGCCCAACGACATCTACGAGCGCGACATCAACCCCAACCTGCCCCGCAAGGGCAACCTGGTCTACCCGAAGGGCGTCCAGAAGGTCGAGGGCCAGGCCGCGCTGGACTACGTCCGGCTGCGCCACGGCATCGGCGACGGCTCCGACGTCGGCCGGATGCAGCGCCAGCAGGCGTTCCTCTCCTCGCTGATCAAGCAGGTCAAGGCGAACGGGATGAGCCCGACCAGCCTGTTCCCGCTGGCCGACGCCGCCACCAAGTCGCTGACGGTGGACGAGGACCTGGGCAGCGTGCAGAAGCTGACCGACCTGGCGATGTCGCTCAAGAACATCGACCTGCACGACATCAAGTTCCTCACCACCCCCTGGCACTACCAGGGCGAGCGGATCGGCCTCAACCACCCCGAGGTCGACCAGCTCTGGGCCGCGCTGAAGGCCGACCGCACCCTGGACGGGAAGGACGCCAGCGCGGGCACCGCCGCCCCGAGTCCCGACCCGGCCACGCCGACCGCGACCCCGGCCCC
The DNA here is from genome assembly GCF_044750705.1 of Kitasatospora sp. NPDC088783. NCBI lineage: Bacteria > Bacillati > Actinomycetota > Actinomycetes > Kitasatosporales > Streptomycetaceae > Kitasatospora > Kitasatospora sp. NPDC088783. Next base: position 29,183 of record NZ_JBIVKJ010000018.1, read on the forward strand.
GCCCGCGGACGGCACCGGCGTGAAGGTCGCCGTCTACAACGGCACCACCACCGGCGGCCTCGGCACCAAGGCCGCCGCGACCCTCAAGGCCGCCAACTACACCATCACCGCGACCGGCAACGCGGCCAGCCAGAACCACGCCACCACGGTGGTGCAGTACGGCTCCGCCGGGCAGAAGGCGCACGCCGAGGCGGTGGCCGCGCTGTTCCCCGGCTCGACCGTCGAGGCGGGCGGCGGCGCGGGCGTCACGCTGATCCTCGGCAAGGACTACGCGGGCACGGCCCCGGCCGCCGGCGCCACCGACCCGGGCCCGGTCGCCTCCCAGGTCGCCGAGAACGCCCGCTCGGCGGACGACGACGCCTGCTCCAACGTCAGCTACGGCTGACCGGACGGCAGGTGACGGCGGGTCACCGCAGGACGGTACGGACGGCGGAGGGGCCGGGCGGACGCCCGGCCCCTCCGCCGTCCCCGCGGGGCGGTGCGGCTCAGCGCAGCCCGAACACCCGCTCCAGCACCACGGCCACGCCGTCCTCGTCGTTGTCGACCGTCACCTCGTCGGCCACCGCGCGCAGCCGCTCGTGCGCGTTGCCCATCGCCACGCCGTACCCGGCCCAGTGGAACATCGGGACGTCGTTGGGCATGTCGCCGAAGGCGATCGTCTCGGCGGCGGTGACGCCCAGCCGGCGGGCGGCCAGCGAGAGGCCGGTGGCCTTGGTCAGGCCGAGCGGGAGGAGTTCGACGATGCCCGCGCCGGCCATCGTGATGCCGACCAGCTGGCCGGCCACCGACCAGGCGGCCTCGGCGAGCTGGTCGTCGGTCAGCTCGGGGTGCTGGATGTAGAGCTTGCTGACGGGGGTGGCGAGCAGCTGGTCGGGGGAGACCGGGCGCAGCGGCAGCTCGGCGCCGATCCGCAGCCGGTAGCCGGGCCCGGCGAGCACCTCGCCGTCCAGGCCGTCCTGGTTGGCGGCGACGGCGAGCGGGCCGACCTCGGCCTCGATCTTGGCGAGGGCGACCGCGGCCAGCCGCCGGTCCAGGGTGACGGAGGTGATCAGCTTGTGCGCGCCCGCGTCGTAGACCTGGGCGCCCTGCCCGCACACCGCTATCCCGTCGTACCCGATCTCGTCGAGCACCGGCCTGGTCCAGCCGGCCGAGCGCCCGGTGACGATGATGTGCCTCGCCCCGAGCGCGGTGACCGCGCCCAGGGCCGCGCGGGTGCGGGCGGAGACGTTCTCGGCGCTGGTGAGCAGCGTCCCGTCGAGGTCGGTGGCGACCAGTCGGTAGGGCAGGGGTGCGGTGCTCATGGCGCGGGGTGCTCCTGGGAGAGGGGGCGTTACTTGGTGACGGGCTCCAGCACGGCCTTCCCGCCGAGGAAGGGCCGCAGCGCCTCGGGGAGGACCACCGAGCCGTCCGCCCGCTGGTGGTTCTCCAGCAGCGCGACGATCACCCGGGGGACGGCGACCAGGGTGCCGTTGAGGGTGGCGAGCGGGCGGACGCCGTCGGCGTCGCGCATCCGGATGGAGAGCCGGCGGGCCTGGTACTCGGTGGTGTTGGAGGTGGAGGTGACCTCGCGGTACTTGCCCTGGGTCGGCACCCACGCCTCGATGTCGAACTTGCGGGCGGCGGAGGAGCCGAGGTCGCCGGAGGCGACGTCGATCACCCGGTAGGGCAGTTCCAGCGCGTTCAGGAAGTCCTTCTCCCACTGGAGCAGGCGGCGGTGCTCGGCCTCGGCGTCCTCGGGGGTGGTGAAGACGAACATCTCCACCTTCTCGAACTGGTGGACCCGGATGATGCCGCGGGTGTCCTTGCCGTAGGTGCCGGCCTCGCGGCGGAAGCAGGAGGAGAAGCCGGCGTAGCGCAGCGGGAGCCGCTCGGCGTCCAGGATCTCGTCCATGTGGTACGCGGCGAGCGGGACCTCACTGGTGCCGACCAGGTAGCGGTCGTCGTCGGCGAGGTAGTACACGTTCTCGGCGGCCTGGCCGAGGAAGCCGGTGCCGTCCATCGCGGCGGGGCGCACCAGCGCCGGGGTGATCATCGGGGTGAAGCCGACCGCGGTGGCCCGCGCCATCGCCATGTTGACCAGGGCCAGCTCCAGCAGCGCGCCGGGGCCGGTCAGGTAGTAGGAGCGGGCGCCGGCCACCTTGGCGCCGCGCTCGGTGTCGATCGCGCCGAGCAGCCGGCCGAGCTCGACGTGGTCGCGGGGCTCGAAGCCCTCGGCGGCGAAGTCGCGCGGGGTGCCGATCTCCTCCAGCGTGACGAAGTCCTCCTCGCCGCCGACCGGGGCGGCCGGGTCGATCAGGTTGGCCAGCGAGCGCTGCAGCCGCTCGGCCTCCTCCCGGGCCTCGCCCTGCGCGGCGTCGGCGGCCTTCACCTCGGCGGCCAGCTCCTTGGTGCGGGCCAGCAGGGCGGCCTTCTCCTCGCCCTTGGCGGCGGACACCAGCTTGCCCAGCTGCTTCTGCTCGGCGCGCAGTTCGTCGAAGCGGGTGCCGGACGCGCGGCGGCGTTCGTCGGCGGAGAGCAGGGCGTCGACCAGGTCGACGTCCTCACCACGGGAGCGCTGCGAGGTGCGCACTCGCTCGGGGTCGTCACGGAGCAGGCGAAGGTCGATCACGGGCTCCAGCCTACCGGTGGGCGGAGGGCGCTCCGGGACGCCGCCCGGCTCGGCCGGGGGCGGGTTCCGGCCGGTGCGCGGTGTGCGGTGGTCTGTGGCCTTCCGGCAGGAAATGCGGCATCCTGCCCCGGGCCGCCGGGGGAGGGGGCCGGGGCGGCCCCGCCCGGCCTGGGGATAACCCGGCCCCGCCTGTGGATAACCCCGGTGGACAACTCTGCCGGGGGCGGGTTATCCACAGGTTCCGGGCCGGGCCTGTGGACAGCGGGAAACCGAAGGTCCGCAGGCGTCCGAACCGGGAATTCCAGGTTTCAAACCTCGATTCGGCTTCCCGAGTGAGGGAATTCGCTCGCTCGCCCAGGTGATTTGTCGGCGCGAGGGGGACTCTGGTCCGATAAGTCCACTCCGCGCCCCTAGTAGATGATCTGACCGGTACTGGGGGTTTCTTTACCGGTTTGTCGACTCGCGCCGGGCCCTGTGGATAACTGCCCGTCAGCTGGGGACAACCGCCCCTGTGGACGCCGACCGCCGCCCTGTGGATGAACCGCCCCGCCCGCCCCGGCCCGCGCGGCGCCCGGCCGCACCGCCGGTGAACGGCGCTCGGCCGGGCAGGTGACGTGCGGGCAGGTCGGAAATGAACGGGACGGGACGGCGTACCGTCCCGTCCGGCCGGAATCGCACCCCCGCGCCGGGGGGCGCGCTCAGAGCTCCCCGCGCCCGTCCAGGCAGCGCGACAGCCAGTCCGCGGCGTTCGCGAAATCCAGGTCCGAGGTGCCGGCCCGCAGCGGCGCGGAGGTGCCCTGGTCGGCCCGCGGGTAGGAGCCGAGGAAGCGCACCTGCGGGCAGATCCGCTTCAGGCCCATCAGCGCCTCGCTGACCCGCCGCTCGCTGAGGTGCCCCTCGCAGTCGATCAGGAAGCAGTAGTTGCCCATGCCCTCGCCGGTCGGCCGGGACTCGATCCGCATCAGGTTGATCCCGCGCACCGCGAACTCCTGGAGCAGCTCCAGCAGCGCGCCCGGGTGGTCCTCCGGCAGCCACACCACCATCGAGGTCTTGTCCCAGCCGGTCGCCGAGGACACCCGCCCGGGACGGCCCGCCAGCACGAACCGGGTGGTCGGCGCCGCCGCGTCGTGGATCTCGTCGGACAGCACCTCCAGCCCGTACAGCTCGGCGGCGAACGCCCCCGCCACCGCCGCGTCGTAGCGGCCGTCCTGGACCAGCCGGGCCGCCTCCGCATTGGACGCCGCCGACTCCCACTGCGCGTCCGGCAGGTGCGCGGCCAGCCAGTGCCGCACCTGCGGCTGGGCCACCGGGTGGCCGCTGACCGTCTTCACGTCCGACAGCGCCGTGCCCGGCCGCACCAGCACCGCGAACGAGATCGGGAGCAGCACCTCGCGGTAGATCATCAGCGGGCTGCCGTTGATCAGCTCGTCGCTGGTGGTGGTGACCGCGCCGTCCACCGAGTTCTCGATCGCCACCATCGCGCCCGCGGCCTCGCCCGCCCGCACCGCGTCCAGCGCCGCCGACACCGACGCCATCGGCGTCAGCTCCCGCGTCCCGGCCTCCGGCAGGGTGCGCAGGGCGGCCTCGGTGAACGTGCCCGCGGGCCCGAGGTAGGTGTAACGGGTCGCCGACATGACCGCCTCCGAACGAGCAGCGAGTGTTGCGCGGCCCGAAGGCCGATCCGCCTTCACCCTAGCCACTTCCGCCGCCCCGCCCGGCCCCGTTCCGCACTCCGGGCAGCCGGCCCGGCTCCCCCCGGGCGGCGGCCCGCGCCCCCGGCGGGCTCAGCCCTCCAGCAGCGGCTGCCCCACGTACCCGCCCTCGGGCGCGCCCGGCGGCACCGCGAACAGCGCGGACGCCTCGTGCCGCAGGTAGCGGGAGAGGCCGTCGCCGCGCGCCAGCCGCTGCTGCACCGGCACGAAGCCGCGCGCCGGGTCGGCCTGGTACGCGGCGAACAGCAGCCCGGCGTCGGGGGAGCCGTCCGGCAGCAGGCCGTCGTGGAAGGAGAAGCCGCGGCGCAGCATCGCCGCCCCGCCGTTGGAGGCCGCCGCGGCGACCCGGACGTGCGCGTCGGGGGCGATCGCCAGGGTGCCGTCCGGGTGGGTGGCGGCCAGGTCGACGGGGGTGCGCTCGACGGCGTCCGGCCCGCCGGACAGCGGGGCGCCGTCGCTCTTGCGGCGGCCGACGATCCGCTCCTGGCGCTCCAGCGGCAGGGTGTCCCAGCCCTCCAGCAGCATCCTGATCCGGCGCAGCACGGCGTAGCTGCCGCCGGCCATCCAGTCCGGGCCGGTGGCGAACACGGTGGCGGCGAAGCCCTCGTCCTGCGGGCGCGGGTTGTTGGTGCCGTCGACCTGGCCCATCAGGTTGCGGCCGGTCATCGGGTGCGGGGTCGCGCCGGGCGTCCGGGCGAAGCCGGACATCAGCCAGCGCGGCGCGGCCAGCCCGGTGGCCAGCCGCACCAGCACCCGCAGCGCGTGCACCGCGACCAGGGCGTCGTCGGCGCCGACCTGCACCCACAGGTCGCCGTCGGAGCGGGCCGGGTCCAGCGCGTCGCCGGGGAAGGCGGGCAGCGCGGCCAGCGCCTCGGGGCGGCGGTCGGCCAGCCCGGCCTTGTCGAACAGGGTGGCGCCGAAGCCGAAGGTGACGGTCAGCGAGCTGGGCCCGGCGTCCAGCGCGATCTGGTTCTCGCCCTCCGCGGCGGGCTCGCCCGCGGCCATCCGGGCCGCCGCCGCCGACCAGCCGCGCAGCAGCGCGGCCAGCCCGTCCCGGCGGGTGCTGGACAGCAGGTCGAACGCCGCCCACTCGACCCGGGCCTGGGCCGGTTCGACGATCCCGCCCTGCCGCGCCCCGTGGAACGGCACCCGGGCCCCGCCCGGCGCGGCCCCGGCGCCCGCCGCCGGGGCCTGCGCCGAGGCCCGGCCGCCCCACGCCCCGCCGGCCGCGCCCACCGCGAGCCCGGCCCCGGCCCCGCCGAGCACCGCCCGCCGGGACGGCCCCCGCGCCGCCCCCGGCGCGGCGGCCCGCTCCGGCGCGGCGGCGGGCGGCCGCTCGGCGGTGCTCACTGGCCGACCTTGAGCTGCTGGGTGGCCGTCACCTGGTCGATGTCGGAGGAGCGGACGGTCACCGACACCACCCACACCCCGCCCAGCGGGAGCTGCGCGGTGCCGCTCCAACTGCCGGCGCCCTGCGGCTGGAGGGTGACGGGGAGCGGGCCGAGGTCGCGGTCGGGGAGGGTGAACGCCAGCTCCAGCTCCGGGACTTCGGCCGGCTGCCCGGCGGAGTCGGTGAGCTTGAGAGTGACCGCGTTCGGGCCGGTGCCGACCGGGTCGACGGTGACGGTCGCGGTGCCCTTGGCGTTGGGCGTGCGGCCGCCGGTGTCGTACGGGAGCTTGAGCTCCTCGGTCCGCCCGGGCGCCGCCGGGGCCCCGGCGGAGGGGGCGGTCGCGGGCGCGTCGGCGGCGGCCCGGGCGACGCGTCCGGGCGGGGAGTTGGTGAGCAGGGTGGTGACCACCAGGACCAGCACGGCCACCGAGGTCTCCACCACCACGCTGCGCCGCAGCCCGGACCGGGCCGGGGAGCCCCCGCCGGCCCGCTCGCCCCGAGCGCGCACCCGCAGCGCCCGCTGCCGGGCGAGCTGGGCGGCCCGCTCCGGGTCGCCGCCGCCGACCGCGGCCCTCACCGGCTCGGCGTCCACCGGCTCGGCGTCCACCGCAGCCGGGTCGGCGGGCCCGCCGTCCGCCGCGACGGACGGCGTCTCGTCGGCGGTGCGCAGCCGGGCCGTCCAGGCGCGGGAGATCCAGGCCACGCCGAGCATCGCGGCCACGCAGCCCACCTTGACCAGCAGCAGCCGCCCGTACGAGGTGTCGACCAGCGCGCTCCACGAGCCGAGGCCGCGCCAGGACTGGTAGACGCCGGTGGCCACGAGCACCGCGACCAGCCAGAACGCCAGCCTGGAGAAGCGCTCGACGGCGGCGGCGGGCAGGCCGTGGCGCAGGCCGACGGCCAGCACGGCCAGGCCGCCGAGCCAGCCGGCCATCGCCAGCAGGTGCAGGGCGGCCAGCGGCAGCGCGAGGGCGACCTGGATGCCGACCGAGGAGTGGTCGGCGCCGACCCAGGTCGCGGAGAGCGCCAGGGCGAGGGCGAGCCCGGCCAGGCCGAGGCCGAGCCGGGTGTCGCGCTGCGGGCGCTCGGCGGCGGCCCGCTCCAGCCGGCGCAGCTCCGCCTCCTCCTCGTCCTCGGGGTCCTCGGGGTCCTCGGGGTCCGGCCCGGGTTCCGGGGCGGTGGCGGGCTTCGGCTGCTGCACCCCCAACTGGCCGACCAGCAGCGACAGGAAGACGCCCGCGGCGGCGAGCAGCAGCAGCCGGGCGGCGAGCGCGGTGCCGATCCGCTCGTCCAGGGTGGCGCGCACCAGCGACAGGTCGAAGGACTGCCCGAGGCCGGTGCCGCGCTCGTACGGGCCGCGCAGCATCAGCACGGCGACGGTGGACAGCAGCAGCCCGATCCAGCCGGTCATCAGCAGCCGCTGCACGCCGCGCACGGCCGCGCCGCCGGGCCAGACCGCGATCACGAACGCGGCGGCGCCGGCCAGCAGCGCGAACCCGAGGTAGGCGACGGTGCGGGCGGTGCCGTAGGCGAAGGCCACCGCGCCGTCGGCCTCGGCGCCCTGCACGGCGGCGGCGTTGACCGAGGTGTCGGAGGGGGCGCCGACGGAGAAGGTGAACGCGCCGCCGACCGGGTGCGAGTCCTCCGAGACGGCCCGCCAGGCCACCGTGTAGGTGCCGTCGGCCAGGCCGGGGCGCAGCCCCACCCGGGCGGTCGACTCCTTGCCGTCCACGTGCTCGGGCTTCCCGTCGTCGACCGCCTCGCCCCGCGGGTCGAGCACCCGCACCGAGTCCGCGGCCAGCGAGACGCCCTCGCTGAAGGTCAGCGTCACCGCGGCGGGCGCGGTGGCCACCACCGAGCCCCGCTGCGGGTCGGTGCCCTCCAGGCTGGCGTGCGCGGACGCGGCCGTCGCCCCGCCGAGCACCAGCCCGAGCGCCGCCACCAGCACCGCCAGCAGCGCTCCCAGCCGCCGCCTCGCCCCTGTCACCACGTGCGTGCCCCTTCTCGTCGCCATCGCCGATCAGCTACCCGGACGGTACGTCAGCGGTTTCACCGGGACCTTGACCACGACCCGGCCCGCCTTGGCGAACTCCAGGTCCAGTTCCAGCTCGTCGCCCAGCGCGGGCCGCCTGGCCCAGTCCATGATCATCAGGTGTGCGCCGCCGCGGGCCAGGTCGAGGGTGCCGCCGGCCGGCACGTCCATCGCCGCGACCGGCTCCATCGAGGTGTCGGTCGAGCGGTGGATGGTCACCGATCCGGCGGCCGGGCTGCTCACCCCCACCAGGGTGTCCGCGCCGCCGCTGTTGCGGACCGTCAGGTAGCCCGCGCCCATCCCGTCGGGCGTGGCGGGCAGCGGTATGTACGGGTCCGCGACGGTCAGCCGCGGCGCGCCGCCGGGGCCGTCGGACTGGTGCGCCACCGCGACCGCGCCCACCGCCAGGGCGGCGGCCAGCCCCGCCCCGACCAGGGCGCCGCGCCGGAACGCCCGGCTCACACCGCCACCCCGTTCGCCATCAGCTCCAGGTCGTGCCGGTAGACGTCGATCGAGGTGCCCGCCATGTACAGCAGGTGCGCCCTGTCGTCGCCGGGCAGGAACGCCAGCACCTGCGCGCCGTGGGTGGAGGTCACCGCGCCCTTGGCGTCCACCACCGGGTCCTCGACCAGGATGCCCAGCGGCTTGGCCGCGGCCTTCACCTTCGCCAGGTCGCCGGTCATCCCGACGAAGTCCTTGCCCATCGAGTCCAGCCAGGTCCGCAGCACCTGCGGGGTGTCCCGCTCCGGGTCGGTGGAGACGAACACCACCGCCAGCTTCGCCCGCTGCTCCGGGGTCAGCTTCGACATCGCCACGCCGATGTCGCCCATCGTGGTCGGGCAGACGTCCGGGCAGCTGGTGTACCCGAAGAACAGCAGCACCGTCCTGCCCGCGGTCCGCGCCCGCAGGTCGTACGGCTGTCCGGAGGTGTCGTCCAGCACCAGGTCCGGCTTCTCGAAGTTCTTGCTCAGCACCGTGCCCTGGTACTGGCTGGTCGACGCCTTCCTGCTGACCTTGGCCGCCCCGGTGTCCTGCGCGCCTCCTCCGGACGAGGAGCAGGCGGACAGCGCGAGCGAGGCGCCCAGGACGAGGGCGGCGGCGGACAGGAGCCGGGGGCGGGTGCGGCGGAGGGAGACCAAGGGACTTTCCTGTTCGTGCGGGGAGCGGGTGGTGCGCGGGAGCGGGCGCGCGGCGGCGCCGGGTGCGGCGAGGGGCCGGAGCGGGGCCGCCGGACGTGCGGCGGCCCCGCCCCGGCGGGGCGTCAGGACTGCGCGGAACGGCGGCGCAGCCCGGCCGCGCCGAGCGCCGCGCCGACCACGCCGACCACGATGCCGACCACGCCCAGCGTGCGGGCGGTCGAGTCGGAGGACTTCGCGCCGGACGCGGCCTCCTGCTGGCCGGTGGAGTCCGCCGAGTGCTGGTCGGCGGCCGCGGCGGTGGCGCCCGCGGCCTTGGTCAGCTTCAGCGCCGGGGCGGGCTTGGACGGTTCGGGCTGCCCGTCCTTGGCCTCCTCGATCCAGCGGACCACGTCGCCGTTGTCGTACGTCTGGAGCGCCTTGAAGACCAGCGTGTCGGCGTCGGTCGGCAGCGCGCCGAGCGAGACCGCGAAGTCCTGGTACTGCCCGGGCGCGATCTTGGTGCCCTCGTTGGCGGTCCAGGTGATCTTCGAGACGGCCTCGGTGATCTGCTGGCCGTGCGAGTCCAGCGGCTTGTCGAGCTTCGACTTCTCCAGGACGGCGGTCCAGCCCGGGACCGGCTGGGTGCGCACCGAGGCCATCGGGTGGTCCAGCGGCAGGTTGACCTCGACCTTCACGGTGGAGGCGGTGTCGCTCTCGTTCGGCACCCGGAACGCCACGGCGCTGTAGCCGCCCTGCTGGACACTGCCGGGCTGGACGGTGACGTGGGCGAAGGCGGGCACGGCGGACGCCAGCAGGGCGCCGGCCGCCACCACGAGCGCGCCGAGGGAACGACGGGCGGGAAGCGAACGCATCAGGGGACTCCTGAGGGAGAGGGGCCGCGCGGCGGTGCGCGTCGGCCCGGTGGGGGAGGTGCGGGAGACTCGGCCGGCCCGCTCAGGGCGCGGGCACGGCGGCAGCGGCGCGCGCCCGAGCCCCGGTTCCCCCGGGCCCGGTCAGCGCGCGAACGCCACCGCGGGCGGTCCCCGGCGCGGCAGGCTGTGCCGCAGCACCGCCGCCACCGGCAGCGGCCAGTCCTCCGGACGCCCGGCCCGGCGCGGCGCGGCCGGGCGCTCGGCGCCCAGCAGCAGCGCCGACAGCAGCGCCACCGCGCGGCGCACCGGCGCCGCCCACTCCCGGGCGGTCAGCGCGGCCGTCCGCACCAGCCGCCACAGCGCGGCCTCGCCGCGCCGCAGCCACCAGCCCGCGACCAGCGCCGCCGCCAGGTGCCCCAGCAGCATGCCGGGGGTCAGCCCCAGCCAGCCGGACGCGTGCGGCGCGGCGGCGGCGACCACCGCCTGCGGGTCCAGGCCCGCGGCGCTCACCACCTGCTCCGGCGTGGTGTCCAGCGGGACGACGGTCAGCCCGTTGCCGGGCGTGTCGTCGCACAGCAGCCGGCCCGCGGCGACCGCCAGCGGGTCCATGGAGCCGTTTCCGGCCATCTGCGCGTGCGCCATCGCCCGACCGCCGCCCAGCCCGCTCCCGAAGGAGTGGAACAGCAGGTGCAGGCCCAGTTGCCCGGTGCCCAGCCCGGCCGCGATCGCCCCCAGCGGGCGTTCCCGCCCGCCGGCCAGCGCCGCCACCGCGCACACCGCGGCGAACCCCAGCACCAGCGTGTCGGGTGCCACCGCGCCGCCCGCCCGGACGTGCCCGAAGGCCGCCACCAGCGTGCACACCAGCGCGAACGGCACCGCCCGCAGCAGCCGCAGGTCCCAGGCGGCCGTCGGCACCCGTCCAGCGGGCGCGGCGGCGGCCCGGCGGGCGGCGGCGGTGGGGTCGGTCATGGCCGGGCCATCATCTCACCGCCTACACCCGCTACCGGGGCAGGGTCGGCAACCCGTCGCGAATGGCGGGAAACCGCCCGGCGCACTCACCCGGCCACGCGCTGATCGGCACACCCGGCGGGGCCGGTCCATCCGCCGAACGGGCGGGCTTCGCTCGTGCGGACGGTTCACCGCGCACGGCCGAGGAGATAGCTAGTTGTATGTGGAGCCGCAGCCAGGAGGGATCTCCCGTGGACATCTGGTGGACTCTGCACCTCAAGCGCGACCCGGCCAGCGTGCCGCTCGCCCGCCGCATCCTGCTCGGTGCCATGGACTCCGCCGGAGTCGACCCGCAGATCGCCTTCGACCTCGGACTGGCCCTCACCGAGGCGTGCGCCAACGCGGTCGAGCACGCCGTTCCCGCCCACCCCGGGGACACCTTCCAGGTCACCGCCTCGCTCAGCGGCGACCTGCTGCGGATCGAGGTCGCCAACGCCTGCCCGGCCGCCCCCGCCGCGTCCGCCGCCGCGCCCGTGGCCGCCGAGCGCCCCGGCCCGCGCCCGGCCGCGCCGCGCCGCCCCGCCGCCGACCGGCCCGGCCCGCGCTGCCGCACCCGCCGCGGCCGGGCCTCCGTCCCGGCCCGGGTGCTCGCCGTCCGCCGTCCCGCCGCGGACCGCCCCGCCCCCTACGACACCCACGTGCTGCCCCCGCTGCGCCCCGCGCTGCCGGCCCCGGTCGCCGACACCGTCCCCGACCTGGACGCCGAGTGCGGCCGCGGCCTGTTCCTGATCCACGCCCTGGCCGACCGCGTCCAGCTGCGCACCCACCCGCTGCGCGGCGCCACCGTGAGCTTCGACAAGATCCTCACCCCGCGCCCGACCGCCCCGCTGCTGCGCACCGCCTCCTGAGGGCCCGTCCGGCCCGTCCCGCCGCCGCGCACCGCCGCCGAGCCCCGCTTCCGCTGCGGCCCCGTCCGGCCGACGCAGGGCCCGTCCCACGGCCCGAAACCCGTTGGCCGAGCGCCCCGGAACTCCGGTTAAGGTCTAGACCGGCCACCGGAGGGACCATGACCACCACTGCCGCGGAGCCGTTCTCCGCACCTCGTCGCGCGCTGTCCCGGATGGGTCAGGCCCTCCAGGGGCGGGACTTCCGCATCTGGTTCTACGGCCAGCTGACGTCCGCGTCCGGCACCCTCGCGCAGGGCGTCACACTGTCCTGGCTGATCTTCGAACTCACGCACAACGCCGTCTGGTTGACCGTCCTGACGGCCTGCACCTGGGGCCCGACGCTGGTCCTCGGCCCGTGGGCCGGCGCCCTGGTCGACCGCTCCGACCGGCGCCGCCTGCTGCTGCTCACCCAGGGCCTGATGATGGCCGTCGGCCTGACCCTGGCCCTGCTCACCGCCGTCGGCGGCGTCCACCTGTGGGTGCTGCTGGCGCTCGCCACCTGCACCGGGCTGATCGCGACCGTCGACTCCCCGGCCCGCCAGGTCTTCGTGGTCGACCTGGTCGGCGCCGGCTCGGTGGCCAGCGCGGTCGGCCTCTGGGAGGTCGCGCTCAACGCCTCCCGGGTGATCGGCCCCAGCATCGCCGGCGCGCTGCTCGCCACCAACGGCCCGGCGTTCTGCTTCGCCTTCAACGGCCTCGCCTACGCCGCCCCGATGATCGCCCTGATCAAGCTCCGCCCCGCCGACGGCGGCCCGCGCCGGGAGGTCGTCCGCGGCCCGCGGGCGAGCGCCCGCGAGGGGCTGGCCTACGCCCGGCGCTCGCCGATCGTCCGCGGCCTGCTGCCGATGTCCGCCGCCAGCGGCCTGATCTTCGCGATGAACCTCACCCTCCCGCCGCTGGTCAGCCGCTCCCTGCAGATGGGCGGCGGCGGGTACGGCCTGCTGATGGCCGCGTTCGGGATCGGCGGCCTGCCCGGCGCGCTGCTCGCCGCCTCCGCGCCCGAACCCACCCCGCGCCGGGTGCGCACCCTGGCGCTGACCACCTCCGTCGCCGTCCTCGGCACCGCGCTGTCGCCCAACGCCTTCGTCGCGGTGATCGGCATGGCCGCCGTCGGCCTCACCTCGATCTGGTTCATCGCCACCGCCAACACCCTGGCCCAGCTGCGCTCCGCCCCCGGGATGCGCGGCCGGGTGATGTCGCTGTGGGGCAGCGCGATGACCGGCACCCTCCCCTTCACCGGACTCGCCGTCACCTTCGTGGCCCAGCACGTCGGCGCCCGGGTCGGCTTCTGCGTCTCCGGCACCGCCCTGCTGCTGGCCACCCTGGCGGCCTGGCGGGCCCTGCGCGCCACCGACTGAGCCCCCGCGGGTACGGCGGCCGGGACGTCGCGGACCCGGGACGTCGAGAGCGGCGTCCCGGCTCCGACCCTGGTACGGAGGACGACGAACCAGCCGCGCCCCGAGGAGCCCCGCCGTGACGTACATGCTGCAACTGCACTTCAGCCAGGACGACACCCCCGTCCCGCCGATCCCGACCTGGGACGCCGGGGCCGTCGCCGCGCACGTCGCGTACATGCGGCGGGCGGTGGCCGACCTGACCGCCACCGGCGAACTGGTCGAGGCCCGCGGCCTGGCGGCGCCGGAGACCGCCCGGATCGTGCGGGCCGCCGACGGGGCGCCCGCCGTCACCGGCGGGCCGTTCCCGGACCGCAAGGAGTTCCTGTTCGGCTGGTGGATCGTCGACTGCGCGGACGAGGCGCGGGCGGTCGAGGTCGCGGCCCTGGTCTCCGCCGCGCCCGGGCACGACGGGAGGCCGATGAACATGCCGGTCGAGGTCCGCGAGGTGCTGCCGGAGCCCCCGGCCGGGGGCTGAGCCGCGCACGCCGGGGGAGGGCCCCGGGCGCGGTACCGCCCGGGGTACGAATTGCCGGAGCGGTCCGGGCGGCGGACCATGGTGATCATGATGCATCAGATGCGCGCCGAGACCGGCCCGGACGGTGCCACGGACTCCGTGGTCAGCTGGCACATCGTCCGCAACGCGGACCTCATCGCCCTGTGCGGCAAGGAGCTCGCCGCCACCGCCCCCGTCGAGGAGGCCACCCGCTGGACCCTCGACCCCGACCGCAACTGCCACACCTGCGGGGCGCTCTTCCTGCGCGAGACCCCGTACCTGCCGGACGAGCACACCGGCTGACGGCCGCCCCGGCGTACGCTGGCGGGTGTCCCCGACCCGCCCCGCCGGAGGTGTTCCCGTGGCCGCCAGCCCCTCCACCAAGGCCGCTCCCGCCGCGACCGTCCCGGCCGTGGCCGTCCGCGCCGCGACCGTCCCCGTCGAGGTCTCCCCGGAGGCCCGCTCCACCGACGGCCGGGTCCAGCGCGGCAACGAGACCCGGCGGGCGGTGCTCGGCCGGGCGGTGCAGATCGCGTCGGTCGAGGGCCTGGAGGCGCTGTCGATCGGGCGGCTGGCGGCGGACCTGGGGCTGAGCAAGAGCGGCGTGTTCGCGGGCTTCGGCTCCAAGGAGGAGCTCCAGCTGGCCACCGTCCGGGCGGCCCGGCGGATCTTCTACGACCGGGTGGTCACCCCGGCGCTGGAGCGCCCGGAGGGAGCGGCCCGGCTGCTGGCGCTGTGCGAGCACTGGCTGGACTACTCGCGCGGCCGGGTCTTCGCGGGCGGCTGCTTCTTCTACGCGGTGACGGCCGAGTTCGACGCCCGGCCCGGCCCGCTGCGCGACGCGCTGGCCGAGTCGGCGCTGGAGTGGGAGGGCCTGGTCGCCGACCTGGCCCGGGCGGCCGACGCGTCCGGCGAACTGCCGGCGGGCACCGACCCGGCGGAGCTGGCCCTGCTGCTGACCGCCCTGATGGAGAGCGCGAACAGCCTCGCGGTGCTGCACGACGACCCGTCCCGCTACGACCGGGCGGCGCGGACCATCCGCCGCCTGCTCGGCTTTCCCGCGGCCTGACCGGCGGTCCGTCCTTCCCGCCCCGCGACCGCCCAGCCCCGCCCCGCGACCGCCCCGGCCGGCTCCGGCGCGGGGCTTCTGCTCACCCATCAAACTGCACGAACGATCGTGCTAACATCTCGCCCATGGCAGCTACCGCTCTCCTGCGCACCACGCTGAACGCCACCTCCCTGGTCGCCACCGCCCCGCCGGGCCGAGTGGCCTACGAGCTCTTCCGCCGCCCGCTCCGCCGCAGCCGGGTGCGCACGGCGGAGCGCGAACTGCACGACCGCGCCACCACCGAGGAGCTGGCGGTGAACGGCAAGCGGGTGCGCGCCTACCGCTGGGGCGACGGCCGGCGGCCGGTGCTGCTGGTGCACGGCTGGCAGTCCCGGGCGTCCCGGTTCGCGCCGTACGTGCGGGGCCTGCTCGACCTCGGGATGAGCCCGGTCGCCTTCGACGCCCCCGGCCACGGCGACTCCGCGGGGCGGGCCACCACGATCCTGGAGTACCGCGAGCTGATCGGCCGGCTCGCCGAGCGGCACGGTCCGTTCGAGGGCGCCGTCGCGCACTCCTTCGGGGTCTGCTGCACCTTCCTCGCGATGGCCGAGGGCGTGCCGGTCGGCCGCCTGGTCGCCGTCGCCGGGGTCGCCGAATTCGGCTTCCTGGTCGAGGGGTTCACCGCCGGCCTGGGCCTGAACGACCGCCTCAAGGCGGACCTCGCCCGGCGGATCGAACGCGTCCTGCTGCCGGACGCCGGGGACGTCCGGCGGCGCTTCGACGCCACCCACCGCCCCGAACGGGTCGGCGCGCCGATCCTGGTGGTGCACGACGAGGACGACGAGGTCGTCCCGCTCCGCCAGGCGCACCTGCTGCGCGCGGCGTACGGCGAGGAGCAGCTGCGCCTGATCACCACCCGGGGCCTGGGGCACCGCCGGGTGCTCTCCGAGCCGACGGTGGTCGACAACGCGCTGGCCTTCCTCGCCGAGCCGCTACCGCTGCCGGCGCCGGCGCCGCTGCCGGTCTCGCCGACCGCGCCCGCGGCCTGACCGCGGCCCGGTCGGGAACGCCGGACGGCCGGCCCCGCGCTCCGTGCGCGGGACCGGCCGTCCGGGTGCCGGGCGGGGGCCGCTCAGCCGCCGCTCTTGCGGCGGAAGGTGCGCTTGCCGCCGGCCGCGCCGTGGGTGCCGTGGATCTTCGAGTCGCCGCCGGGACCGCCGGCGGCGTTCCGGTTCTCGTTGCCCTTGCGCTGGAGCGCGGCCAGGAACTTGGCCTTCTGGTCGTCCGGGGCGGCGGCCTCGGCACCGTCGGTGGCGTCCGGCGAGGGCTCGGCGGCCGGGGCGGTGTCGCTGCTCATGGGGGGACCTCCTGGGCGGAAGACGGGTGTGCTGAGTGCCCACCCTGTCATGCCGACGGGGGGTGCTGTCAGCCGATATCGGTGTCCGTCAGCCCTGGCGCGCCGCGCCGTGCCCGTGCCGGCGGTCCTCGCGGTACTCCAGACCGCCCATCATGAACAGCAGGGTGAGGACCGGGAAGCCGATCGAGGCGATCACCAGGACGAAGAACTGCCAGACCATGGGGTGCTCCTGTTGCCGGGGCCGGAGGCCGGGACGCTGCGACTGATTGGCACACTTTCGTACCATTATGTCCGAATCATTCCGCGGAGCGATCACGGTCGTCCCCCTGTTCGAGGCCGGGCCCCGGCCGCAGACTGGTGGGCATGCGGGTAGAGCTGGCAGTCGACGCGCGCCGCCCCGACCGGGCCAACGAGGACTTCGCGGCCGCCACCCCGGAGGCCCTGGTCCTCCTGGACGGCTCCAGCGCCCCGGACACCCTGCGGTCCGGCTGCACCCACGGCATCGCCTGGTACGTGCGCCGCCTCGGCGTCCACCTGCTGACCGGGCTCACCGACCGGACCGACCGCCCGATGGCCGACTGCCTGGCCGACGCGATCGCCGAGACCGCCGCCCTGCACGACGGCACCTGCGACCTGACCGACCCGGCCACCCCCGCCGCCATGGTGGTCGCCGCCCGGCTGCGCGGCGACACCCTGGAGTACCTGGCGCTCGGCGACTCCCTGCTGGTGCTGCACCCCAAGGACGGCCCGCCCCGGGTGATCGGCGACAACCAGCGCTTCCCCGACGGCGAGGCGCTGCGCCGGCAGATCTGGTCCACCGTCCCGGGCACCGCCGAACGCGCCGCGCTCTACCTGCGGTACGCGGTCGCCGTCCGGGCCGCCCGCAACACCGGCCGCGGCCCGTGGATCGCCGCCGCCACCCCGCACGCCGCCGCGCACGCCGAGACCGGCGCCGTCGCCCGCGCCGACCTGCACGGCGTGGCCGCCCTCTCGGACGGCGCCGCCCGCTACACCGACCGCCTGGAACTGGGCAGTTGGGCCGACGCGCTCCGGCTGCTCGCCCAGGACGGCCCGGCCGAGCTGATCGCCCAGGTCCGGGCCGCCGAACGCTCCGACGCCGCCTGCCTGCGCTGGCCCCGCAGCAAGGCCCACGACGACGCCGCCGCGCTCTACGCCGCGCTCTGAACCCCCGTCAGGACCGGCCGTCCGCCACGAACACCGCCCGCAGCGCCGACCCGTCCGGCGCGGTGTACCCCGCCACCACCTGGCCCGCCACCGGCTCCCCGGCCGGCTCCAGCACCCGGCGCACCACCGGCACGACCTCGCCCGCCACCGGCGCCACCGCCACGCTGCCGTCCACCGCGTCGCTCTCGCCCTGCATCTGCGGCACCGCCTCACCGCGCAGCAGCCGGGCCAACTCCTCGCGCACCGAGGGGTCCTGAGCCCCGTCGTAGAACCAGCGCGTCCCCAGCACCCCGTGCTCCGAGACCCCGATCAACGCCCCGGCCGGCGCCCCCTCCAGCGGCGCGCCCCGGTACGCCATCGGCACCAGGTAGGCGTCCCGGCCGTCCGTCACCACCATCAGCTCGATCCCCACCTCCCCCGCCGGATCGTCCAGCCGGAACCCCCCGGCCCGCACCAGCTCCCCGCCCCCCGGACGGAACCACTCCTGCTCCGGCAGCCACTTCGCCAGCAGCTCCAACTTGCCCGGCTCCAAGGTGGTGCGGTGAATCGTCGCCATGCCGTCCTCCCGGTCCTGCGGTCAACGTCACCCCCACCCTACGAACCCCCGCCCCGCCCCGGGCCGCCATTTCCCGCCCGCCGCCACCCGCGCCGCCCGCGCCCCGGCCGCCCGCTCCGCAGCGCCTCCCGCCCAGGGCTCCCCGTCCTCTCCCTCTTCCTCCTCCCGTGCCCTTCCGCCGCCGACCCCCCGTCCCGCGCGCCCCCGGCCGGTAGCGTGGCGGGTACAGCGGACCGGCGGGCCACGGGGAGGGACCGGCATGTGGATCAGGCGGGTCGGCGAGGACGCCGGGCGGCGGGCCGGGGCGGCGCTGGCCTCGGCCCGGGCCAGGGCGGGGACGGACTGGGCCCGGCGGGCACTGGAGACGCACCCGAAGCCGGGGACGCCGCCGACGCAGGAGTGGGAGGTCTCGCTCGCCGGGCTGGTCGGGCGGCTCCCGCGCGTCCCGGGCCCGGCGGTGCGGCTGCTGCACCTGCTGGACGGGCTCGGCCAGGTCGCGGTCGGGCCGGAGCAGGTCGGCTTCGACGGGGAGTCGGCCGCCTGGGACAAGGTGCTGGAGATCCGCTGCCACAGCACCGTCGACCTGCTGCCGGACGTGGTGGTCGACCGCGAGGTGGACCGGATCCGCGAGTTCCTGCCGCCCGTCCCGGGCCGCAGGTGGCTGGTCACCAGGGCCGCCGAGGCGCTGCTCACGGTCGCGCTGGCGGCGACCGCCGCCGCCGAGCGGCAGGAGCGCTCGCTGCCCTGCGAGATCGTGGCCAAGAACCTGCTCGGCCGCCCGAAGAACCTGGCCGGCGGCCTGTTCGCGGCCTCCGCGCTCACCCTGATCCCGGAGGCCGGCGAGGCGGTCCTCGCCGCCGCCCGCGAACGCGGCATCCCGGTCACCGTCGTCGAGGACCCGATGACCGGCCTCCACGCCGAACGCGCCGCCCAGCTCCGCGGCGCCGCCGACCGCCTCACCGAGGCCCTGCGCCGCCTGCGCGCCGCCGAACCCGAGCCCACCAAGGCCGAGGCGGGCGCCGCCGCCCTCGCCGCACTCGAACAGCTCCGGGCCCGACCCCCCGCCCAGGACTGACCCGACGCCCGGTCAGCCCCCGTCCGGGGCGGGGGCGGTGGCGAAGGCGTGCAGCCAGGTCAGGTCGCGGTGGCCGGGTCCGTAGCGCTCGGCCTCGTGGGAGCGTTCGACGGCGACGACCCGGAAGCCGGCGGCTTCCAGCAGCGCGGTGACGCGGGCCGCGGACTGGTAGCGGTAGAAGCGGGACGCGTCGCTGCTGAAGCGCTCGACGACCTCCTCCTCGCCCTCGCCCTCCTTGAAGCTGGCGAACAGCGCCCCGCCGGGGGCCAGCACGCGGCGGAACCCGGCCAGCGCCGCGCCGACGTCGTGGTCCTTGAGGTGCAGCAGCGTGGCCTGGCACCAGACGCCCGCGAAGTGCCCGTCCGGGAAGGCCAGCCGCCGGGCGTCCATGACCCGGAAGTCGAGCTCCGGGTGGCGCTCCGCGGCCCGGGCCACGAACGCGGGCGACAGGTCGACGCCCCGCGCCCGCAGCCCGCGGGCGGCGAGCAGCCCGGTGTCCCGCCCGAAGGCGCAGCCGACGTCCAGCACCCGTCCGGCCGGGTCGGGCAACAGCCGGACGAACGCGTCGAGTTCGGCGTCCGGAAGCATCCCGGCGGTCGCCCGCTCGTAGCGCTCCGAGTCCCGGTCGTACGCCCGGATCGTCCCGCTGAGGTAGTCGTCCCCGGCCACGCCCGCCACCCTTCCCGCACCCGCACGGACGCCCCGCGCGCCACCCCTCCGGACGCGTTCCGCGCCCGGCGGGGTTCCCCGCGGCTACTTCTCGCAGGCGATCCCGTCGCCGTCCCGGTCGAGCGCGGAGCGGTAGCCGGGGTCCCCGCGGTGCAGCGGCGCGGCGCCGGCGGCCTTCGCCTCCGTGCAGTTCTTGTAGTACGCCGACGCCTGCTCGGTGGTGCGCTCCGGCTCGGGGGTGGGCTCCTGCGCCTCGGGCGTCGCGGCGGGCGGCACGGTCGGCGTCGGCACCGGGACCTCGGGCGTCGGGACCTCCGGTGTCGGGGTGGGGGTCGACGCGGGCGTCGGCGTCGGCTCGGGCGCACTGGTGGCGGGTTCCGGCGTGGGGCTGTCGTCGGGGCTGGGTGCGGCGCTGGGCGAGGCGGTGGTGGCCGCGGGCGCGGGGACGCGGCCCTTCTTCTCCGGGCCGACGATGACCGCGAACCAGAACAGCGACATGAACAGGCACCACACCGTCAGCAGCACCTTGGCCGCGAGGTGCACCCGGCGCGACCGCCACACCATCACGGCGGCCACCGGAGGCAGGAAGACCAGCAGGGCGATCCGCACCCACCGGTTTCCTGCCGTCCGCCGGCCGGATCGGGGCGAGGGGGTCCGGTACGGATTCACTGGCGCGTTCCTCGGATGGGCGGATGTGGACGAGACGTGAACATCATCGCGTCCGGTACCGCCGCTCCGTCCGTGTTCGGCGGAGCCGTGACCGAACGGAAGCCGTCCGGGGCCCGTTCGGTCCGGAACGGGAGACGCCCGCGCGAACCGCTCCGGAGAGGGTTCGCGCGGGCGTCGTGCCGGTGACCGGTCAGTTGGCGTCGGCCGGGACGGTGCCGAGGCGGCCGGCCTGGAAGTCCTCCATGGCCTGCTGGAGTTCGCGGTGGCTGTTCATCACGAACGGGCCGTACCAGGCGACGGGCTCGCGGATGGGGAGGCCGCCGAGCAGGACGAACTCGAAGGTGGCGGAGCGGGAGTCCTGCTTCTCGTCGGCGCGGACGGTCAGGCTGTCGCCGTCGCCGAAGACGACGGCCTGGCCGGTGTGGAACGGCCGCCGCTTCTGGCCGGCGGAGCCGCTGCCGGCCAGTCCGTAGGCGAGGGCGTTGAAGTCGGCGCGCCACGGCAGGGTGACCTGGGCGCCGGGGGTGAGCGAGACGTGGGTCATGGTGATGGGGGTGTGGGTGGCGCCAGGGCCCTGGTGGCCGTCGACCTCGCCGGCGATGACGCGGATCAGCGCGCCGCCGTCCTCGGAGGTGAGCAGCTTGACGCTGCCGCTGCGGATGTCCTGGTACTTCGGGGTGATCATCTTGTCCGAGGCGGGCAGGTTGACCCAGAGCTGGAGGCCGTGGAAGAGGCCGCCGGACATCACCAGCGACTCGGGCGGGGTCTCGATGTGCAGCAGGCCGGAGCCGGCCGTCATCCACTGGGTGTCGCCGTCGGTGATGACGCCGCCGCCGCCGTGCGAGTCCCGGTGGATGAAGGTGCCGTCGATGATGTAGGTGACCGTCTCGAAGCCGCGGTGCGGGTGCCAGGGGGTGCCCTTCACCTATGCCAGTTAGAGGACCAGTAACATCATCGTTTGTGTCCACACCAAACGTCATCACCGGTATGGACGTCCATGCGGCCATCTACTCCCGCCAGTCCGACGCGCGGGAGAACGCGAGCGAGGCGTCCACCACCACTCAGCGCGAGAAGGGCGTCGAGGAGGCCAGGAAGCGCAACGCCGCGTCCATCACCTACTTCGAGGACCTCGGTATCTCCGCCTTCACGGGGGCCGAGCGGCCGGACTTCGAGAAGCTGCTGCAGGCGTGCCGGGCGGGCCGGATCAACCTGCTGATCGTCTACTACATCAGCCGACTGTCCCGCATGGACCCGCTCGACGCGATCCCGATCGTGGTCGAGCTGCTGAACCTCGGCGTGACCATCGTCAGCGTCACCGAGGGCGAGTTCCGCAAGGGCAACCTGGTGGACCTGATCCACATGTTCATGCGGCTCGACCAGTCCCACAACGAGAGCAAGAACAAGAGCGAGGCCGTCAGCGGGGCCAAGGCCACCGCGCGCGGTCTCGGCGGGTACCTCGGCGGCAAGGCCCCGTACGGGTTCGAGCTCAAGGCGGAGACCAGGTTCACGGCGGACAACAAGCCCATCGTCATCCAGACCCTGGTGCACACGAAGCAGGAGCCCGAGGTCATCCGGGACTGGTGGGCGACGATCAAGAAGCACAAGGACGAGCCGTACGACCCGAAGCAGCGACGGCACCCCGGATCGCTGGGCGGCATCGTCAACCGCATGAACAATGAGGTCATCGTGCCCACGCGCGGGGCGACCTACGGGAAGAAGACCAAGGACAGCGCGTGGGACACGAAGACCGTCAAGCGCATCCTGCGCGACCCCCGGATAGCCGGGTTCGCGGCCGTGCCGGTGTACAAGGTCGACGAGGACGGCCGGACGACGACCCAGATTGAGAGCTACCGCATCCTGCGCGACCCCGAGACCATGAAGCCGCTCCAGATCTACGACGCCATCATCCCGCCCGAGGAGTGGCACGAGCTTCAACAGTGGCTCGACGGTCGAGGGCGCGGGAAGGGCATGTCGCGGGGCCAAGCGTTGCTCACCGCCATGGACGTGCTGTTCTGCGAGTGCGGGGCCGTGAAGACCTCGCACGCGGACCCCAACGGGATGAAGCGGTCCTACCGGTGCCGCCGCCGCAAGGTCCTGCCGGGGCAGCACGCCGGCGACTGCACGATCAGTCAGCCCGCGCTCGACGGCCACGTGGTCCGGAGCGTCTTCGCCCTGCTGCGCGAGGTCGAGAACGACCACGAGGCGCTCGCGGTCCTCGCCGAGGCCACCCGTCGCTTCGGCGTCGCCAACGAGTTGCCCGAACGTGCCCGTGAACGGGCGATGCTGGTGGCGGAAAGGGCGGACGCCGCGCGGGCGCTCGAAGAGCTCTACGACGACCGCAAGGCGGGCGGCTTCCGGGGCGACATCGGCCGACGGCGGTTCATCGCGGAGGAGACCGCCCTGTTGACCCTCCTGGAAGCCGCGGAGGCCCGAATAGCGACGCTGGAGGAGGCCATCACCCCGGTCATCCCCATCGCCGAGTGGCTGCCCGCCGACCCGGCCATCGACCCGATCGGTCCGGGTTCCTGGTGGGCCGGTGCGGACATCGCCGAGCGCCGGAGGTTCATCAAGCTCTTCGTGGACCGGATCACCGTGTTCAAGTCCAAAGAGCGGGGCGGACGAGGGCCGGCGCATGAGCGGGTGAAGATCGACTTCGCCAAGCGACAGGAAACGGCGGACGACGGCAGTCAGCACGTGCTGTGACGGTTGCCAGTAGGTGAAGCAGGTCCCGGACAGCGATGTCCGGGACCTGTATGACAAGAGCTGGTCGATCCGCCCCCACCGCTCCCCAGGGAGCCGATGTCAGGGCCGGGGCCTCAGTCGGACCCAATACGATCCCTCAGATCGGGTTGATGGACCAGAGGGGGAACCGGAGTGATCGCACAGAAGCGGGCGCGGGGCTGGAGCGCAATGGGTGCCGCCGCTCTCCTCACGGTTGGCGTGGCCGGTTGTTCTTCCGGAGGCGGGTCCGGGACGTCGCTGGCGTCTTCCGCCGCCCGCGCCTCAGGGAGCGTCACCACCAGTGCGACACCGTCGTTCACCGAAGCGCAGGCCCAGCAGGTCTTCGAGCGGTACGTCAAAGAGAGGCAGGCGGCCACAGAGAAGGGCGACAGCGAGGCGCTCGCCCGGGTGGAGGACGGGCAACTGCTCAAGGAGAACCGGGCCACGGCACAGTTGCACCAGGTCAACGGAACCAAGGACGAACCCATCCGTCCGGTCCGCCCGGTGTACCTGATCCCGCAGACCGGCTCCGGAGAGCCGCAGAGCTTCGCCGTCCTGAACAAGACGGAGGGGCGGGAAACGGACCGCAGTTCCACCCTGACCTTCTTCACGCGCGACCGGGTGGGCGGGGAGTGGAAGGCAGTCGTGGCCACCTGGGTGGTGACCGAGGCTCCGACGACGACGGCTCCGGCCGACGCCCCTTCCTCGACTCCGGCACCGGGCCAGCGCTTGGTGCGGCCGAAGGCCATGCCCGCCCTGGCCCGTGGAACGTTCGGAGGCGTGGAGCTGTCGCCGACAGCAGAAACGGATACCGGTGTGTGCGGGCGCTACGCCCAGTACCTGAGCTTCACCGTGCCGGCCGGGAAGCCGGAGAGCGCTGACTTCGAACGAGGCGACTTCACCAACGGCCTGGTGGACTACTTCAACGGATGGGACGAGAAGGTGCTTGAGCGCAGCCTCTCGTTCCGTTCGCTGACAAACCCGTTGCCGACGTTCCGGCTGAAGGACGGCGGCTCCCTCGTCATCTGCACACTGGAGGGCACCTACCGGGACCGGGGCCGGACGCCGGCCAACTGGATCGAGCCCAACGGCGACACCGACGCGCTGCTGGGACGGGGCCGCAAGTGGGCCAGCATCGAAGAAGTGTGGTCCGTGCCGGCCGTCGTGGAAGTGCCGCAAGGGGGCGGCCCCGCAACGGTGCTCTCCTCGGAGGCGTACGGAGCGACGAAGCTGTCGGTGACGGGTGTGGAGTGGAAGTAATGGGACCGATCGAGGGTGCGCGGCCTCAGCGGCTGGGCACCCTCGCAAGCCCGCCGAGGTACCAGTCCCGGAAGTCCGCCTCGGGGTTCAGGCCCTCGTCGTAGGCGAGATCGTCCGACCACACCTGGCCGTGGCCCCCACGGATTGCCACCAGGCCGAGGAAGGCGCCGTCCGACACCCAGGCGTTCTGTGGTCGGTGATCCCAGGTTGCCGGACGGCGCTCGATGCGGGGTGCGAATTACCAGGTGGGCCGACCCGGTGGGAACTTGTCAGGCCAGCCTTAGCTCCACGGTCCGATCACCTTCAACGTCGGTTTCCGGAAGGAGAGTTCGACGTTACCGGCTACCGTGACCGTGACGAGTTCGAGCGCGAGTTCGCAGAGCGCTTCGCCCACGAAGCCGGCGAGCTGGGCACGGATCTCGGGTGTTTCGTCGGCGAGCATCCGGGAGGGCGAACTGAACTCGAACCGTCCGAGGCCGTAGTGCCCTGCCAGGCGGAAGGTCACGGTGGTCTCGGGCTGCGGAGCCTTGAGCATCTTGGCCAGCGCGGCCCGCTCCTCGGAGGAGCTTGGGCAGCCGCACGGAGCCCCCCGCACCTCGGCCGGTGACAGGAACAGAGCACCGTCGCAGTGGTGGACGAGCCCCTTCGGTCCCCACAAGCGCATCTCGGTCACGACGGAGCCCGCGCCGTCGAGGACGATCCGAACCGCAGGCGAACCGGTCACTACCCCCTGGGCCCAATCGTCGGCCTGTGTGCCGCCGAGAAGTTGAGAGACTGCCGCAGCAGTCTCCGGGGTGGTGCTGGAGACCCGCCAGTTGGGCAGGGACTCAGGGCGGTTGTCGGTCCGGCGGCCGGTGTGGAAGCGGCCCACGACTGTGTCGTTGGGCACGCAGACGTCCAGAGCTACCGAGGGGTCAACCCGCTTGCGGGTGCCCTTGTTGCCGGAGGACTTCCGCTCATGGGGCATTGCGAGCGATCCGTCGATCACACGGCTGGAGCGGAGGATGCCGGTAGTGGTCAGTGCAGGTCGAGTGGCCGCCACTGGGGCCTGAAGGGCCTTCAGGTGGATGGCTGCGGAGCGGGTATCCGGCTGGGCAGTGCTGAGGGACAGCTGGGGCATGCGGCTCCTCTTGCGGTGGTCGACGGGCTGCAACCCGGGCTACCGCATGGTGACGTCGTGGATGGGCAGTTGGCGAGAGGATGGCTCCCGACTGGGAGCGAGAAGGCGGCGATCGGATGTCGGCATCGAGATCACGAGAGCCGGACGGGCCGCGATCTGTCGCGGCGGCACGGCGGAGAAGCTGCGTCGGCGTCCAGCGCAGGTGGCCTGCGGGTACAGACGGGCAGCTGGGGACAGACCCGTCAGATGGGTCTAGGGGAGGCGCTGGGGGCGGTCGCGGCGGAGCCCGATACGAACCGCGCGGTGGTGGCTTGGCAGGAGCTGCGGGTGGCGACTGTGTGTTGCTGCGGCGGCATGCAGGTCCCTCCTCGGTGGCTGGCGGGCTGCAACCCTGCACCGTGGTCGATCGTCATGGATGGGCGTTGCGCGGTTGGTGGCCGCGTGGGGTGTGACGTTAGCTCTGGATCCCGGCCGCGCCAAACGGCTGGTCGGGCCCGGTGGGCACGGTAAGGGCCGCTCCGGCCGTTCTCCAAGAAGATCTTGAGCGGTCGGCGGTGGTCCGGGTGACGGCCAGGACCGTCACTCGTCGGTGTGGACCGGCTCGGTCGGCATCGTGCCGCCTTTGAGGAACTCCTGGACCAGTGGGGTCGGCGCGTATCTGCGGTACTCGAAGGAGAGGCCGATCGCGATCTTCCCACGCAGCCGCTTGCGGTTGTGGGGGAAGTCCTGGCAGTACTTCTCGGCGGCGGCCAGGGCCTTCGTTGTGAACTCGGCGCCCTGTGCGGCCAGGCGGTAGCCCTGGACCACGTGGTCGGCGAGTTCCTGCATGATCTTCTCCTCGGGAGAGGTCGAGGGGCCGAGGAAGTCCTCCAGGGCCAGGTCGAAGACCTTGGCGAAGCCGATCGCCTCGTCGAGGTTGATCCGCCGGCGGGGTTCGCCGCTCTCGATGCGCCAGACCGAAGACTGGTTGATCGGGTAGCCGGCCTCGGTCATGCGCTTGGCCAGCTCGCCGGTGCTCCAGCCGCGAAGCTCACGCTCCAGCCGGACCCGCTCGGCAGCGTTCTCCTCGCTCAGGCCGGCGACAGCGGCTTCACCGGTCGAACCGCCTTCCGACTCCTCCCGCACCAGTGCGCCGGAGGGGGCCTCCGCAGCCTTGTCCTGACCAGGCATTCGATTCACCTCGCATCTAGTTCCGAGGCGACTTGCATAACGGCCGCCGGGGTGCCATAGTCATGCATAGCGAAACGCATGTCAAGTCGAACCGCATCGCGGGCGGCGGCCTGCGCCTCGCCCCGAAAAGGCCGAAGGCCCCCGGTGCTACCAACACCGAGGGCCTGAAAGGTCCCAAAACCGCCCATCCATGACGATCGACCACGGTGCAGGGTTGCAGCCCATGCGCACCGAGGAAGGACCAGCGTGCTCCAGCGTACGGCGTCGCCCCTGTGCGGCGCACCTGCCTCGCGCCCGTTCGCCCCGAAGGCGGGGCGGTAGGCCATGGCGCGCATCCGCACCATCAAGCCCGAGTACCCCGTCTCCGAGGACCTCGCCTCGGTCTCCCTGACCGCCGAGCGCACCTTCGTCTGCCTGCTCACCCAGGCCGACGACGAGGGACGCCAGCGCGACAACGCGGCCGTCCTCAACGGCGCGCTGTGGTCGCTGCGGCCCGAGCACACCGCGCTCGACACCGAGGACGAGCTGCACCAGCTCGCCGAGACCGGCCTGATCTGCCGGTACACCGGCTGCGACGGCCGCCAGTACCTGCACGTCGCCAAGTGGCACGAGCACCAGAAGATCTCCCACCCCACCGCCTCGCGCCTGCCCGCCTGCCCCGTCCACGAGAGCGCGGGCTGGTGCGGCAAGTGCAAGGCGAAGGGCCAGGGCTGCGTGCGTCCGGCTCCGGAGAACTTCCGGAGCCTTCCGGAACCGCTCGCGACCCTCGCGGAGACCGTCCCCGCCCAGCGGCCCTTCGCGGCCGACGTCGTCTCCGCCCCTGCAGCAGCCCGGCCGGTGCCCGATGCGGCGGGTCCGAGCGAGAGTGCAGGTCAGACGGCCTCTCCGGAAGCCCTCCGGAGGACTCCGGAGAACGTCGTGCCTGGACCATGGACCTTGGACCATGGATCTACCTCTGAAGGGGGCGGCGACGCCGCGCCCACCCCGGCACCCTCGTCGGCAGCACCCGAGCGGGACGATCCGGTCCTGGTCGCCGCGCCCACCGGCGAGCCGTCGGTGAACGCGGGCGACCTGGTGGCCGAGTACGTCGCCAGCTGCCCGAAGCCGGTACCGGCCAACGTGCGGGGGCACCTCGGCAAGGTCATCAAGGGCATGCTCGACGGCGGCACCAGCGACGACGACATCCGTGCCGGGCTGCGGCTGTACGCGGCGAAGCCGATGAGCCCGAGCGTGCTGCCGAGCATGGTCCACGAGGCGATCAACGCCCAGCCCGCCGGAACGACTCGTACCGGGCACAGCGCTGCCCGCGCCCCCTACCAGCCCTTCGCCAACCCGGCCGACGCCCGCGCCTACTACGAGGGGGACCTGTGACCAGCCTGCCCATCCCCCGCCGCGCGGACGAGCGTCGCGAGCCGCAGCCGGCCTCCGGCGCCGTCCTGCGCCTGGAGCGACTCCTGGCCGCCAAGGGCATCGACCCCGACCGGCCGCTGGCCAACGCCGACCAGCTGTCCACCGCGCTGGAGCTCGCCGACCGACGCATCCCACCGCGCTACCGCCTCGCCGAAGCCGACCACCCGGAGGTCACCACCTGGGTCCGGCAGGTCACCCTGGCCTGCCGGCCCGGCCCCGGCGGCACCCCCGGCATCGCCCAGGGACCCTCGCTCCTGATCGCCGGACCCACCGGCTCGGGCAAGACCCACCAGGCGTACGGGGCGATCCGCATCCTCCTGAAGGCCGGTGTGCGGCTGCGGTGGGCGAAGATCACCGCCACCGAGCTGTACGCCTCCCAGCGGCCCCGCCAAGGCGCCGACACCGAGCGGGAGCTGCGCGAGCTGATGACCAGCCCGCTGCTGTTCCTCGACGACATCGGCGCCGCGAAGACGTCCGAGTGGACCGAGGAGCTGACCCTGCGGCTGGTCAACCACCGCTACGAGTACATGCTCCCGACGCTCTTCACCACCAACCTGCCGCTCGGCGAGATCAAGGCCGCCCTCGGCGACCGCACCGCCTCCCGCCTCGCGGAGATGTGCGAACGCGCCATCCTCACCGGCACCGACCGCCGCCGGAGAACCGCTGCCTGAGGCCGTTCAGCTTCTGAACGGCCTGGCCGGACCGCCGGCCCCCCACACCTCACCCCAACGTTGCCTCGCCGCATCGCCGTGCCCGCGCGCGGCGAGGCCACCCCTGGAGCACCACACGTGACCACCGTTGCGATCCCCCCTACCCCCACGCCGTCCGTCCGGGCCACGCTCTTCGACCGCCTCGCCGTCGCCCTGCTCGGCGTCCTCGGCTTCGTCCTGTCCTACGACGCCCTGCGGCAGATGGCCGCCGCGGCCCACGTCCGTGGTCCGCTCACCTACCTGTTCCCGATCATCATCGACGGCTTCATCGCGTACGGCGTGCGCGCCCTGCTCGTCCTGCGCAACGCCCGCCGGCCCGCCCGCGCCTACGCCTGGACTCTCTTCGCCACAGCGACCGCCACCAGCGTCTGGGCCAACGCCCTGCACGCCGTCCGCCTCAACCAGATGCCCGCCGTTAGCGGTGAGCTCAGGCTCAGCGACACCGTCGTCGGCGTCCTGTCCACCCTCGCCCCGCTCGCCCTCGGCGGCGCCGTCCACCTCTATATCCTCATCGCCCGCCACGGTGAGCAGAACAACCCACCGAATGCCACGACCTCCACCGATGCGGTGACCGCTGACCACGAAGCGGAGTCCTGGCCGGAGCAGGGGGAGGACCGCAGCGACGACAACGCACTGCTGACACTGCTGTCCGCGGCCGGCCTTCTGCCCGACGAGTGGAGCGGCGCACTCCCCGGTCCCCAGTCGGCAGAAGTCGATGACCAGCCGAACGGCACTCGTGACGCCACAGCCGAGGAGCAGGCCGAACCCGCCGAGCCGTCCGACGAATCCCCCGTCGATAAGCCTGCCGCCACCACGCAGGGCAAGCCGATCGGCCGCCCGCCGGGGGCATCCATGGACCAACTGGTGGAGGTCGGCCTCCAGTCTGCCATCGCCCACGGCCGACTCACCCGCGCGATCGTCGAACAGGGCATCCGGGAAGCCGGCCTGCCGCTCGGCAGTACCCGATTCACGGAGCTGATGAAGAGGCTCCGCCTCGCATGGAACGCCGAGCACGGCCGCAAGGACCCCGGAACCAGCTGACCGCCCGCCCGCCTGTCCGGCCGACCGATGCGGTCGGCCGGACACCGGCTTCTGTCGACTCGCACACGCGGTCGGCAGAAGTCCACCGCCCCGGTCACCGCACCCGGCAGAACTCGCCTGCGCCGCCGACCACCTCTCCTGCGCGCCGGTCCACGCCCGGCTCGTTCTACTTGGCACGCCGTCCATGCCTGCGAAGTCCAGCGCGGCCGAACCGGCACCTGCCCGGAAGCCTCCCACCCTCACCGCCACCAGAAGCATCCCCGTGAACACCACCCGCCAGCCCTTCAACGACCAGCACGGCAGCCCTGTAAGCTCCCTTGGCCGCAACGGAGTTGACCCCCTCCAGGCCAACAGCGGAGCAAGCGAGTGCGTCCGGACCCCTGATCGGGGTCCGGACGCGGACGCCCACGCCCAGGAGGGCGCGGACGAGGCGGTGCTGCCGGGCGCGGGGGCGCGCTCGACAACACCGGAGGAGCACCGCGAGGGCGCGGCACTCCTGGAGAAGCCCACCGTCGCCTACGAGCCGTCACCTACCGATGTAGCGCTCAGTGCTGACCGTGCCGACGCCCATCGTTCGCCGAAGCGCCGTCGCCGTGACGACGAGAATCCGAGGCTCGCCAAGGTCTCCTTCCGCGTCAGCTCCGAGACGAAGCGGGAGATCGAGCGGTGGGCCGCCTCCGAGAACCTGACCGTCGCGCACTACCTCGCCCGCAAGGCCCTCACCGACGCAGGCCTGGGGCCGGGTGGTCGAGACGTGAGCTTGGACGAGGCGATCGACGAGCTGCGGCTGGTGCGGCGCCAGTCCGCCGGCGCGGCCAGCAACCTCAACCAGCTCGCCCGCGAGTACAACTCGGGCATCGACCTGCGGCCCGCCGACGTCCGGGACGCCGCCGACGCCGTCCGTGCCGCGTTCGACGCGGGACGCCTGGTCATCGCGGAGGTCGACCGGGTGGCGATGGAGCTGGCGAAGGCGAAGCGCCGTTGATCAGCAAGGCCGTCCACGGCAGCAACACCCTCGGCGCGCTCCGCTACCTGTACGGGCCGGGCCGGGCGAACGAGCACACCGACCCGCATCTCGTCGCGTCCTGGGACGGTTTCGTCCCCGACCCCGGCCGTGACCCGCACTCCACTCTCGCGCAGCTCCGCGATGCCCTCGACCTGCACGTCGTCCAGTACGGCCGCAAGATCAAGAGCCACGTCTACCACCGTATGGTCCGTGCCGACCCGACCGACCGGATCCTCACCGACGACGACTGGGCCGCCGTCGCCCGCCGCGTCGTGGCCGCCGCCGGCATCGCCCCCGACGGCGACCCGGACGCCTGTCGCTGGATCGCCGTCCGCCACGCTGACGACCACATCCACATCCTCGCCACCACCGTCCGTGCCGACCTGACCCAGGCCCGCCTGCGCGGCGACCAGTACCGCGTCGAAGCCGAACTCACCACGATAGAAAGGCAGCACGGGCTCAAGAGCCTCGCCGACACCCGCACCCGCGCCTACCGGGCCGCGGTCCCCAAACGCGCCACCGGCGCGGAGCTGCGCAAGGCCCAGCGCCAGGGCAAGGAGACCAGCGACCGCGACCGGCTGCGCACCTCCGTGCGCCGTGCCTTGGCCGGGGCCGCGAGCGAGGAGGAGTTCGCCGCCGGCCTCGCCGCCCAGGGTGTGCTGTTGGGCGTGCGGCGGGCGCCGTCCGGGGACGTGACCGGCTACAAGTTCGCCCTCGCCGCTGGCGACGGCACCGGGCCGGTGTGGTTCTCGGGGAGCAAGCTCGCCGCCGACCTCACCCGCCCGCAGATCCACGCCCGCTTCGTTACTGGCACCGACCTGCCCACCACCAGCTCACCGGTCGCGGCCCGGTACCGGGCCAGCGCAACTGTCGACCACGCCGTCCGCATCCTCGACGACGCCCCGGACGCCGTCCAGGTCGCCGCCGTGGTCAGCGGCGGCATCGAAGCCCTCGACGCCCTCGCCCTCACCAGCCCCGTCCTGTCCCGCAAGGAGATCAACCACGCCGCCCGTGCCCTCGAATACACCGCTGTCTCCCGCACCCGCGCCTCCCGAGCCGACCTGCGCGCGATGCGCTCCGCCGCCCGCGAACTCCTC
The DNA here is from genome assembly GCF_044750705.1 of Kitasatospora sp. NPDC088783. NCBI lineage: Bacteria > Bacillati > Actinomycetota > Actinomycetes > Kitasatosporales > Streptomycetaceae > Kitasatospora > Kitasatospora sp. NPDC088783. The sequence continues at coordinate 60,794 of NZ_JBIVKJ010000018.1, forward strand.
TACACCGGCCCCACCGGCGGCCGAGGCGAAGAGGGCGCGGCCGCCGCCACGATCCTGTCCAGCCTGATCCTCCTCACTGTCCTCGTAGCCAAGTGGCATGCAGTCCAAGGCCACCGGCACCAGGCCGACGCCGCCCGCACCACGGCCGACCACCTGCGCACCGCCTACGGCAGGCACGCCGGACGACCGATCGCCCACCTCTCCCTCGAAGGCGAACGCCTACCCGGGGAAGTCCGGGACCGGCAGGCGGCAGCGCTCCGCCACGCGCTACCGGCCGACCAAGCCGCGCGGGTGCTCGCCGACAAGGACGGCTGGGCAGCCCTCGCCGCCACCCTCGCCGAAGCCGAAGCAGCCGGCCACGACCCCAACACCCTGCTCGCCCACGCCACCGGGCGGCGCGAACTCGCCAGCGCCGACTCCGCCGCCGCGGTGCTCACCTGGCGCATCCGCCGCGACACCGCCCTCCCCGCCCCCGGACGAGCGGTCACGCCCGAGGACCGCCGCACGAACGCGGCACTGTCCAGGAGCGCCACCGGCCGCACCACCACTCCACCTACCCCAACACACCAGCCCCACAGCTCTCCTGGCACCTCGGGAACCGCCCCCACCCCGACAGCCGCACTCCCACCCACCACCTCACAGCCGGCCCCCCCACCGGCGCTGACCCCTCCCGTAAGGAGCTTCACCACCTTGGCCCAGTCCGACTACCGCACCGACGTCATGGACCTGCTGTTCGACGCGGACTTCAAGTACCGCCCCGACACCAATACCTGGTCCCACAGCGACGGCCGCCCCTTCACCAGGAAGGAGCAGGCCACCGTCCTCGGCGCCACCCGGGAGGAGTGCGAAACGTTCTGCTGGCTGCGGGACCGCAAGATCGAACGCGACCGCGAGATAGCTGACGCCACCCAGGCCGTCATCGCCCTCCTGCACCGGTACTTCGCCGTGCTCCCGGCGGACAGCACGGCCGCCGTCGCCGCCGCCGTCATGACCGAGCAAGACCGCACCGAGTACGAGCGCCTGCTCGACATCGTCGCCCCGGACGGCTGGCTCTTCGCACCCAGCGAGGAGTGACCTTCACCGGCACCCTGGCCCGTCAACTCCATGGCCAGGGTGTCGATGTGATGTCTTCAGCGGCGGTCGGGAACTTCCCGACCGCCGCACGTCTTGTGCTCCCTTGCACCACACCACCGTGTCGGAAGGGACCGCATGACCGACTACGAACCCGACTTCCACAACCCTGAGCCCCAGCACCCCGTCGTCCGCGTCGTCCCTCACCCCGCCGAACTCGACGCCCGCGGCATCCCCATCACCTGCGCCCACTGCCACGCCCGCCGCGACTGGCTCCTGCTCAACGTCCTCCACCAGGTCTTCGTCCGCTGGCGCTGCGCGCACGAGTGGGAGGAACCCGACCTCACCCGCGCCTACTTCGACCAGCACTTCACTGAACCCGAACACGAGTGGGAGAACTTCGACGACGCCATGACGGCTCTGGGATTCGACGCCTGCTCGCCGGCACCACGTGGAATTAACGGGTACACAGGTCGGCGCCCCGCACAGTCGCCACCGCAAGAGCCTCGGCTCAGCCCGGCGCGCCGTCCACGAAACAACATCGGAAGCCGGTGTCGTCGTCGAGCATGGTCGTGTCGGCGTCGTTGAAGGCGGACGGCGTCGCCCGGGCGAAGGGGCTGGTGAACGCGCCGGCCTTCAGCTCGCGCCGTCCCGGTTCGGATTCGTCCGCGCACCACTCCCAGGTGTTGCCGCACAGGTCGTAGACGCCGTACGCGCTGACCCCGCTGTGGAAGCGACTGACCGGGGTCGTCCGGCCGATACCGCCCTCCCGGCTGTTGCACTTGGCCGGGGTCGGCTGATCACCCCAGGGGTACACGTCACCCCGGGGCCCGCGGGCAGCCTTCTCCCACTGGTGACTGGTCGGCAGCAGCTTGCCCGCCCAGAGTGCGTACGCGGCGGCGTCGTGCCAGGTGACGAACACGACGGGATGGTCGAACAGCGCGTCCGGGCACTTCCCCTTCGGCCAGTGGCGCGGAGCCGGGTGGCCGGTGGCCGCGACGAAGCGGGAGAAGTCCGAGTTCGTGACCGGGAAGACGTCGATGTAGAAGTCCGGCAGCCAGATCGGCGTCTTCTCGGGGCCGGCGAGGAACACCCCGGCTTCGACGAGCGCCATTCGCTTACCGTCGCCGGGGTGCCTGATCTGGTGCTGCCGGGGCAGGGCGTGTTCGCTCTCCGTGGGTTGGTCGGAGAGGACGACGGCCGAGGCGCCGGTCAGGCGCACGAAGCGCTCGTGGACCTCGGGGCCGGACGCCGCGAGCGACGTGTCCAGTGCGGCCTGGTTGACCGGCCTGGGCGTGATGTCGGCGCCCCGCGCCTCCCACTTCGACACCATGCGGTCGCTGATGCCGAGGTGGCAGGCGAACGCCTCGATGCTCATCCGCTTCGCCTGCCGAAGCGCCTTGACCTCGGCTCCGGTCCACACCTCTACGGTCGCCAACGCGGCCCCTCCACCCCACCCCTTCGCGTCCGGCGTCCCCTCGCCGGAGCCAACTAGAGTAGATCGAGCGGGAGTTCCGTGTACTCCTTTCGGAGTTCTTCGATCACGGGGTGTGTGTCCGGGAAGGCTGTGCCGTCCACCGCGCTGATCGCCCGGACACCGATGCCGATGTTGGTGGCGAAAGCGGCGTCGAAGCCGGCGAGATCGCGGAGCCGGACGGTCGCGGTCGACGACGGGTGGGCCTGGCGCAGCAACTCCATCGTGGTGCCGACCAGGCACTCGGCGTCCGACCAGACGACCTGGTCCCCCCTGATGAAGCCGACGTTCCAGGTGCCGCCCTCGGAGATCACCGACTCTGCGTCGGTGAAGAGCGCGTCGTCGAAGCCGGCCCGCTGGGCGTCACGGCGGTGGTGGAGCGAGGCGAAGAGGCCGACGCTCTTCACGGCCGGCAGGTCACGGGTGTAGACCACGGACTGAACGCGCATGGCAGGGAGGGGCAGCGGTCCGGCAGGACGGGTGGTCACCAGTACGTGCGGGTGGGCGTCGTTGCCGACGTGCCCGAGGTCGAGGGCGGGATCGAAGACCGTCACCCGGACCACGCAGTCCCCGGAGGACGGTACGGCGCGGCGGGCGAAGTCCCGGACGCGGTCGAGGTCGAGGTCGGTGTCGAAGACGGCGCGGCAGTCACGGGCCAGGCGCGCCAGGTGGAGGGCGAGGCCGCGCACGCGGCCGCTCTCGACACGGATCGAGGTGAAGTGCCCGTAGTTCGTCAGGGCAAGGGCCTGGAGGTGGTCCAGGCTGATCGGGCTTCCGTTCAGTTCCGCCATGGCGCCAAGCATGGCACCGGCCACCGAGGGGCGAGGCACGGTTCCGGCTGGCAGGGGGCCGAAGTTCGGTGAAAGTTCAGGGTCGGGGCAGTGCCAGGACGTACCGGCATGGTCACCATCAGCGCCAGCCTAGTCGCACAACGTGTTGTTCGCGGTGGGCGGTTCGAGGTCTGCACTTGTCGAACGAGGGGTCGATCGCTCTGCCCGCAACAGTCAGATTTCCCCCGGAGCGGTCAGAAGAAAGCGATTTGACGAATACTCAGCGGACTTAAACTCGTGGGTTCCCAGCTCGGCCTCATCGGCCGGGCCCAGGGATTGGAGCCGCGGTCCCGTGAGCTCCCAACGATCATTCCCAACCACGTGGAGGTTGTTCCGATGCCCGAGAAGGTCACCAAGGAGAAGGTTCTCGTCTACGTCGTGCGCGACGGGCGGCTGCTGGTGTTCCGGCACACCGACTACTCCTACGAGGAGGTCGGCATCCAGGTCCCAGCCGGCAGCATCCGCCCCGGCGAGACCCCGGAGGCCGCCGCGCTGCGCGAGGCCCGGGAGGAGACCGGCCTGAACGACTTCAAGATCGTGCGCAAGCTCGGCGAGACCGAGTACGACATCAGCCCGTACCGGTTCGAGATCCAGCGGCGGCACGTCTTCCAGCTGGAGCTCACCGAGCCCACCGAGGAGCGGTGGATGAGCCAGGAGGACCACGACGGCGAGCAGGAGCCCACCCACTTCGAGTGCTTCTGGATTCCGCTGGAGGCCGCGCACATCCTCCAGTCCGGCCAGGGCGCCCTGCTGGGACGCCTGTCCGACTAATCCACCCGGTCACGGCAGCAGGGAGGCAGCCGATGCACCGCACCACCGAACAGCACCACCCGATCGACCGGCTCTACCGGAGCCTTCAGCCCGAGGACACCAGTACGGCGGTGTCGGTGATCGTCAAGCTGCGCGGGGAGACCTGTGACGTCGACTGCCTCTACTGCTACGAGAAGCGCAAGGAGGTTCCCGGCGGAGCCCGGGTCGGCGCCGACCAGGTCGGGCAGCTGGCCCGGATCTTCCGGGGCCGTCCGCTCGCCGTTGAGCTCCACGGCGGGGAGCCGCTGACCGCCGGCCGCGACGCGATCTCCGATGTCCTGCGCGAACTCGCCGCCCAGCCGCAGGTGGTGCGCGTGTCGATGCAGACCAACGGCGTCCAGCTCGACGCCGCGTGGCTCGACCTTTTCGACGAGCTCTGCCCGCAGCTGCAGATCGGCGTTTCCCTCGACGGCGACGCCGAGGGCAACGCGTGGCGCATCGGCTATGACGGCCGGCCCGTCTACCCGCGCGTCGCGGCTGCCCTTCAGCTGCTGGGCGAGCGGGGCCGCAAGGTCGGCGTCATCGCCGCCGTGACCCCGGCCGTGCTGGGCCGGGCCGAGCAGGTGCTGGACCATCTGGCCGGCTTCACCGCGGTCAACGCGGTCAGCTTCGTCCCCTGCTTCGACACCGCCATCCGCCGCCCGACCACGGCCAAGACCCGTCGCGTCCCGGCCAGCCGCCTGCTCCAGCAGGCCGCCCTTACCGGGGAGGGCGGGCCGGCGTGGGCGATCCACCCGAACGAGTACGCTCAGTTCGTACTCGCCGTCACCGCCCACTGGATCGGCGCCGGGCACTTCACCCGGATCAAGCTAGAGCCGGCCGTCTCCACGATCCGGCGTCTGCGCGGGTTGGGCAGCGGCTTCTGCCACTTCTCCGACCTCAAGTGCGACCACGTCTTCACCCTCTACCCGGACAACCGGTTCGGCAGTTGCGACGAACTGCCGTGGCCTCAGGCCCGCCTGGGCCGGCTCGACGAGATCACCGGCCAGGACGAGGTGGTCCGCCTCCAGCAGGGCAACCTGCTGCTGGACCAGGGCAAGGCGCTGATGGCCAAGTGCGCGGGCTGCGACTACCGCAGCACCTGCGGTGGCGGCTGCATCGCCACCCGCTGGCGCCAGGACCCGGCCGTGGACGACGACGCCTACTGCGACCACCGGATGCGCCTGGTCGACGGCATCGCCGCACTCCTCGCCCAGCCCGCCCACCCCGAGGGCGCCTGGTGCCAGATGCTTCGCTGGCACCCCCGCAGCCCGAACAGCATGCGCGACGTGAACGCCTTCACCGCCCGCTGGGACGACCCCGCTGCTTTCCGCGCCGAGGTGCGGCTGCACGCCAGCGAGCACGGCAACATCAACACCGTCGGCCTGCCCGGCGTCCACGAGGCCGACGACCTCGACCCCGCCCACCCGAAGTGGCGCGAGGCGATCGAAGCGCGCGTCTGGCCACTGGTCGACGTCCTCACCACCGGCTGGGGTCTGATCACCTACGACAGCTGCCAGGGCCACCCGTACGGCGGCCTGGACCTGGACCCGGCCGAACTGCGGGTCGGTCTGCTGCCGCGTGACCGCGCCGAGTACGCCCGCACCGCCGCGGCCTTGTGCCGCGCGGCCACCGCCGTCGCCTCCGCGCTGCCCGCCGGATTCGAGGTCCGCGTTGCCCGCTCCGAGCTGACCTGCGAGACCTCCGGCGCCACCGTCCCGGTGCTCGACCTCAGCCTCCACCCGGACCACCACCAGGACTGGGACGCCTACTTCGCCGGCCTCGACGCCGCCGCCAGTGCCCTGGCCACGGCACTGGAGGTCGAGCGCCCGGCGGGCACCGCGTGCTCCTGCCCGCTGCCGGCCCCGGCCGGTGCCGCGTCCACGGCGGTGGCTGGATGAAGCCCGGCGACGAGGTGGCCGTTCACCAACTCCTCGGCCGGATCGTCTACTTCCACGCGCTGTTCGTTGAACCCGTCCTCGTCCCGCCCCCGGCCGCCACCGTCGGCGAGATGTGCTGCAACCACCGCAGCCCGGTGCGGACGGTGCGGCCGGACACGGGCGGGCTACTGGCAGGCACCGCGTGGGCGGTCCTCGACGAGGTCGCCACCACCCTCGGCACCAGCGTCGGGCGGTGTCCCTCGCACGGGGCCACCTGCTGTGCGACGTGCCGCGTCGCGGACTCGGCCGCCGCCGTCGCGGAGGCGTGGCTGGCCGCCGAACACCGCGCCTACCGGCGGCCTGAACCCCACGGCCCGATGCGGCAGGCGTGCCGGGAGGCCGCCGCTGCCCGGCTGACCCGCGTCTTCGTATACCAGCACCACGCACCATGCCCCGCGGCCCACGTCGGCGAGAAGGCCGGTGCCTGGCTGCTACCCGGCACGGACGAGTTGCCGCTGACCGGCGAACTCCTCGCCCTGTGGCGCGACCCGCTGGCCGTCGGCGGCAGCCCGGTCGTCAGCTGGCTCAACCACTGCACCGACTTTGACGACATCCGCCGCGTCCTCGACACCAGGAGGCCCACACCGTGATCCACATAGCCGAGACCGTCGGCGTCGGCAGCATCGAGAACTTCCTCGACCCCACCGAGCGGCTCGACCTCACCACCCTGATGGACGACGTCCTGGCCGCCGCCGACGCCATCCGCTTCGGCGACGAGCGCCGAACCTCCATCCACGAGATCCCCGGCCACAGCCACGAGCAGGCGATGGCCGTCTACGAACCCGCCGGACGCATCGAGATCCTCGGCATCCCCGCCGAGGCGGAGAAGATCCTCCAGGATGCGTTCGACCGCGCCCGCCCGGCTCTGGCCAGGGTCATGCCCTCCATCACCGTCTGCCGCCCGTGGACGTACGTCGAGTATGGCGCGGGGCAGCACATCACCAGCCACCTCGACGGTATCGCGCCCGACCCGCTCGCCTGGCCCCGCCAGATCGCCGGCATCAGCGTCGTCATCATGGCGGCCGACGCCGGAGGTGACTTCTACGTCGAGACCGCCTCCAGCGACCGGCTCTGGTACCGCCAGGCCCCCGACCCGGCCGCCAACGGCTACGCCGAGGGCATGTGGCTGGCCCACGACGGCGCCGACAACTCCGCAGCCTGGTTCCAGCAGATGCCCCGCACCCGCTGGTCCGTCGATCCCGCACCGGGCACCGCGCTGCTCTACGGCTCCCAACTCGCCCACGGCACCCTGCCAGTGACCGCCGGACGGTGTGCGAAGTTCATCAGCTGGCTCGCCGCCGACGAACCGGCGAGGTGACCGCCGTGCTCATGGCCCTGGAAGGCTTACCCGGCGCCGGCAAGAGCACCCTGCGAGACCGGCTCCTCGCCGACGCCCGCACCGGCGGCGTCGTGCTCGACCACACCGGCCAGTTCTCCTGGCTCTCCCTCGCCGCCACCCGCACCCTGGTGCGGCTGCGGGCCGGCGAACCGGCCGCCGACCCGGAGGAAGCCGTCGAAGCGGCCTGCTGGGACCTCGCACTCCACGCCCGCTTCAACCTCGCCCCCGCGCTCGCCCGCGGCCCGGTGGTCGCCGACCGGCTCAGCCTGTCCACCGCCTGCCTGCTCGCCCTGGTCCACCGGCGCCCGGTCGCCGAGTACGTCGAGTGCCTCGCCCAACAACACCGGGCCCGCCCGCAGTTGACCGTCCTGCTGACCACCGAGCCCGACCTGTGCCAGGCCCGCCTCGCCGGCCGCGAGAGCGCCCCACGCTTCACCGACCGCCCCGAGGCCGCCGCCCGTCTCGCCGACCTCTACCCGCAGGCCGCCACCGCCTGGACCCGCTGCACCGGCCTGGAGGTCTGGCAGCGGCCGTGCACCACCAAGGACGACCTCGACCAACTGGCCGCCGACTGCCTCGCCCATCTGACCGCCACCACCCGTCCGCCTGAAGAAGCGAGCCGATGAACCTGAACCCCCTTCACCCCGCCGCCTGGGTCCTCGACCAACTCCGCACGGACGGCTGGCAGGTGAGCGAGCTGCTCGCCTTCACCCGCGCCAGCACCCTGGTCACCGCCCACCGCGACGGCCGGCAGCCTGTCGTGCTGAAGGCCGGCTTCGGCTCCAACCACGTCCTGGCCGAACTCCCCGCCGACCAGCGAAGCGCCGCCTACGGCTTCTACTGGTACGCGCAGATGACCGACGCCGAACGCGCCTTGGCCCGCGAGGACTTCCGCCACGAGGCCGACCTCACCCAGGCCGCCGACGGCACCGACCACGTCGTCCCCCTGCTGGCGTGCGGCACCGGCGAGCGGTTCGACTGGTACACCATGCCGCTGTGCGACGGCGGCAACTTCCGCACCCTCATGGCCTCGGGCAAGGACACCGACGAGGGCCTGGACATCCTCGCCGACGTCGCCGAGGGCCTGAGCGCCCTGCACCAGCGCGGCATCGTCCACCGCGACGTCTACCAGGAGAACATCCTCATCCACGGCGGCCGCGGCCTGATCACCGACCTCGGCGCCGCCCGCCGCCTGGCCACCCCGCGCGGCCCCGAGCACCGCGGACCCGAGGTTCACTGGCCGCCCGAGTACCTCACCGGCTACCACCAGGCCGGCCCGTCCGCCGACGTGTTCAGCCTCGCCGTCCTGATCTACCGCTACCTGTGCGCGGACATCCCCCGCCTCGGCGGCCACGCCAACCTCGCCCTCATCCCCGCCGTGCTGCGGACCCTGGTCGTCGCAGCCCTCTCCGAGCAGGCCGACGACCGCCCCGCCATGAGCGACCTCGCCGCCGCTCTCCGCACCGTCGCCCGCACCGTCCAGCACTGACCGGGAGGCCGCCGTGACCCGGGCGCGAGCACCGCCCGGTGCCCGAGCACGCACCACCGCAGCGGGCACGCAACAGCACCATCCGATTCGCTCAGAAGGAGAAGGACCCCATGGACAACGACCGCATCTCCGAGTTCCTCGCCGACGTCGAGGACCTGCGCGGCGAGGACGAGACCGTCCGCACCACCGCCCACACCTCCAGCGTCTCCGCCGAGGGCTGGCCGACCGCCGAGGGCGACATCGCCTGAACACCCCTGACCGCTCGGCGCGCTGAACGCCGGAGGTAATCAACCTGGGGCCGGACCCGACCGCGGCGGGCCCGGCCCCAGGCCGCCCCTTTTGCACCTGGTTAGGAGCCCGCACGTGGACACCCCCGGCCTCTTCGACTTCCCGCCGACCAGCCGCCTGCACGACGAGCGCGCCGCCAAGATCCACACGATCCTCAGCCCCGGGACCCCGCCCCGGCCCACGGGCCTCGGCCCCGCCGCCGACTACAGCCTGGCCCACCACGCCCTCGAAGGCGCTGAAGCCGCGGCCCGCTCGGGCGAGCGGACCGCCTTCGACTGGTACACCGCCAACCCGCACGCCGCCGCCGACTCCACCCCCACCGTGCTCGGTCCGCGCGTCGTCGTCGCCCCCGACCTCACCGACCTGCCCCGCTCCCCGATCTCGGACACCCCGTACTACGTGATCGGGCCCGGCACCGAACCCGCGCCGATCGCGCTGCGGACCCTGGCGGCCGGCGCGTTCATCACCGCCGCCGACACCGGCTTCGGCACCCTGCTGGCCGCGCACGCCGTCGTGGTCGTCCTGCTGCGGACCAAGCAGCTCGGCCAGACCCTCGACAGCTGGACCATCACCCGCCTGCCCGGCACCGTCTTCCTCGACCACGTCGGCGACCCCGTCGTGCTGGCCCGCGACTTCATCCACGAGGCCGGCCACAACTGGCTGAACGACGCCCTCACCGCCACCGGCAGCAAGATCGACGACCAGGCCGCCTTCTACTCCCCGTGGAAGCAGAGCGTGCGGCCCGCCTTCGGCTTCCTGCACGCCTGCTGGGCCTTCCCACTCACCATGCTGTACACCGCCCGCGTCCTGGAGCACACCGACGGCGACGTGCGGCACTTCCTGACCGCCTACCTCGACCGGCAGCGCGACCTCCTCGCCGCCAGCGCCGCCGACCACCCGCGCGCCCTCCACCTCATCCGCGACGAGGGCCTGCGCGAGCGCCTCGCCGCCGTCCACCGCCAGGCGCTCACCCTGTGACCGCCGACCGCCCCACCGCCCCGGGCCTGTCCCTGCTCGTCCGTCTCCCCGGCCGGGAACCGGCGCTCTGGCACACCGGCCTGGCCAGCGTCGAGCACCAGGTCCCGATCGGGCCGGACACCGCCTTCAACACCGGCTCCGTCGCCAAGCAGATCACCGCTCACCTCGTCCTGCTCGCGGCCCGCGACAACCTGATCCACCTCCACCAGAGCGCCGCCGACCTGCTGCCCAAACTGAAGCCCGCTGACGTGACCGTTGCCGAGCTGATCACCCACACCTCCGGCCTGCGCGACGCCGAAACCCTGCTCGGCCTCGCCGGCCTGCGCGACCTCGACCACTACACCGCAGCCGACCTGCGGACTCTTGCCTACCGGCAGCGCGAACGCGCCGTCCCGGCAGGGCAGTTCCTCTACAGCAACACGAACTACCTCCTGCTGGTCGAACTCCTGGAGACCGTCCACCGCACCGACCTGGCCGACCTCGCCCGCCGCCAGATCTTCGACCCGCTCGGCATGCACGCCACCGGCTTCCAGAGCGACCCCCGCCAGGTCGTCCCCGGTGCCGCAGCCGCCTACCGACCCTCCGACAACGGCTGGCAGCACACCCAACCCCCCGCCGCCCTGCCCGGCCCCGGCAGCCTGTTCACCACCGCAGGCGACCTCGACCGCTGGCTCGGCCACCTCCACCAGCAGTGGCAGCACGACGGCGCCTCGCTGCCCTGGCAGGAGGCGCTCGGCTACCGCACGGCCGACCGCGAGCCGTATCTGTACGGCCCCGGCTTGTACGCCGCCCCCCGCCCCGGCAATACCGCCGTCTTCCACTACGGCCACGAACACGGCTTCTCCGCCGCCACCCACCTCACCCGCGACGGCCTACGGATCGTCAGCCTCTCCAACAACACCGACCTGGCCTCCGACCACGCTGCAGCCGCTGTGCTCCGCGCGCTGGACCAGCACCCTGGCCAGGACCTGGACGAGCTGCTGCCCCTGGCGGCCGAACACGCGCGACGGACGGTCCAGACCGCCGCAGTCCACAGCAAGGACGACGACGGCTGGCCTCACCATGAAGTCGGCCGTTTCACCTGCGACCAGGTCCCGGGAGCCCTGCGGCTCACCCGCACTGGCGACACCCTCCACCTGTGGCGCCGCGGAACTCCGGACCGTCTCACCCCGGCCGGACCGGCCACCTGGGCGGGCAACGGCTACAGCCTCACCCTGCCCGGTGACACGGGCGATATCGAGGGCTTCACCCTCGACCTCGACCGGGCACCCCACCTGGCCTACGTCCGGCAGCCGTCCTGACCGTGCCGCCGGCAGCCGACTTGCCTCGGCCAGCCTGCTCCGGCGCCATCCCCGCTGGGCCCGACCGTCCTGGTCGCCACCATGCGGCCACCTACCGGAGACCTCCAAGTGCTCGACGTAGACGTGCTCGTGATCCCCGGCATTGCCGAGTTCGCCCGTGGCGGCCTGCCCGCGCCCGCGCGAACGAACGACGGCAACCCCTGGGTGGACGGGATCTGCTGGCTGTACTGCGGCCAGCGGTGGACCCGCGTCCTGTGGATCGGCCCGGCAACCGTCGCGGGAATGAACGCGCCCATGTTCGCCTGCGGTCCCTGCATCGCCGAACTCCAGGAACGGGTTTGGACTTCCGTCCTCCTCGGCGACGAACCGGCCACGCCCATCACGCACATCGAACCGGACGACATCGAACCGGCTGACCAGCCGCCGCGGGGCAGACACCGGCGGCGTCCCAGACTGCCGTGGCGAGCGTGAGAAGTCTGTATCGACTGCTGGATCGGACAGCCCAGGCAGACCGATTGATCACACGATCGCGTACTCCACGAAACTCGGGGCAGCTCATGAGAACACCACGGCAACGACGAGGGGCCCTGTTGCGTTACTGCCGCTCCCACCACCGCGGTGGTGGGAGCGGCAGTTGGTCGAAGAGGAAGTCCCAGTCGCGCCGGGTGAGGGCGATCGCGGGGATGCCGATGGGCTCCCAGTCCGGCACGGTCGCGTCGGGCAGGCGCGGGTGGTCGAGCTCCAGGACGGCGGCCCACTCGAAGGCGTCTCCCGCCACGGTCAGCGTGCGGCCCCGGCCGTTGACCATCTGGGCCGCCGCGAGGTTGAGGGTGCGCACGGTCCACTTCGCCTGCCGCATGCCCTTGCCGACGACCTTGTTGATCCACGCCCGCTCGGCCTCGTCGGGTTTGGGGGCGACGGTGCGGCACTTCACCTGGACGATCAAGCCGCGCCGACCGGTGAGAATGACGCGGTCACCGAGCTCACGTCGGCCGGAGCCCTTCTCGGCCATCGACGGATGGAAGACGAAGTCGGGCAGCCCCCAGATCGCCGCAGCCGCATGGGTCGCCAGTTCCGCGCTCTTGCCCGGGTCGGTGTCGGGCGGCAGGGGCAGCGCGTCGGATATGCGGCGGATGGAGGCACCGGCCGGGGTCTCCATGACCAGGGTGACCTCGGCGCCGCCGTTCACCGGGTGCCACGTCGTTCGAGGCTGCGGGTCGTCCATGGGGCCATTGGACACCGAGGCGACGACATCGGGCGGAGCCGAGGCGGCGTTGGGTATCGGTGCCCTAGTGTCAGGCCCGACGGACGCGGTCACGACCCGGCATGCCCTGGCTGCGGGGGAGGCGCGGAAGCGGTCTGACGCCAGGGGGCGGCGGGGTCGCGGAGGGTGTCGAGCATCAGTTCGCACCAGGTGATCGCCGCGTTGGCCGCAAGGTGCGCGTGCCGCACGCCTAGACCGGCCGGGGCACTGGCCTGGCCGTGGCCGCGGTTGCGCAGCTCGGCGATCCCGATCGCGATGGCTGCCGCCCCACCGAGGATCTTCTTGACCGCGTCGGTGCCGTCCGGGCCGGGGATGGCGGAGGAGGCGTCCATAGCGAGGGCTTTCTGGGCCTGCTTGATCAGGACGGGCATCTTGGCGTTCTCATCGATGGGCAGGCCGCGTTCGCGCAGGATTGTCTTGGCGGTGGCCTCGATCAGCTGCTTGGCGCTGCCGATGGCACCGGCCGGGTCGTCGGAGAGGTCGCGGTGGACGCGGTCGAGCTCGACGAGGATGCCCGAAGGGTCGCGGAGACCGCTGAGGTCGTGGGTGCGAGCCGGTGGCTTGTTCCAGAGGATCCGGCCCCGTTCGTCAACTCTCAGGCCGTCCCGCCCCAGCGGGACGGTGAGGTCCTCCAGCCACTTGCCCTGCCACTCCTCACGCCGGGCGACCCGCATCAGGTCCTCGAAGACCAACAGCGCCCGTTCCACGTGGCCGCGGTCGCTCCAGTCGACCGTCTGAGCGTAGGACTGGAACGAGGAGCGTCGTGCTCCTGTGTCCTGGTAGTTCAGCTCGTCCGGGGCGACGGGCGCGAAGCCCTGCCCTTCCCAAGCCACTGCGATGTCCCGGAGGTTGATGCCGGTGCAGTGCGATCGGAAGGCGACCCGGGTGGCAGGGCTGATCAGCTCGGACCTGGTGGTTGCGGCCATGAAGGGACGGTACTCCCCTGCTCCGCATGGCGGTTGGGGATTTTCCGGGACCGAAACAGAGCCGCTGCACGGGTGCTGATCACGCTGTGATCGAGCGGATCTGTTCGACGGCGGTGCGACCGACGCCGATCAAGGTGGCGGAGGCGGGGACGGTCCACTCGCCGTAGCCGACTGCCTGCTCACCAACGGGCGCCTTACCGCTGCCCGCGACCTGGTCGTGGACTCCGCGACCTACCTGGAGGCCGGCCTCGACGACGCCTCCCCGACCTACCTCTCGATCTACGGCGCCCTCTTCCTGGTCGGGTCGATGGCCGCCGCCAGGACCGAGGACCGCAGCACCGTCCGCGAGTTCCTCGCCGAGGTGAACAGGGCCGCGCAGCGCCTCGGCCACGACGCCAATCACATGTGGACGGCCTTCAGCCCCACCAACGTGGCCATCCACCGGATCTCGACCGCGATGGAACTCGGCGACATCCAGATCGCCGCCGACCAGGGCCCCCGCGTGGACTCCTCGACCCTCCCGCTCGAACGCCGCGTCCGGCACATGCTCGAAATCGCCCGCACCTACAGCGCGCAGAACCGCATGGACGAGGCGCTCGCCCTCGTCCTGGACGCCGAGGAACTCGCCCCCGAGCAAGTCCGCTACCACTTCATCCCGCGACACCTCGTCACCGCCTGGGTCCGCCAACAGCGAGGCAAGCCGAGCCACTTGCTCGTCGGCGTCGCCCAACGGCTCAGCATCGTCGCCTGACCGCAGCGGACGACTACAGTCGTTGCCATGAGCGACTCCCCGCCTGAAGAGGTCGTGGCCCAACCCCGCACCGCCGCTGGCGTCCTCTTCTTCGACGAGGACGACCGCGTCCTGCTCGTGAAGCCGACCTACAAGCCCGGCTGGGAGATCCCCGGCGGCTACCTGCACCCCGGGGAGACCCCGAGCGAGGGCGCCGCCCGAGAGGTCAGGGAGGAACTCGGCATCACCCCGCCGATCGGCCGCCTCCTCGTCGCCGACTGGGCACCGCACCCCGCCGAGGGCGACAAGCTCCTCTTCGTCTTCGACGGCGGGATCCTCCCGGCCGACGAACTCGACCACGTCACCGTCGACCAGGTGGAGATCGGCGAGTACGCCTTCCACACCACCGACCAGCTCGACGAAGTCCTCATCCCGCGCCTGGCCCGCCGCGTCCACGCCGCCTGCGCCGCGAGGGCACAGTCCGAGACGGCATACCTGGAACACGGGGCCACCCGCTCCTGACGGAGCGTCGTGCTCCTCGGCGAGTGAACGTGATCAAGACCGCTCGCATGAACACGCCTTGCTTGCCTGGGCGTTGTGCTACGTTCCGTGGTCAAACCGAAAACAGGCGACCCCGGCGGTGGTGGAACACCCCGGGGTCCGGCACCAGGAGCTGTAACTCCCGATGCGTGTTCATCGTAGCGCCCACGCGCGCCACTACACCGTGCTGCCCAACGCCATGCTGCAGTACCGGCAGCTCTCCTACACCGCCCGCGGCCTGCTCGCGGACCTCCTCTCCCGCCCCGACGGCTGGCGTGAGGACGGCCAGCACATGGCCGACACCAGCCCCCAGGGACGCGGTGCGATCCGCAAGGCCCTCAAGGAGCTGACCGACGCCGGCTTCTACCGGGTCGAGAAGATCCGGATGCCCGACGGCAGAATCGTCAGCGAGGCCCACGTCTACGACACCCCGCAGCTCCCGTTGCCACCGGGTGCCACCCGTCCGGCCGCCGGTGAACCGGCCACCGGCGTCTCTGACGCCCTTTCAAAGAACCGGTACAAAGAACCCTCCCGCCCCACCGGCCCCGTGAGCAGCGGGACGACCGCCGACGAGGCGACCGAGCCGCCGGGAGGGCGGGAGGAGGTCCGCCAGGAAACCGGGGACGCCCCCGTACTGCCGGACGAGCAGGTCCGCGAGGCGGTCGACACCCTGTTCCGGGCGATCCGCCCCGAACCCCGCCTCCACCTCGGCGAGGCCGAAGCCCGCACGCTCGCGCCCCTGGTCGCCCAATGGCTGGAGCGCGGCGCGACCCACACCGACCTCACCCGCGCCCTGCTCCCTGGCCTGCCCGTCCCCCTCCACTCACCGACCGGCGTGCTCCGCAACCGACTTGAGCGCAAGATGCCGCCTGTCCAGGCCCCCGTGCGCCCGCAAGCGGCCTGGTACGCCGAGTGCGCCAAGTGCCACGACCCGGTGCCCCGCCCCGGCATCTGTCGCCCCTGCGCGGGCCTCGCACCCCGAACCAGTGAGGTCGGCGGTAGAGCTGTCGTGGCAACGGCAGGAGCTGCCCGTGTCCGAGCTGCCCTGCGCGCCGCAATGACCGGCGCGGGGAGCCAAGCGCGTACCACTGTCTGACGGACGTGGATCAACGCACAGCGGGGTGGTCCGGCTAGGGTCGGTGGTATGCGTCCGGCCACCGTGATCCTCCCGATCCCCACCGATGAGCTGAGGGGCAGAACCCGCGCTCGTGTGCTCGACCAACGACGACGTAACACACGAAACTCTCCCAACCGTGGTCGGGGCACTGTAACTTTGTGGGCACGCACGATCATGATCCCGCTGGAGGGGCCCGCGTGAACGCCAAGATCACCACGTATGAGTACCCGGCGTACCGGACGCAGCAGACGCCATCGGGGAAGCCGTTGGTGCTCTTTGCTGCGCGGGCGACCGAGATCTCTGACTGGGTGGGTGTACCTCAGCGCAGTCGTCTCCAGGACGAGCAGACCATCGGGTTCCAGCGTCAGGAGAGCAAGACGCGGATCCGCGAGCTCTCAAGCTTCTATCATGACGAGCGCAATGTTGTGCAGAACCCGCTTCTCGCGGCACCCCAGGGCCTGGATCTGGTTGAATTTGTCCCGCAAGATGGACATCCCCAGTTCGGCACGTTGCGAATCACGAGCCGTGACTTCAGTGGTGATTCGTTGCTCGACCTCATGCAGCAAGTCGTACAGCGACTGGAGCTGCGCGTTCCAAGCCTCGCAGAGATGCCCCTCGATCAGGCTCGCATGGCGTCAATAATGGAGCGGGGGCGCCTCGAGCACGGTCTTGAGGATTCCGTCGAGGTGGACGAAGAGGAAGACGTTGATGAGAACAATGCCGCAGGTGTCGACGACACTGATGCCGCCAGCGTTCTATTGACGGACGAAACCCATATTACCGACTTCTACACCGAGCTCAGGGGTCGAATTAAGGTACTCGAAGCCCTCGACGACAGCGCCAAACCCGAGCGCATTCTTGGCTTCGATCGAACCGCCATGATCAGCTATCTCAAGCCGGCCATGCTCGTCGATGGACAGCACCGGCTTAAGGGTGCAGTACTTGCGGCTGAATTGTTGACGGAGAGCGACGCAGGGAAGGAATACCTTCTCAAGTCGGCGGAGTTGGGCATGGATCCGGACCAGGCCAGTTCATCCTTCATCGCCGAGCACGTCCGGCAGCTTCCGGTGTCGATGCTTATGGATGACAGCCCGAGCGAGCATGTCTTCCAGTTTGTTGTGGTGAATCAGAAGGCCACTCCGCTAAACAAGGCGCTCCTTGGGACCATTGTCTCAACCAGTCTCAGTAAGGAGGAGTTGGAGCCGGTCGCGCAACGGCTGAAGAACGCGGACATCAAGCTTGACGACTCTCAAGCTATTGCCTATCTGACGCGATCGGACGAAAGTCCGTTCAAGAACCTGGTCCAGACGGGCATCTCTGGAGACCAGAATACCTCTCTCCAATGGTCTGTCCTCACGGGGCTTGTCAACATCTTCCGGAAGTTGTCCGGCGGAAAGCTCTATGGCGAAAAGCTTGACTGGGCGCGAATCTGGGCGAAGCATCATCTCGAAGACAGCGCTTTCGTGGCGCAGTGTGAGACGCAGGAAGAGCGGCTTGCCGAGTGGGGTCGTGCCGACGGTCCATGGCGTGACGTATTTGTTCGCTTCTACTCCAATATTAGGGATAAGTTCGGCTCGCCCGACATGGAAGCCTCCAACGCATGGGGAAATTCGCAGCGCAACCTTTTCAACAAGGTGAGCCTGACGATTCTGGCGGCCGACTATTTCGAGTACCTGCGGTCCCAGAAGAAGACACTGAGCAGTATCGGCGACGTTGATGCCACGATGGAGTCGTGGCTCGAGGAAGTAAGCTCTTCCTACTTCAACCGGAACTGGAATGTCGCAAAGAAGGACGTTCCCGCGGTTCGCAATCGTTGGGCCAAGCTCTGGGTCGACTATCGCAAGAACCCGGAGTCGCTTCCGAAGGAAAGCCAGTACAACCCCGTCAGTGGGGCGTGATGCAGCCTCAGCAGGTCGCGGGCTTCATCGCCGAGATCCAGAAGGCGCTTGCAAGTAACTGGTCGGATGAGCGCCTCAAGGCGCTCTCGGACCGCACCGTTCCCGAGGAAGTTTCTGGACAGCACGGCTGGCTGTTGCGGGGAGACCTGTCCACGGTATGGGGGCGCTGGTTTATCGAGAGCCTTGTAGACCTCGCACCGTTCGAGCTTGACAGCAATCTCAACATCGGTCACGTGCATGCGCAGGTTCTGGCGCACTTCAACCAGGCCAGCCCTCACTCTCCGAAGGATGAACGCGACAAGTACGCCAGAATTCTGACGGATTTTGCATGGCAGCTGGTGCAGGCCAGGCGCGACCGCAAACGTCTGACGATAACTGCTGCCATGCGCGACGAGCTGTGGGCGCAGGCGCAGCCGGATCCGCGCTGCTATCTGTGCGGATATCAATTTGGATCTGCAGCTCGAAGTAAATTCCTGGGCGAGTCCGGGGACCTGCCAGTTGTTCCGAGCTTGGTGGATTTCACTAGGCCTCGCACGCGGCCGGCTCACGCCTGCATCGAGGTTGATCATGTCACTCCGGTTGCCCAGGGCGGAAAGACGGAGGTCTTCAACCTACGTCTGGCCTGCGGCTGGTGCAATTCGGTAAAGAATAGATACACAAATATCTATGATGCGATCCCGTGGGCCTTGGGAATAGTTGCACTCCCTGAGCTGGGAGCTGTCACGCAGCCCCAGGCCCTGTGGGTGCTGCGGACGGTGGCTACACGCCGACGCTGCGAGTCTCCTGACGGCTGTGCGGCTCGAATCGACGATTCCGAGCTCTTCGCTGCCCCTAGGAATGCAAAGGGTGCAATGACTCCGGTGAACGTGGGCGTCTATTGTCAGGCACACGATCCTTGGGCGGTGGCTCGCTGGATCGGGCCGCAGCGGCTGGCGGACGCTCTCATAAGGTGAGGCCGTCTGGCGTCTGCCACAGTACTGGCTCCGCCTTCGGGGAGAGCTCGATCTCCGGGGTGCGGCCGGTCTAGAAGGCGCGCGGTGTGCAGGATGTGGGCCAGGTCCTCACCTGGCGGGGAGGGGCTGTGGGAGAACCGGGATGGGCGAGCGAGCGGCATCGCACCGCTATCGCACGGTCCTGCCTTTCGGTGCCGGCTCGTCAGGCATTCATTGACGGTCAACTGTATCCGGATCGAAAGATCCTGGACTTCGGATGTGGCCGTGGCGATGACGTGCGAGCACTGAAACGTCTGGATTGTCAGATCACTGGGTGGGATCCACATTTCCAACCGCATGCCCAGAAATGTCCTGCTGACGTTGTTCTCATGACCTATGTCTTGAACGTGATCGAGGACCCGGCGGAGAGGAGGGAAACGCTCCGAACAGCGTGGGCGCTGGCGAGAACTGTGCTGATCGTGTCGGCGCGCCTGACGTGGGAGCGTTCCAAGGTCCATGGCGACCGTGCAGCGGACGGAGTACTCACAAGTCGGGGCACGTTCCAGCACCTGTTCGCCACTCACGAGCTTCGCCAACTCGTTGAGGATGTCACCGGATCGCGCTGCGTGGCCGCGGCACCCGGGATCATTTACGCATTCAGGGACGAAGCTGCCCGACTCAGTTACCTTGCAAAGCGGATCGCTCCGCAGCTGACCTGGGCAGTGTCCCACGAGGCAGACGGCGCCATCAAGGCATTGGTGGAATACGTCGAAAGCCGTGGCCGGGCGCCACGGCTGGAAGAAGCGCCACGACCGATCGCGGAAATTATCGCCCAGCTTAATCCGTCGGCTATGCGGAAACTTCTCCGTGAAACCGCCCGCCAGGAGCTGGTCGATGCTTCTGCTCGCCGATCCACCCTGGACACCCTGCTGTTCCTGGCGCTTGAACTGTTTAACGGAAGGGGCCCCTTCGCGAGCCTTCCACTATCTGTCCAGTTGGATATTCGAGCCTTCTTCTCCTCCTATAGGGAGGCGTGCAATCGAGCTGATCGCCTGCTTCTCAAGCTACGTGATGACTCGTACGTGAGAGGCGCTATGTCCGCCTCCAGGGCTGGCAAGCTGACGCCGACGGCGCTGTACGTTCACAAGCGCTCCCTGGACATGATGCCGACAGTCCTTCGGCTCTACGAGCATTGCGCTGCGATCGCGGCGGGACGCCCTGAACAGTGGACGCTCGTCAAGCTCAAGCACGATGGGCGCGCGGCGAGCTGGCTGCACTACCCCGACTTCGACTCCGATCCGCATCCGCGGATCTGCAGTGACTACCAGGTCGACCTGCGCTCGCTCAAGACTTCTCATCGTTCATATGAGGGATCGACAAACCGCCCTCTACTACATCGCAAGCACGAATTCCTTGCCCCGGATGATCCGCATGCTGCACGTTACCGACGTCTGACGGACGCCGAGGTGAGAGCCGGCCTCTACGCCAAGCCACACCTGATCGGGACGGAGGCTGGCTGGGAGGCCGAGCTCGCCCGCTGTGGCTGGCACCTGAAAGGGCATCGCCTAGTCAAGCGGAGACCAGATCAGGCTTCCGGTTGAAGCTTGAGCACCTCAGCCACAACAGCTTCGACGTCGAGGCCCTTCAGCTGGTTGGGCAGCCAGGACAGTCGCAGCCCGTTCCTTGCCGTGTGCTCGCGAAGGCCCATTGCCGTCAAGACGTGGCTGGGCGTGTACGAGGCGCTTGTGCAGGCTGAGCCTGTCGCCACTGCCACCTGGTCCTGCAGCGCAACGATGAGTGCCTCAGCATCCAGATCGGCGAAGGAAACGTTCAGGATGTGCGGAACCGAATGGGCAGGGTCGCCGTTGATCGTAAAGCGAGTCTGTGCGAGCGCGGCGAGGAGGACCTCCCGGATCCGTTCTGACTCCTTCTTCCACTGCGCGTGCTCACTGTGGAAGATCCGGGAGGCTTCGGCGAGCCCTACGATCAAGGGCACAGGAAGAGTGCCTGGCCGTAGCTTCCGCTCCTGGCCGCCGCCGAACATGATGGGCTCAAGGGGGACCTTGTTCCAGCCGCGGCGGCGTAGTACGAGCGCCCCGACACCCTTCGGCGCACCGATCTTGTGACCGCTGATGCTGATCATGTCGATGGGGGCCTTGAGGTCCTCGGCCACCTTCGCGTAGCCCTGGGCGGCATCGACGTGAAGATAAGTAGGTGTCTTCTGGAGCTCGCGGGCCAGATCCGCGACGGGCTGGATGACGCCGGTCTCGTTGTTCACGTGCATGAGTGAGACGAGCAGAGTCTCCGGCCGCAGACGCTCACGTACGGATTCGAGGGAGACCCTGCCACTGGGGTCCGGCTTGATGAACTCGACCTCGAAGCCGCGAGAGGCCAGGTGTTCGAGAGGCTCAATAACGGCCTTGTGCTCGATGGCTGACGCAATGATGTGACGTCGACCACTTTTCTCCCCGAACGGGGCAAGGCCGAGGATCGCGATGTTGTTGGACTCGGTGGCTCCGCTGGTGAAGATGAGCTCTTCTGGCTTGGCGGCTACCGTCCTTGCGAGGTACTCGCGAGCTTGCGCCACCGCGCGCTTGGCGCGCGTGCCGTACTCGTGGGTCCGACTCCCGGCGTTGCCGAACTCCTCGGTCATCCAGTGGAGCACCACCTGCGCGACACGCGGGTCGACGGGGGTGGTTGCCGCCGCGTCCAGGTACGTCGCCATCAGCAGACCCCCAGGCAGTCTTCGGTAAGCAGGACACGTCGCAAACGTTAAATCGGTGACGTGGCTACGATACCCTTGCGCAGGTGGGCACGCGTACATCTACCAAGACAGGCACAAGGACGTCATCGGGTTTCGAGTACGTCTTCCCTGCCATCCGAGGGGTACAGGCTGGGCGAGAGTTCTACGTCTCCATGTGCCCGTTGCGGCTGATCCCGAAGATCTTCCTGTTCGACGACGAGGAGCTCGCCGCCGAGGTCAGAGCTCAGCGCGTGCTCAACAAGGGCAGGCTTCCGGCTCTCGCGAAGTACATCCTGGACAACCCGGACAACTACGTCTTTAGTGCCCTCACGGCGTCCGTCGACGGCGAGATGATCTTCGAGAGCATCCACGACGAGGGTCCTGGCATGCGCGCCGGCCAGATCCGCATCCCCATGGACGCTCGCTTCCTGATCAACGATGGCCAGCATCGCCGGGGCGCGATTGAGCTGGCCCTCAAGGAGAACCCCGACCTCGGCGACGAGACCATCGCGGTGGTGTTCTTCCACGACACAGGACTTTCTCGCTGCCAGCAAATGTTCGCTGACCTCAACCGGCATGCGGTCAGGCCGCCGCGGTCCATCGGCGTGCTTTACGACCACCGCGATGAGGACTCTGCGCTCGTCCGCCTCTTGGTGCTGCGGTCATCAGTGTTCACCGGCCATGTGGAGATGGAGAAGAGCACCCTCTCTTCAAGCTCGCGCCGGCTCTTCACTCTGAGTGCCCTGTACTTCGCCACCCAGTCGCTACTGCAGGGAATTGAGCTGGCCAGTCAGGAGCAGGCGGTGTCCCTGGCGCAGACCTTCTGGGAGACGGTCGACGCGGCCATCCCTGAGTGGCGCTTGGCGCGCGAACGCAAGCTGTCCGCGCCGGATATCCGGCGGGACTTCATCCATAGCCACGGCATCGCCCTGCATGCTCTTGGCCGCCTCGGAAACACGCTTCTGCGCGAGTCAACAGACCCGACAGAGTGGACACCAAGGCTAGCGCCGCTCAAGCAGGTGGACTGGTCCCGCACCAACCAGGACTGGGCCGGCAGAGCCATCGTGGCGGGACGGGTCTCCAAGAACCATCAGAACGTGACGCTGACCGTGAACTATCTGCGCCATCACCTGCAGCTTCCCCTCGGCGCCGAGGAGCAGCGGGTTGAGGATGCGTACATGCGAGGAGACGAATGACCACCCTCCCACTCGTCCAGGTACGACGCCCGCTCTTCGGAGGCCGGAAACTTGCGGAGGTCGTGGGGGAGCTCGCTGAGGAGATCCGTGAGCTCTACACCGCGGACCAGGTCCCGTGGGTCGTTGGCTACAGCGGGGGCAAGGACTCCACCGCCGTCCTCCAGTTGGTCTGGCTCGCGCTGCAGGGGCTGCCGGCCGATCAGCGAACCAAGCCGGTTCACGTGATCAGTACCGACACCCTTGTTGAGAACCCTGTTGTCGCCATGTGGGTCAAGCACTCGCTGGAGAAGATGCATCAGGCGGCTGTCGATCAGGATCTTCCGATCCAGCCGCATCGCCTGACGCCGAAGATCAAGGACAGCTTCTGGGTGTCCCTGATCGGCCGGGGCTACCCCGCACCGCGCCCGAAATTCCGCTGGTGCACCGAGCGTTTGAAGATCAGGCCGTCCAACGAGTTCATCCGCAGCGTCGTGCAGGAGCACGGCGAGGCCATCCTCGTGCTGGGCATCCGTAAGGCGGAAAGCCAGGCGCGTGCCCGGGCCATGGCGAAGCACGAAGAACGACGTGTTCGCGACCGCCTCTCTCCGAACGGCAACCTGCCCAACTCCCTCGTTTACAGCCCCGTGGAGGCGTGGACCAACGAGGACGTATGGGCCTTCCTCATGCAGCAGGAAAACCCCTGGGGGTACGACAACAAGGACCTCCTGACCATGTATCAGGGCGCCTCGGCAGACGGCGAGTGTCCGCTCGTCGTCGACAACACCACACCGTCCTGTGGTTCTAGTCGATTCGGATGTTGGACCTGCACCCTCGTCGAAGAGGACAAGTCCATGTCAGCCATGATCCAGAACGATGACGAGAAGGAGTGGATGCTTCCGCTCCTGACTCTGCGCAACAAGCTGGACGCGCCTCTCGGGCATGACGAGGAGACGGGGAAGCCGCTGCCAGACAAGCCGATCCGCGACTTCCGGCGCATGAACGGCAGCGTGATGCTCTTCGGGGACGGGGAGGACGTTGTCCACGGGCCGTACAAGCAGTCGGCCCGGGAGGAATGGCTGCGGGACCTCTTGGAGGCGCAAACGTGGGTGCGCGAGCACGCTCCTGAGAACGTGCGGGACATCGAGCTGATCACGATGGACGAGCTGCACGAGATCCGTCGGCTCTGGGTGTTTGAGAAGCATGAGGTGGAAGACTCTCTCCCGCGTATCTACCGCGAGACCACAGGTGTGGACTTCCCTGGCCGCACACTGGATGCCCAACTGGTCTTGGGCGCTGATGAGATGAAGATCCTTGAAGAGATCTGCCAGGGCGACACCTTGCATTTCGAGACAACCAGGGCACTGCTCGGAGTGGAGCGGAAATACCGCACCATGACCCGCCGTTCGGGCCTGTTCAAGGCGTTGGAAGACACCATCAAAAAGGGCTACTACGTCGACCAGGAGGACGCCCTCGCCTTCGCCCAGCGTAAGAGGGCCTTGCGTTCACGTAGGTCCACCACGCCCAGCATCTTCGACGAAGAGAACAGCGCCAATGCTCCTGAATAAGATCACCCTGGAGAACTTTGGGGCCTACCGAGGTCGTCACTCACTCGAACTCACCCCGAAGAAGAATCGTCCGATCGTACTGATCGGAGGCCTGAACGGATGCGGCAAGACCACGCTGCTTGACGCGATCCAGCTGTCTTTGTACGGCAGGCGTGCCAACTGCAGTGCTCGCGGCGGCCGTAACTACGAGTCGTTTCTGCGCGAGAGCATCAACAGGCAGGTTGAGGCCGGCGAGGGTGCATCGGTCGCGATCGAGTTCTCAATCGCAGTAGAGGACAAGGAGAAGATTTACACGGTCGTCCGTAGTTGGGGCGCCGATGGCAAGGATACCCTGAGGGTTGAGATCGATGGAGTCCTTGAGCCAGTCATTGCCAATGGGTGGCTCGAGCACGTAGAGGAAATACTTCCCTTCGACCTCTCTTCCCTGTTCTTCTTTGACGGGGAAAAGATCGAGGCGCTTGCTGACCCGGAGCAGGCCGGTGCCGTGATTCGGACTGCAGTCCGATCACTCATGGGGGTTCATGCAGTCGAGCAGCTGCGTACTGACCTGGCCGCCCTGCAGCGCCGTCAGGAGATGACTCCCAAGGACCAGGAACTCATGGCTGTGCTCGAATCCCGGGAGGCCGAGTACGAGGCGGCTGTGAGCGCCGTGGATTCGGAAGTTCAGAAGCGCAGCAGGCTCAAGACAGACCTGGACCGTCTCCAAGGCCAGTTGGAGCAGTCGGAGAGCGACTTCGAGCGCGAGGGGGGACGGCTCTTCGAGCGCGTGAAGGACCTTGAGGCTGACCGTGGGCGGGTGAAGTCACAGGTCGAGGCCACGTCATTGGCTCTGGTGAGCATTGCGGGTTCGTCTCTCCCCCTGCTTCTTCTTCAGGATCAGCTGGAGATGCTGGGTAAGCAGGCCGAGCAGGAGAACGAGGCGTCCAAGGCGTCTCAAGTCGTGGATGTGCTGGCGGACAGGGACGAGTGGCTTCTTGGTCTGCTTGATGGCCTCCCGAACTCCGCACGCCTGTCGGTGTCGCGGAAGCTCGCCTCGGACCGAAAGAAGCGTGCCGCGGTTGCCAGCTGGGAGCACGGGTTCCGTCTTCCGCACGATGCCGTGGCCCAGTTCGCGGTTCTCCGCCAGACACTCGCTCACGACCGGAAGCGGGCAGGCGAGCTCCTGGGCGAGTCCGCGGACTTGCAGGACAAGTTGGACACTCTTGATCAGCAGCTCTCGAGCGTCCCCGACCAGACCCGCGTTGAGTCGATCATGGCCAAGCGGCGAGAACTTCACGACCAAGTTGCTGTAGCACGAGCCGACCACGACCGATCGAGCGCCATCATCGAGGACCTGAAGCGCCGACGCGACCAACTGGAAGCCGCCGTAACCCGTGCCCGCAAGGAAGCGGGCGACTCTACGTGGGATGCAGAGGCCGCAAAGAGGCTCTTCGACTATGCCGAGCGTACAAGAGGCACTCTCACGCAGTTCAGTACCGCGCTCGTCAAGCGCCATATTGGGCTCCTGGAAGTGGCGGTCCTGCAGAGCTTCAACGAGCTCATGCGTAAGCGCGGGCTAGTCAAGAACCTCCATATCGATGCGGAGAGCTTCGCCCTGAAGCTGTGGGACGAGGAGGGCGAGGAGCTCAACCTTGGCCGTCTCAGCGCTGGTGAACGGCAGCTCCTTGCTATCTCGCTCCTGGCTGGTCTGATGAAGGTCGCAGGAAACCGCCTTCCCAGTGTCATCGACACACCACTGGGTCGGCTCGACAGCCAGCACCGTCAGCATCTCGTCGACCGCTATTTCCCCAACGCTGGCCGCCAAGTGCTGCTGCTCTCCACCGATGAGGAGATCGACGAGCACTTGCTCGCCCGCCTGAAGCCGTCGATCTCGCACACCTACATGCTGGTCCACGACGATACAGAGCTCACCACTGCTGTCGTCCCCGGATACTGGTGGACATCAGGAGCCGTCCATGTCGCTTGAGATCATTCGCCTGTCAAAGACTGCCCGTGATCAGCTCGTCTGGATCAAGCGCCATACCGGAATCTCCCACTGGAACGTGCTGTGTCGCTGGGCGCTCGCCGTCTCCCTGAAAGATCCCAGCACGCCACTGGTCCGAGAGATCGTCACGGACTCGAACGTAGAGATGAGTTGGCGGACCTTCGCCGGCGAGCACGGAGACATCTACATGGCGCTGATCCAGCAGCGCTGCGTCTCCGATGGCGAAGAACCAACCGAGAAGAACGTCGCCAACACGCTTCTGGTACACCTTCATCGTGGAGTGGGATACCTCCACGGGATGCGGGACATGAGAAGCATCAACGAGTTGATCGGTCTCGCTACCAAGTGAAACTGCGGTGGGGTCGGGCAGGCCGCCCGACCCCACCAAGTCCGTACCGGGCGGTAGGGCTAGTCGTGCCCCAACGGGGGCGGCGACGGTGAATTCCGCCAGCAGGGCCGATCAATTGGCTTGTGCTGGACAGGAGTGAGGGGACACCAAGACGATATGCACCGCTGGACTCCTCTCAACGAGCGTCAGCTCGCACTCCTGACTCGTATCGGTGATGGAGCCAACCCTGTTACCTCGGACGAACCCGCGCTCGCTCTCACTGTGCGGGCACTCAAGGAGCGGGGGCTGGTTCTCATGCCGAGGACCGCCGAGAAGAAGTGGCTGGCGGAGATCACCGACGTCGGACAGTTCTATCTGGAGCATGGCTATCACCCGGATCGGCCGGCCAAGCGGCCCGGCCGGTCTGCAGATCGTGATCAAGTTCAGGAACCCGCTGCAAAGGCCCATAGGCAGGATGCTCAACCAGACGACGGGGCCAGGAGCCCGAAGCCGCTGACTCCTACCCGTTCAGCCCGCCCGCTGCCGCCTCCCCGCTCGGTGACTGGCCTAGCTTTGATCGAGCAGGTCCAGCAGGCCGGGCGCTTCCTACGTATCTCGGACCCGCCGCCCGAGGAACGTGCGCGGCTCCGGCGGGCCTTCGATGCCGCCCGGGAGTATGCGCCCGACGGCTATCAGCTGAAGTACAGCGGGCGGGAGAAGGGAGACTTCTTCCTCGGCCTGCTGCGGACGAACGGGCTCGACGAGACCGAGTGGAACCGGATCCGCCTCCAGCGCAGCCGGGTCATCACCGACGTCGACGACGTGATCGCGGCGATCACAGCCGACCACAGCGCCTTCGAGATCTCCGAGGAGGTGCTCCCACGAGTGCTGCCGATCGTCCGTCTGATCGCCGAGGAAGCCCTGGCGAGGCACGGGGACGTCACGATCTCGAAGAAGCGACGGCAGGCCAGGCCGATGCTCAACGTCCACGGCCGGACCTGGGAGATCGGTTTCAAGGAGCGGCAGCAGCAGGTCAAGTACGTGCCTGTCCCCAAGGGGCGGCGCAAGACGTACGACTGGCAGCGGGTCACACCCGCCTACCGAACCGAGCCGTCCGGAGAACTCGACCTCTACCTGGTCGAACCCCATCCCTACGGCTACAACCACGCCAGCGCCTGGAAGAAGGAGTACTGCGACAGGCCCGACCGCCCGTTGGAGGAACAGATCGGCAGTGCCTTCCGGGCACTCAAGGCGCACGCCGAGGACCAGGAGAAGCGCCGCCTGGCGTACGAAGCCGAGCAACGACGCCTTCGGGAGGAACGGGAGCTGGCGGAGACCGAGCGGCGACGACTGGAGGCCGAGGAGAAGGAGCGCAAGCAGCGGCAGTGGGAGAAAGCCGTCGCCGCCGCCAAGGTCCACGCCGCCGAGGCTGCGCGAGCGGAGACCTTCGCGGCAGCCCTGGACCGGTGGCGTGCTGCAGCTGAGATCCGCCGGTTCTGCGCGGAGCTGGAGGAATCCGTGTCCCGCGCCACGTCCGTCGCGGAGGCCGGGCGCCTGCGCCAGTGGGCCGATTGGGGTGCGAAAGAAGCCGACAGGATCGATCCGACGTCGCCCGGCCGCGGGCTCGGCGTCGAGGACTTCGAGACCGAACCCACTGACGAGGCCCTGCGTCCCTTCCTCAACGGCTGGAGCCCGCATCAGCCCGTCAAGGAGACACCGCCGGCCGAGCCCGCCCAACCACCCCGTGAGGCGGCCCCCTGGCGCGACCTCAGCGCCTCACCTCGGGACCAAGGCTGGAGATACGGACGCCAAGGTCGCGCTCAATGGTGGAGGCAATGACGCCGTGCCCTCGCTCGCGCAACGCCTTCACGGCCCGCTCGATCAGGGTGTTCAGCCGTTCCACCTCTTCGCGGAGGGCAAGCAGCTCGTCATAGCGGTCCACCCGCTCCTGGCCGCACCACTCGCGGACGGTGCGGAGGGCGTCGTCCTCGGTCTTCAGTTTCCCGTCGTCCCGGCGGCGCTCCCAGGAGTGCCATGACGGAAGGGCCCGCTCGCGGTCCACGGCTTCCTGCCGACGATCGACCTCCGGCAGGATCTCCTCGGCCAGCACCTTCGCAGCCCGCCGGGCGATCCGCTCGACGACCGGCCAGCCCGCCAGGCACAGCCCGGACCGGGTCTCGTAGACCATCGGATCGGCGCGCAGTTCGGTTGGATCGAGGTCCAGACGACGCGCTGTGGCATCGAGATCGGTCAGCTCCAACACGCCGGCGTCAGCCACACCCTTGCGCAGCCGGACCTGGCTCTTCGGGCGGACGAACCCCAGGACCGTCCGGGCCGCCTCGAACTCGGGACTCTTGCGCACCTGCCGGGACGCTTCGGTCAGCCTCAGTTCCGCAGCATCGTCAGCACGGAAGACCTCCACGTCAGCCCACCGGGCGACCAGTGAAGCCCGTGCCACCCATTCCTGCAGCCCAGCCTCCTCTCCATCGAGGAACCGAACGTGCACCTGGGCTGACCGACGCGGACCGCTCTCTCGGACGATCTCCACGCGGCGGACCGCGCTGCCAAGCATCTTGGGCTGGGCACGATAGGCCCAGTTCTCGTTGATCTCCATGTACCTATTGAGCCAAAGCGGCGTTCTGCCGCACTACTGCTTCCTAGGACCGTTACCGGCCGGAAACGGAGTTCGGACCGTTGTGATGACACGCGGCGGACGACGGTTCCATGCGGCTGGTCTCACGAACCACGCTCGGTCTTGAGCCGCGTATTCTCGGCCTCCAAGGCCGCGATACGTTGTTCAAGCTGGGTGCGGGTGAGGCGGTTGCTCTTGGGGGCTGGAACGGGGGCGTTTCTGGCATTTGGTGGTTCCACTACAAGCCCGAGTGGCTCGTAGGCCACGATGACCGAAGGGTCTTTGCCACAATCCGGGCACCGCATCGACGATGATCCGTGCATCGTGGGATTGGCCATGGAGCAGTGCCGCTTCGTCTCCACGATGTGGCTGCAGTAGAGACGTACGCGCCAGCGCATGATCTGATGATCTGAGGTCTTGAACGATCCCATCATCTCAAGCGCCTTTTCGCGGCGAGCGTTCCGCTGCCGCCAAAGCTCCGGATTCGCCGCCTCCTCGGCTTGCCACTCTTCAACCTGCTTGTTGACGGCGTCACGGATCTGATCTGAGGTCTTCTGTGAAGCATGATCTCGCCGAGTCAATTCATAAGCTTCGAGCGGGACTCCATGTCTCTGATGAACAAAATCGGCCATATGTGAACCGTATCGATGGCTGGATCTTACTGCCCAGGATGACCGTTTGGTCTCCGCCAATCGGCCATATATCGAAGTGTTTAGCGGTGTGATGCCTGTATTGGATCGCAAGTGATCATTCGATGACTGGATAACAGCCAGCTGTCCGATGCCAGCATGAGACCAGGTGACTCCGCCTTCCCACCCTGTCGCCGTCAGGCGTTGTTGGGGCGCGGCCGTCCGGGCCGGAGACGCCGGTCTCAAGGTTCTCGGTGCATGCATGGCGAGGCCCCGGCCGCACAGGTGCGGTCGGGACCTTGTCCGGCGTGGCGATACGGGTCAGTTGGTGTCGGCGGGGACGGTGCCGAGGCGGCCGGCCTGGAAGTCCTCCATGGCCTGCTGGAGTTCGCGGTGGCTGTTCATCACGAACGGGCCGTAGTGGGCGACGGGTTCGCGGATCGGGAGGCCGCCGAGCAGGACGACCTCGAAGTTGGCCGAGCGCGAGTCCTGCTTCTCATCGGCGCGGATGGTGAGGCTGTCGCCGTCGCCAAAGACCACGGCCTGGCCCATGTGGAACGGACGCCGTTCCTCGCCCGCCGAGCCGCTGCCGGCCAGGCCGTAGGCGAGGGCGTTGAAGTCCGGGCGCCAGGGCAGGGTGACCTGGGCACCGGGGTTCACCGAGACATGGATCATCGTGATCGGGGTGTGGGTGGCACCCGGGCCCTGGTGGCCGTCGAGCTCGCCGGCGATGACCCGGAGGAGACCGCCGCCGTCGGCCGAGGCGAGGAGCTTGACGCTGCCGCCGCGGATGTCCTGGTACTTCGGGGCGATCATCTTGTCGGAGGCGGGCAGGTTCACCCACAGCTGGAGACCGTGGAACAGACCACCGGACATGACCAGCGACTCGGGCGGCGTCTCGATGTGCAGCAGGCCCGAACCCGCCGTCATCCACTGGGTGTCGCCGTCGGTGATGGTGCCACCACCACCGTGCGAGTCACGGTGAATGAACGTGCCGTCGATGATGTAGGTGACGGTCTCGAAGCCCCGGTGCGGGTGCCAAGGCGTCCCCTTCGGCTCGCCAGCCTGATAGTCCACCTCGCCCATCTGGTCCATCATGATGAACGGGTCGAGGAACTTCTGGTTGATCTTGGCGAAGGCGCGGCGGACGGGGAAGCCCTCGCCTTCGTAGCCCTCGGGGGCGGTCGCGACGGCCAGAACCGGGCGGGCGTTGGCGCCCTCGGCGGGGGCCGCGACGCGCGGCAGGATCAGCGGGTTCTCTACGGTCACGGCAGGCATGTCGGCCTCCTCGATGGTTCGGTTTCGGACGTTCAGCTGCGTTTCCGCAGGTCAGACCCCTGTTGCCACTACTGCCCCAACTGGACTAGCTTTTGGGCTCGCCGGCCTCGTAGTCGACCTCGCCCATCTGGTCCATCATGATGAACGGGTCGAGGAACTTGGTGTTGATCTTGGCGAAGGCCCGGCGGACGGGGAAGCCCTCGCCCTCGTAGCCCTCGGGGGTGGTGGCCACGGTGAGGACCGGCCGGGCGGTGCTGTGCACCGGGTCGGGGCTGGTGACGCGCGGCAGGGTCAGCGGGTTCTCGACGGTCACGGCGGGCATGTCGGCCTCCTTAGGCGGGTCTGTGGCCTACGTCCACCACAGTAGTTCAATCATCAACCACTCGCAAGGTTGAACGTTGAACTACTTGGACGCATTCCCGTCCGGCGGGAGGCGCGGGAGGAGGGGGAGGGGTCAGCCGTACATGCGGCGCATGGTGAAGTCCACCATCTGCTCGACCGCCCGCGCGTCGAAGACCATCCGGTGCTCGCCCTCCATGTCGAGGGCGAAGCCGTAGCCGGTGGGCAGCAGGTCGAGGATCTCCGCGCCGGTCACCGAGAAGTGCTTGGACTCCTTGCCCGCGTACCGCTTCAGCTCCTTGAGCGAGCTGAACATCGGGATGACCGGGGTCGGGGTGTTGTGCAGGGCCAGGAAGCCGGGGCGGTCGCCGCGCGGGCAGTACACCTTGGAGGTGATGAAGATGGCCTGGAAGTCCTCCACGGGCATCGCGCCGGTGGTGAAGGCGCGCACCGCGTCCGCGAGCGAGGGCGGCGAGGGCTCGGGGTAGAGCGACTGCTGGGCGGCCTGCGGGTCGCCGTACCCGGGGCCGGGCATGCCGGACATCCCCTGCTGCATCTGCTGCTGGTAGGGGTCCTGGTAGGCGCTCTGCTCGTAGCCGTACACGGGGACAAGGCTATCGGGCCGCGCCCCGCTTGGGGGCGGGTGATCCGCACAATCCGGCCCGGGGGGCCATTGTGGGACGTGACCACGTTCATAGCTCCGTCACGTCAGGGGGCTTGAACAAGTTACCAACCGGTAGCATCATGGGGCGTACTGGTGGGTAAGCGGTGCGCCGGAAGCGGCCGCCCGTGGAGCAGACGAACCGGAGAAACGGTCATGGGTCACTACAAGTCCAACCTGCGGGACGTGGAGTTCAACCTCTTCGAGGTGTTCGGCCGCGACCAGGTGTACGGCACCGGTCCGTTCGCCGACATGGACGTCGACACCGCGAAGAACATCCTCAGCGAGATCTCCCGGCTGGCCGAGAACGACCTCGCGGCCTCCTTCGTCGACGCCGACCGCAACCCGCCGGTGTTCGACCCGGAGACCAACACGGCTCCGATCCCGGAGACCTTCAAGAAGAGCTACCAGACCTTCATGGACGCCGAGTGGTGGCGCCTGGGCATCCCGGAGGGCATCGGCGGCCAGGTCACCCCGAACTCCCTGGTCTGGGCGTACGCGGAGCAGGTGCTCGGCTCCAACCCGGCGATCTGGATGTACTCCTCCGGCCCGGCCTTCGCCGGCGTCGTCTACGACGAGGGCACCGAGGAGCAGCAGAAGGTCGCCCAGCGGATGGTCGAGGGCCTCTGGGGCGCCACCATGGTGCTGACCGAGCCGGACGCCGGCTCGGACGTGGGCGCCGGCCGCACCAAGGCGGTCAAGCAGGAGGACGGCTCCTGGCACATCGAGGGCGTCAAGCGCTTCATCACCTCGGGCGAGCACGACATGTCCGAGAACATCATCCACCTGGTGCTGGCCCGCCCCGAGGGCGGCAAGCCGGGCACCAAGGGCTTGGGCCTGTACATCGTGCCGAAGTTCGACTTCGACTGGGAGACCGGCGAGCTCGGCGAGCGCAACGGCGTCTACGCCACCAACGTCGAGCACAAGATGGGCCTCAAGGCGTCCAACACCTGCGAGATGACCTTCGGCGCCAAGCACCCGGCCAAGGGCTGGCTGCTGGGCGAGACCGTCGACGGCATCCGCCAGATGTTCAAGATCATCGAGTTCGCCCGGATGATGGTCGGCACGAAGGCCATCGCCACCCTGTCCACCGGCTACCTGAACGCGCTGGAGTACGCCAAGGAGCGCGTGCAGGGCGCCGACATCTCGCAGTTCATGGACAAGACCGCGCCGCGCGTCACCATCACCCACCACCCCGACGTGCGCCGCTCGCTGCTCACCCAGAAGGCGTACGCCGAGGGCATGCGCGCCCTGGTGCTCTACACCGCCTCGGTGCAGGACGACATGCTGGCCGCCCGCCTGCGCGGCGAGCACGACGCCGCCGCCGAGCGCCTGAACGACCTGCTGCTGCCGATCGTGAAGGGCTACGGCTCGGAGAAGTCCTACGAGCAGCTGGCCCAGTCGCTGCAGACCTTCGGCGGCTCCGGCTACCTGCAGGAGTACCCGATCGAGCAGTACATCCGGGACGCCAAGATCGACACCCTGTACGAGGGCACCACCGCCATCCAGGGCCAGGACTTCTTCTTCCGGAAGATCGTCAAGGACGGCGGCCAGGCGCTGACCGCCGTCAACGAGCAGATCACCAAGTTCCTGGCCGCCGGCGAGGGCGGCGCCGAGCTGGCCGCCGAGCGCGACCTGCTGGCCAAGGCCGCCGGCGACCTGGAGGCCATCGTCGGCACCCTGATCGCCGACCTGTCGTCCGTCGAGCAGGACGTCAAGAACATGTACAAGGTGGGCCAGAACACCACCCGCCTGCTGCTGGTCTCCGGCGACGTGGTGGTCGGCTGGCTGCTGCTGCGCCAGGCCGCCGTCGCGCTCGCCAAGCTGGAGGCCGGCGCCTCCGAGAAGGACGTGCCGTTCTACCGCGGCAAGGTCGCCGCGGCCAAGCACTTCGCCCGCACCGTGCTGCCGACCACCGCCGCGCAGCGCCAGATCGCCGAGAACATCGACAACGAGCTGATGGAGCTGGCCGAAGAGGCGTTCTGACCCGGCGCCCGCCACAGGACCGCCCGACCCACCCTCACGCCGCGGGGCCCGGTACTCCACCGGGCCCCGCGGCGTTGTCCGCTCCGGGGGCGCTCGGAGTCACTTCCGGGGCGCTCCGGGGCCGCTCCGAGCCGCTCCGGGGCGGCCCGGCCGCGGCGCCGGGTCGCGGCCCGTTCACTGTTGTGTCACCGTTGCGGACTTCCCGCGGCCCTGTCCGTGTACGGGCATATGCTCATGGTGCGGACCGGCAACCCCACCAGGCCCGCCCCGCCCTCTACCCAGGAGCAAAATGTCGACCGTCGCCCGAACGGCCCACTTCGACCGGAAGCACACGGACGACCTCATCGCCTTCCTCGCGGCCTCTCCCTCGCCGTACCACGCGGTGGCGAGCGCGGCCGAGCGGCTGGAGCGGGTCGGCTTCCGCCGGGTCAACGAGACGGACGCGTGGGACGGCGACGGCGGGGGCCGCTACCTGGTGCGCGGCGGCGCCCTGATGGCCTGGTACGTGCCGCCGAACGCGACGGCCGCGACCCCGTACCGGGTGGTTGGCACCCACACCGACTCGCCGAACCTGCGGGTCAAGCCGGTCCCGGACACCAGCTCGGCCGGCTGGCGGCAGATCGCCGTGGAGATCTACGGCGGCGTCCCGCTCAACACCTGGCTCGACCGGGACCTCGGGATCTCCGGCCGGCTCGCGCTGCGCGACGGCACCACCCGCCTGGTGCACCTGGACGAGCCGCTGCTGCGGGTGCCGCAGCTGGCCATCCACCTCGACCGCGGGGTCAACGACGGCCTCAAGCTCGACCGCCAGCGCCACCTGACGCCGATCTGGGGGATCGGCGGCACCACCGAGGGCGCCCTGCTGGAGTACGTCGCCGGGAAGGCCGGGCTGGACGCCGCCGACGTGGCCGGCTGGGACCTGATGGCGCACGACGTGCAGCCGCCCGCCTACCTGGGCCGCGACCGCGAACTGCTGGCCGGGCCGCGGCTGGACAACCAGCTGTCCGTGCACGCCGCCACCGCCGCGCTGGCCGCCGTCGCCGAGGCCGGCGCGGACCTGCCGTGCATCCCGGTGCTGGCCGCGTTCGACCACGAGGAGACCGGCAGCGAGTCCGACACCGGCGCGCAGAGCCCGCTGCTGGGGAACGTGCTGGAGCGCTCCTGCCACGCCCGCGGCGGCACCCTGGAGGACCGCGCCCGGGCGCTGGCCGGCACCGTCTGCCTCTCCTCCGACATGGGCCACGCGGTGCACCCCAACTACAGCGAGCGGCACGAGCCCGGCCACCACCCGATGCCCAACGGCGGCCCGATCCTCAAGGTCAACGTCAACAACCGGTACGCCACCGACGGGGTCGGCCGGGCGGTGTTCGCCGCCGCCTGCGAGAAGGCCGGCGTCCCGTGGCAGTCCTTCGTCTCCAACAACGCGATGCCCTGCGGCACCACGATCGGCCCGATCACCGCGGCCCGGCTCGGCATCACCACCGTCGACTGCGGCATCGCGGCGCTGTCCATGCACTCCGCCCGCGAGCTGTGCGGCGCCGAGGACCCGCACTACCTGGCGAGCGCGATCAAGGCGTTCCTGGAGGGCTGAGCGGCATCCCGGACGACGGGGGCGGGCCGGCGGCCCGCCCCCGTCCGCGTCTCACTCCATCCCGGCCAGCACCAGCGGCAGCCGGCTCGCGCCGCCCGCCACCAGCTTCACCGGCACGCCCCAGTCCTGCTGGTGCACGTGGCAGGCCGGGTACTCGACCGCCGGGTCGTCGTCGCAGGACGCCGCCATCGCCGAGACGTGCAGCACGCCCTCGGCCACCTCTCCGGAGAGCACCAGCTCGCGGCCGAGCGCGCTGTCCGCGCCCGCGCCCGACACCAGCAGCTCCGGCGGCGTGGCGCTGACCAGCAGCCGGGTGGACGGGCCGTAGCGCTCGTCCAGCTTCTGGCCGGACGGCGCGGAGAACACCACGTCCAGGCGGAACGCGCCCGGGGCGACCTCGGTGGCGGCCCGCCGGGTGCGGTGCGCGACGGCCTCGACCCGGACCGCCTCCTCGGGCAGCCGCAGCCTGGTCAGCCGGTGCCGGGCGGACTCCACCACCACGATGTCCCCGTCCACCACCACCGCGCCGGACGGCTCGCGCAGGTCGGTGGCCAGCGTGCTGACCTCGCCGGTCGCCGGGTCGTAGCGGCGCAGCGCGTGGTTGTAGGTGTCGCTGACGGCCACCGAGCCGTCCGGGAGCACGGTGACGCCCAACGGGTGCTGGAGCAGCGCCTGCCCGGCCGCGCCGTCCCGGTGCCCGAAGTCGAACAGGCCGGTGCCGACGGCGGTGCGCACCTCGCCGGTTCCACGTGAAACCCAGCGCAGCGCGGAGGTCTCCGCGTCGGCCACCCACAGCCGCTCGCCGTCGGCGGACACCGCCAGGCCGGATGGCTGGGCGAACCACGCCTCCGCGGCCGGACCGTCCACCAGGCCCTCGTTGGTGGTGCCCGCCGCGACGGCGACCGTCCCGGCCACCGGGTCGAAGGACCACAGCTGGTGCACGCCCGCCATCGCGATCCACACCCGGCCGTCGAAGAACGCGACGTCCCACGGCGAGGACAGTTCCACCTCGCGGGCCGGGCCCGCGGTCGGCGAGCCCTGCCACCACTGCTTCCCGGTGCCGGCCAGCGTGGTCACCCGGCCGTCCGCCAGCCGGACGCCGCGCAGCGCGTGGTTGACGGTGTCGGCCACCACCACGTCGTAGCCCAGGTCGAGGCCCGCCGGCACCAGCGCCAGCCCCTGCGGCTCGCTGAACCGCGGCTCGACCCCGTCCACCAGCCCGCGCACGCCGTCACCGATCCGCCGCACCACCCGCTCGCCGTCCTCGGCCAGCTCCACCAGCGCGTGGTGCCCCGAGTCCGCGACCAGGTAGTGCCCGTCCGGCAGCCGCACCGCCTTCCCCGGGAAGCGCAGGTCCCCCGCCTCCGGCTCGGGCGCCACGTACGGCCCGTCGCCGCGCCGCAGCGTCCCCTTCGCCGCGTGCTCGGCCTCCAGCTCCTCCACCAGCTTCGCGATCGCGTGCGCATGCCCCTCCCCGGCGTGCTGCGCGACCACGTACCCCTCCGGGTCGATCACCACCAGCGTCGGCCAGGCCCGCACCGCGTACTGCTTCCACGTCACCAGCTCCGGATCGTCCAATACCGGATGGTGCACCTCGTACCGCGCCACCGCGTCCACCACCGCCCGGTGGTCGGCCTCGTGGACGAACTTCGGCGAGTGCACGCCGACGATCACCACGGTGTCCCGGTGCCGCTCCTCCAACTCCCGGAGCTCGTCCAGGACGTGGAGGCAGTTGACGCAGCAGAAGGTCCAGAAGTCCGCGATCACGATCTTGCCGCGGAAGTCGACCAGCGACAGGTCCTTGCCGCCGGTGTTCAGCCATCCGCCCTTGCCCACCAGCTCGGGGGCCCGGACGCGTGCACGAGAAGTCATGCCCCCAGTCAACCGCATCGGGCCGAGGGCGCTGACGGCCGGTAAAGGCTTCGGAAAACTGTCGTCAGGATCCGGTGACAGGAGACGTGGACCACGGCGGTCCGGTCGGTGGCGGGTCATCCTGCGGTGGAGGGTCGTGCGAGGCGCGACCGGTGGGCTGTGCGTTGACCGGCGCCGAAGTTCCACTCCTGGCCACGTCCCGGAAGGATGACCGGTGGAACTTCTCCTGCGTCGCGCGGGCGGCGACCCGCCCCGGGAACCGCGCTCCCGGGGCCGACTGGCGGCCCTGGACGGACTGCGGCTGGTCGCCGCGCTGATGGTGCTCTTCCACCACTACGTGGGCTACGGCGGGGGCACGAAGCCGGCGGAGAGCGCCTGGGAGCGGCCGGCGGTGGAGGTGTTCCACGGCTACGCGGAACTCGGCGCGTACACCTGGACCGGGGTGTGCCTGTTCTTCGTCATCAGCGGCTTCGTGATCTGCATGAGCTCCTGGGGGCGCAGCCTCGGGGACTTCGTCCGCTCCCGGGTGGTCCGGCTGTATCCGGCCTACTGGTTCGCGGTGCTCACGACCACGGCGTTCCTGGCGCTGTGGCCGACCCTGCGCAAGCCGCTGACCGTGGACGCGGTGCTGGCCAACCTGACCATGTTCCACCTCGGGCTGAACCTGGACAGCGTGGACGCGGTCTACTGGACGCTGTGGGTGGAGATGCGCTTCTACCTGCTGTTCGCCCCACTGGTGTGGCGCGGCCTGACGTACCGCAAGATCGTCGTCTTCTGCGTGCTGTGGACCGTGGCCTCGGCGTGGTCGACCCCCCTCGTCGACTCCATCGGCATGTCGGAGTACTCCTCGTTCTTCGTGGCCGGAATGGCGATGTACCTGATGCACAGGTTCGGTCCGAACCTGCTGCTGTGGGGCATCGTCGGGTTCAACTGGGCGCTGTCGGTCGAGAACGGGCTGCGCCACCAGGCGGAGGTGCAGCCCTCGCTGGGCGACGCGCGGGTCGCGCCGCTGGACGTCGCCGGCCTGCACCTCGAACACTGGCCGGTGGTCCTGCTGGTCACCCTCGCGTACCTGGCGGTGCTGGCGGTCGCGCTCGGGTGGACCGCGCGGATCCAGTGGCGCTGGCTGACCGTCGCCGGAGCGCTCACCTACCCGCTGTACCTGCTGCACGAAGTCATGGGCTGG
Organism: Kitasatospora sp. NPDC088783; assembly: GCF_044750705.1. NCBI lineage: Bacteria > Bacillati > Actinomycetota > Actinomycetes > Kitasatosporales > Streptomycetaceae > Kitasatospora > Kitasatospora sp. NPDC088783. The sequence continues at coordinate 99,669 of NZ_JBIVKJ010000018.1, forward strand.
ACGGCGCTGCGCTGGCTGCACCGCAGCGGGATGGGCCCGTGGCCGGCGGTCGGGACGGTCACCGCGGCGATGCTGGTGGTCGCCTGGCTGGTGCACCGGCTGGTCGAGAGGCCGCTCGCGCCGGTGCTGCGCCGCGGCCTGGACCGGGCCCTGGAGCAGGTGCGGGCCGCCGATCCGCCCGGGCGCCGTTCCCCGGCCGGCCCGGCGGGAGCCGCGGCGCCGGTCCTGGTGGAGCCGGAGTTCCGGGCCCCGCTCCCGCAGGAGCGCTCCCCGGTCTGACCGTCCGGCCGCCGGTCAGGCGTCGGCCGCCGCCTCCGCCGCGCAGGCGCGGACCAGGGCGACGGCCGCGTCCAGCCGTCCGTGGTCCGCGGCGTCGAGCACCGGGTCGGCGGCGCGGCGGGCGCGGGCGGTGGTGAGGTGGTGGGTGGTGAGCGGGGGGAGGCCGTGGAGGAGGGGGACGAGGACGGCGGGGGCGGCGGCGGTGTGTTCGGGCATGCCGAGCAGGGCCTGGGCGAGGACGACGGCGCTCATCGCGGTGTCCAGGCCGGGGTCGCCCTCGGTGGCGGTGGCCCAGTCGATGACGACCGGTCCGCGGGGGGTGAGCAGGACGTTCTCGGGGTGCAGGTCGAGGTGGAGCACCCGGTCGCCGGGGTGGGCGGCGGTGCGGGGCGGGACGGCGTGCAGGCGGCGCAGCAGGTCGGCGAGCATCCGGCCGGCGGCGTCGGGGGCGAGTGCGCCGGTGGTGACGGCCTGCGCCATGGTGGGGCCGTCGAGCCGTTCCATCAGCAGGTCGGTGGGCCGCTCGCCGGGCCACGCGGCCGGTACGGGGTAGCCGTGCCCGGCGAGGTGGGCCATCAGGTCGGCCTCGCCCCGCGCGTCGGCCCACGCGCCGGCCCCGGCGCGGTAGCGGCGCAGCACCCGCCCGTCGGGCAGCGCGAAGACGTCCGCGGTGCGGCCGGTGCCGAGCAGCTCGCCCGGTGCGACAGGTGCGCCCGGTGCGAACGGTTCGCCCGGTGCGACCGCTTCGACAGGTCCGCTGGTCGTTTCGGACACGTGGTTCCCCCGTTCCTCGTGCCGGTAGGTACGTCCGGCGCCCCGCCCCGGTTCCCGGCCGGAACCCGGGTGACGCCGCGCCGCCCGCGCGCGACAATGGCCGGATGATCGCCTACGTACCCGGGGACGACGTCGAAGTACCGCCCGCCGTGGCCGAGTTGGCCGCCGGTGAGCCGGTCGTCGCGGTGTGGCGCAACGAGCTGCACGGCCTGACGTTCCGGCTCGGCGACGGGCCGGGGCGGCGGTTCGTGAAGTGGGCGCCGGCCGGCAGCCCGGCGGACCTCGCGGTGGAGGCCGAACGGCTGGGCTGGGCGCGGCGGTTCACCACCGTCCCGGAGGTGCTCGCGCTGGGCGGCGGCGAGGCCGCGGGCGGCCACTGGCTGCTGACGGCGGGGCTGCCGGGGCGGTCGGCCGTGGACGAGGCGTGGAAGCGGGACCCGGCGACGGCCGTCCGGGCGGTCGGCGCGGGTCTGCGGGCCTTCCACGAGGCGCTGCCGGTGGCCGGCTGCCCGTACGACTGGTCCGCGCCGGGCCGGGTGGCCCGCGCCGCCGCGCTGCGCCGCGACCCGGCCGACTGGCACCCGGACCTGCGCCACCACGGCACCGTGGAGCGGGCGCTGGCGGTGCTCGCCGACCCGCCGCCGGTGGACGTCGAGGTGGTCTGCCACGGCGACGCCTGCGCGCCCAACACCCTGGTCGGCGCGGACGGCCGCCCCTCGGGCCACGTCGACCTGGGCGCCCTCGGCACGGCCGACCGCTGGGCGGACCTGGCGGTGGCCACCTGGAGCACGGTGTGGAACTACGGCCCGGGCTGGGAGCGTCCGCTGCTGGAGGCGTACGGCGTCGCGCCGGACGCCGAGCGGCTCGCCTACTACCGCCTGTTGTGGGACCTGGCGTAGCGGCCGGTGGCACCATGTCGGGTGCCGCCCGACGGCGGGCCGGCGAGCACCAGACGAGGAGTCGGGGACATGGGTCGGAAGTTCGTGGTCAAGGAGCGCCTCTTCGCGGTCGGCGACGACTACTGGGTCGAGGACGAGCACGGCGAGAAGGCGTTCCTGGTGGACGGCAAGGTGCTGCGGATGCGCGACACCTTCGAGTTGCAGGACACCGCGGGCAACACGGTCGCCACCGTCCGGGAGAAGGTGCTGACCGTCCGCGACGCGATGAAGATCGAGAACGCGGACGGGGACGTGGTGGCGACCGTCCGCAAGAAGCTGTTCACCCCGTTCCACGACAAGTACCACGTGGAGCTGGAGAACGGCGGCGAGTACGAGATCCACGGCGACCTGATCGACAAGGAGTACACCGTCAAGGGCGACGGCCACCGGCTCGCCGAGGTCTCCCGCAAGTGGTTCCGGATCCGCGACACCTACGGCGTGGAGATCGAGGACGGCGTCGACGTCCCGCTGATGATCGCCGTCGCGGTCTGCCTGGACCGCCTGGTCGAGCACAACGACTGAGCCTCGGCCCCGTCCGGCCGCCCGCCCCGTGCGCTATGTTGTGCCGGTCCTCGGCACGGGCCGGCGGCCGGACAGGCAGGAGGGGCGGGACGCATGAACGACATCCTTCACCAGCTGGGATACGCGTCCGCGTACGGTGCGGTCGGGCTGGTCCTGCTGCTGCTCGGCGTGCTGCTGGTCGACCTGCTGACGCCCGGCGAGCTGCGCCGGCAGATCTGGATCGAGCGCAACCGGAACGCCGCCGTGGTGCTCAGCTCGGCGCTGCTGGCGATCGGCGCGATCGTGTTCACCGCCGTGATGTCGACCTACCAGGAGTTCGCCAAGGGCCTGGCCGCGGCGGCCGTGTTCGGCCTGTTCGGCCTGGTGCTGATGGCCGTCTCGTTCTGGGTGCTGGACCTGGTGACGCCCGGCAGGCTCGGCGAGCTGCTGGTCGACCGCGAGCCGCACCCGGCGGTCTGGGTGACCGCCTCCACCAACCTGGCCGTGGCGGCGATCGTCTCCGCCGCCATCTACTGACGTCCGCCGGCGGCCGGTCCGGCCGCCACCGCGCGGGGGGGGGCCCGGGGCCCCCCCCCCCCCCCGGGGGGGGGGGGGGGCGGGGGGGGCCCGCCCCCCCGCCCCCCGCCCGCCCCCCCCGGGGGCCGGGGCCCCCCCCCCCCCCGCGCGCGCGCCCCCCCCCCCCCGCCCCCGGGGGGGGCCGGGGCCTCTCGCGCGCGTCCTACAGGAAGGAGTTGATCTGGATGGTCTCGGTCCGGCCGGGGCCGACGCCGATCGCCGAGATCGGGGCGCCCGACATCTCCTCCAGCGCCTTCACGTACGCCTGCGCGTTCTTCGGCAGGTCGGCGAAGGACTGCGCCTTCGAGATGTCCTCGCTCCAGCCGGGCAGGTTCTCGTAGATCGGCTTCGCGTGGTGGAAGTCCGACTGGTTGTACGGGAGTTCCTCGACCCGCCTGCCGTCGATCTCGTACGCCACGCAGACCGGGATCTGCTCCCAGCCGGTCAGCACGTCCAGCTTGGTGAGGAAGAAGTCGGTCAGGCCGTTGACCCGGGTCGCGTAGCGGGCGATCACCGCGTCGAACCAGCCGCAGCGCCGGTCGCGCCCGGTGGTGACGCCGCGCTCGCCGCCGATCCGGCGCAGCGCGTCGCCGTCGGCGTCCAGCAGCTCGGTCGGGAACGGGCCCGAGCCGACGCGGGTGGTGTACGCCTTGAGGATGCCGATGACCCGGTCGATCTTGGTCGGGCCGATGCCGGAGCCGGTGCACGCGCCGCCCGAGGTCGGGTTCGACGAGGTGACGAACGGGTACGTGCCGTGGTCCACGTCCAGCAGGGTGCCCTGGCCGCCCTCCAGCAGGACGACCTTGCCCGCCTTCAGCGCCTCGTCCAGGACGAGGGTGGTGTCGGCCAGGTACGGCTTGATCTTGTCGGCGTAGCCCAGGTACTCCTCGAGCACCAGCTCGGCCGGGATCGCGCGCCGGTTGTAGAGCTTGACCAGCAGCTGGTTCTTGTCGTGCAGCGCCGCCTCGATCTTCTGGCGCAGGATCGACTCGTCGAACAGGTCCTGGACCCGGATGCCGACCCGGTTGATCTTGTCGGCGTAGGCCGGGCCGATGCCGCGGCCGGTGGTGCCGATCCGGCGCTTGCCGAGGAAGCGCTCGGTGACCTTGTCCAGCGTCCGGTGGTACGGGGTGATCAGGTGGGCGTTGCCCGAGATCAGCAGCTTCGAGGTGTCGATGCCGCGCTCGTCCAGGCCCTTGAGCTCGGAGAGCAGCACGCCCGGGTCGATCACCACGCCGTTGCCGATCACCGGCACCACGTTCGGGCTGAGGATGCCGGAGGGCAGCAGGTGCAGGGCGTACTTCTGGTCGCCGATGACCACCGTGTGACCGGCGTTGTTGCCGCCCTGGTAGCGGACGACGTAGTCGACGGAGCCGCCGAGGAGGTCGGTGGCCTTCCCCTTGCCCTCGTCTCCCCACTGGGCGCCAACGAGCACGAGTGCCGGCACAGGCGTACACCCCTTCCGGTTGGGGCATCCTGCGTAGACCGCAGTCTGGCCCGAGATGGACGAAGCCCCTGGCGCAATGGCGCAAGGGGCTCTTGCACCGAGAGATTACCTGAGGAAGGACCGGTCGTGTCGTCGCTGTCCACGCCCGTATCCCGCCCCCCGGAGGACGCCGAGCGCCCCGGGCCGCTGCTGGTGCTGCTCGATCCGTCGGCCCGGGAGGCCGACGGCGAATCGGTGCGGATCGCCAAGGACGTGCTGTGCGGCGGCGCCGACGTGAAGGTCGCGCTGCCCGAGAGCCCGTCCGAGCTGGACCGGGTGCTCGCCCACCGGGGCCGGCGCCGGGCCGTGGTGATCGGCTCCGACCAGGCGCTCCAGCGGGTGCTCCAGTCCCTGCACCGGCAGCGGGAGTTGGACGCCGACCCGGTCGGGCTGGTCCCGGTCGGCGGCCCGGTGGCCACCGCCACCGCCCGGCTGCTCGGGGTGCCCGCCGAGCCGGTGGCGGCGGCCCGCGCGGTGCTGGCCGGCACCGCCCGCCGGCTGGACCTGCTGCTCGACGACGGCGGCGGCGTGGTCCTCGCCGAGGTGCGCTTCACCGGTCCGGGCCGTCCGGGCCGCGGGGGCCCGCACGGCCGACGGGCGGGGGAGGGCGGCTGGCGTTCGCTATGGGCGAAATTGGCTGCGACCGAGCAGGCGAGCCCCGCCGGCCCGGAGGAACTGCGCATCGAGGCCGACGGCCGGCTGCTGGCCGACGTGCACCAGCGGGTGCGCCACCTGCGGGTGGCCGTGGTCGACGGCGCCATGGAACTCGCCCTGGACCTCGACGGCAGCCCGCTGCGCCACCGGACCGACCGGCTGACCGTCGCCGGGCGCGGCTTCGGCTACGAGGCGGACGGCTGCCCGGTCGGCCCGGTCCGCCACCGCACCTGGACGGTCCGCCCGGCCTCCTGGCGGCTGCTGCTGCCCGCCGCCTGAGCGCCCGCCCCGCCGCCCCCGCGGCCCCGCCCGCCCCGCGATCACCCAGCGTGAGCAGGCTCACGTTCGACCCGCCCGTCCACTGTGCGAAAGCCTGATGACAAGGGCGTGAAGGCGGCCACCCGCTGTGCGGAAAGCTGGTAAGAGGCGGTATCTACGCGCGTACCAGGAGGCTGCCATCAGGCCGTTCGCCCGGGCTGCCCTAGACTCGGAGACGTGCCACGTGGTGACGGACGACTCAATCACGACCTGCTCCCCGGCGAGAAGGGCCCCCAGGACGCTTGCGGCGTCTTCGGGGTCTGGGCCCCCGGCGAGGAGGTCGCGAAGCTCACGTACTTCGGCCTCTATGCCCTGCAGCACCGCGGACAGGAATCCGCGGGCATCGCAGTGAGCAACGGCTCCCAGATTCTCGTCTTCAAGGACATGGGACTCGTCTCCCAGGTCTTCGACGAGACCTCCCTGGGGTCGCTGCACGGGCATATCGCCGTCGGACATGCCCGCTACTCGACCACCGGGTCCTCGGTCTGGGAGAACGCCCAGCCGACCTTCCGCGCGACCGTCCACGGCTCGCTGGCCCTCGGCCACAACGGAAACCTGGTCAACACCGCCGAACTCGCGGCGATGGTCGCCGAACTGCCGGGCGAGGAGCACGTCTCCCGCTCCGGCCGGACCGCGGCCACCAACGACACCGACCTGCTGACCGCCCTGCTGGCCGGCCACCCGGACCTCACCATCGAGGAGACGGCCCGCAAGGTCCTCCCCGGGGTGAAGGGCGCCTTCTCGCTGGTCTTCATGGACGAGCACACGCTCTACGCCGCCCGCGACCCGCAGGGCATCCGCCCGCTGGTGCTCGGCCGGATCGAGCGCGGCTGGGTGGTCGCCTCCGAGACCTCCGCCCTCGACATCGTCGGCGCCAGCTTCATCCGCGAGGTGGAGCCCGGCGAGCTGATCGCCATCGACGAGAACGGCATGCGCACCTCGCGCTTCGCCGAGGCCAAGCCCAAGGGCTGCGTCTTCGAGTACGTCTACCTGGCCCGCCCGGACACCACCATCGCCGGCCGCAACGTGCACCTCTCCCGGGTGGAGATGGGCCGCAAGCTGGCCGCCGAGTCCCCGGTCGAGGCCGACCTGGTGATAGCCACGCCCGAGTCCGGCACCCCCGCCGCGATCGGGTACGCGGAGGCCAGCGGCATCCCGTTCGGCTCCGGCCTGGTGAAGAACGCCTACGTGGGCCGCACCTTCATCCAGCCCAACCAGACCATCCGCCAGCTCGGCATCCGGCTCAAGCTCAACCCGCTCAAGGAAGTCATCCGGGGCAAGCGCCTGGTGGTCGTGGACGACTCGATCGTCCGCGGCAACACCCAGCGCGCGCTGGTGCGGATGCTGCGCGAGGCCGGCGCCGCCGAGGTGCACATCCGGATCTCCTCCCCGCCGGTGAAGTGGCCGTGCTTCTTCGGCATCGACTTCGCCACCCGCGCCGAGCTGATCGCCAACGGCCTCTCGGTCGAGGAGATCGGCCGCTCGCTGGGCGCCGACTCGCTGGCCTACATCTCGATCGACGGGATGATCGAGGCCACCAAGCAGCCCAAGGACCAGCTCTGCCGGGCCTGCTTCGACGGCGAGTACCCGATGGAGCTGCCCGACCCGGCGCTGCTCGGCAAGCTGCTGCTGGAGGCTGAAATCGCCGGCGCGGCGAACTCCGGCCACCAGGCCAAGCAGCCCGTCCGCGGCGGCCAGCAGACCAGCGACCTCGACGGCGTGCAGTCGATGCTGGGTGGCGCCGGCGCGGCGGACGCGCTGCGCCGCCCGTAACCGTGCGCACCGCCCCCGGCGCCGGACGCCGGGGGCACCCCGTCCCGGCCCCGGCCGGGGAGGCAGCACCACCACTTCGAAAGGGCCACACCAGGTGACCAGCAACGAGACCGGGGCGACCTACGCCGCCGCGGGTGTCGACATCGAGGCCGGCGACCGTGCCGTCGAGCTGATGAAGCAGTGGGTGAGGAAGAGCAACCGGCCCGAGGTGGTCGGCGGGCTCGGCGGCTTCGCCGGACTGTTCGACGCCTCCGCCTTCAAGCGCTACGAGCGCCCGCTGCTGGCCACCGCCACCGACGGCGTCGGCACCAAGGTCGCCATCGCCCAGGCCATGGACAAGCACGACACCATCGGCCACGACCTGGTCGCCATGGTCGTCGACGACCTGGTGGTGTGCGGCGCCGAACCGCTGTTCATGACCGACTACATCTGCGTCGGCAAGGTCGTCCCGGAGCGGGTCGCCGCGATCGTCAAGGGCATCGCCGAGGGCTGCACGCTGGCCGGCTGCGCGCTGATCGGCGGCGAGACCGCCGAGCACCCGGGCCTGCTCGGCCCGGACGAGTACGACGTCGCGGGCGCCGGCACCGGCGTGGTCGAGGCCGACGCGCTGCTCGGTCCGGACCGGGTCCGGGCGGGCGACGTGGTGATCGCGATGGCCGCCTCCGGCCTGCACTCCAACGGCTACTCGCTGGTGCGGCACGTGCTGCTGGAGCGGGCCGGCTGGTCGCTGGACCGCCGGGTCGAGGAGTTCGGCCGGACCCTGGGCGAGGAACTGCTGGAGCCGACGAGGATCTACTCGCTGGACTGCCTGGCGCTGACCCGGGCCACCGAGGTCCACGCCTTCTCGCACGTCACCGGCGGCGGCCTGGCCGCCAACCTGGCCCGGGTCATCCCGGACGGCCTGCACGCCCGCCTCGACCGCGGCACCTGGTCGCCGCTGCCGGTGTTCCGCACCGTCGCCCAGGTCGGCGCGGTGCAGACGCTGGAGATCGAGAAGACCCTGAACATGGGCGTCGGCATGGTCGCCGTCGTCCCGCCGGAGTCGGTCGACGCGGTGCTCGCCGTCCTGGAGGACCGCGACGTGGAGGCCTGGCTGCTCGGCGACGTGGTCGAGCGCACCGCCGAGCACGACGGCGGCGCCGCGCTGTACAACTCCTACGAGTCGTTCTGACCCGAGGCACGGTGAGGGGCCCCGCCGCACCGCGGTGGGGCCCTTCGCACGCCCGGCCCGCCCCCGCGCCTCAGCGCGCCTCAGCGCGCCGCAGCGGGACGCCGGAGAACCCCGGGGTGCCGCGGCGGGACGCCGAAAACCGGCCCGGCGCTCACGGGGAGCGCTCGGACCGGCCGGGTCGGAGGGCGTTACGCGCGACGACGAGCCGGAGGGGTGTCCTCTTCCTCGTCGTCGTGGTTGTACTTGTCCGCGTACGCCGCGTAGGGGTCGTCCTCGTCGTCGTCCTCGATCGGCTCAGGCTCGATCGCGGTCGACGGAGATACACCCAGCTCATTCGACAGACGGTTTGCGTCGAACCCGCCGCTGTTGTACTTCAGCTCGCGGGCGACCTTCGTCTGCTTGGCCTTGGCCCGGCCGCGCCCCATGGGTCGACCCCCTCAACGGTGGGGCTCACGGCCCCGAGTCTGACACGTGTTGATGATCAGGTCCGGCCTGCCCGAAGTGGGAAACCGTCCCTTGGAGCATTAACGGTACCTGTTTCCGCCGCCGGACGGTACGTCGCCGGTGTGACGTGGCGCGCACCCGAGCCCCCCCGAACCAGGTCCGCCCAGGTCAGAGGGGAATTACGGGGCTTTGGCAGGCTGTCCGACCCAGGGCCGGTCCCGTCGTTCCTGCAGAGATTATCCCCCGAAGGGGGCGCGGTATCGCCCGATCGGGGGACGGACTGAGAATCCGGTTCCACATCGTGATGCGCGGGGCCGGGCGGTGCCGGCCCCGCGCGCACGGGCGGTCCGGGTCAGCCCCGGCGGGCCCCCGGGAGCAGCACCGAGCGCAGCGCGCTGATCTCCCGCATCCGCTTCTCGGCGAGCCGGTCGGCGGCCACCGCGGGCGGGACGCCGTCGGCGGCGGCCCGGGTGAAGATCTCCAGGGTGGTGTCGAAGATCCCCGTCGCCTTGGTCTTGGCCCGGTCGAAGTTGAAGCCCTCGATCTCGTCGGCGACCTGGATCACGCCGCCGGAGTTCACCAGGTAGTCGGGCGCGTACAGGATGCCGCGGTCGGCGAGGTCCTTCTCGACGCCCGGGTGGGAGAGCTGGTTGTTGGCCGCGCCGCAGACGACCGCGGTGCCGGCCGCGCCCAGCGCGGCGACGGTGTCGTCGGTGAGCGCGCCGCCGAGCGCGCAGGGGGCGTAGACGTCCAGCGCGGAGGCCAGCAGGGCGCCGGTGTCGGCCACCACCTCGACCTCCGGGTGGGTGGCCCGGACCCGGTTCACGGCGGCCTCGGAGACGTCGGTGACGACCACGGTGGCGCCGTCCGCGACCAGGTGGCCCACCAGGTAGTGGCCGACCTTGCCGACGCCGGCCACGCCGACCCGCTTGCCGCGCAGGGTGGGCCGGCCCCAGCGGGCCTGGGCCGAGGCGCGCATGCCCTGGAAGACGCCGAAGGCGGTCAGGATCGAGGAGTCGCCGGCGCCGCCGTGCTCGGGCGAGCGGCCGGTGACGAACTCGGTCTCCCGGGCCACCACGTCCATGTCCCGCACGTAGGTGCCCACGTCGCAGGCGGTGATGTAGCGGCCGCGCAGGGACTGCACGAAGCGCCCGTAGGCGCGCAGCAGCGCCTCGTTCTTGACCTTCTCGGGATCGCCGATGATCACGGCCTTGCCGCCGCCGAGGTCGAGCCCGGCGAGGGCGTTCTTGTAGCTCATCCCGCGGGAGAGGTTCAGCGCGTCCTGGAGCGCCTCCTCCTCGGTGCCGTACGGGAAGAAGCGGGTGCCGCCCAGGGCCGGGCCGAGGGCGGTGGAGTGGATGGCGATGATCGCCTTGAGGCCGGAGGAGCGGTCGTGGCAGAGCACGACCTGCTCGTGCCCCTCGCCGTCCCGGTCGGTGCCGAAGACCCGGCTCAGCACGCCTGGTGCGGTGTGCGTGGTGTGTACGTCGGTCACGGTGGTGACTCCAGTAAGGATGGCCCGCGGCGGTGGTGCGGGCGTCTGAGTGGAAGCCTAGCCTCGGGAACACCTTCGAATCCGCCCTTCGGGGGCCCCCGAAGGACAACGACCGAAGCCGTCCGCGCGACACCCTGACGGTTCCCGCGGGCGCGTGCGACGATGCCGGGCGTGACCGTCTGGCGCACGACCGTGCTTCCTCCGTACACCGCGCAGCTGCGGGTCTACGAGCCGCTGGCCGCCTTCCCCGAGCCCGACCGCGCCCGCTGGCAGGCGTACGCCGCCGAGCACGGCCCCGACGCCGAGGGGCCGGGGCAGCCGGTGACCGCGGCGGCGCTGGCCGAGCAGCGGGCCGCGCTGGCGGGCCTGGCGGCCCTGACGCCCCGTCCGCTGCCCGCCCGGGAGGACGGGCGGGCCTTCGTGCGGGCGCTGGACGGGGTGGTCTACGTCTGCCCCTGGACGACCCGGCTGCGCAGCTGGCTGGCGCTCCAGGAGCTGCAGCGGACGCTGCCCGCGCACCTGGTGGACACCGTGCTGCCGCCGGCCCTGCGGACGGCCGCGGAGGCGGACCGGGCGCGGTGGCAGCAGGAGCACCCCGACGCCCGGCCGTGGATCGCCTCCAGCCGCTGGGAGGTGCCGCTGCGCTGGTTCCTGCCGTTCGGCGAGGAGGACCGCCGGCACGTGCCGGCGGGGGAGTACGGCTCGTCGGGGGAGGGCGAGCGGCCGGAGCCGGCCGCGCTGTTCTACCTGACGCCGATGGTGCAGGCCCGCCGCCGGGTGGCCCGGGCCTACCGGCTGCTGCGCAAGGGGGTGCCCCCGGCCGAGGGCTGGGGGAGGGCGCCGGGCGGGCCGCTGGTGGACGGCGCGGAGGAGGTCGGGCGCTGGCTGGAGGAGTTCCACCCGCGCTCGCTGGTCGAGCTGGACTACGGCGGCCTGGCCCGGCTGCTGGGCCCGCGGGAGCTGGCCGAGGAGCGCTCGGTGGGCGAACTGGCGGACGGGCTGGGCGCCCTGCGGGCCGGGGACACCGCGGCGGCGCTGCGGGCCTACGAGGGGCTGACGGCGCGCTGGCGGCGGGTGCTGGCGCTGCGGCAGGCGTCCTGAGCGGGTCCGGGCGGGTCCGGGCGGTGTGAGGACGGTGTGGGCGGTGTGGGCGCGGGGCGGACGGGGGAGGTGACGGGGCGTCAGAAAATTGCCTCTGGCCGAACTCCGGCGCCCGGGGGAGGATGGTCCATACCATTGGCGCGGTTACCGGGACCATGGTCCCGGATCGGGTCAATCCCCACGGAACGTGATACTACTCACCGTTGACGCGAACTCAGACCTATATGCCAAAATGGGACAACCAGCCCAAGCTCACTCAGGCGTGCCGCACCGTGACCGGACGTCACCGCTGCGTGACTGTCCGCTATGGGGTGGTCCGGGGCCTTCCGTCGCTCTTGAACCCGTGAGGGGTCAATTTTGGCGGTTTGGCCGATGGGGCTGGACGGATGGTGTAGTTGTAGACACCAGGACAAGCCGTTCGTCCTATAACCGACTCGGCCCGTCCGTGCCATTTCGGGCATCGGGGGCCAAGGTGCAGAATTTGAAGGATAGAACCGCCCTGGTTCGGTTCTCCCGAGGAGGCCGCTCATGACCGCTCGTACCCCTGACGCCGAGCCCCTGCTGACGCCGGCAGAGGTCGCCACGATGTTTCGTGTGGACCCGAAGACCGTGACCCGCTGGGCCAAGGCAGGCAAGCTCACGTCGATCCGGACTCTCGGCGGCCACCGCCGCTACCGCGAGGCGGAGGTGCGTGCCCTGCTGGCCGGTATTCCGGCCCAGCGCACCGAGGTCTGATCCCCCCGTTCGTACCGGCAGCCCCCCGACTCCGCCGGGTCGGGGCGCGACCGACAGCTTGAGGGCCGCCGCCTTCCGACTCCGCCGGGTCGGAAGGGGCGGCCCTCCGGCATGTCCGGGGCCGGTCCGTGGGGCGGGCGGGGGAGGGGGTGCGGGTGCTCCGGAAGGGGTTCCGGGCGGAATCCGGCATTCCCTTTCGGATGATCATCGCAGGGGGGGCGCAGCCGGGAAAGGAAGTGCAATTTTATATATTAAATCAGGGCGCTTTGTGGAGATGCTCCCGAAGTGGCATCTCAAAAGCCGTTCAGTGACGGTCGTCACAGTCGCGCGCCTTGCGCCGGGCTCCGGAAACGCGGTAAGGCCCGGAACCATACGGTTCCGGGCCTTACGCTACTGCGATCCCGACGGGACTTGAACCCGCGACCTCCACCTTGACAGGGTGGCGAGCTAACCAACTGCTCCACGGGACCAGTGTTCTGATCCTCGCCCGCCTGCTCTCGCCTGCGAACAAGACAGACTGTACTGCATGGCGACCCCCCAGGTCGAACCGGCTCCGGAGCCCCCCGGAGCCGGTTCCCGACCCGCCTCAGAGGGTCGCCGCGGCGGCCTCCATCGCCTTGAGGATCCGCTTCTCCGACACCGGGCTCGGCGTGCCCAGCCCCTGGGCGAAGAAGCTCACCCGCAGCTCCTCGATCATCCAGCGCACCGCCCTGATCTCCGGCGACGGCTCCCGGCCCGCCGGCACCCTCGCCAGCAGCTCCCCGTACGCCTGCTGCACCGCCTGTACCTTCACCAGGTTCTGCAGGTCCCGCTGCGGGTGGTTGGGCAGCGCCTCCAGGCGGCGGTCCACCGCCAGCAGGTAGCGCTTCAGGTCGCCCAGGCGCTGCCAGCCCGTCCCGGCCACGAAGCCCGGGTGCACCAGCGAGGCCAGGTGCAGCCGGACGTCGTTCACCGCGGACAGCAGCACCGGGCTGGAGACCGACTTCAGCCGGGTCGACGCCTTGTGGAAGGCGATCAGCGCCGACGCGGTCTTCAGCGTGGTGTCCGCCGACAGCTCGTACAGGTCCGCCCGGACCTTGTCGTACAGCGCCCCGAACGCCTCCGCCTCCCAGACCACCCCGCCGTTGAGCTCCATCAGGCGGTCGGTCGCCGCCGCCACGATGTCCTCGAACAGGGCCGGGACCGACCCGTGCGGGTTGTACGACAGGGCGAGCTTGGCCTGGTTGCCCAGCCGGCCCTGGATCGACTTGGCCGGGGAGTTCACCCGGAGCATCAGCAGCCGGCGGGTGCCCGCCCACATCGCCCGCTGCTGGGCCTCCGGGGTGTCGAACAGCTTGATGCCCACCGAGGCGCCCTCGTCCACCAGCGCCGGGTAGGCGCGCAGCGAGTGGCCCCGGGAGCGCTGCTCGAAGGTGCGCTGGAGGACCGGCAGGTCCTCCGGCCAGGCGGTCAGGCCGGTGCGCTCGATGCCCCGGCCGGAGGCGGCGCTGGAGAGCGTCGCGGACAGCTTCGGCTGGAGTTCGAGCCGCAGCTCCTCCAGGTCCTTGGACTCGGCGAGCTTCCGCTTGCCGTCCACCACCCGGAAGGTCACCTTCAGGTGGTCCGGGATGCGCTCCTCGTCCCACGCCTCCGGCGGGATCGGCAGGCCCGACATCCGGTGCAGCACCCGCTCCAGCGTCGGCAGCAGCGGCTCCTGGCGGTCCGTCAGCTCGCGCATCGCGGCCCGCGCGTAGTCCGGGGCCGGGACGAAGTTGCGCCGGACCGCCTTCGGCAGCGAGCGGATCCAGGCCGTCACCAGCTCCGCCCGCAGACCGGGGATCTGCCAGTCGAAGCCCTCCGACACCACCTGGTTGAGCACCGCCAGCGGGATGTGCACCGTCACGCCGTCCGCGTCGCTGCCCGGCTCGAACTGGTACGTCAGCGGGAGGCGCAGCTTGCCCTGCTGCCAGAAGTCCGGGTAGTCGGCCTCGGTGATCCCGTCCGCCGAGTCGTTGATCAGCATCGACTTCTCGAAGTTGAGCAGGTCGGGCTGGTCGCGCCGGGTCCTCTTCCACCAGGCGTCGAAGTGCCGCCCGGAGACCACGTCCTCGGGCAGCCGGGCGTCGTAGAAGTCGAACAGGGTCTGGTCGTCCACCAGGATGTCCCGGCGGCGGGCCCGGTTCTCCAGCTCCTCGACCTCGTCGAGCAGCTTGCGGTTCTCCGCGAAGAACCGGTGGTGCGTCTCCCAGTCGCCCTCCACCAGCGCCGAGCGGATGAACAGCTCCCGGCACAGCTGGGGGTCGATCCGGCCGTAGTTGACCTTCCGCTGGGCGACGACCGGCAGGCCGTACAGCGTGACCTTCTCGTACGCCAGCACCGCGCCGGCCTTCTTCTCCCAGTGCGGCTCGCTGTAGCTGCGCTTGATCAGGTGCGCCGCCAGCGGCTCCACCCACTCCGGCTCGATCTTCGCGTTGATCCGCGCCCACAGCCGGGAGGTCTCCACCAGCTCGGCCGACATCACCCAGCGCGGCGGCTTCTTGAACAGCCCCGAGCCCGGGAACACCGCGAACCGGGCGCCGCGGGCGCCCGCGTACTCGCGCTTCTCCGCGTCGAACAGGCCCAGGTGGGAGAGCAGGCCGGAGAGCAGCGCCTGGTGGATCCGGTCCGCGTCCGGTTCGCCCTCCTCCCCGACCGGCACGGTGTCCGCCGGCTCGTCGACGGTGACGCCGAGCTGCTTGGCGATGGTGCGCAGCTGGACGTAGACGTCCTGCCACTCCCGTATCCGCAGGTAGTTGAGGAACTCGGACTTGCACATCCGGCGGAACGCCGAGGAGGACAGCTCCTTCTGCTGCTCCCGCACGTAGCGCCAGACCGACAGGTAGGACAGGAAGTCGGAGGTCTCCGACTGGAAGCGGCGGTGCCGTTCGTCGGCGGCCTGGCGCTTCTCGGCCGGGCGCTCGCGCGGGTCCTGGATGGAGAGCGCGGCGGCGATCACCATCACGTCGCGGACGCAGCCGAGGCGGTCGGCCTCCAGCACCATCCGGGCCATCCGCGGGTCGACCGGGAGCTGGGCGAGCTTGCGGCCCAGCTCGGTCAGCCGCTTGCGGTGGTCCTTCTCCTCCGGGTCGAGGGCGCCCAGCTCGTGCAGCAGGTTGACGCCGTCCTTGATGTTCCGGGAGTCCGGCGGGTCGAGGAACGGGAAGGCGGCGATGTCGCCCAGGCCGGCCGCGGTCATCTGCAGGATCACCGAGGCCAGGTTGGTGCGCAGGATCTCGGCGTCGGTGAACTCGGGGCGGGAGAGGAAGTCCTCCTCCGAGTACAGCCGGATGCAGATGCCGTCCGAGGTGCGGCCGCAGCGGCCCTTGCGCTGGTTGGCGCTGGCCTGGCTGACCGCCTCGATCGGCAGCCGCTGCACCTTGGTGCGGTGGCTGTAGCGGGAGATCCGGGCGGTGCCCGGGTCGATCACGTACTTGATGCCGGGGACGGTCAGCGAGGTCTCGGCGACGTTGGTGGCCAGCACCACCCGGCGCTGCGAGGAGCGCTGGAACACCCGGTGCTGCTCGGCCGAGGAGAGCCGGGCGTAGAGCGGCAGGACCTCGGTGGACCGGAGTCTCAGCTTGGTCAGCGCGTCGGCGGTGTCGCGGATCTCGCGCTCGCCGGAGAGGAACACCAGGATGTCGCCGGGCCCCTCGGCCTGGAGCTCCTCGACGGCGTCGCAGATGCCCTGGATCTGGTCCCGGTCGCGGTCCCGGTCGTTGTCGTCCGCGTCGTCGGAGTCCGGCTCGTCGTCCTCCACGAGGGGCCGGTAGCGGACCTCGACCGGGTAGGTGCGGCCGGAGACCTCGATGATCGGGGCGCCGTCGAAGTGGGCGGCGAAGCGCTCCGGGTCGATGGTGGCGGAGGTGATGACCACCTTGAGGTCGGGGCGGCGGGGCAGCAGCTGCTTGAGGTAGCCGAGCAGGAAGTCGATGTTCAGGCTGCGCTCGTGCGCCTCGTCGATGATCAGGGTGTCGTACTGCCGCAGGTCCCGGTCGGTCTGGATCTCGGCCAGCAGGATGCCGTCCGTCATCAGCTTCACCAGGGTGTCCTGGCCGGCCTGGTCGGTGAACCGGACCTTCCAGCCGACCGCCCCGCCCAGCGGGGTGTCCAGCTCCTCGGCGACCCGCTCGGCGACCGTGCGGGCGGCGATCCGGCGCGGCTGGGTGTGGCCGATCAGGCCCTGGACGCCGCGGCCCAGCTCCAGGCAGATCTTCGGGATCTGGGTGGTCTTGCCGGAGCCGGTCTCGCCCGCCACGATCACCACCTGGTGGTCGCGGACGGCGGCCAGGATCTCGTCCTTCTTCTGCGCGACCGGCAGCTCCTGCGGGTACCGGATCACCGGCACCGCCGCCCGGCGGGCGGCCACCCGGGACTCGGAGCGGTCGAAGTCGGAGGCCAGCTCGGTCAGCACCTTCTGCCGGCCCTCGGCCGACCTGACCTTGCGGGTGCCCTCCAGGCGGCGGCCGAGGCGCTGCGCGTCGCGCAGCATCACGCCGGGCAGCCGGGCGGCCAGCTCCGCGAACGTGGGGGCGGGCTGCTGGGCTACGGGAGAACTCACTGCGGGCATCCCTCTAGGTTGCAAAAAGTGGGGGCCGGGGCGCACCTCGGTTTTCGAGCACATCCAGTGTCACAGGCCCGGCGGCCGGACCGCGAACAGCCGGCCCGGCCCG
Organism: Kitasatospora sp. NPDC088783; assembly: GCF_044750705.1. Lineage (NCBI taxonomy): Bacteria > Bacillati > Actinomycetota > Actinomycetes > Kitasatosporales > Streptomycetaceae > Kitasatospora > Kitasatospora sp. NPDC088783. The sequence goes on from NZ_JBIVKJ010000018.1 coordinate 116,602, forward strand.
TGCCCGGCCCGCGCCCGACCCGCCGCCGCCCGGGTCCGGTCGCTGCCGCCCGGCCGCCGCGCCGGTCCCGCCGACACCCGCCCGCTTCCACCCCGTACCCGCCCGTTTCCCCCGGGGCCCGTACTGACTAGCCTTGGGGGAACAGGCTTTCGGGGAATCCACGGGGAAACAGGGGGACGGTCATGGATCTGTGGGGAGACGTCAAGCACCTCGCCGGTGACGTGGTCAAGGTCGGCGAGGACATCGTCATGGCTCCGGCCGAGATCGCGCACTGGGCGCTCGGCAAGATGTTCGGCGACGCCGACGCCGAGCTGAACAAGATCGCCCAGGAGCTGGCCGAGCTGAGCAAGCAGGTCGACGGCCTCGGCCGCGAGGTCAGCGCGGTGCTCGGCGGGCTGACCTGGCACGGCGCGGCCGCGGACGCCTTCATCTCGCACGCGCAGGGCCGGGTCCGCGAGCTGAACTCCGTCGCGGACGAGCTCGGGCAGCTCGGCGACTCGGTCAAGCAGCTCGCCAACGTCCTGTAGCGCCGACCGACCGTCGACCGACCGCACCGCACCGGGCCCGACCGCTAAGGGCCGGGCCGACCACAGGGGGAACAACACGATGGCGGGGAACGAGTTCGGCTTCCAGCCGGGCGAACTGCTGAAGATCCAGCAGGACTTCACGCAGGTCAACCAGCGGATGCAGGAGATGGCCGGGCAGCTCGGCCACATCAAGGCGACCGTCGCGAAGGCGGCCGCCACCGACGTGTTCTCGGGCGGGATCATGGGCGTCCTCGGGGCCGGCCCGATCCTGGCGGAGGTGGCCCGGGACGTGCAGGCCATCAACGCGCGGGCCGAGGCGCTGATGAAGACCAAGGAGAAGCTCACCAAGGAGCTGGGCGAGGACGCGGCCAAGATCAAGCAGCTGATCACCTCGTACGAGGAGGTCGAGCGGAAGATCGCCGAGGACCTCAAGCGCAAGCACTCCGAGGAGAGCAAGCCCAAGTCGCCCGGCACCGGGATCGACAGCGTCGACAAGGGCAAGGGCGGCGCAGGCAGCGGCGGCAGCGGCGGCCACACCGGGCAGCCCTCCTCGCCGCACACCGGGACCGACGGCGGCGGTGGCGGGACGGGCGGCAGCGGCGGCCACGACACCAGCGGCAACGACGGCTCCGGGATCGTCAGCGGCCCCGGCGGCAAGCACGACGGCCCGAAGCTCAAGGACCGCTCGACCGGCGACTGGAAGACCAGGATCGTCAACGGCAACAGCTGGGACGCCTGGTCCGACCACCGGCACCCGCGCAACGGCGAGGGCGGCGGCGCCAAGGCCCAGCCCAAGCTGGACGGGGTCTCCGACGAGCGCAAGGCGATGGTGGAGCGGGCGATGGAGCGGGTCAAGCGCAAGCTCGGCTACAGCCAGGGCGCCGTCACCAACGGCTACCGGGTCGACTGCTCCGGCTTCCTCTCCGCCGCCTGGGGCCTGCCCGGCCCCGGCACCACCACCGGCCCGCTGATCAGCGAGTCGGCCGGCATCGCCCACCACATCGCCCGCAAGGACCTCCAGCCGGGCGACGCCCTGGTGGTCCACCACACCAGCGGCGACCACGAGCAGCACGTGGTGCTGTTCGGCGGCTGGGCGGACGCGGCGCACACCCGGGCGATCATCCTGGAGGACTCCGGCAGCCAGGGCTGCGTCTCGCACGAGGAGCCGATCTCCAAGCTGGCCGAGTACACCCCGATCCGCAAGAACGGGATGTGACCCGCCGCCGGGGCGCTCCTCCCGGACGACCGGCCGTCCGTTCGGCCGGACAGGAGCGCCCCGACGCGTGCCCCGACGCGTGCCCCGACGCGTGCCCCGACGCGTGCTCCGAGACGTGCCCGGGCGGCCGGGGGCGGTGTCGGGGCACCGGGAACCGCGGGCCGTCCGGTTAGGGTGGGCTGATGAACCAGCAGCAGCGGCCGGGATTCGAAGCGGACCCGACGGAGGTCCACCCGGTGGCCCGGGTGCTCTTCGCGGTGGTCGGCGCGGTCCTGATCGTGGTGGGCGTGGTGCTGCTGGTGCTGCCCGGCCCGGGGATGCTGCTCCTGCTGGCCGGCATGGTCCTGGTCGCCCGCGCGGTGCCCGCCTTCGCCCGCTTCGTGGAGCCGGTCCGGGTCAAGGCCATGCAGGGCGTCGAGGCGAGCGTCGCCTCCGGCTGGCGGATCGCCGGCTCGGTCCTCGCCGGACTCGGCCTGATCGCCGCGGGCGTCGTCGCCGGGCTGGTGCCCTCGCTGCCGATGGCCGGCTGGGCGACCGGGTCGAGCCTGATCCTGTCCGGCCTGATCCTGCTCGGCCTGCTGGCCTGGAGCTACCGCCGGGTGCACGGCCCGCGCCGCTGAGCAACCGCGCGGTGCCGCCCGGCCCGCTACCGGGCCGCTGCGCGCGTGCCGTCCCGTCAGCGCAGCAGGCGGAAGGCGAGCCGGGCGGCCGCGCGCAGCGGCAGGGGCGGGCGGGGAACGGCGAAGGCGGCGCGCAGCGGGGGGTCGAGGAGGGCCGCGGCGAAGGCGGGGGCGTGGCGGGCGAGCGGGCCGGGGAGGCGGGCGGCGAAGACCGGTGCGACGGCCCGCCAGAGCCGCCGGCCGGCCTCGCTGGGGGCGAACCGGGCGGTTTCGAACTCCCGCATCCAGGCGGCGGTCTCGGCCAGGGCGGGCCCGGGGAGCGGCGGCAGGCCGAGTGCTCCGGCGAGCGCGGCGGCGAAGGCGGCGGCCGCCTCGCGTTCGGCGGCGGTCCCGGCCGCGTACGTGACCGGGCAGACGGTGAAGCAGGCCAGCACGTAGCGCATCAGCTCCGCGTCCACGCCGGGGAGGCGGTGCAGCGCGGCGAGCGCGGCGACGGTCTCCCGGCCGGCCGGGCTGTCCACGCCGTGGCCGATCAGGGCGAACATCATGGCGCCGGTGGCCTTCGCCCTGGCCTTCGGCGCGGACGCCAACTTCCCGGTGCCGGACAGGACTTCGGCGATCTCGGGGACGGCGAAGGTGCGGACGAAGCCGAGCGTCAGGCCGACCCGGGCGCGCTGCGGGCGCCGGTGCAGGACCAGGGCGGCGAAGGCGTCCCTGGCCGGTGGCGGCGGGGTGGTCACGGGAGGGGTTCCAGCGCCCGGTCGAGCAGCGGGGAGCGCAGGTAGCAGGCGACCAGCACCAGGTGGGCCCGCTCCTCGGCCGGGTCGGTGTCCAGGCCGGGCAGCGCGGCCTGCTCCTCGCGGGGGCGGGGCGGGGTGCCGGCGGCCAGGGCGGCGACGGCGGAGCGCAGCGCGGCGGCGACCACCAGGGCGTCCCGGTGGCTCCGGGCGAGCGAGGCCCGGCCGGCCAGCCGCCGCGCGGCGTCCACGGCGGCGGGGTCGACGAACGGACGGAGCGTCAGCTGGCCGTCGCGGATCTCCAGCCCGCGCCGGGTGGTGCGCCACTCCAGGTCGCGCAGGGCGGCGCGTTCGCGCCAGGCGGGGGAGGGCGGGCCCTCCAGGGCGAGGCGGCGGTCGGCGCGGTAGACCAGGTCCCAGAGCGGGCGCAGGGCGCGGAAGTCGCGGCGGCGGGCGGCCCAGGCGGCGCCGGCCGGGCCGGCGAAACCGCAGGTGATGCCGATCGCGCCGAGGGCGGCGAAGGCCGGGCCGAGGGCGGTGCTGAGCCACTCGGCGCCGCCGACGCCCGCGTACGCGAGGGCGATCGCGGCGAGCTTGCACAGCACGTAGCCGCAGGCGGTGAGCGCGCCGAGGGCGAGCAGCCGGATGCCGCGGCGCAGCCAGCCCTCGGGGAGCCGGGCGGCGTGGCCGAGGCAGACCCGGCCGATGTCGATCAGCGCGTAGGCGAACAGGCCCTGGTAGAGCGCCAGGAACAGCGCGGTGGCGGTGCGCGGGGCGAAGGTGGTGTCGAAGGTGAGCGGCGTTTCGGGCCGGTACGGGCCGCCGGCCAGGAAGAGCGCGGCCAGGACGGGGACGAGCGCGGCGAACACCGCGGCGCGGCGGCGCACCAGCTGCCGCAGCCGGTCGTCCAGCGGCGCCCAGATCAGGGCGCCGGCGCGCTCCTCGGGCGGGGTCCAGACCAGGGCGAGGACCACGGCGGCGGCGGAGAAGCCGACGATGCCGAGGTAGACGAACAGGGTGGCCAGGTTGCCGACGCCGGTGAGGTGTCCGACCGCCCGGTACAGCAGCGGGGAGGCCAGCAGGAAGGCGGTGGCCGGGGAGGCGATCGCCAGGGCGACCACCAGCAGCCCGAACGACGGGTCGCGCCGCCAGGCCCGCAGCTTCAGTGCGGCGACCAGCCAGGCGGCGCTGCCGATACCCAAGTAGACCAGGTTGTACGGCAGTTCAGACATGCTGTCCTTTGCGGTGCTCCAACGCGGGGGCGAGCTGCGAGGTGGTGCCGGCGCCCGGGGCGAGCACCAGGAGGCGCATCAGCTCGGCGCCGAGCACCTCGGCCTCCTCCTCGGCGGCGTCGTCGTAGTGCGAGCGGCCGAGCACCAGCCGGAGCATCTCCGGGTCGATGGTGGGCAGTTCGACCCGGGCGGTGTCCGGGTCGAGCAGCGCGGGCTCGGTCAGGTGGCCGCACAGCAGGTGGGCCAGTTCGTGGCAGACGATGTGCGCCCGGTGCAGTCCGGAGGTCTCCTGCTCGACGTGGACGACGTCCTCGGCGGGCAGGCGCTCGACGAAACCGGAGGGCTCGCCGACCCGCATCCGGCGCGGGGCGATCCGGATCGGACGCCCCAGGTGCGCCGAGACCGCGTCGCACAGCTCCTCGACGGTGCTCAGCGGCGGCAGGCGCAGGTCGCGCGCGACCGCCCGCATCCGGCGCCGGGTCCGGCCCAGTCCGCTTCCCACACCCCGCACGTCGACCCCTTCCGGCAGCCGCCAGTGTCCCAGCGGCACCTGCTGGCGCTCCGTCACGTCACCGGGCCGGCCTCGTCCGGCTGCCCGTCGGTCAGGCCCACGGCCCGCCGCAACTGCTCCACAATAGTGAGTGCGGCGTCCTGCATCTCCGGCGGCAGCCCGGCCGCCCGCATGGCGATCCGCTCGACCCTGGCGTCCCGCAGCGCCTCGATCTTGCGCAGGTCCTGCTCCACCGCGCGGGCGGTCTCCGAATCGGAGAAGTAGTCGAGCGGGACGCCGAAGAACCGGGCGATCCGGACGGCGTTCTCCAGGCTCGGCTTCTGGGAGCCCTTGCGCAGGTTGCCGATGTACGTGCCGCTCAGGCCGGTGCCTTCGGCGATCTCACTGTCCCGCCAGGGACGGCCGAGGTCCTTGGGGTAGATCACCGCTATCAGGCGCCGGAAGCGGCTGGCGAAGTCCGGGACTTCGGTGCGGGGGGTTTCCTGGGGCATGTGCCGGATCATAGAGGCTCCTTACCCCCGGGCGTATCCCTCGTCCGTCCTGTTCTGCACGATCGTTGGGGAATCGGTGCCCGAACCGTGGCGGTCGGCCGTCCGACGCTCCGGGCCGTCGTTGAAAAATCCACGATAGTTGACACACCGTGGACTCGGTCGGCAGGATCGGCATCCGGATGCTCGGGCGCCGTTGCCCCACGGGGGTGGGCAGCGGCGCTCGGTTGTTCGGCTGCCCGTCGCGGCGCCCTCCGCCCGGCCGTCGGTTTTGCCCTCTGCTTTACCGTCCGTTCTGTCGCGCTTTTCCGTCTCCCTTCTTGCGGGAGTGCCGCGGACGCGGAATCGGAGCGAATTCCTCCGCTACTTCCGCGCCATCTGACGTTTCCCGCAACGTTGTCGGGGTCGGATACGCTTCGCGCGTTCGCGCCCGGCGGCATTCCTGTCGGCCAATCAGGGTGCCCGTTCCGAAAGGCCGCGCAGCCGATGGCACCCCGCCTCTCCGTCGTCGTCCCGGTGTACAACGTCGAGCGCTACCTCGCCGCCTGCCTGGACTCGATCGCCGACCAGACCTTCAGCGACCTCGAGTGCGTCATGGTCGACGACGGCTCCACCGACACCAGCGCCGCCATCGCCGAGCGGTACGTCGCCCGCGACCCGCGGTTCCGACTGGTCCGGCAGGAGAACCAGGGGCTCGGCGCCGCCCGCAACACCGGCGTCCGCCACCTCGCGCCCGGCACCCGCTACCTGGCCTTCGTCGACAGCGACGACGTGGTGCCGCCGGACGCCTACCGGCTGATGGTCGACACCCTGGACGCCACCGGCTCCGACTTCGCCACCGGCAACGTGCTGCGGCTGCGCACCGCCGGACTGGAGCCCTCGCACGTCCACGTCCGCCCGTTCGCCGAGACCCGGCTGCGCACCCACGTCAGCGAACTGCCCGGCCTGGTCACCGACCGCACCGCCTGGAACAAGGTCTACCGGCGCTCCTTCTACGCCGCCGCCGGCCTGGACTACCCCGAGGGCATGCTCTACGAGGACGCCCCGGTCAGCGTCCCGCACCACTTCCTCGCCGAGAGCGTCGACGTGCTGTCCGAGCCGATCTACCACTGGCGGATCCGCGAGGACGGCGACAGCTCGATCACCCAGCGCCGCACCGACCCGCGCGGCCTCGCCGACCGGGTCCGCTCCATCGAACTCGTCCGCGCCTGGCTGCTCGACCGGCCCGAACCCGTCTTCCGCGAGCACCTGCGGGCCTACGACCACAACACCCTGGTCGAGGAGATCCCGATGTTCTTCTGGACCGTCCCCGACGGCGACCAGGAGTACCGCTACGCCTACCACCGCCACGTCACCCGGCTGGTCAGCGCGATAGGGGCCGACCGGATCGACGCCCTCCCGCCCTTCCTGCGCCTCAAGTACCGCCTGACCGTGGCCGGCCGGGTGCACACCCTGGCCAACGTCCAGCGGATGCACCGGCGGGTGCGCAACACCCGCAAGGCGATGCGCCGCCGGTAGCGGCCGTCCCGCCGCCGGACGCACTCACCGCCGCCGACGCACTCACCGCCGCCGCAGCAGGGCCGCGCGGGCCGGGCCGGTCGCCGGCTCCCTCCCGAACGCCTGACCGGCCGACGCCCGTCCTCCCCGCTCGCCGGTGCCCCCGGAGCGAAGGCCGCTCCGGGGGCGCCGCGCCGTCCTGCCCTCCCCGTCACGCCGCGGCGGTGGCCCGCCACTCGGTGAACTGCACGGTCACCCCGTTCGGGTCGGTGACCTGGAACAGCCGCTCGCCCCACGGCTCGTCGAGCAGCGGCAGGGTGATCGCCACCCCGGCCTCCCGCAGCCGGGCCTCGGTGCCGGCCGCGTCGTCCACGGTGAACGCCAGGATCAGCCCGGCCGCGTGCTGGTCGCGGAGGCCCTCCGGCAGCACCTCCAGGCCCCGGCGCAGGAGGACCACGTTCATGCCGGCGTCCGGGTGGCCGAGCGAGACGAAGCCGTCGGCGGCCATCTCCTGTCGGAAGCCGAGGTGGGTGGAGAGGAAGGCGGCGGAGGCCGCGACGTCCTCGACGGTCAGGGAGACGGCGGAGCGGTTGATCTTCAAGGGGGTCCTTCCGGATCGCGCGGGTCGGGTGCCATTACTCCTTACGGCGTACACTATACACAGTATGGAGATTTCCGCGTGGAAGAATCCCCCGCATGGCCAGCAACCGGAGCAGCGCCGGAGACCCCGCGCACACCCTCGCCCTGCTCTGGGGCGTCCCCACCCCGTCCGCCACCGGAGGCCGGCGCGGACCGCGACAGGCCCACTCGCCCGCCGCGATCGCCGCCGCCGCGATCCGCATCGCCGACGCCGACGGGCTGGACGCCGTCACCATGCGCCGGGTCGCCCAGGAACTCGGCCTCTCCCCGATGGCGCTCTACACCTACGTCCCCGGCAAGGCCGAACTGCTCGACCTGATGCTGGACACCCTCTACGCCGCGATGCCCCGCACCACCCCCGCCGACCCCGGCTGGCGCGCCCGCGCCGCCGCCGTCGCCGACGACAACCGCGCCCTGTACGCCGCCCACCCCTGGACCGCGGCCGTCCCGACCACCCGCCCGCCGCTCGGCCCCGGCCTGATGGCCAAGTACGAGTACGAGCTCTCCGCCCTCGAAGGCACCGGCCTCGACGACGTCCGCCTCGACGCCGCCCTCACCCACCTGCTCGGCTTCGTCCAGACCTGCGCCCGGATGGCCGCCGACGAACGCGCCGCCCAGCAGGACAGCGCGATGAGCGACCGACAGTGGTGGGAGGCCAACGCCGACCTCCTCGCCCGCGTCCTCGACCCCACCCGCTACCCCGTCGCCACCCGCGTCGGCACCGCCGCCGGCCAGGCCCAGGGCGGCGCCTACCACGCCGACCGCGCCTACGAGTTCGGCCTCCCCCGCATCCTCGACGGCCTGGCCGCCCTGATCGAACCGCCGACCCGCTAGGGCGCGCACGCGGCCGCGATCGCCCCGGCGAGCCGCCTCCCCGGGAGGAGGCTCCGGCCGAACGCGACCCCGCCCGGACGCTCCGGGGGCGGGCGGGCCGCAGTCCATCCCGTGCTGGGGAAGGTTCGGGTCGGCGGGCCCGTCAGCCACGACGCCGAGCCCCACCGGGACCGCGGCACCGTCGAGCGCCTGTTCAACAAGCCGAAGCCTCGGCAGGGCACGGCCTCGCAAGCTCGGACCGTACTCGGTGGGCCGATCGACGGTTCCAGGGTCGGCCCGGGGGTGGAGGGGCCGCAGCGTCTCCGCATCCCGATCCGGAGCGGAGGGGATCGGACGGTCCGGACAACGCGAGAGGCCCCGGAGCCTGTGCTCCGGGGCCTCTCGTTCGAACTGTGGCCAGGGCCGGGGTCGAACCGGCGACCTTCCGCTTTTCAGGCGGACGCTCGTACCAACTGAGCTACCTGGCCGTACTGCACCGCCTCTTGCGAGACGAGCGATCCCGACGGGACTTGAACCCGCGACCTCCACCTTGACAGGGTGGCGAGCTAACCAACTGCTCCACGGGACCTCGTGCGGATTGCTCCGCACAGGACCTTACTACGGTACTGCGTACCCCCAACGGGATTCGAACCCGTGCTACCGCCTTGAAAGGGCGGCGTCCTGGGCCACTAGACGATGAGGGCTTGCGGCCCTTCCGGCCGGATCATCCGGCGTTCGGGGACGTCGAGAAGCATATGGGATGCCGGGCGGGAACGCCAAAACGGTTTCCGGTGGTCGGCGCGGCGGGGCGGGGTGGCGGACGCCGGGTGGGCGAGGGGAGGGCCGGGGGGAGGTCAGGACCAGCCGAGTTCGTGGAGTTCGTCGTCGTCGAAGCCGAAGTGGTGGGCGACCTCGTGGATCACGGTGGTGCGGATCTCGTCGACGGCCTGTTCGCGGGTGTCGCAGTGGCGGAGGGTGGGGCCCCGGTAGACCATGATCCGGTCGGGGAGGACGCCGGCGTACCACTCGCCGCGTTCGGTGAGGGGGATGCCCTCGTAGAGGCCGAGCAGGTCGGGGGTCGCGGGGTCGGGTTCGTCCTCGACGAAGACCGCGACGTTGTCCATCATCGCGGCCAGCTGCGACGGAATCTGGTCCAGCGCGTCGGACACCAGTGCCTCGAACTCGTCCCGGGTCATCTCCACGCGTCCCATTGTCGGAGCTCCGCTGACGGCGCGCCAGGTCATCCGGGGGACGGCGGCGTGTTCGGCGCGCGAGGAGCGGGGGAGCGGGGCGGGGGAGGAAGGGGCGCGTGGGGGGCGTGGGACGGGAGTGGGAGCCGGTGGGGTGGTACCCGTGTCCAGGCGGGGCGGACGCGCGTTGGGCACCGGGAACGGTGGCGGCCCCTGGCGGGTCGTGCGGGAGGTGGCTCGATGGTGGTGGGTTGGCCGGTGCGCCGGCGGCGGACGGCGGCGGGTTCGGTGGCGGCGGCGCTGGCCGTGCTCGGGCTGGGCGGGTGCATGGCGGTGGGCGCGGACGCCCCGGGCGGGAGGACGGAGGTGAAGCCGTCCGGGACGGGGGCGCCGGCGAGTGCCCGGCCGGGCGGCGGGCAGGGCGCGCGGCAGACCGTCCAGCACGGGGAGCACGGCGGGGCGTTGAGCCTTGACGGCGCGTCACCGGGCGCGTCGTCGGCCGCGGGAGCCCCGGTGCCGGGGTCCACGCCGCCGCCGGTGTCGCAGGGCGTGCCGGGTGCGCCCGTGCAGGTGCCGGCGGCGTCGGCGAGCGGCGCGGCCCCGTCCGGGACGGCGAGCGCGCCGGTCTCGGCCCCGCCCAGCCCGCCCGTCGGCGGTGGCGGCAGCGGTGGCGGCGGGACGGGCGGCTCGCCGAGCCCGCAGGGCAGCCCGTCGGCGCCCGCGCACTCGGCCGGGCCGTCGGCGACGCCCAGTGGCGCGGGATCGGAGGGGCCGAGCGAGTCGCCCTCGGCGCACTGAGCGGGCGGGGGAAGCCGGGAGGGCCGATCGGGCCTTCGTTCGAGGTGCTGACCAGGGGATTTGCCTCTGATCCCCAGGTTCCCCTATGGTGGTAGATCGTTCGTTTGATCCTATTTGGCTGGCGCTCCTCATACACCTTTGAGCGCCCTTGGCGCGTTCCGGCGATCCGTGGCTGACCGCATAGAGGCGGTTTTTCAACAGACCCCCGGACTTTGGCGCGTGCCACTTCCGGAAGGTTTTGCATGTCTCTCGTTGACGACGCCCGCTTCGCCATGCCCGCGAACGGGTCCGACGCCGACTCCCTCGACACCGACACCGACACGCTGGACGCGGAGCTCGCCGAGCTGACCGACGTCGACAGCGACCTCGACGCGGACACCGACGCCGCGGACGACACCGACGCCGGCACCACCGCGGACGCCGACGCGGACACCGATGACGACGCCGAGCCCACCATCACCTTCGGCGACCTCGGTCTGCACGACGACGTGGTCCGGGCCCTCGCCAAGCGCGGCGTCACCACCCCGTTCCCGATCCAGGCCGCGACCATCCCGGACGCGCTGGCCGGCAAGGACGTGCTGGGCCGCGGCCGCACCGGCTCCGGCAAGACCCTGAGCTTCGGCCTCCCGCTGCTGACCCGCCTCGCCGACGGCGAGCGCACCAAGGCGAAGCACCCGCGCGGCCTGATCCTGGTCCCGACCCGCGAGCTGGCCATGCAGGTCGCCGACGCGCTGGAGCCGTTCGGCTCGGTGCTCGGCCTGCGCCTCAAGGTGGTCTGCGGCGGCACCTCGATGTCGAACCAGATCTACGCGCTGGAGCGCGGCGTCGACGTCCTGGTGGCCACCCCCGGCCGCCTGCGCGACCTGATCAACCGCGGCTCCGCCAAGATGGACGAGGTCGAGATCGCCGTCCTGGACGAGGCCGACCAGATGGCCGACATGGGCTTCCTGCCCGAGGTCACCGAGATCCTCGACCTGGTGCCGGCCGGCGGCCAGCGCCTGCTGTTCTCCGCCACCCTGGAGAACGAGATCGACAGCCTGGTCAAGCGCTACCTGAAGAACCCGGTCACCCACGAGGTCGACCCGTCGGCCGGCGCCGTGACCACCATGACCCACCACATCCTGGTCGTGAAGCCCAAGGACAAGGCGCCGATCACCAACGCGATCGCCGCCCGCAAGGGCCGCACCATCATCTTCGTCCGCACCCAGATGGGCGCGGACCGGGTCGCCCAGCAGCTGATGGAGGCCGGGGTGAAGGCCGACGCGCTGCACGGCGGCATGACCCAGGGCGCCCGTACCCGGGTCCTCGGCGACTTCAAGGACGGCTACCTCAACGTGGTCGTCGCCACCGACGTCGCCGCCCGCGGCATCCACGTCGACGGCATCGACCTGGTGCTGAACGTCGACCCGGCCGGCGACCACAAGGACTACCTGCACCGCTCCGGCCGCACCGCCCGGGCCGGCCGCTCCGGCATCGTCGTCACCCTGGTGCTGCCGCACCAGCGCCGCGGCGTGTTCCGGCTGATGGAGGACGCGGGCGTGGACGCCTCGCGCCACATCCTCGACCACGCCTTCGACGCCGAGGTGGCCCGGATCACCGGCGCCCGCTCGCTGGTCGAGGTCCAGGCCGAGAGCGCCTCCGGCATCGCCGGTGCCGCCGAGCGCGAGGTCGCCGAGCTCACCCGTGAGCTGGAGCGCGCCCAGCGCCGCGCGACCGAGCTGCGCGAGGAGGCCGACCGGCTGTCCGCCCGGGCCGCCCGCGAGCGGGCCGAGCTGGGCATCGAGGACGAGGAGCCGGCCGTCGAGGCCGACACCGAGGCCCCCGTCGCGGCGGTCGCCGCCGCCGAGGCCGAGCCGGTGACCGAGGAGCGCGCCCCGTCCTACCGCGACGCCCGCAGCAGCGAGCGCCCGGCGTACAACAACCGGGACCGCGGCGAGCGCGGTGACCGTGAGCGCGGCGGGTTCAACCGTGACGACCGCGGTGACCGTGGCGGCCGTTCGTTCGGCGACCGTGAGCGCGGTGGCTTCAACCGTGACGACCGCGGCGGCCGTTCGTTCGGTGACCGTGAGCGTGGCGGGTTCAACCGTGACGACCGCGGTGACCGTGGCGGCCGTTCCTTCGGTGACCGTGAGCGTGGCGGGTTCAACCGTGACGACCGCGGTGACCGTGGCGGCCGTTCGTTCGGCGACCGTGAGCGCGGTGGCTTCAACCGCGATGACCGCGGCGGCCGTTCGTTCGGTGACCGTGAGCGTGGCGGGTTCAACCGTGACGACCGCGGTGACCGTGGCGGCCGTTCCTTCGGTGACCGCGAGCGCGGTGGCTTCAACCGTGACGACCGCGGTGCCCGTTCGTTCGGCGACCGTCCGGCGCGTCCGTTCGGCGACCGGGACCGTGGCCAGGCCGGTGGCGGCAGCCGTCCGTTCGTGCGGCGTGACGACCACCGCACCGGTGGCCGTCCGCAGGGTGGCGGCTTCAACCGCGACGACCGCGGTGGCCGTCCGTTCGGCGACCGGGACCGCGGCGAGCGCGGCGGCTTCAACCGCGACGACCGCGGCGGCTTCAACGGTGGCGGCGACCGCAAGCCGCGCTGGAAGAACTGACGCGCCGCAGGCCGGCTGATCCGGGCCCGTTCCACTTCGGTGGGGCGGGCCCGTCCGCGTTCCCGGGGGGTGTGGCCGGGCAGGAGCGAAAATCGCTGGTGGGGACGGGAGTTGGGGATTAGCGTGCCCGGTGTGAGCAGCAGGCAGCGGGCGGTGGCCACGCAGAACGAGGAGATCGCGGACCGGGGCGAGTACCGGAGCCCGGCCGGCGCGGTGGTGCGGATCGCCGCGGAGCTGGCCGAGGCCCGGGCCGGGACGGTGTCGTACCCGGCGGACGCGGAGTTCGGGCCCGGCCCGGGGCCCGTCCGCGTTCCCGGCGCGGTGGTCGAGGTGACCGGCGAGGGCAGCATGCAGGCGGCCCGGCGGCTGGTCGCGGACGGCGGGCGGAGCGTCGCGGTGCTGAACTTCGCGTCCGCGCGCAACCCCGGCGGCGGCTACCTGCGCGGGGCGAAGGCCCAGGAGGAGGACGTCTGCCGCTCCTCGCTGCTGTACCGCTGCCTGCTGGAGGCCCCCGACTACTACGAGGCGCACCGGGCCTCCACCGACCTGCGCTACAGCCACCGGGTGATCTGGTCGCCGGGCGTGCCGGTGATCCGGGACGACCGCGGCGAACTGCTGGAGCGCACCCACCGGGTCGGCTTCCTCACCTCGCCCGCGCCCAACGCGGGCCAGCTGGCGCTGCGTTCGCCCGGCCGTCCGCTCGGCCTCGGCCCGCTGCTGGCCGAACGGGCCGGACGGGTGCTGGCCGCCGCCGCCCGGCACGGCGTCCGCGAACTGGTGCTGGGCGCCTGGGGCTGCGGGGTGTTCCGCAACGACCCGGCGGAGGTGGCGGACGCCTTCGGGCGGGCCCTGGACGAGTGGGGCGCGGCCTTCGACCGGGTGGTGTTCGCGGTCTGGGACCGCAGCGTTCCCTCCGCGAACCGGACGGCGTTCGAGGAACGCTTCGGCCGCTGAGGGATGCCGCCGGTGGGCGGTGCCGTCGTCGGGCGGTGCTGTCGTCGGGCGGTGCCGCCGGACCTCAGTCGCCGGTGGCCAGCGCGGAGGCCGCGGCCACCACGCCCGTCACCGCCAGGACGGCCGGCCAGGCGCCGATCTTCTTCGCCAGCGGGTGCGAGCCGCCGAACGCGGCCAGGTACAGCGTGGTCAGCCCCGCCGCGGCCGGCACCCCCGAACGCCGCCCCCAGCGGACCGCGGCCGTCGCCCCGGCCGCCGCCAGCACGGCACCGCCCCACTCCCGGCGCCCACTGAACCGGGCGGTCGCGTACCCGCCGACCAGCCCGGTGGCGGCGACGGCGGCGGTGGCGGGGAAACGTGCCATGGGACGGGCTCCTTCACGACTTCGGGACTTCGGGACTTCACGTCTTCGGGACTTCGGGACTTCGGGACTTCGTGCCACCACGCCCGTCCGACGACGGGCGGGGCGGGCCGGGCGCGCCGGTGGACGCACCGGTGGACGTGCGGGTGGACGTGCGGGTGGGCGCACCGCCCACGGTAACGCTCCTAACGAGCCGCCCCCCGCCCGGGGAACGGCGGCCGGAGCAGCCGGGTGGCGGCGCTTGGTGCGCGGGCGTGCGGTGCGCGGGCGTGCGGTGGGCCGTCAGGACGGTCCCAGGGTGCGGAGGGTGGCGAGGTCGGCGTCGGTGGCGCCGTGGTCGCGGAGGTAGGCGGCGAGGGAGCCGTGGCGGGTGGTGGCGTGGGTGAGGGCGGCGTGCAGGTGGGCGGCTTCGACGGGGCGGGAGAGCCGTTCGACCCCGGCGGCGTCGAGGTAGGGGACGGGGCCGAGGTCGAGGCCGAGGCCGGCGTTGGAGCGGAGGAAGTCGGTGGTGACGGCGTCGAGCGGGAGGCCGGCCAGGGTCTGCAGGACGGCGACGGTCAGGCCGGTGCGGTCCTTGCCGACGGCGCAGTGGACCAGCAGCGGGGCGCCGGTGGCCAGCGCGCGGACGGCGGCGGCGACGGCGATGCCGCCGGTCTCGGCCATGAACGGGTAGAGCGCGGACTGGTCCTCGGGCCACGCCCGGTCGGTGGTGGCCGGGTCGGGCAGCATCGGCAGGTGGAGGTAGGTGGCGCCGTCGGGCAGCCGGTCCGGGTACAGGGCGACCTCGGCGGCGCTGCGCAGGTCCAGGACGGTGCGGATGCCGAGTTCGGTGAGGCGCCGCAGGCCCTCGTCGGTGAGGTGGTGGAGGGTGGCCGAGCGGTAGAGCAGCCCGGGGCGGTAGACGCCGGACCCGGCGTCGCGGAGGTTGGGGACGTCGGGGATGTCGAGGAAGGGCGCGGCGGCGATCTCGGTCTCGGTCATGCGTTCCACCGTAGGGGCAGGGGCGGACGCCGGGTCGGGGCGTTCACCGAACCGGTACCGGGAGCCGTGGAGCCGGAACCGCGCGTCCGGTGGCGGGAGTTGTGGGAGTGGTAGGAGTCGCGGGAGCCCGGCGGTCGGCGGTCGGCGGTCGGTGGTCGGTGGTGGGCGGTGGTGTGGCGGTCAGCGGCCGCCGGCGGCGTCCAGGAAGGCGCCGGTGATGTACGAGGCGGCGGGGGAGAGCAGGTACAGGATCGCTTCGGCGATCTCCTCGGGCTGCCCGCCGCGCCCCATCGGGAGGTTCGGGCCGACCCGGTCGACCCGGCCGGGTTCGCCGCCGAGGGCGTGGATGCCGGTGTGGATCAGGCCGGGGCGGACGGCGTTGACCCGGATGCCCTCGGCCGCGACCTCCAGCGCCAGGCCGGTGGTCATCGAGTCCAGCGCGCCCTTGGACGCCGCGTAGTCGACGTACTCGTTCGGCGAGCCGAGCCGGGACGCCGCCGAGCCGACGTTGACGATCGCCCCGCCCCGGCCGCCGTACCGGGTGGACATCCGGCGCACCGCGGCCGCCGCGCACAGGAACGGGCCGGTGATGTTGGCCGCCCAGATCCGGTTCAGCCGGTCCTCGTCGAGCTCGTCCAGCCGGCACTGCCGCTCCAGCGTGCCGGCGTTGTTCACCAGCGCGGTGAGGGTGCCGAGTTCGCGGTCGACGGTGTCGAACAGCTCGGTCACCCCGGCGGTGTGCGAGACGTCCGCGCGGACGGCGAGCGCGGTGCCGCCCGCGGCCCGGATCCGCTCCACCACGGCCTCCGCCGAGCCCTGGTCGCTGCGGTAGTTGACGCACACCCGGTAGCCGCGTCCGGCGGCGAGCAGCGCGGTGGCCGCCCCGATGCCGCGACCGCCGCCGGTGACCACCAGCACCTCGTCCAGCACCTCGTCCTGCGCCATGCCGACCGCGCCTCCGTCCTTCGTCCCGCGTCCCGCGTCCTTCGTTCACGACAGGTGTCGCCGCCGACGCTATCCCATCGGGTGAAACCCCTTTGCGGGCCGTGCGGTCGGGCGCCGAGCATCGCTGCCATGGACCTCTCCGTCTCCCCCCACGGCCCGCTGCGGGCCGAACGGCCGGACCCGGCCGCGTACCTCGCCGCCGACCGGGTCGTCGACCACGACCACCCCGCGATCGTCCGGCTCGCCGCCGAACTGCGGCGGGCGGACCCGGTGCGGACGGCCGAGGCGGTGTTCGGGTACGTCCGCGACCGGATCGACCACTCGGCGGACGTCGGCCACTGGTCGGCCGCCTACCGGGCCTCCGACGTGCTCGCCGCGGGCAACGCGATCTGCCACGGCAAGTCGCACCTGCTGGCCGCGCTGCTGCGCGCCAACGGCATCCCGGCCGGTCTGTGCTACCAGAAGCTGGAAGTGCTGCACGGGCTCAACGGCGTACTGCTGCCCGGCAGTTCGTGGTGGGTCCGGCTGGACGGCCGGGGCAACCGGAACGGCGCGGACGGGTACTTCGCCACCACCCCCGCCGAGGAGCGCCCCGCCTGGCCCAGCGACCCGGCGCTCGGCGAGCACCACTACACCACCGTCCACGCGACCCCGCCGCCCGCCCTGCTGGAGGGCCTGCGCCGGGGCGTGCCGGGGTCGGTCGGCTACGGCCACCTGCCGCTCGAACTACCGGACGGGGACTGAGGGTTCGTCCCGCGCCCTCCTTCCCCTCGGGCCGAGCGGCGAGTCGGCCGGTCGGTCTGTGCGCCGGGTTCTGTCTCCCCGCGCGATCGCCCCGGCGGAAATCGTTGGCCGGGGCCGGGCGGCGCGGGCGAGACTGGGGGTCGGACCGGGCCGCACCCGCCCGTACCCACTTCCGCCCGTACCCACTTCCGTCCGCGACCGCCGGGGAGGCGTCCGCCCGTGAACGTCCTGCTCTCCGGCATCGTCGGCTCCACCGCGTACGGCCTGGCGCACGCCGGGTCCGACCTCGACCGGCTCGGCCTGTTCGCCGCGCCCACCACCGCCTTCCACGGCCTGCACCGGCCCGCCGAGTCGCACGTCACCACCCGGCCCGACCGCACCCTGCACGAGGCCGCCAAGTGGTGCCGCCTGGCCCTCAACGGCAACCCGACGGCCACCGAACTCGTCTGGCTGCCGGAGGAGTTGTACGAGGTGCGGACGCCGCTCGGCGAGGAGCTGATCGGCCTGCGGACGTCCTTCCTCTCCGGCCCGGCGGTCCGCGGCGCCTACCTGGGCTACGCCGACCAGCAGTTCCGCAAGCTCACCGCCCGCGACCGCACCGACCCGGCCGGCCGGGCCCGGGCCGCCAAGCACGCCCGGCACCTGGTCCGGCTGGTCCGCCAGGGCGTCACCCTGCACGAGACCGGCCACCTGGAGATCCGGCTTCCCGACCCCGAACGGGTCCGCGCCCTCGGCGAGCGCTACGCCGACCGCCCCGAGGAGGCCACCACCCTCCTCGCCGACGCCGCCGCCCGCTTCGACCGCCCCGGCGTGCTCCCCGCCGCCCCCGACGAACGCCCCGTCGAAGCCTGGCTCCACCGCGTCCGCGCCGCCCACCTCCCCCCACCCCCGCCCGCACGACCCGCCCGGCAATCCGCTGGCCCTCCCCCACCGAGCACCAGGTAGGATCACCCCGGCAGGCGCTGTCCCCCGGGTCCACGCCTGCCGCGGGCCGCTAGCTCAATTGGCAGAGCTGCGGACTTTTAATCCGTAGGTTCAGGGTTCGAACCCCTGGCGGCCCACCACAGTCCCGGCCAGGTCAGACACCGTCTGACCTGGCCTTATTCGTTTCCAGGGTGCTTGAGGGTTCAGTCGGACGGCCCGGGATGATGCCCAGAATGACCCGATTTCGGGCCGGGGCGGGGATAACTGATCATTTCAAAATGAGTTCGGCCTGGGGGCTTGGCAGTTGAGGCGTTGAGGCAGCAGAGTGTTGCACGTGTCGGATGATCTTGTGCCGGAT